>OY970172.1:0-1091075 GCA_963707655.1 uncultured bacterium | reverse complement strand
GGCTATCAAATGGCCATTGCGGGCTTTTACCTCTTGCGCATTGGCGACCAATTTATGATAAATAACCGGATCTTGGTGGGAGAAAAGCACCACTGGCGTCTGCGCGTCCACCAAGGCCAGAGGACCATGCTTCAGCTCACCCGCTGGGTAACTTTGTGAGAAGATATAGGTGATTTCTTTTAACTTGAGAGCGGCCTCCATAGCCAACGGATAACTAATATGGCGGCCCAAGAAAATATAACGATTATAGGTGGCATAATAGGGAGCGAGCTCTTGAATAATACGCATCTTGTTGTTTTCAATGCAACTTTCAAGCACTTCCGCCGCTGCCAATAAATCTATCTCTGCCTGCTGATTGATTCTGCTGAAATAAGGCCCTTAGAAAGCGCGACTCGATGAGACAGCCAATACAATACCGTCAGTTGAGTGACAAATGCCTTGGTCGATGCCACCGCTACTTCTGGCCCGGCCTTGGTTATAATCTGGCCGTCTGTTTCACGGATAATGCTGCTGGAAGGAGCATTGGTTAATCCAACCGTCTTCATGCCGCATGAGCGCACCAGGCGTATTGCCTCGAGCGTATCGGCCGTTTCTCCGGATTGGGTAATCGCAATGCACAAGCCACGCTCATGAGCAAAAAATGGCATATGACGAAATTCTGATGCCACGCTCACCTGAGTGGGAACCTTACTTACCTGTTCAAAGAAAAATTGCGCAATGCGACCGGCATACCATGAAGTGCCGCAGCCGATAAGAGAAATTTTTTGTAATTGTGCCGCATACTCGGCAGATATTCCCAACTGCTGCCACAACAAATCACCTTCCAAGCTCTTTAGATGCGCAAGAGTATCTTGGATAGCTCGTTTTTGCTCGTAAATTTCTTTGAGCATAAAGTGCTGGTGCTGTTGCTTATCATATTCTTGCGTTGAAATACTCAGAGAAGTAACAACCGGGGGCACGGGAACACCGGCAAAGGTATAGAGTTCAATGCCGCGCGGAGAAATCAAAGCAAAGCTTTCATCAGGCATGAAAAGCACTTCTTTGGTTTTATCTATAAAGGCAAGAGGATCAGAGGAGACAAAAAATTCATCATGACCAACGCCCAGACACAGCGGTGAACGCTTGCGGGCAACAATCATAGTATCTGCATAATTCTGTAGAATGGCAACAAAGGCATAAGCGCCTTCGAGTTGAGTAAAAACTGATGCCAAAACCTGTGCGCTCAACCCATGAGCCGCAATTGCCCGCTCAAGAACGTGTGCCGCCACCTCAGTATCAGTTTGGGAATGAAAAACATGGCCTTGTTGGAGCAAAGCCTGGCGAAGCTCATGATGGTTTTCAATAATGCCATTGTGAATGAGGGCAATATTTTTTTCACAGTCAAAATGAGGATGGGCGTTTTCCACGGCGGAACCGCCATGAGTTGCCCAACGGGTATGACCAATGCTGATAAAACCATCAATAGGCTGCTGCTCAATCTTGTTTTTCAACTGATTGAGGTCACCCGTCGCCTTAACATAGGCGAGCCGGTGATTTTCCGTATCAAGACAGGCGAAGCCGGCAGAATCATACCCTCGATATTCAAGCTTCGAGAGTCCTTCCATTACCAGCCTTCTGCTGTATTGCTTACCGATGTAGCCAAAAACACTACACACAATACACCTCTAATTTTTAAAAACTAGACTATCAAGAATAGAGAAAATATGCGCAAAATTAACGTTTTACGAATTGGAATTTACGACGAGCTGCTTTTTGACCATATTTCTTACGCTCTTTAACGCGAGAATCAACGGTAAGCATTTTTTCAGCACGCAATGCAGGGCGAATAGTGCCGTCAGCTTCTACCATAGCGCGAGCTATGCCGAGTTTAACAGCGCCTGCTTGGGCATTAACACCGCCGCCATAGACATTAATGTCTACATCAAGGCTTTTGCTTGCTGGGATCAAGGTAAAAACCGCGGAAGCTTCGATACGATTAACTTCAGTATCAAAGTATTCTTTGAAATCTTTGCCATTTACTACGATATTTCCTGAGCCATTCTTAAGCCATACGCGAGCAACAGCTGCTTTGCGACGACCAACGCCATGGGCGATAGGTGCAACAGGTGCCGGTTTTGCAGCTTTTTTAGATTTAGCGCTTTCTTTAGGAGCGGCAGTAGTTACTTTTTTTTCTTTTGCGGTTGCAATCATGTATAAAAACCTTACATTGTGGTCGGTAAAAATTTTTTAACCTCGTGTCTTCTCAAGAGTAGCGAAAGAGGAAAAAATGTCAAAATTAAGCAATATTTTATCTGTGTAGCATGCCAACCCTGGCCACCCGGCAAAGCTAATCCGGCCGGGGCCGGCACGGGCCAAGATAGATTTTTGGGAAAAAAGATCGGCAGCTTGCGCCTTTTCCGCCATTATATTTAAAATATTTCCTTTGCTGGCGGCAGCCAACCGTAGCTCGCCGAGCGCGCGCAAGCGCCGCCCGGGACAGCGAAGGTTGGAGCCGATGATCGGATTTGAACCGACGACCTACTGATTACGAATCAGTTGCTCTACCAGCTGAGCTACATCGGCATTATGAATTCAACAGATCTTATATTTCATTCGCATGGGTGGATTCAAACGCTTCTTGGCACGACAAACAGCGCGTTGCATTGGGAAAAGATTTCAATCGCTTTTCCAAAATCGGCATGTGACAATCAGCACAAATGCCATAGGTCCCCGCCTGTATCATGGCAAGCGCCTTAACAATTCTATTATACTCTTCAAGCTTGGTATCATGAAATGAGCTTTTAAGGCTTTCCATAACAGAGGTCAACGCTTGGTCACCCACATCCTGTACCTGGTCATCAGAGAACTTATCTTGATACAATGTTGTTAATTCCTGCTCAAGTTCTTGTTTACGTGCCGTAAGCTCTGCCTGAACCTTTTTCAAATCAACATGCTCCGCACCTTTTTTTACTTCACTCACTACAGCTTCCTTTTTTTTTGAAAAAAATGCTTCAACAACTCTGCTGCCTCAGCCTCACATATTCCCGATACAACCTTGACAATATCATTCTTGTATAACTGATAGGCCATGTTCTTGTCAAGCTGATAGCCAAAAATTGGCGATTTTGCACCAAAAACAACTCCCTCGACCCGACTCAACACACTCATACTCATACACATAGAGCACGGCTCAAGAGTTACATAAAGCCAACACCCATTCAAGCGCCAATCGGCACGTCTCTTTGATGCATCTTCAAGCGCTCTCATTTCTGCATGCGCACATTGCGTGTGTTCTGACTCAACAGCATTATGGCCAACCCCAATGATTGTTTCGTCTGCAGAAACTACCACTGCGCCAATAGGCACTTCATGCTTGTCAAAAGCAAAGCGGGCTTGCTCAAGGGCTTGCCGCATAAAAAAAATATCTTTTTCAGAACCAAAGCGACTTGTCATTATAATTGTTTTTTTGTGCACCGGGCAACTTTAAAACGAGTAGAAAAAGTTGTTGTCATCAGATATACTATAATTATAAGCTATTTAAGTAGTTTTTTCTATAAATCAAATATATTTTGTTAGCGTGAATTATGCATGTTCAGGAGTATCAGTATGGCCAATAATTCCTCATCTTCCGGCAGCGATTACAAAGCAACGTCTATACGAGTTATAGAGGGCCTTGAAGCGGTACGCAAACGCCCCGCCATGTATATTGGCTCTACCGGGGCCCAAGGACTACACCACTTGGTATATGAAATCGTTGACAACTCAGTTGACGAGGCTCTTGCCGGTTACGCTGACAACATAAAAGTTATTTTACACACCGACGGCTCATGCTCGGTAGAAGATAATGGGCGCGGTATTCCAACAGACATTCACCCTACCGAAGGCATATCAGCCGCTGAAGTAGTATTAACCAAACTGCATGCGGGCGGTAAATTTGATAAAGATTCATATAAATATTCCGGCGGCTTGCACGGTGTGGGTGTTTCGGTTGTTAACGCTCTTTCCAAGCGCCTTGATTTAACCATTTTCAAAGATGGCTATGTCTATACGCAAACCTATGAAAAAGGAAAACCACTTGCGCCTCTGGCTATGGGTGGGGAAACAAAAAAGCATGGCACACTTGTGCGATTCTGGCCCGATCCTGAAATTTTTCAGGAAACAATTGATTTAAGCTTTGAAACATTATCATCACGTTTGCGTGAATTAGCATTTTTGAATAAAAAATTGCGTATTACTATTACTGAAGAGAGCAGCACAAAAAGCCACGATTTCTATTTTGAAGGTGGTATCAAATCATTTATTGAACATATCAACAACAAAAAAAATCCGCTCTTTAATGAAATTTTGTACCTTGATAATGATGACGGTACCTACATACTCGAATTAGCCATGCAATATAATGAAGGCTATGGCGAGCAATTGTTCTCATTTGTAAACAATATTAATACTGTTGAAGGCGGAACTCACGTCTCAGGATTCCGCTCTGCTCTGACCAAAATTTGCAATAAAAAAGGGCAAGAGCTCAACATACTAAAAGGTGGAGAGCCTTTCTCAAGCGAAGATGTGCGCGAAGGTCTCGTTGCGGTGATCAGCATGAAAGTGCCGGAGCCACAATTTGAAGGACAAACAAAAACAAAGCTTGGCAATAGCGATGTTAAGGGAATTGTTGATTCTTTAACCTTTGCATTTCTTGATAGTTTCTTTGAAGAGAATCCTGCTATTGCGCGTAAGGTATTGCAAAAAGCAGAAATAGCAAAGCATGCACGCGAAGCTGCTAAAAAAGCGCGTGATTTAACTCGCCGCAAAACAGTACTTGAATCAATGATCTTGCCGGGCAAGTTGGCCGATTGTTCAAATGAGAGCCCTGCCGATTCTGAACTTTTCATTGTTGAGGGGGACTCTGCAGGTGGATCAGCAAAACAAGGACGCGATCGCCATTCACAAGCAATCTTGCCATTGAAAGGTAAAATTCTTAACGTTGAAAAAGCACGTCTTGATAAAATTTTATCCAATGATGAAATCAAAGCCCTTATTGCCGCTGTTGGCTGCGGCATTGGCGAGCAAGAATTTGATGCGAATAAAGCACGCTATCATAAAATTATTTTAATGACCGATGCGGACGTTGACGGCGCACACATTAGAACCTTATTGCTCACATTCTTCTTCAGACACATGAAGCCGCTGATTGAAAAAGGCTATCTCTATATTGCACAGCCACCACTTTACAAAGCAAAGATTGGCAAAAAAGAGCAGTATCTTAAAGATGATAAGTCTCTGAAACAATTCCTTTTTGATTGGGCACAGGACCATACGATGCTTGCTATCAAAGGAAAAGCACTTGATGAAGCAACATGGAAAGAAATGCTCAATCATGTTATGGCCTACGACGAATTGGCTGAAAAAACATCATTCGCTTTCAGAATTTCTTATGATCATTGCCACCGCTTGCTCAGCAGTTTGTATAAACAGCCATGGCATGTTGAAGAAGGCATTCCTGCTCTTGTTGAAAATTTAAAAAAACAATTCAGGCAATATACCATCTATCTTGATCAGGAAACTGAGAACGCTGAAGAAATTGATCAAGCTCCGTTCAAACAGTTTATAATATTTAAATTATTGAACAGACAGTGGCGCGTACGCACCGATTTCTTTAGTTCTCCTGAAGTCGCCAATCTTCTGTTGCAATTAAAGCCACTTGAACCACTCATTCATGATGAATGGACCCTGCAAATTATTGGCAAAGAGCGTCTGCTCGCCGGCCAAGGAGTATTTGCTCTTATCAATGGCATTAACGCAATCAGCAAGCCATATATGAATATTCAGCGCTACAAAGGACTTGGTGAGATGAATCCGGAACAACTATGGGAAACATCAATGGATAGCAACTCACGCATATTGCTCAAAGTCACTATTGCCGATGCGCTTGAAGCAGACAACTGGTTCACCACACTCATGGGCGATGATGTAAGCGGCAGAAAGCAGTACATTGAAGATTTTGGCCACTTTGTAAAAAATCTGGATATATAAAAAAAAGCTGAAAGAAAATATTCTATGAATTACCGTTTAGTCGCACTCCTGGCATCAATAATCACCCTCTCCACACAATCCATGGATGGTTCCAACACTACCCATCTACTACAAGACCAAGTAGAATGGATGCTCAGCACAATAGCCCAAACAAAGCAACGCGCAGAAACATCTTCTCATCCGGATAAAAAGATGCTCGTAAGCAACTTGACAAAGATGAGCACATTAATGACTACACTCTCTCAGGAAAACCTAATGACTGCCTGCTTATACTGGAATAATGATCGACTAGAAGAACGAATTGCTGATATCCAAGCTGCAATGAGAACAAAGCGCAGTCTGGTTGAGATTGAAGAGGCGAAACATCCTCGTAACATTACGCATAATTTTAATACTCATTGGTAAGCAACTTTTGCGTTAAAGGCTGAAAGAAAGCACTTATGAATTATGGCTTAGTCGTACTCCTGGCGTCGGCAATCACCGTGTCTATTCATGGCATGCAAGATGAACGTGGAAAAAAAGTGGCGGCATTAAAAACTGCTGCGACTCAAGAAAAAACGCCGCCCAAGAAAAAAGCAACACAATGTATTCCGCAATCCATTCCTCTGTACGCCTATGGCTCTGGTGACCTCGCCTCTGATCATTTTGACTTTTTAGTCAGTACTTGTTCGACATGTTCCGAGCATGCAGATGACTCATCTTCGATAAGCAGCTCATCCTTGGATGATTTCGAGTATCTTAGATTTGAAAATTCATCAGATGAAGAGAACAATTAAACAATAAGTGTGACCGCACAAGTCTCTTCCCAATTACGACAGGAAGAGACTTGTATTATTATTTTGCCCTAGTGTTGGGCGTAAATCAGTATTATCAGCATGGAATTATTATAACAAGCAATTTTTAACAGGTATTAACATGAAAAACAATATAATTAAAGCAGCAACATTCATCGCCATTCTTTCATCTTTAACCTTCACTAATTCTGCACAGCCACTGGTATTTGCTTTTGCTGGCAAATGTGTAAAGGTATGCGCCTATAGCACTTTGGCAGTGGTGATACTGGATAGCTACATTTACCCAGATGAAAATGGAAAATCAGTGAATGACATCATTAAACATGGTGATGAATATTACAAAAAATTTAAAGAATTGGTAGCTAATCCACCCGCACTATCTACCATTGCGAACAACGTGACTACGTACGCTCCTGAAAGTATTGAAACATTCAAAAACACCCAATTCGCTCAAGATATCTATGATGTTTCAAGCAAAACGTTTGCGTTAATAGAACAAAAAATTAAAGAGAACCGCGAACGTAACGAATAATTATGAACCACCGGCTCACCACTTCTTTGTATAATTTTATTGAAAAAAATCAGTTGTTTGCTGGCGGCGGCACCATTGTGGTTGGCCTTTCTGGTGGCCCCGATTCAGTATTTCTTTTGCATCTTCTCGCACCATTGCACGCACAAGGCAGCATATCTTTGGTTGCCGCTCATCTGAACCATGAATGGCGAGAAACGGCATTGCGCGATGAGCAATTTTGTAGTGAAATGTGCCAAAAACTGAATATCCCTTTTGTGAGTAAAAAACTCTTAGAGCTCCCTGCTATTAAGTACAATGGTTCAAAAGAAGAAGTCGCCCGGAAAGCGCGCCGTTTCTTTTTTGAGAACTTAGCAGAAGAATATAATGCTACCGCTATCGCCCTTGCGCATCATGCGCAAGACCAGCAAGAGACATTTTTTATTCGTCTTTTGCGCGGAACAAGTCTGGCAGGTCTGATTGGCATGAAAATAAAAGATGGATTGTATGTGCGTCCGCTCCTTGACGTTAACAAAACAGATATTCTCGCCTACTTGCATGAACAAAACATTTCATATTGTGTTGATGAAACTAATGAATCAGCGGCTTTTTTACGCAATCGCATTCGTAAAAAAGTATTGCCTGCTCTGATTGCATCGGATGAGCGCTTTAACACAACATTTAGTATTACACTCAAGCGGTTGAGCGAAACAGAAGATTTTCTTGAGCAACAGATGCGCCATCATTTTACCCAAATCAGCACACGAGAAAATGATACATTATGCATTGATTATCAAAAATTGCTTTCGCTCCACCCAGTTATGCGCTATCGCTGCATTGTGCATTGGCTGTGCGTGGAGAAACTGCCCTTTCCAGCGAGCCAAGCGTTTTTTGATGAGTTGATACGATTTTTAGAAAATGATAAGAATCAACATCAAATTCATCATGCGTGGAAGATCAAAAAGGGTTCGCAATACGCCTGGATTGTTAAGTAATTGCTCCTGCGCGGAGCAAGCGCCAGAAGGGTGCTCGCCCACCCCTTTGGAAACCAGGCACTTAAAAACTACGTTTTAAGTCTTCCTTTTGGACCGCGTCAATTCGGCCACACAAAATTTTCAGCAAAAATTTTTTAATGGCGCTCGACGACGCTAATAAGAACTTCTTCAATGATATAAAGAATTCCGGTAGTTTCGGCGAGGCCCGAAGCAATTATTAAATTGCGTGTGGCCGACTTCGAAAAGGAAGAAAGGAATTATTAAAACCTTGGTTTTAAGCGTGCGAATTCCAAAAGAGGGCACGAAACCTCTTTTGGCGCCATGCCCTGCGTAAGGGCTAAAAGTTTTTCTTAAGTGTCCGAGATACAAGAGGGGTGACAAGGCGCCGTCTTGCCCCACTACGTTTCCTGACGTGGCAACGGCGGGTAATTTTTGTTCCTCAATCGCCAAGCGGCTGCTGCTAATAAAAATACTTCTTGGTCCTCGACAAGCCAAACCGCAGAAATTTTTTTCTCAGATCTCTCTCTTCGAGCGTATCCATTATCTCTCAGTTCTTCTATTTCCCACGGCCCAGATCGCCAATCAGTATCAACATTATTGTGCGACACTCCAGGATCCATTGCTTGCTGGGTAGTTATAAATAAACTCATTAATATCGGTATAATTTTGATATCCACAAAAATAAACTTTCAAAGAAATTAAACGAATACTTACCAATCAAACTCTATTTTTAATTATTTCAATATATGAATTATATATCAAAAAATTCTTATAAACGAGGAATTTATTGCTCGCAGATGTTAAGACAATTGATTAATTGAATTATATTTTGCTACTATGGCGGTAGTGATGGTAATTAGGTAAAAATATAAGCGAGTATAGAATATGCTACAAAAGATCATTTTAATCGTCGCATTCAGCATGATAACCGGCTTTGCGCGTGGCGCTGAGGACGCAAGCCCAACCAACATGCAGCGCACGGCAATTTTAGAGTGCGCCGATGGCAATCTTACCCTATCGGCAACTCAATGGAACGCGTTGAAACACGCATCCCGCACGCTATCTGATATGTTCGGAGCGCTGGGTGAGCAAGGTGGCGACACTACTCTCATTAAATATCTTCTGTCTAGTATCACCATGGCAACGATGACAATGCTCATACAGCTCATTGAGTCAAGCGACCAACAAAACGGCCTCCTAGCCCTGGGCACTGATGAGTTACTCAACGTATCACGCGCGGCCGTTATATTAGAAATACCTTCGCTTGTGACAACTATAAAAAAGATAATTACAGAGCAATTACAAAATCCCAAAAGCCAGTTACGTATTGAGTTCAAAAATGATCCAGAACAGACAATCAATAAATTAAATGATGGAGAGATTAAGGTCGGCGGCAATGCTGATTTAGCTTTTACCCTCATAAAACCTCATCTGCAAGAATTATGGCGACCAGTAGGCTTTATTCCTTTACACTTCACCTATTTTGATGAAGATGAAGACACACCAGAACGAGTAAAGTGGAGTCCTGAAAGCACTCTGCTTGCAACATTAACAGATAAAGGCGACGCGCAGGTTTGGGATAAGAAAGGAAATCTATTGCGTACTCTATCGAATCCTGCTGGAATTGTTGCACTACAATGGAACCCTAATGGCACCGTGCTTGCTGCCAAATCAAAGGAGAATCAAGTATGTCTCTGGGATGCCACCGGTAACCTATTACGCGTTCTTCCTGGGCCTCGAAAAACCGCTCCTCACCAACCCGCCGATCGCGATAATGTATTAGCATGGAGTCCTGACGGCGCCTTGCTTGCCTCTAGTTCATGGGACAAAAAACTATGTATATGGGATACCACCGGCAAGCTATTACGCTCATTCACGCTCCAAACCGAGCCTTCTTTATTACGGTGGAGTCCCGATAGCACCTTGCTGGCTGTTGTAGTACCGAAAACAATTACTCGCCTGGTATTCATCTGGGATCGCGCGAACCAATCATCGCTTGTTCCTTATGAAATCGCGAATAGTGGTATAACCTATAATCGTAAAGTGGCTTGGAGCCCTAATAGCGCCATGTTGGCTACAGTAACCCTTGATGATGACCAACCGCCAATTATTTTGAGCCGCACGGGAGAACAATTGCTCACTCTTCCTGAGCGTTCAAATCAAATAAATCAATTAAGCTGGAGCCCTGATAGCGCTATGCTTGCCACCGGGTTATACAACAGCGACACGACAGACGTTTGGGACCCTAAAACAGGCAAACGATTGTTTACTCTTTCTGGATGTGTAGCAAAATGGAGTCCTGATGGGACCTTAGTGGCCACGGAAGGGCCACAAAATTATAAAAGAACAATAAATGTCTATAATAACTCAGGCAACCTACTATATACCGTTCCCGGGTTCGGAGCCGCGTGGAGTCCAAATGGTGCCATGCTCGCCATAACCTACGATATGAATGAAGAAGGATATGAAGGCTGGGACGCAGACAATATAGTAAACATATACGATGCCAAAGGAAAACTACTGACTACTATTTTTGGATCTGATTTAGCATGGAGCCCTGATAGCACGATGCTGATTACATCACCGGGCAAGAGAAACCGCGACGAAAACGCTACAAGTATGATGGAAAGCGACAATTTGAATATTTGGGATATGAATCAAATACGCTTTTTTAGCCATTTAAACTTATTAGATGCTCTCATACTTCTTACTCTTTTAGATGATCCACAATGGTTAAATAACCCGACCCCTGAGCTGGATGAAATGATCTTGCGGCTTTGGGCTGCGGCTGCTTCGCTAACGAGCACGGAGCCGTTTACGGCGCAAATGTTCTTCTCTGCTATTCTTAAACGCGAACAGGATGAAGCCTCATTCCCTCCCCGATCAAGGAACAAGAAGCGAGCAGGATCTCCTCTATCTAAAGATTCTCCGGACAAGAAGCGACCAACACCGCCATCATCCCAAGACTCCCCGTAGATTTCTGAAAAGCCTTTAGCCCTTACGCGGAGGTATGCGGCAAGAAGGGTTCTTGTCAACCCTCTTGCAACACAGACACCTAAAACCAAGGTTTTAAGAAATCCTTACATACGCGTCAAATAGTCCACACGAAATTTTTTAAGAAAATTTCTTAATGGCCCGTGACGCTTCAGGGAATTCTATCTTATTTTTTCTCTGCTCAGCCTCCCCAACAAGAAGCTTATCCCTTTGTTCACAAAATTTTTTGAAAAAAGTCCGGTAGTTTCGGCGGGGCCCGAAGCAATTATTAAATTGCGTGCGGCCGACTTCGAAAAGGAAGAAAGGAATTATTAAAACCTTGGTTTTAAGCGTGCGAATTCCAAAAGAGGTCACGAAACCTCTTTTGGCGCGACCCCGCGCAGGGGAAAAAACTTTTAGATCAACTTTAATGCCGTGGCTAAAGATTTGCGTGAATTCTCATATTTTTCCCACGGATCACCTTTTTTTTCAAGCCGCTTAAAGATGGTTTTAATCGTATAGCGAGCAGAGATTAATTTTTTATCGGCAACTTCATCCCAACTAATGGGTGCTGCAACCGGTGCGGTATCATGAGGCCTCACTCCATAAGGAGCAACCGCCGTTTGTCCAAAGGCATTGCGTAAAAAATCTATGAAAATACGATTTCCTCGTTTTTCTTTACGCATTTCAAGCGTTAAGGTTTTTGGATAGCGATTAACCAATTCCTGTGCTATAGCGCGCGCGCACAAGCGCACTTGATCAAAGGTATGCAAACGTTTTATAGGTACCACTACATGCAGACCATGTTGCCCGGTCGTTTTGACGAACGCGGTAAGCTTTAATGAGCTCAGAAAATCCCGTAACACAAGTGCCGTTTTTTGAACTTCGCTAAAAGATGCTTTGTCCGGGTCAAGGTCAAAAATCATAGTATCTGGCTTATGTATCATATCAACTTTACTGAGCCAGATATGGGGCGTTATGCAGCCAAAATTAGCCAGATAGATCATTGTCGCCTTATTAACATCAACCACATAATGCACGATGCCCCCTTCTTCTTTGGTAAGGTTGCAGCGCTTAATCCATGCGGGAAAATAATCAGGCGCATCTTTGTGAAAAAACCCTTCTTTATCTATTCCAGCTGGATAGCGCAGCATAACCACAATGCGATTTTTCAAATAGGGGAACATTACCGGCGCAATATCATGATAATAATTAATGAGATCAAGCTTGGTTATTGTATCGCGCGGAAACAGAACACGATCCGGATTAGTAACGGCAATAACATATTTTCCTACTTTGAGTTCCATTCGGTTCTCCCGGTTTCTTCTTTTTTAATCTGGTTCATGGTGCGTCCCGTCAATGCCGACTTTTTTTGTGTATTCACGGGATTGCGCTTTTTACTTGCGTATTCGTCATCCATTTTGAAGAAAATCCATTGTCTGCCATTATCACCAGGACGATGCGTATGAATGAGTGCAAAATTTCCTTTCAGCTTTTTGCCTTGCAAAAAAATTTCAATGCGTCCCTGCTCATAGGCCTCATGCATAGACATTTTGTATTCTTCTTTTACATTTTCATAGGTGCCGATGTCCCATACCATTACCGTGCCACCGCCGTATTGCCCCTTGGGAATGATTCCTTCAAATGTTGCATATTCCATCGGATGATCTTCAGTTTCAACAGCCAGCCGCTTTATTGCCGGATCCAGCGAGGGCCCTTTGGGAATCGCCCATGATTTGAGCACGCCGTCAATTTCAAGACGGAAATCAAAATGCAAATGACTTGCCGCATGCTCCTGAATCACGAACAGTGGTTGTTTTGATTTTTTTTTCTTCAGCGTACCAACGGGCTCGGCAGTTTTTTTAAAATTACGCTTTTTATGATACGCGCTCAATTCATTTTTTTTAACTTTTTTTTTCGTTACTACCATAGGCTCCTCTTCTTCAGATCCTTGTGCAAAAAAAGTCAGCAATGAAAGAAAAAATAATATTTTTTTCATATAATTCCATCATGCGCCCATGTCGGAATACAGATCTGTCTCGTCTGGTTGAGCACGCACCGTAACCATGCGCACCAAGAAATACGCATTATTGAGTTATGATAAAAGGTCGCTAATCACTCTGTCATCTTCATGCAAAGCGGCATTGACTTGCAATATTCTCATGTACATATTTTGCAATTCGTCCAATTTTTTTCCATTCGGATCACTGATCTTCAATTTCTCCAAAGCGGCGGGCCCTTTTAAAAAGGCGTCAAATTGCTCTCTGCTCAACTCATTGCGCACAACATAGCCAATTTGACGCACTTTTAAAAGATCAACTTCTTTGCCGCCGCTGGCTTGCAACTTTTTTTTGTATTCTTCCAGTTTTTTATTGAGTTCTGCGGTGGAAAGCTTTTCAATAGCACCCTGTTTTTCTGTAGGCATTAACTTTGCCTGCAAATAAGGATAAACATCTTCCGCATCAAAAGGAGCAACCGGCTCAAAATTTTTTCTTATAGTTTCAATTACACTCTCAACATAATCAGCCGTGCATCGCTGCTGCAGCAACGTAAGCTCTTCGCGTATAGTGGCAATCTGAGCCAATTGTTGCCCTATTGCTACTTGTGCTCTTTTTAAATCGGCCGGAGTTGTTTTTTGAGTTTCTAATTTTTTTTGTATATCCTTATGCAAATCTTCAGCTTTTTTGGCTACCGTTTTTCCTGTATCCAGTCCGTTTGAAACAGGAGATCCGAATCCCCATAGAGCATGGCTATTGTTAACAAAAATCAGAACCGCGCATGCTATAAAACGTTTCATTTTTACCTCTTTCCTTAAGGTTGATATTTTTGATATTCAGTGAACGAGAACAAAAAAATCCTACCCAATCTTATCCTTCAAAAACAATTAAAATAAAAAAGGAACGCTTTTCGCGTTCCTTTTTTTGAACTTTCTTAAGATGAATATGCTTTTTTATGCTTGAGGAGCCATTGAAACAGCTACCATGCATTTTTCAAGAGCAACCACGCTCATTTGAACTGGGCAATTATCATCTTCCCATGCAAAATCAGCGGCCATGCCCCAAGCAACATCACGAGAAATAGGCTCGTGGGCTACAGGAGTTCCTTCTGCATTTAATGCAATCATCATCGCATCGATACGAACATTGTTTTCATCAAGAGATGTTATTTCCATTTTAACCAACATTTCATTGTTGCTCAGATTAAGACCAATACCCTCAATGACCATAGTGGTACCTGCTGATTCTTCGCCACGTACGCTGACTTTGTAATCAATTTTAGTCGCGCACATCAATTTTTCTTCTGCATTTTCTTCAGCACCCGCTTGCTCACAAGCAGCGCATGTTTCTTCTGATTTGCAACAATCAGCAGCTTTTTCTTCTGTACATTCTGGCTTCATTGCATCTC
Source organism: uncultured bacterium (assembly GCA_963707655.1). Taxonomy (GTDB): domain Bacteria; phylum Babelota; class Babeliae; order Babelales; family Vermiphilaceae; genus JAKAUA01. The sequence goes on along the minus strand of OY970172.1, from coordinate 1,076,394 downwards.
CGCAACAGCCATTTGCCAAAACTGGTGATACTGATGACAACAATGCAAGAAGTGCTATAAAACCATATTTTTTGATCATGAATATTTTCCTTTTAAAAACAGAACTAAATTACCAACAAACCTTAAGAAAGCACTGCAAGCAGGTTACTCCATCAAATAAATAATGTAAAGCTCTCCCCTGCCAAAACATGCTCTCAAACGATTGAGGCATTTATTTCAAGATACACTGAATTATCTTTAATTGCATCGCCCAAAACTAATGTTCCTGCGCTTTCTTTATTAATCAAAAGAACCGGCGATGCGATCAACTTTTTGTGGCCATTCACTTCTGCGTATATCTTGGCACTTAATAATGTATCACCATTATCAGCTTCAGAATTGCGCAGCGAAATAGTAATAGGAAAATGCTTTGATTTAACCACCGTATCAGCCTCAACTAGATAACTCTCTTGAATAATCACGTCATGGTATCTCATCAAAAGATCAACCTTTGCTGTTCCTCCAACAAGTTGCATTGCCCAAAGAAGTGATCCAAAAACTATAGCTGATTTCATCATAAAAAATCCTTAACAGTTAACCGCCCTGAACCACAAAATTTATAAGCCTATCTTTCACCATGACCACTTTTACCACGGTGCCCAATGCAAGCCATTTTGCTACCGCTTGTTCTGCCATTACACGCACCAGATCATCGGGAGAACCGCGCTTAACGGTAATATCAGCGCGCAACTTGCCATTAATTTGCACCGCTATCGTAACCGTGTCATCAAGCGCAAACACCGGATCGTATACCGGCCAGAAGCAATCATCAAACTGTTTGTTAAACAGCTGTTCAAGAAGCTCGCTGCTCATATGAGGAGCCAGTACAGAGAGTGAAACAATAAGTTTTTCAAGTGATGAAGCACTCAATTGCATTGACTGTGCCGTAGCATCGTTTAAAAATTCCATAAAAGCAGAAATGGCCGTATTTGGCTTATAAAGATCTAATCGCTCCTGATAACTTTTTAAAAAGCGATGCAGCCGACGGGTTGTTGCTTCTTGCTCTTTTTCTTCCGCAGCAAGCAAAGTATTTTTATCTTGTATGTAATTCCACAAACGATTCATAAAACGTTTTATGCCATCGATCCCGGTATCTTGCCATTCGCAATCAAGTTCAGGTGGCCCCATAAACATCATATACATGCGCAATACGTCAGAGCCGTATTCTTGCACAATGTCATCAGGATTAACTACGTTACCTTTTGATTTAGACATTTTTTCAACGAGCCCGGTTTTTTCAGAAAGTTTGAGAACCATGCCTTGATTGAAGAGATGAGTAAATGGTTCTTTAAAGGGCAAATAACCTTGATCAAAAAGAACCTTAACCCAAAAGCGCGCATACAAGAGATGCAAGATTGCATGCTCAATACCGCCAACATATAAATCAACCGGGAGCCAGTAATTCATATCTTTCATATCCCATGCTTTATCTTTTAAATGCGGATTGGGATAACGCAAGAAATACCAGCATGAACCGGCCCATTGCGGCATGGTATTTGTTTCACGGCGCGCATCACCACCGCATTGTGGACATTTTGTGTTGACCCATGCAGACATTAAAGCCAAGGGGGATTCACCGGTGCTTGTCGGTTGATATTTTTCAACATCGGGCAATACAACCGGCAATTGATCTTCCGGAACTGGAACAATACCATCAACAGGACAATGAATTAAAGGAATTGGTTCACCCCAATAACGCTGCCGAGAAAAAATCCAATCTCGCAGCTTATAGGTGACCATACGATCCCCATAGCCTTGATTAATGATCTCTTCAATAATCTTCTCTCTGCCTTCGCTTTTAGCCATTAGGCCGTTAAAGGCAGCCGAGTTAATTAAAACCCCGTCACCTTCATAAACTTCCTGCATATTGCCATCAGCGTCGGTTCTTCTGCTCTGCACAGAGTCTATTACGGGAATACGGTCAATTTCATAAGCAAGCGCAAAATTGAAATCCCGTTCATCGTGAGCCGGTACTCCCATCACTATGCCGGTGCCATGACCAAAAATAACATAATCAGCAACATAGATCGGTATTTGTTGCTTGCTGACCGGGTTAATTGCCCATGAACCGGTGAATACTCCTGATTCACGCTCATCATCAATATCTTCACCAAAAGAAAGCGTTGCCCGAACCATTGCGCAATAATTATCAACAGTTTCTTTTTCTTCCGGAGTGACTAATGATTTAAGAAGATCATGTCCGGGAGCTATGGCAATAAAAGTGACTCCAAAAATGGTCTCCGGACAGGTGGTATACACAGGAAGAGCAAGGGTCGGATTACCTACCGCAGTGAAAAATATTTCTGCGCCTTCGCTTTTGCCGATCCAATTTTTTTGCATCAACTTAACTTTTTCAGGCCATTCAAGCGTATCAAGACCATTAAGTAATTTTTCAGCATAATCAGTAATTTTTAATACCCATTGCGGAATATTTCTTTGTTCAACTAATCGCACCGCAACGCTCGCAGTGGCCATTGATTACTTCTTCATTGGCAAGTACGGCTAAATCAACGGGACACCAATTAACTGGCATATCAGAGCGATACGCAAGGCCAGCTTTAAACATTTGCAAGAAAATCCACTGGGTCCACTTATAATATTCAGGATCGGTGGTGTTTACTTCTTTATCCCAATCATAGACAGCGCCAATCTGTTTTAGTTGATGTTTAAAATTGGCAATATTTGCTGCGGCACTTTTAGCCGGATGAATGCCTTTTTTAATAGCATCATTTTCAGCAGGCAACCCAAAGGCATCCCATCCCATTGGATGGAGCACATTGTAGCCTTGCAATACTTTAATACGTGCATAAATATCAGATAGAACGTAACCCCGCCAATGCCCAACATGCAATCCTGATCCGGAAGGATAAGGGAACATATCTAAACAATAATATTTTTTTCCGCTATCAGAAGCAGCAGTTTTAAAAGGATGCTCTTCCCACTGTTTTTGCCATTTTTTTTCGATCGACTGAAAATCGTAGCTCATGCGTATCCCTTCACAAGAATTTTTTATTACACCCATCCTAGCATAAAAAAAAAATTGAAAACAGGATAAAAAACAAGGAAATATATATATGTTTTTTTATCACGCCCCCTCGCTGTTATTCCATTTTTGTATATTTCTCTATCATCCTTAAAAAACAGATAAAAAAGATATGAGAATTTTTTGAATTTTTATTTTACCCATTTACGGCCAAAACCCTTTATTTACCGGTATTTTTAGGCTTATATTATTGTAATCAGCCCCCCCCTTATGCTACCCTGATAATAGATAGACAGTTCAAAGCCATTAAGGAGGCACAACAATGAAAATGAAGAAGAACGCTAAAAAACAAATAACTTTTGTAACTCTGCTGCTCAGCTTTGCAGCGGTTACCATTTTTGTGAATATGAAGCTGGTTGATGTAGCCGGAACAGGTAACGTATCAGAAGCAGAAAAGGTATTAAAAGAAACGAAGAACCCAAATGTAAACCAGGCTGATGCTTTTGGTGACACACCATTATACGTTGCCGTCACCAATAATAAATTGGCAATGATTACCTTTTTAATTAAGAATCACGCTAATGCAGAGATACCCAACAAGCAGGGTTTCTATCCATTGTACGCTGCTGCGCTGGCAGGTAACGATGATGCGATTAAACTTCTCTTAGATAGAGGTAATGCGCAGGCAACCATTAACAAAAAGAATGGTGGTAAAGACGGAGTTTACACTCCCTTGCATGCAGCTATTATACGAGGACACCCTCAAACAGTAAAATTATTGCTTGAGCACGGCGCTTCTCCCGATATAAAAACAGCTGATGGTAAAAACGCTTATCAATTGGCAGAAGAATTAGCCGCAAACAAAAAACTAACTACACATGAGAGTTCGCAGAAGATTATCAAGATTCTACAGTCGCATAAACAATAAAAAAAGGGGCAAAAATTTTGCCCCTTTTTTATGTACGATAGTGTTATTTAAGATAAATGCTTTTTAAGCAAATCTTGGATAATTTTCGGGTTGCCTTTGCCTTTGGTTTTTTGCATCGCTTGCCCTACGAAAAAGCCAAATATTTTTTCTTTACCCGATTTATATTCAGCAACTTGCCCGGGTGATTGGGCAACAATTTCTTTTATTATTGCTTCAAGCTCATCGCTGCTGCCAACTTGTTCAAGGCCAAGCTCTTTAACAAGTGCTGCCGGAGAAGTGCCGCGTTCAGCTGCTGCAATAAAAATCTCTTGCGCCGCTCGATTGTTAATAGTGCCATTTTCAAGCAGCGTAATTAGTTCAGCCAACATACTTGGTGTGATTTTAAATTCATGAAAACTGATTTTGTGCTCTTTTAAATAGCCCATTACATCACGCAAAATCCAGTTTATTGTCAGTTTGCTTGGCTGTAACTGTGCTGTTTTTTCATAATAATTTGCCAATGCAACGTCATCGATCAAGATATCAGCCTCATAAGGAGTTAATCCTTTTTGTACCAATCGATCAAATTTTTGCGTGGGAAGTTCTGGCATCTGTTCTCTAATCCGCTCAATCCATTCATCAGTAATTTCGATGAGAGGAAGATCAGGCTCATAAAAGTAGCGGTAGTCAGCTGCTTCTTCTTTCGAGCGCATCATGACAGTTTTTTTATTTTTTGTGTCCCACAACCTTGTTTCTTGTTTTACTTTTTCGCCGCTTTCAACGAGCTCAATTTGCCGTTCGATTTCATATTCAACGGCATCACTAATATATTTGAATGAATTTATATTTTTGAGCTCAACCTTGGTACCCAGTGCGGTAGCGGTTTTTTTCTTTACCGAGATATTGGTATCCCCACGAAAAGCCCCTTCTTCCATATTGCCGGTGCAAACATTTAAATAGCGCACAATCGCATGAAGCTGTCTTAAATAGGCGCGCGCTTCATAAGCGCTTGCGATATCGGGGTACGTTACGATTTCAAGCAATGGTGTACCGGTACGGTTGAAATCAACAAAGCTTTCATCGCTGTTGGCCACATGAGTATTTTTTCCCGCATCTTCTTCCATGTGAATGCGATTAATACGAATTTTTTTGCTGCTGCCATCTTCCAATTTGATCATCACAAAGCCCTCGGTACAGATAGGCAAATCGCTCTGTGTAATCTGATAATTCTTTGGCAAATCAGGATAAAAATAATGTTTGCGCGCAAAGTTTGAAGTTTTAGTAATTGAGCAATTAGTTGCTAACCCTACCAAAATTGCATAATCAAGCACCTGCTGATTCAGTACCGGCAGCGATCCGGGTTGAGCGGTACATATATTACAGATATTGGTATTTGGCTCTTTGCTTATTTCGTTCGCGCAAGAGCAGAAAATTTTACTTTTTGTAGTGAGCTGCACATGTATTTCTATACCGATAGTAGCTTCATATGTGGGATAATGATCAAGTATTGTTGTTGGTTTTGACATGTTAATTCCTTTTTATCATCTTTTTTCTATTTTATATTGGTTGAGCTTAAATGCTTTTTGGCTCGCAAGCGTTATTTTGCATTTATACTGTTTTTCAATTTCCAAGATTGAGTTGTACTCAGTGTTGGTAATATAATTAAAGATATCTTCATGTACATTAAGCGTAACTTGCTGATGCGACGCGTTGGTAACGGCTGCTTTCAATGCACGCAAAATGGTATAGCTCTCTGTTTCAAGTGATCTAACGAAGCCCATCCCCTTACAGGTGTGGCACGTATCGGTAAGCTGCTGAATTAAGCTCTTGCCTGAACGCTTACGGGTCATTTGCACTAAGCCAAACTCTGATACTTTCAACACTACTGACTGAAACTTATCATGTTCGCGAAGTGTTTTTTCAAACACCTTAAACAACTTTTGTCTATTGGCACCGGTTGCCATATCTATGAAATCAATAACAATCAATCCACCGATGTTGCGCAGGCGCAGTTGACGCACTATTTCTTGCGCCGCTTCAAGATTTGTTTTGAGTATGGTGTCTTCAAGGCTTTTTTTACCAATAAACTTACCGGTATTAACATCAACAACGCACATCGCCTCGGTGGTTTCAATAATGAGCGAGCCGCCCGATTTGAGTGGAACCTTGCGATCAAGCGCTGCTTCAATCTGTTTTTCTATGTTGTAATGATCAAATATTGCGCCATGCCCCTCATACAATTTAACTCGTTGGGAATACTCGGGCGCAATTAATTTTACGAAATTATATATTTTGCGTTGGCTCTCTTTAGTATCGCTCACTACCTCTTCAACATCATTATCCAAGTGGTCACGCACTATCTGTAACGGAAGCTCAATATCTTCATGAATCCGCTCTTTGACATTGGCCGTCGCAAATTTTTTCTCTATCGAGTTCCACATGTCAACAAGAAAATCTACATCTTTTTTGATTTCTTCTTTGCTGCGCCCGTCTGAAGTGGTACGAATAATGGCACCCATACCCTCAGGAAGCAATTCTCTTAAAATATCTTTTAAGCGATAGCGCTCTTCACGTTCTTCAATTTTTTTTGATATGCCAATGCGAGGAATATTTGGCATGAGTACAATAAATCGTCCGGGCAGCGTGAAGCAGGTGGTAAGCTTTGCCCCTTTTTCGTAAACCGGCTCTTTGCTTACCTGAACCAAAATAGGTTCGCCTTCTTTTAAGATATTGGCGATATCAACCGTTTGACGCAGTCTCGCCGTGGTGGTTTTTACCGGCGTCTCATCATCAATATCGGTCATACGATCAATGGCAAGCTCGCGGTCTATCTCTGAAATATGTAAAAAGCCGGCCTTTTCTTGTCCAATATCTATAAATGCTGTTTGAATGCCAGGTAAAACTTTGGTTACGACTCCTTTAAAAAAAACACGCTCCAAAGGATTTTCAACGTGGGCGGCAAAATAAATATTTTGCAGAATATCATCCTTGGTTATAGCAATGCGTGTTTGCCAAGGATTATCATTAATAAAAATTTTTTTCATAGGACCTATTATGATGACGATAATTAAAATAATTTTTATAATAGAAATAAATATTTCTATTTATACTACTCATATAGCATACAGTATAGCGCAAATTGCATATTTTGAGTAGAAAATAAGATTAAAATGTGGTAAAGTCCTCTGGGTGTTTTAAAGTGATTTATTTTACCAGGAGATATTATGAAAAAACAATGTGCTTTGGGGCTCGTCTTATTATTAAGCATTGCCGGCTGTGGAGGCTCAAAAAAGAAAAAGAGTGAAGAAGCAAAATCAACCAAAACAGAGGTTTTTTCTGAAGTCGATATCCCTGTTGCCGGTGATGAGGTAATGCGCAGCTTCTTTGACGATGAAGTTAATGAATTTGCCTACATTGATGAAGAACCGACTTCTGCTCAAGCCATTGATATTGCTCAGGCATATGACAATGCTTCATTGAGCTGGGAAGAAGTAGCAATACAACAAGATTTTAAAACAATCTACTTCGATTTTGACAGCGACCACATTAGAGCTGATCAAGAAACATCTTTCGCTCACAATGCTGAACTCATCAAGAAAAAAATTGGCGATCACGAACAAAAAGGATCTGCCGCTCCTATGACAGTAGTTGTTGAAGGACACGCTGATAATGCTGCCGGATCACCAACCTATAATTTTGCGCTATCGGAACGCCGTGCAAAACAGCTGAAAAACCGCTTAATTGCCTCCGGAATTCCGCAAGAGTACATTAAAATTGTTGGCCGTGGGCAAGAAATTCCCGCAATTATTGATGGTCGACCAGTAATGGGCGATCGCCAAGAGCAGTGGCCAAACCGCCGCGATGAAATTCGCATTATTTATGCTTAAATTATAAATAACGATACTTACAAAAAAAGCCGATTCTTAACCTGAATCGGCTTTTTTTACGTCCAGACTTGTGTCCATACATGATGATCAATCTTGATTTAACTAGGCCTCTCTGCACACTGACCAACGAGCTTTTTGATTTCAAACACCCCTTCCTTTTTATCGTAGCCAGTAATTTTTGCTCTGATTTTGGCCAACCCTTTATCAGCCAGCAACCGGTCAAGGAGAGGTGATAATTCAGTGATTTTTTTCAAACTATACCCAAAGCCGTGCTCTACGATAAACTGATGGTTAAATCTTTCCCACTTAAGAATCGGAGAAGTGGCATCTAGAATAAGCGGCACATTCATATATAATGCCTCGCACACACTGACCGACCCGGATTTGGTAATAATGGCATCAGCAATTGCCATTAAATCAGCCATGCGCGAAGTAAAACCAATGGCGCTATAACTAAGGTGGGAAGGGAAGCGTAATGCCTCTATTTTTGTTTTAATCTCTTCATTTTTACCTAAACAAAAGAGAAGGTGCGCCTTTTCTTTGAGGTTGGTAAGTTCATGGGCAAAATCAAGGCTGCTCTGCGACCCCTGAGCCCCCATTAAAATCATAATGATCGGGCTATGCGTACCAATGCCAAAATCTTTTTTGACATTTTCTTTGTCATGAGCGACCAGAAAAGTAGCTCTTACAGGAAATCCGGTAATGATCGGTTTATTATTTGGGATGTATGCACGTCTAGCAATTCCCGCATCATCAAAAGAGAGAGCTACCGTTAGGGATTGATGCTCCCGACCTTTAATCCCCTGTACAAAGGTGGTCGCATCTAAATCGGTTGGAATCACTATTAACGGTACGTTTTTATGGGCAGCAACTTCTGCCAGGTAGCCATTAAAGTATGGCGCAACCGAAATTATAATATCCGGCTCCGTTCTGGCAAGGTATTGACCAATTAATTTCTTTATTTTATTCGCGTAGCAACCAAAAAAATAATCGCTTGCCCACGCCATGAGATTAATGACACGATTTGCCTTGATTTTTAAGCAATAATTATAAAATTTTTCACCCGATGATTTGCCAAAGGTTACCTGCTGTATCCAGTCAACCGGCGCTAGAATTTCTTGAAGCATAATGCCGACAACAACATCATACTCCGGCTCAAGCGCTTCTTTGAGGCCCGTCGTTACTGCAACATGTCCCCCACCCCCAATAGAGGAGACAATTAAAATCTTTTTTTTCATTATGCTCACTGTTTTTAACCATGAAAGAGCTATTTTATTATAGGGCAAAGTATAGCAATGATTTCAAGGCGAGGGTATACTGATCCGAAAAAAATATTAAACTCGTCAGCCATCATGGAGCACTTTATGAATCGTGGTATATACATTGTGTTATTGTGCATGACATCATTTGCAGGAGCAGCAGAGCTATCCAAAAAACCTAAGGCGCTTGCCAAGCGCAGACCACCTCAAAGAGAAGTAGCTTATCACCTGCCATATTATTTTGAAAGTCTTGGCACTCCCCAAGCATTGCAAGCAAACCTAGCAGGATACAGGAATAATAAAAACTTTCTCGCTACAGCTCACGACTGGATCCAGCAAGGCGAGATCAAGAAATGCGATAGAATAAAGAACATGTGCTGCCTTGCAGGGCTAACTCTTAGTACCACATGTAACGCCTACGCCTTATCAACGGAGGATTGCGGTATGTCTCTATCATGTTGCTGTATATCTCTGGGAGGACTGTTTTTTTTCTGGTCAGAGTACGATTTTCGGCTGCAAGAACAGCAAAAAATTGATATTTTGAACAATGCTGTTGAATGGACCGATTAACAGTTCAAATATTTTTTTTATTGATAAGCTTTCATAGGCATGATTTTACCCTAAAAGCAGAGCTTATTACTTTGCTGGAACACAAAAATTGCTTTTTTCAACTGCTTTTTTATAATGAATAAACACCATATTTTTAAGCCTTTTTTGAGTTTTAAGGAGTATATTGCGTGATCTCAACTACAGAATTTCGTAAAGGGGCCAAGTTGCTCTTTCGCGGTGAGCCGTACATGGTTCTTGAATACCAGCATGTTAAGCCGGGCAAAGGTGGCGCATTTTTGCGTACCAAAATGAAAAATATGATTACCGGGCTCGTGCATGAAGAACTTTTCCGTTCAGGTGAAAAATTTGAAAATCCTGATCTTGCTTACAAAGATATGCAATATCTCTATAAAGATGGCGACGATTATAATTTCTTGGATCAAGATTCTTTTGAACAAGTTGTGCTTACCAAAGATCAAATTGGCGACATGATTGATTACCTTAAAGAACAAGAGGTATTCACCGTTCTTTATTTTGGTGAGCGCCCAATCGGGATCACACCACCAATTTTTCTTAATCTCAAAGTGACTGAAACACCTCCGGGAGTTAAAGGAGACACTGCTCAAGGCGGCGCCACTAAACCGGCAACGCTTGAGACCGGCCTCGTCCTTCAAGTGCCGTTATTTGTAAATGAAGAAGATATCATCAAGGTTGATACCCGTGATGGCAAATATGTTGAACGAGTAAAGAAATAAAACAACAGGGGGGAATATCATGGACCATAACAACGCTGAAATTGAGGGGATCGTTTCGCAAGAGGATGAGATAAGAGATTTTGACTATAATGACTTATCTCGCCGAGAAGTGCGTTCTTTAATTTTTCATCTTCTTTATGCTGCAGAAGGCTTTGATTATCAGGAGTCTTTGCAGGCAATTGTTAATAATTTCAATCGTGGATTTGATCTTAACATCCCGCTTGATAGTGAACTAGTGCAGACCGCACAGGCAGTAGTAGATGAGCGCAATGCGCTTGATGAGAAAATCAAACCATTGTTGCACAATTGGCGCTTTGATCGCATTGGTGTAATTACCAAGCTTATTCTGCGCTTTGCTATTTGGGAATTGGATACTACCAAGACACCCGCAAACGTAGTGATTAACGAAGCAATAGAGTTAGCCAAATGCTTCGCCGAAAAAGATGCCTATAAATTTATTAATGGGCTTCTAGACGAGCACGTTAAAAAAACAAAACGTGACATATAAAGCAAAAAAAGGAGGAGATAAAAATCTCCTCCTTTTTGTTAAATAATAACTTTACGTTATATTCTTATTTCATTAATTTTCTTGCATGGTTAAGACCAACAGTTGCTAAAGTTGATGCAACAATATACCAGCTTTTGTAAGCAATTCATTGGATGTAATAAAAAAGGCCCGGAGATTCCGAGCCCTTTTTATTATCTACATTAAAAAGTAAATTTTTTTACTCTTTTGATTCTTTTGTCTTATTGCAGCTTTTTTTCGCTACTTGGTATGTAACAACCACGGCAGCGACCACTGCGGCGCTTGCTATTGCAACTTTGTAAGGATGTGCTTTTATGAAAGCGGTAGTTGCAGCAACATTGTTATTCACCATATCTTTTGTAGCTCCAACTGCATCGGTTGTTGCTTTCCAACTAGCGGAAATACCTTTTTTTGTTGAATTGGTAACGGTGTTATAGCCATTAACAACACCATCTTTTGCATTGGTAAGGTTGCCAGCAACAGCAGCTTTAGCAGCGGCACATTTATCGGTAATGTTATTCCACAATGAAGATGTGTTGGCTGCAACGTTAGCAGCATCAGGGTTTACTACTTCTACCACAACCACTTCTGTAACTTCCGGTGCAACGATCACTTCTTCTGATCCAAAAATATTTGGAATACTAGCAAATGCATCGCTCAGTGTGTTCCATACTGAAGATGTGTTTGCTGAAGGGTTGACATCGATGATAACTTCTTCTGAAAAAGCAGAAGCGCTCATCAAAGAAGCGAACAAAATAATTTTTGTATAATTCATAAGACTATAGTCCTTATGTGATGAAATAAAAGTTAAACAATAACATTATGATAAGTATAAATAAAGCATCCATGTTGTCAAAAATATTGCAACAGGATGCTTTATTTATCTATTTATTTTAATTTAAAATAATTCTGGCAGTGATGGTTATTCTTCGTCGCCAGATTCATCATCACAAGACTCATCATTGCATGCATCGGCTTGTTCGCAAGAGATCGCAGCAATCACGGTGAGCAAAACAAAAACGGGAATTAATGCGGGATTGTTTCGCGCTTCTTCCATATTTTCTTCTGATATTTTTTCCAAAAGATCAAAGTTTGTTTCGGCCTCTTTAAGCCATGCGCCGGTAGTAAGTAGTTTTTTTAGACCGCTTTCTAATTTTTTTCCTGCAGCAATAAATTCTTTCTCATCATTCATAAGGCGAGAATGGGCAAGCAATGTTTGCGCATAGGCGATTGTACCAATAAGGTCGCACTTGGTTTGCTCATTCATGCCGACAAGCAATGCAACTTGATACATGGTATCATTGAGTGCATCATCAAGATTTTCATGCATTTCAGGATGTTCAAAAATTACCGACCAATCCATGTCGATATTGTTGTTTTTAAATTCTTGAATCAGATTAAAACATTCAGCTTTGTACGCATCCATAGAGAAACTTTCGTGATAGTGGGTTGATAACGAAAAAAGATAATTACTTACTTTAAGAATAACATATTGCGGCTGAGGTAACAATTTTTGATTGAGCCTCTATAAATATTGCATTTTCACGCGTCAAAAAGTTATCTTGTGTTTAATGAATGGACCGTAATTTTTTCAGGGGAACAGTGCAATGAACAAAAGCAGCGACTTTTCTAAATACACGTATGCATGTTTATTTATTCTGGCACTGTCCTTGCATCATCGCATGATAAGCGCACGAGTTGCTCAAATACAAGGAACCCGCCTTCATCACATGATTCGTGATGGTGCAGACGAAGATGCCATACGCAGGGTCTTAGTGCAAAATTACGCTGTTGATGCCAGAGATGAGCAAAATCGAACACCACTTCATTGGGCAGCTATTTATGCACGACCAAAAATTGCACAAGTACTATTGGGACAGCAGGCCGATCCGGCAGCAAAGGACTTTCAGGGAAATACTCCGCTGCACCTCGCCGTAAAATATAATGTTCAATGGAAAAATAGGTTGGCAACTATTGATGAGTTATTGGTGAATGGGGCAAATATTTACGTTAAGAATAATGCCATGTATTCCCCAATTGAGGATGCGGTAGATTATGCGTTTAAAAAAATGATGCTCAATTATGTTGAAACGCATGCGCAATAACTTCACTTACCCACACAAAATTCTCTAAAAACAGCGTCCATACCCGCCTCACTTACTGATTTTCCGGTAAGCTCCGCTATATGTGCAAGGGCATCATTAAGATGTATAGAAAGAAGCTCGTAAGAGATTTGTTCACCCCGTAATGACGGTAATGATTTTAATTTGTGTTCAAGGTTAATAAGCAAATTATAATGCCGTTTATTTAACAGAAACGGGGATTCAAGAGTGCTAAAAAGTGCATTGATTTTTTGTTGAATCATCTGCTCAAGAGTTACAATATTTGTCTTGAGCATGCTGCTGACAAGCAGCCCATTATATGCGTTAAATTCGCTCAGTGCCACTGGTGGCAAATCTGTTTTTGTGCCGACAAAAATAATTTTTTGTTGATGCATACGTATTATGTGCCGATACACTTCACGCTCTTCTTTATTTTGCGCGCGAGAGATATCAAATACCAAAATAATAATGTCAGCCTGTGCCGCTTCTTCAAAAGAACGTTTTATGCCCGCCTGTTCAACAATATCATTGGTAGTGCGCAAGCCTGCGGTATCAACCAAGGTCCAGTAGTTGCCATTGCGGTATATACCTGCTTCAATAGCATCGCGCGTGGTTCCTGCAATTGCCGTAACAATGGAGCGCTCTTTATTTAAAAGAGCATTGAAAAGAGAAGATTTTCCCGCGTTGACGCTGCCAAGCAAAGCAACACGTATGCCTTGTCGTATTTGTTGCTGTTGGTCATAAGAACTTTTGAGTGTTTGTATTGTCTTCAAAATATGGTCAATAATGGCAGCGATACGATCGCCAAACTCCATTTCTTCATCAATAAATTCAAAACTTGCTTCGCAAAAAGCCAGCGCCTTTAAAAGCTCTCTTTCTACCGCATGCAGATGATGAGAAAAGGTTCCTTCCAACTGAGCCATAGATTGTTTGAGCGCAAGCTGCGTATTTGCATTAATTAAATCATTAATTGCTTCAGCTTGAATAAGATCTATTTTCCCATTAAGCAGCGCACGTTTAGTAAATTCTCCTTCATGCGCCATGCGCGCACCATGCGCAATTGCCTGCGCAATGATCTGTTCTACGATAAAAGGGTTATTGTGGCAGGTTATTTCAACAGTATCCTGCCCCGTAAAGCTGTTGGGTCCACGCATAAGCAAAAAGAGTACTTGGTCGATGTGTGTTCCGTTGCCGTCAATCACAAACCCATAGTGAATAGTATGAGTATTTTGTTGCAGCAACGTTTTTTGAGCGGGGAGCTTACTCATTGCGCTTGCAACGTCTACCGCGTCTTTACCGCTCAGGCGCAGCAGTGCTATGGCGCCGCTTCCCTGTGGCGTGCAGCGCGCAATAATTGTTTCTTCATCGCCGTGAGCAAGCATCATATGACTAACTATTTGTTTTTAAAATAATTTTAAGGCCACGAGCCTGATTTTTGAACTTGTTTCTAACGACTTGCAATACAAGATGAGCAAGACTGCTGAAAAGAAGGCGTTCTTGGTGACCATCTTCGACAATCGGTTTTTCAAAGGCAATTATCAGATGCTTATTCTTGATTTCAGTAGTAAATGGTGGCACTTGTTGATCAAGAAGGGTCAATGTTTCTTTGAGCCATTCTTCTGCCGCACGAGCCATATCTTCATGCCATAGTGGCTGATTTTCTCTTGGTGCGACTGGCTGCTCATTGACACGAGGGGCCATCGGAAGAGTTTCTGCCTGTTTTCTTGGCTGCGGCTGCTGCGCAGTATGTTTTTGTTGAGCTTGTGGTGCTTGATGTGGCTGCGGCTGTTTTTTTTGTGGTCGTTCTGCTTGTTGAACAGGCGCATGCGCTCTTTTTTCCTGATGTGGCAAAGGTTGGGCATGTTGAGGTTTTACCTGTTTTGCACCAACAACTTCATCAAACAAAAAAGCTATCTTAGCCGGCTTAGTGGTCATACCGATAAAGTTTTTTGCCGGTTCTTCAAGAAGCTTAACTGAGAACGATTGTGGTTTCTCTGCGCGGATCCAGGCCTTCTCAATTGCTTTGAAAATAGTTGAGGCCTCTTCCATAATAGATTTCATGTGGGTAACCTTGAATATAATATTAGGGTTTGTTACTGATATGATTTTATATTGTTTTTGCCGTCGATAAATATATAACTTTTGTTAAGTATAACAAGTGGACGTTGTATTGACAAATATAGCCATTTTAAGATGAGGTTTGGATTATTTTTAGTCAGCGGTCGCCCCTTGTGGGCTATGGCGCGACGGGACTCCGCTTATCCGGGCCTACGACCCTTGCTATTACACCAGTTTTCTTCCGCAGAAGAAAATGGTGCCGCAGCCGGATCCTTGGCGTAGGCTGGAGCAGGAAACGGGATTCGAACCCGCGACCTTTGCCTTGGCAAGGCAACGCTCTACCAACTGAGCTATTCCTGCATTAATGTAAATGATACTAGAAAATGTACCATTGCATTCGTATTTGTCAACAAAGAACGTTAAAAAAAGATGGCTGGCGCGGTTTCTTGTCGAACTTTTTTTTTCACGTTACTTTTTATAGTGGTTATCAATTATCATAAAAGGAAAAAATCATGATACATATGTTGAACGGCACCATACAGGAAGCGGGCGACGGGTATGTTGCTCTTGAAGCGGGGCCCGTTGCTTTATTGGTTCAGGTGCCGCAGAGCAGCTGTTTTGCATTGGGCCAAAGCGTAAAGTTGCAAACGTATATGCATTGGAACCAAGAACAAGGGCCATCTCTTTTTGGTTTTTCTACGCTACTTGAGCGTTCTGTCTTTCAATTAATCATCAGCTGTTCCGGCCTTGGACCCAAGATTGGCTTGGCCATACTGGCTGATTTGGGTGCAAAGTCTTTTCTAGAAGCGGTACATACCGGTAATGAAGATGCACTCACCAAGGTTAATGGCATCGGGGCTAAAAAAGCCGAGCAAATGATTGTGCAGCTCAAGCATAAAGTTGCCAAGCTTATTGATTCAGGCGTTGAACTGGGAGAAGCTGATTCTCTGGGACAATGGCAAACGGTTTCGCAAGTACTCCAGTCGCTCAACTATTCAAGGGGCGAAATAGCTGCGGCAATAAAACATGTGAATGATCAGCCGGCTGCAGCACAACTCTCCTTTGATCAGCTCATGCGCCACGCACTATCATTTTTAGCAAAAAAACCGTAAAATTATGAATAAACCCATATCTTAGTCTTTATTACCACGTGGACATTTTGTGAACATTTTTCATTGGCTTAATCTTGTTGATCAATTTTGTGTTTGGTTTACCTCATTCTTTACCGTGCCGGCTACGCTTCTTTTTTTCGGTGCAGCGGTTATCTTGACTATCCAAACCGGTTTTATGCAATTTCGCGGGTTTCCCCGCTTTCTTTCATTGTTGTTTAAGGGATTAAATCGTAAAAAAGAGCACGATAGCCACGGACGAGTGAGTACTATTGATTCATTTCATGCGCTGTTTGCCGCTATGGCAAGCACCATTGGCATGGGCAATGTTGTTGGTCCTTCAGTCGCAATTATGGTTGGCGGACCGGGAGCACTCTTTTGGTTGCTGGTATATATCTTTTTTGGCGCAGCAACTAAATTTGTCGAAGTTACCTTTGCTCTGTACACGCGCGTGGAAACACCGCGCGGACTCATTGGTGGCCCGATGGAATATCTCAAGCTGGTGCATCCGTTGCTGGCGTATTGGTATACAAGCGTGATGATATTCCTTTTCATGTCATGGTCCTCATTGCAATCAAACACCCTTTCATCAGTGCTTGCACTAGAAAACATGCCCCCTTATTATGTGGGTATAACATTGGCGGTGATTATGCTCTTTGTGATCAGCGGTGGCGCGCGCCGCGTGGGTGATGTTGCCAGTGCCTTGGTCCCCTTAATGTTTACTTTGTACGTGTTGTTTGCCGCAGCGATTTTATTAACCAATATCGCTGCGCTTAAACAGGCTATTTATCTGGTATTCAGCTATGCATTTCATGGCACGGCAGCTGTTGGCGGTTTTGCCGGCGCCACTGTGTTAATCGCCATGCGTGAAGGTATTTATCGCAGTATCTTTATTACTGAAGCGGGATTGGGCACATCATCAATTCCCCATGCGGTAGCCGACACCAAAAAACCGACTGATCAAGGATTGCTCGCCCTGTTTTCTATGATTTCAGACGCGATACTCGTCAGCTTATCCGGTCTCATTGTTTTGGTGACGGGTGTGTGGCAAAGTGGCAACTTTAGAAGCACGCTCATTTATGAAGCATTCAAGATTAATTCTCCGAGCTATGGCAAATATGTTTTGCTCGTGAGCATTACCCTCTTTGTAGTCACCACCGTGATCGGCAATACATTTAACGGCACGCAAAGCTTTTCTTCTTTGTTCCGCAATTCATGGCTCAAATGGTATATTCGCTTAACAGCGATTGCTATTTTTGCCGGCTCATTGCTGCCGGTGCAATCAATGTGGAATGTAATGGATGTATTGCTTACGCTTGTTGCGATTCCAAATGTAATCGGCTTGATAATTCTCTCATTTACGCACAAAAAAGTTTTGCGCTTGCCTGAAAATGATTAGCGAACAATGTTACGCAACCGAGTTTACCAGTCTAATATCGCTCGCTAATTCATGATATCTAGCATTCAATATTTTGCGTTGCTCAAGCAATTCTGCTCTAGCGGCATTAATTTTTTCGGTCTCTTCAGCATCATAGCCAAATTCGACTAGCTCATCTTTAAGATCCTCAAGAGCTTGCTTGTTCTGTTTGAGGGTCATTTGCACAAGCATGAGTTTCACTTGCTGCTTTTCAACACTTTTTAGCAGGGCTTTATCTTCAGATGAAGGTCCTTCTTCAGAGTCACCATTGAACCATGCCATTGTTTTTTGAGCAACTATGGTCGCAGCTGTCTGCACAAATATGCTGGTGATAATGCCTGGAATTCCCTCGAGTGCATGCCAGCCCCCTTCAGAGAGTGTCTCTGTTACTCTAGTAGAAAATGATTTAGTTGGATCATCTTGAGAACGAGTTGGTCTGTTGTAAATATTGAATACACGATGATCTCCATAGTGATCAATTCTGGGTTCTACTATGTTCACGCCAGGAACTCCACGAGGAGCATCCATTCCCGTTACGTTTATAACGGCCGACAATGCACACACAACAAACATAATTTTTTTAAACATAACCAGCACTTTCAAAACACGTAATAATTTTATTTTCTCAATTTGCGTAACAAAGCTACTTCTTTTTTATGCATCACTTTATAATCTGCATCGTCTATATGATCATAGCCAAGCAGATGGCAAATGCCATGTACCAGCAAAACCTGCATGCGCTGTTCAAATGTTTGATTCCAACGAGGCAAATCTTTAAGCACATAACTTGGCGCAATGATTATATCTCCCAAATTTTTGTCTTCATCTGTTTTTATTTTTATGCGCTCGCCTGCCTTGAGCTCTGAATGATAGGGGAACGAAAGCACATCAGTCGCTTTATCTTTATCCCGATACTCATGATTATATTTTCTAATCAAGGAGTCTGATGCGAGCCAAATACCCAGATCAAAATCAGCATAATCAAGCGCATCAAGAATTGTCTGTGCGTCCTGCTGCAGTTGCTTGGTGTCTACAGTGATTTTTCTTTGGCTATTTTTGATCAAAATCATGCGTTACCTTGTTGCAATATGCGCGTGCCACAAACCATCATGCTGCTCAATAAAGCTTTGCTCTATCTCTTCTTGCTGATAATTGATGGTCTGCGCATGAGTAATGCCTTTGATCATCGCTTCCTGCTTTTTAAGCGGTTCAAGCAATTTTGTATTGTGACAATAAATGGTGAGTGCGGCCAGTTCGGTTTTCAACGAAAGTTGCTTTTCAGTTTTCAACTTACGTGCTTGCTGCGCTACCATAATTAATGCCTGTGCAATCAAACTGCTTTCAGGGAACGTATGCGCTGTTTGTATCGCTTCAAATTTAGTTTGATGTATCGAGCTGATTTTCTCTTGCGCTTTATATAACGATCCATACAAAGATTCAGTTACATGAGGCAAATAAGGCGCATACAGCTGCAAAATGCGTAGCCCAACGTGGTACAATGTCCAGCGAGTTGCAGCAACTTCTCCCTCATTATATTTATCGGGATTAAAAAGTTGATCTTTGACTAACTCAAGGTAGTTGTCACAAAAATCATGCCAGAAAAATTGCTCTATCTGATCAAGCGCTAAGCTAAATTCATGTTGATCAAAATAATGCTTGTATGAAGCAAAGCGTTGGCTTATTTGATCAAGTAACCATTCATTTAAAACACCCAAGTTTTTTGGTGCCTGGCTGGATGGAGCTTCTGTTACAATGTGGCTTTCTACAAAACGATAGGCGTTCCACAACTTGGTCACCAGACGCTGGCCAATTTTAATTTGTGTGTCTGAAAATGCGATATCGGTTCCCAGACTTCCCGATGCGGTCCAATAGCGAATAACATCAGCTGAATGGGTATTGAGCAATGTTTCCGGTGCCAATGGATTGTTGCCTTGCGATTTTGATAATTTTTGTTTTTCTGAACTCAACACATGGCCGGAGATTACTATATTTTTCCACGGGATGGTCTGATCATGCATCCAACTTTTTACGATAGTGTAAAAAGCCCAGGTGCGAATAATATCGTGCGCTTGCGGGCGCATGCTCATGGGCAAGAATCCGCTTTTTTTTGCCTGTACAAAAGGAGAACTGCTTTTATCAAGCAAGTTGGCGCAAATATAGGGAGTGAGCGATGACGTGTTCCAGGTATCCATCACATCAGTGTCCGGCTTAATATTACTGCTTGAGCAGTGCGGGCAGGTGCCTCCCGGATATGGCTGCTCTTGGGGATCAATAGGCAGACTTTTTTCTTCTGCTACCAGTATATGGCCGCAGTCTTGGCAATGCCAGACTGGAAATGGGATACCAAAAAAGCGTTGGCGCGACAAGCACCAATCCCAACTAATGTTTTCCACCCAATTTTGGTAGCGGGTTTTCATGTATGCAGGATACCATGCTATTTTATCGGCCAGTTCTATGAAGGTTTTTTTATGATCTAAAATATTCAAAAACCACTGTGACAACATCATGTATTCGATTTCTTTTTTGCATCGTTCATGAATGTTTACTGCATGTCTAATTGCCTGCTGCTTGAGTAAAAGATTTTTTGTGCGCAACTCGTTGAGTACCGCTTCGCGTGCTTGGGGAACTTTTAAGCCGGCCAGTAAAGGTATACCGGCAGTAAACTTGCCATCAAAACCAATCGATTGTTTATAGGGCAGGTTATATTTTTTGTACCATTCAATATCTGTTTTGTCTCCAAAAGTGCAACACATAACCAAGCCGGTTCCTTTTTCGATAGAAACTTTGTCATCGGCAAGAATTGGCACGGTGAAATTAAACAAGGGCACAACTGCTTTTTTCCCTGCCAAATGTTGATAGCGGGTGTCTTCCGGGTGATACAGCAACGCTACGCATGAGGGTAATAATTCCGGACGCGTGGTGCCAATAATCAGATCATTGCCCTGCTCATCTTGAAATACGATGTCATTAAAAAATGACCCCTCTTCTTTGTCTTCCAGCTCTGCTTGCGCTACTGATGTGCGGCACGTGGTACAATAGAGCGCCGGCTCATTTTTGCGATATGCGTAGCCCTTGGCCAGCAATCTGATAAATGATTCTTGTGATATTTTTCTCACTTCAGGAGAAATGGTTGAATAGCAGGCGTTCCAATCAACAGAGAGCCCCATGCGCTGCCATAAGTTTTTAAATTGCTCTTCTACCTGCTCAGTTTCTTGCAGACAGATTTTAATAAAATCAGAGCGCGACATGCTATGGGCGCTTATTTCACGTTTCTTTTCAACAAAACGCTCGGTAGGTAAACCATTATCATCAAAGCCAAAGGGGTAAAACACTGAAAAGCCGCTCATTCTTTTATAGCGAGCGATAATATCAGTTTGTGTGTAGGAGAAAATATGACCCAAATGCAAGCTGCCCGATACGGTTGGGGGAGGAGTATCAATGCTATAAAGTTTGCCGGGATTGTTGCTGGCGGCATACGTTTGCTCATCATGCCAGAGCTGTTGAACTACTTTTTCATGAATCGAGGAATCGTATTGTTTATCCATAAAACTTATCACGCCTGAAATGGTTTAAAACATGTCATTTTTATGAGTAGTTTACCATAAAGAAGATTTTTCGCTATCTGCAGCCTCGGCATGACTCTTAATGTTGAGAAAGCATGACTGTTTTAATGCATTCAATCCACAAATTCCAAGTTGTTTGGGATATAGGCTTTTGGTCGGGGGTTAATGCGATATCATCAAGTAATATTTTTACGTTTTTTGTGACTCTGCCTTCAAAGTAATTTCTTAGATAAATATTCATAATAACAAAGGCTTGAAGCGGGGTTAATTCTTCTTGCCTGTTAACAAGATTCGCCCAATCTATCCACAGTACAGTATCTGCCGTCGTCCCATCTTCTAAAAATTCTGAACAGCTCAAAAGAACGGCGATGCTGTCTGATGATGTCTTTTTGAAGTAGGCTTCTAGTAAAGCTTGCATTGCAAAAAATGCTTGAAGTGGTGTTAATATCATATTCATCGGATTACTTCTTTTTTAACAATTGACGGCATAGGCCCGTTTCGGAGTTAAATATCTTTGGCAAATCATTTATTCCTCCATTTCTGATTAGACCATCTCTTACAACAACCCAGAGCTGTCTTCCGTTCTCTAAAATTTTTGCGTACCACTCGGACCCATATTTATCGCAACCAAGAAAATTTGATGCGTTAGATGCAAGGCCGATGAGAAGTTCTCTGTTTGTTGGGGTGTCTGCCATATGTCCTGGCCTGTCGCCAAACATATGGCTGGCATCCTGCTCGCTAATCTGAACTGATTTTAATTCATTGTGTTTATTTTTTTCGGGATCACTCGGATCATTAGGATCGGGGGCGCCACCGGCTCGTTCTTGTTCAGTGGCTATTATTTTTTTGACCTGAGGAGTTGTTTGTTGATTGCCCTCATTGTGAAGCCTATCATACTCATAGATATCTTTAGTGGCTTCCTCTACAATAATCGCTCCTGCCAACACTGCAGGGGTATATTTGGCAACTTTGGTAATACGTGGTCGCACCACATCGCGATAGAATTTAATAAATTGATCAACGGTATAACGCGCACTGTTTTTATATGCCAGAGCGGCTCGTCGCGCTGCTCCCAGCGCAATAAGTGCTTCGCGCGTTTCTTGGCGCTGCGTTGCTGATAATGCTTTATCATTGAGTGCATTGCATAATTGTGCTGCAGTAGCCACCAGACCCTGTTGCAGCTTGAGCTGATGTTCATCTTGGTTGAGCAGCGTGAAATCACCAAGCGAGGTAACAATGGTTTCTGCATTAGGTAGAATGAGCGCATTGCACAGCGATTGGCTCAGGATACAATAGCTTGACTTCAATGCAGGATATGCACAAGCAGATTCGATATATTTAAGCGCAAGACACACGTCTTGTGCCGCTTTTTCATGCGGCGTACTGATTTTAAGTAGTGTGTTAAGCAGTGCCCGCGCCTGCACATTGCAGGCATCCCCAATGCTGGTGGGGATACTGATACCTTCAAGTTTTTTTGCATCATGAGACAACAAGCGGTATATGCCCGATTCGTCAAAGAAAACATGATACGCTTCGCGCACTTTTGGGTCAGCATGGTCTTGGCAGAGACCCGATAGACATTGGTTCACTGCCAATGGATTATAAAATACTGGGGCCAATTCATAGGCCACGCGCTCAACCAGGGGTGAGGGTTGTGTAACACCCAATTTTTCAAGAATAGCTTCTTTAATTATAGCGTGTTGCTCAAAGAGGCTATTGATCTGCGCATCAGCTATGCGATGTGGATAGTCGCGGTGGGTATACTGTTGATACCAAGGATGTTGCGCATACTTTTTAAACACCCCATTTTCATAACCCAAGGCATATAAAATATCACGCGAAACAACGTACTGATTTTGTATATTCGCGTCATGTTTTTTCTGCGTCGCCAAGGCTTGGTAGGCATCAACCTGCTGCTTTGCTTCATCCCATTTTTTATGTTTGCATGCATCTATTAATTGCTGCATGCGCTGATTAACCGGGTGGGCCAAAAATTGCTGCGTCAGGTTTGGATGTTTTTCTTTTGTCTGAAAACTATCAAGAAATTGCCCGATATAAGGTTGTTCATAATATTCTTTAATTTCTTGTGCCAGACCACGAGAACCGAGAATGTTCAGATCAACCATTTGCGTAACAATGCTGGCAAACTGATGCTCACCATTCAACGGGGTATTAAATTCGGCAATGATGCGCGCAACTTCAATTTCATGGCCGACTATGCCGCCAGCGCGTAGCGAACCATCGGTATTGAGGCATAAATAATGCAATGCGCCAACTGCATTATCAAAGCGCTGTTCCAGATAAGGAACCTGCTTTAAGAGCGTGTATCTGGCAGGGTCAGCTAATTTTTGCAGTGCCTGAAAAATAGCTGCTTTATCTTTTAAATCGATGCAGCTCGAGATGTCATGTTGAAAATTATTATATTGCGCATCAAATTCTGCTGCTAATGCCGCAGAGTTGCGTATGCGTGATAAAGCCATAATATTGCGATCAAAATCAGATCGCGCATGGCCAGTGCCGCAATGCGTTGCTTGGTCCGCGGCAATCGCATTTTTTTGTCCCTCTTGCAGCACATATTCATGTGAGTCAAGCCTGGCGCCCGGCGTGGCATGCGCAACGCATTGCTGGGCATCGACATACGTGCCCACCTGTTCAGCGGCAGAAAGTTCAAGCTGTTTTTCATGCGATCGTTTTAAGTCATAGCTATCGCGACTGCGCTTTGGCCCCAATTCATGCAACGGGCGTAAAATGCTCGGCTTAAAATTTGCAAGGCTCTGCTGCTTATGCTGATTGACCGCCATAACCGTGCCATTAGACGTTGCCTCTTTAGTTTGAGACTGCGCTAAAATAGCGGATTGATCACAAGAAACTTGAACAGTTTTTTCGTGTTGATTAAACCAGGCAACCGCATCCTGATTATTAAAAGAGATTTCAATTTTATTGCTCTGAGCACATTCTTTAGCCTCACTCTGCAACATCGCTTGAATACAGCGTATGTCTAAAGGGCAGACGGACTCATGCAGATAATAGTTTGAATACAGCGTCGAGGCAATCGCCGTGGTAACAGCGATAATTTTATCCAACTGCACCAACGCCTGCTGCAGGGCAACCTGCATACCATTTG
Source organism: uncultured bacterium (assembly GCA_963707655.1). Lineage (GTDB taxonomy): Bacteria > Babelota > Babeliae > Babelales > Vermiphilaceae > JAKAUA01. The sequence goes on along the minus strand of OY970172.1, from coordinate 1,052,116 downwards.
TATGCAGTAAAAGAGTAAGGCAAAGGCCAATTAAAAGGCGCTTAATACTATTCTTCTTCATATAAGATTACAATAGCTCCCATAGTTTTTATACCGCAATATCGTTGAGCAGTCTGAGAATGCGCCTATCTTTTTGTAAACGCTCATTTAAATCTTTTGTATATTGCAATGCATTAACAACATCCCGTGCTCCAGTGGCACCAAAAAAAATGCCTATGCCCGCTAAAATTGATGCGCAACCGAAATAAAAATCTTCTTCATCTCTGTTAAAATAATAATAAGGCTGTCTGTGTGAAGCAGCCAACAAGCATGCGCCCGTAAATAACAGAGGAAATGCAACCGTTTTCATAAGACCCTTGAGCATGCACTGGTTTTGCACGGAATCTTGAGACTCTCGTAAGACCTCTAAACACTTAATATCAAATTCTACCATTCGCGTGTAATAAGAAAGATTTTCTCTCACTTCTTTTGTTTCAATAGAGTCGGGTGAATACTGTATCAATTCATACAGCCATTCTAGCGAAAGGTGATTGGGGGCTTTCTCGGTGTGTTGTGAAACAATAACAACCGGCACGTACATGGTTGATGCGTGAGTAGCCAAAGATAGTAACAGTAAAAAAACGATATACTTTGTTTTCATGTATTTCCCTTGAAACTTTTTTAATCAATATATTAGTAACCCATTAGATCTTTACAAAGTCTGACAACCTTAACACCAACATCAATTGCTGGCAAGGCCGCCTCGGACTTACGCGTGGTCCAATCCCACCAGCCCTCTTTAGAAAGCTTCATATTGCCTGTGATTTCATTTACTGCGCTATCAAGATCTTCTGGCGATATTCTGGTAGCATCTCTTCGATATGCATTTAATTTTGCCTCTTGAATCACGGCATCAATGTGTCTTATAGACATTTTTTTCGTTTTTTTTACCGCTTTGTCGACACAGGCCTTATCGGCCATGTCACCCGCGTAAAAACGTACAACTTTTTCGCGCGCTCGCTCATCTAAAGCGGCGAACTGTATTTTATTTCTATCAAACCTTGTTTGCAAAGGGGCCGATAAATTTTTTATATCATTTGCCGTGGCAATGATAGTAATTTTTTTATCACTATTGTTGTCCATTATTTGGCAAAGCCGCGTTGCCGGATCCATATCTGATCGATGATCTTGCTTTTTGCTATTCATCAAAGTATGTATTTCATCAATAACAACAACCTGTTCCGCGTCAGAGTTAATAACTTTTTTAAATTCTCTGTCCAAGTTACTTGACGCTGAATCTTGATACTCATTTCCCAGTCCCGACGCTTGAATAAAGGTGCAATCCAAGCCCAATTTTTGTGCTAATACTTTTCCTGCTAGACTTTTTCCCAAACCAGGCTCGCCTGTTAATAAAATTGCCGTTATTTTGACGCTTTTATCACCAGTTTTTTTGGCCAATTCATGTGACTCAAGAATTTTTTTAAGTTTAGGATTTGTTTCTAAAATAATATCAGCCAACCTTTCATCAACTTTATCTGTTGTGGAACGTTCAGACTCGCTGTTTTCCTGCGATGATTGTTCTAGTCTGCTTTTTTCTGCTTCTGCCAATAATCGGTTAAATTCTTGCTCCATGTCATCGAGCATATTTTCTCGTTGCTCATCAGAAATATAACTTTCCTGTGACAATGAGTTTTCTGTTGCGCTCTCGCTTGCAAAAGTAGATGGTTGCAGAAATGTCATAAGAACAAAGAGAAAAAACAGATGCATATGATTAACCTTTTTAATAATTTAAAGAAACAGTTCACCTATTAATGCCACGCAGAGCGTTGTTTGTCAAAAGCTCATTTTCTTTTTTTAGTTCGCATGATTGGAAGTGTGATCATGTTGACGCTTGTTGATTTTTATAGCGCGAAAGATATGATTGAGCAGGAATTTTCCTCGCAAATGCAATGAGGTAGCCAATTAAACCGTATAAATTATGAGGGTGTTTTATGAAACGCGTATTGTTTTTATTATTACTGCCTATTTCAATGATTGCCATGGATGCACACCGCTATCCATTGCGCGCAACAAAAGTGCGTCAGCAACGCAACGAAAAACGCAACCGCTCTATTGAGATAACGGAATTTAGAAAAGAAGCAAAAAGAATAAAAAACATGGAAGCGTGTTGCTGGGTGCTTATGGTAGGAACAATTTGGATTTGGCATCAGCAAAATACAATACTCAATACTGTACGACAAAAACATACAGAACAGAGAAATGCGTCTTGCCTTACCCTAGTCCTCTCAAGGGAATTGGGATACAGATAAAGGGAACTGGTATGAAACGCGGATTATTTTTATTGTTACTACCTCTTGTAACGATTGCTATGGATGCATACAAGTATCCGCTGCGAGCGACAAAAGCTCGTCAACAAAGAAATAAACAACAAAGCTCATCTCCTAAAAAGAGTATTTCAGAGGGATTAAAAACAAAAAAGGCCGTTCATTACCGTGATAAAAACGAAAGAGAGGATCGTTGTTGCCATTATGCCAAGGTAAATGTAATAGTTATGACAACGATGCTAGCCGTAATAGTATTTACTGATTACCGGGATTGTTGTCTTAATAATGTATGTGACCCTCGACATGGATCAGGCCGTTATTTTTGCAACAAAACGGTACCTTTATGATAAAGGAATAATCATGAAACAAATATTATTTTTATTGTTGTTTGCTTCTTCGGTCATGGCCATGGACGCACATAAACGTTCGACGGTGTCAACAAGATCTCGCAACCAAGCAATCATCTCACCAAAAGTGACCAGATCGTCCAAACAAGCGAACAAATGCATGCTTGCCATGAAAAATAAACCTTCTCACGAAAAAAGAAACAAGCTTATTCGCGCAGCAGAAAAAAATAATCTTGCGAACTATCACACGGATACGACTGAGCTTATGATACTATCTGCGGGGGCAGTGATAGTACTCATCGTCGCATCATATATGCCCGAAGATATAGTGATCACCGTATAACAGATCAAACCAAAAGACCCATTTCTCGCGCACGAACTTTTGCTTCACCCTCTGAGAGCGCGCGCATGAGCCGTTCTGCTTTTGTTTCTATGCCCACTTCTTGCTCTTCCATATCAAGCATAAGCAGAGAGTCGCTGAAGATGCTGTGCTTAACTTTATCAAAGAAGTCTATTGATAAATCATTATTGGCAATATCAAGGAAATAACAATAGCGCTCTATCAAGGATATATACAGATCGTTAAGATCATCAGGATCGGCGACTATATTTAAATCAATCAATGTCGCCACTTCATTGCCAATTTTTTTGCAGAGCTCCCATGTCTCTACTTCTTCTTGTGGGGCCCAAACTAATTTACTCAGCCCGATCTCAATCAAAAGAATTAATGATTTGCGCAATTCATCCGCCGATACATCTTCAATGAACTGATAGCGTGAGTTAAGTGATTCAACAATTTGCGCGGATAAAGAATTGAAAAATATTTTTGGATCTTCTTTAAATGAATCAAACTGATTAATGAATGTTGAATGAAGCAAATCATTTATTGCTGATTTTGCCGGGTCAAGATCGTCTAGTTTAAAAACAATAAAATAATCCCCCAATAATGGCGGTAGCTGCTGAAGCATCTGAAGAAAAGCATAGCCATTTAAGAATGGAGTAGATTTTAATTTATTGGTAAAAAGTCTAAGCACCGATTTTGCATAAGCCCGCTTTTGGCCCATTTTCTTGCCATAGTGTAAGAATTGCAGCATATGTGAAAAATCATGCGCGAGAATCTCTTGCGCGTAGCGCGGATGGCTATATGTTTGTTTAAAAAAATTTTGAATCCCGTTATTGGTGAATATAATGGGCATATGAAGCCCCATGAGATTATCAGATGTTTTTTGGCCTTTTTTTATAATTGGTGCTGCTTTTGTCGTGGCCGGCGCTGCATCGCTATAAAGAGGAATGAAGAGGGTTAAAAATAAAATGAGGGAAACTATTTCTTGCATTGGGCATTCCTTTTGATAAGGTGATATTTGACTTGTTGTTGAAAGCTAACATGAGCAAACCGCTTTATTCAATACATGGTATATCAAGAATAAAAGTATCGTAAAGGATTGTAAATGGCGTTATATTTTTACCAGGCATTTTCCAAGGACGGTAAAAAAGTAAGCGGATATCTTGATGCGGCGTCGTCTGTTGGCGTGAGAGAAAAACTCATGCAGCAAGGTATATACCCCATTTCCATAGTGCCGGCACAAGAACATGGTTCTTCCTGGTGGCGTTCGCTGTTTGTTCGTACTATTTCAGTAAAAGAAAAAATTCTTTTTACAAGTCAACTTGCTGTCTTACTCAAGGCAGGAGTTCCTTTATTGCAATCACTGGAATTATTGGTAGAACAGTTCACCGGCAGCGCCCGATCAATGCTGGTGAGCATCAAAGACGAAGTAAAACAAGGTACATCACTTGCTGATGCGCTTAAGCAGTATCCAAAATCGTTTGATCAAATTTATGTGCAGTTGGTGCGTGCAGGTGAAGCAAGCGGCAAATTAGAACTGATTCTTGAACGCTTAACCTCTTATTTGGAGCGGCGCGAAGAATTGAGAAAACGAATAACCGGGGCGCTCACCTATCCGGTAATGCAGCTTGGTTTTTCTGTACTCATTGTGGGGGCTTTGCTCTATTGGGTAGTGCCGGGGATGACCGCCTCTATTAAAGAAATGAGCGATAAACCACTTCCACTGCCAACCAGAATGTTAATGGCCATCTCTGCGCTCTTTACTTCTTATATATGGATCGTTGCGCCAGTAATAATAGTTCTTATATCTGCTTTTCTGTATTGGCGATCAACCAAGCGCGGCGCTTATCTTCTTGATGTCATCAAGCTCCGCATACCAATTTTAAGTTATTTTGTACGCATGAATGCGATAGTGCAGTTTTGTTACACACTCGGATTGCTGCTTGAAGGCGGAGTAAATTTAGCCGAATCACTTGATATTGTGGTTAAAATTATAGACAATCGCGTTTTGGCACAAGCATTGAGTGATGCGCGCGATAAAATTATTAAACAAGGTAAAATTTCACAATATCTTAAGCAGACTGATATATTTCCTCCTATTGCCATTTATTTGATCAATACGGGAGAACAATCAGGACAGTTAGATAAAATGCTGCTGACGGTAGCACAAAACTATGAGGAGGATTTGGCTGAATGGGCCGACAGACTTACCGGCTTGATAGGACCTGTTTTATTAATTTTTATGAGTATAATTGTTGGCTTTATTATTTTGTCAATTGTATTGCCAATGACACAGTTGATGCAAACTATAACAATATAGGAGTTTAATTATGAAATTATCTGCTCGCCATGCGCAGCAAGGATTTTCTCTGATTGAAATAATGGTGGTTATCCTTATTATCGGGATCATTGGTGGTATCATAGCTCTTTCTGTCGGCGGTGGTCGCGAAGCGGGGAAAAAAGCCAAGGCAGAAGGAGAATTGCGTGTTTTAAAGAATGCAATAGAAAATTATGATCTGGAGCTTGGTGAATACCCTGAAACATTGAATGATTTAGTACAATCACCTTCAAACGAAAAATTAGCCGGGAAATGGCGCCATGGCGGTTATTTTGGCGGGAAAAAAGCTATCCCTAAAGATCCATGGAAAAATAAATATCATTATCAGTTAACTCCCGATGAAGAAGAACATCCATTTGAATTGTATTCTTTCGGGCCAAAAGGCAAGAAGGCAAAAAGAAATGAGTACCTGGATGCCTGGAACCTTGAATAAGTCGGGATTTTCGCTCATAGAGTTGATGGTTGTCATAGCTCTTATTGGGCTCATGGCAACCATCGGCTTTCCAAGTTATAGAGCCCTATTTCCCGGCGCTGATCGTAAAAAATTTTTGGTGCAGTTAGACAGGCTCACCAGCTTTGCGTGGCGCAATGCCCAAGAAACAGGAAAAATTCAGTCTATTTTGTTTGATGACAAAAATCACCTGGTGCATGTACAGATTGATTCCGGCCAGCGTGATAGTTCTGGTAAAATAATTTTGCAGCCGGTCAAGAGAGCATATTTGAATACGAGCATTGCAATCCCTAAGAACCTCCAGATAAAAAATTTTATTATTGAGGGGTATGATGAGGCAAGCAAAGGAAAATTGGAGACTGCCTATTTTTATATTATGCCTAATGGCCTTACGCAACACGTGACTATCAATATGAATGACGTCAAAGACAAGGTTGGCACCGGCAGAGCGCGTCAGATTAGTTTGGTTCTTAACCCTTTTACTGCTCGATTCAAAGAATATGATGCATTTCAGAAATAGATCCGGATTCACCATGATTGAAGTTTTGTTTGCTATCGCCATTATCTCTATGGCAATCGCTCCCCTGCTCATCTTGCAAAGCCAGAGCAGTTATTCGGTGAAAAACGCATCGGGAGTATATGCTCGCTTTTCAGCTGCCTATGCATTTTTATTGCAAAAACTCGTGCCTTTCCAAGCAGAAGACACAAGTATGCAACTCACTGACCCTAATCTGCGCATTGATTATACAGCATCCGCTGTTTCTGATTCTTCTTCACTCAAAGATATTCCTCATATAATGCTCACGCGTGTTAATTTTTCATGGCAAGAACGACGCAAGAAAAAAAATGAGCAGCTGGTAACAGTTGTTTTTAATCCGCCTGAAGAAAAAAAGATGGGGAGAAAAAATAATATGCACGTACGGAGCGGTTTTTCTTTAATTGAATTTTTGATAGCAACAGCGATCGCGGCATTTCTTGCTTCATTTTTATTTGCCATTGTTCAACAAACAAACAGAACAACCAGATCAATTGATGCAGTCACAGATCTTCAACTGAAGGCAATGCTTTTGCAACGCCAGCTTGAACGTGATCTTTCCGGAGTCTGCATACCATTTACTGCTCTTGAACAATTGAATCCAGAAAAAAAACAGGAGAAAAAAACAGATACACGCGTACCACAACAAAGCGAAAAAGAGCAGAAAAAAGCGCCGAAAATTGAAAAAATTTTTTATGCCACAACAAAAGAAAAACAGTCCGGTCTCTTGACCTGCATTACCAACAATCCACTGCCTACCGCGGCATGGTTGACCGGCGCTACCCCTGCACCTGCTCTTGCGCGTGTTGTGTATCGCTTGAAAGAAGAAAAAAGTCTGCGCAATAAAATGCCGACATATACGTTGTGGTGGCAAGAATCTTCAGATCTTTCTTTTGAAGCATTTAATGAAGGCGGCACTATTCGCGAGTATGAACTGGTGAGCGGAATTGTGGAGTTTGCTTGCACCTTTGTGACATTAAAAAAAGAGAATGAGAACAAGAATAAAAAAGATTTTGAAGTAGTGAAAAATAGTGATTGGGACGTTGAAAAGAAAGAAAAAAATACACAAAAAGAACAGGAACAAGAGCGACCGGTTCCCCACTCAGTGGAAATAAAAGTAACTTTTGCTGATGCCGGAATGAAACGTACAGAAACTTTTAATTTTACAATCCCCATTTTGCCTGATTTCATGATGAGTGTACCGCAGGTTAAAGAAGAGCAGCCAGAAGCTGCTAAAACACCGATGCCAAACGCACAAGTGAAACAGCAAAAGCCACCCCAATCGCCAGGAAGCACGGGATCCATGTTCGATTCTGCCGGGTTGCAAGTTCCCGCTTCATTACAGCCAAAAACATGGAATCAAGCGACAACACCATCATCACCAACGTCGAGGTAGCTCACATGCATAACAAAAATCATACATCATCCGGTTATATCATGGTGTTTACTCTGGTAATGATCGCTCTTCTGACGGTTTTGATTACTTTTATTGTTACTCGTGTTCAAATCTATTATCCGGCGACGCTGCAGGCTGAAAGCACCATGCGGTCCCGCCTTTTGGCGCTCGGCGGCGTGCAAGTGGGCATGGCACAACTGGCAGACTTTGCTACGGAGAAAAAACAAAAAGAAGCTGATCCCCAGCAAAAAAAGCCTAATCCTGATGATAAGGATAGACAATTTTTGGCAAAATTATTGCCGCGTTTGAACACATGGCAGACATTTGATTTAAAAAAGAATATTGACAGTGTTGATGGCACCATCAAAATATACATTGGCAGCGAAGAAGGAAAACTTGATCTTAATCAATTGTGGGATTTCAAGAACAATCAACTTGCCTTTGAAAAACAGGAAAACAAAAAGAAATTATATGCAGAATTATTTAGCCGCATTGACAAACGAACGGGAATAAGCGATGGATTTGTCAGTTTACAAAAATTTATCAAAGAACGTGGCTATCTGATAAATGATGTTACTGAATTAGTGTTAATCAAAGAATATAAAAAATTTGCCGAACATCTTTTTTATGAGCAGTCTGTAAATCAAAAAAAAGAACCTGTTCTCTATTTGACCGATCTTTTTACTATTTGGACCGGCAACAAAAAAATAAATCCATGGCTCTTGTCTTCCGGGTGGCAACAGATTTTTGATTTTAAAAAAAATGAGCAAAAAAAAGATTTGGAACCAATTTTAAAAGAATTTAAAAAAACAATGCAGTGGAAAACTGCATGGGATAAAATCTTTTTTCCCTTGTATGGAAAAAACTTTAGTAGCTTGCCTAAAGATGTAGATTCAATTCTCGACACAAAATTCGAGCCAAAAATATTCTCCGTGCTCTCTTACGGGACATTTGGTAAAACAACAGATAAATTGCTCGCTATTATTGAATTAGTAAAAACAAAAGAAAAAGATGCAGCAGAAAAAATTGAAGTAAAGATTAGAAAATTATATTGGTTATGAAGCATTAAAAAAAGGAATTACCTTGTAAGCCTCCAAGAGAGATCATTGCGAAGTATCTTTGCACAATCAAAACTTCATATCATAATTTATAAAAAATTATTTTGCTTTTCTATGCTTATTTTCTTGGGCGCGCCACTCTTCACCGTGAGAAGAATGTCTGCTCGTAGCGCGATTTTCAGCACCACGGCTTATATTATGGTGATTTGAGTGATCATACAAACGGCGCCATTCATCACGGAGAGTTTTTGGCAATCCATGTTTTATAGATTTCTTCATTAACTACTTCCTTTTTTTAATCAATCACTTAAGAGCAAAAGATGCATACTTTTAACCAAAAAACCTTAAGTCCAAGGGAAAATACGCATCTTTATACTCAACTTTTAAATCAAATTCTTTACGAGAAAAAGGTGCACAAACTCAGTTATCAATCTTCAGCAAACCGAAAACAAATCTTACACCTTACTCTCATCTACAATAATAATACTTATTTGTAATAAAAATCAATAATTTTAAAAACGTTTTTTTTGAGTGGGGAAAAAGGGATTGCCCGCATTTAGCGCTCACAATAAAGTTGCTAATTTTTTAATCCGTGGGTAATCTCAAACGAAATTTTAAACCTTGGGAGTACATTGTATGCACATAAAATCTGTTATGTATATGGCATGTTTTGCTTATTTTGGCGCGATACAGGCAGCTGAGGAGTCATGGCCCGATCGATTTGCTGCAACACATTTACCTGAAACTGCTTATCAAGATTTCGCTGAACCTCTGGCTAACTTATTGCTCGCTAATAAAGAAAATCATAATTTTATTTTCGATGTAAAACGAAAATTAATATCACAAAAAAAATTCACAAGAAAGTTTAATAAAGGACACGTTGCACCATCCAAGATCATCGCAGCAATTCAGAATTACTTCAGTGAAACTGTAATTATCGGACCAATTTCATTGGCAGATCACTTTCAAGAAGAGTTTAAAAAAGCTGCTTTTGCTTTATTTTATCTTCGCCTAAAAAAACTCACTGGATGTCGTCACATAAAAAATCTTATGCAATGCGAATTGGCATATCAAAACGAGATTCCTTTAATGTCACTAAAGTACTGCCTCGAGCAACACAAACAGATGCCCCCAGCAATAGAAGCGGCTATTTACGTGCATGAAAGCGCGTTACTTGCTCATAAAATATTGACTCGAGTTCATAACAACTGTTCGCCATTGCGCTCGATAAATTTTTCACGATACGAATCTTTACCTGCACGACCTCAAACTCCCCCACCATTTTTTAAACCCGCTAAGAGCGTAGACGAGTGATATTTTTAACGCATTCAGAACGCACTGAGGGGGCCGATACATGAATTCATCAGGCGAAATCGATATTTAAAATAAATCGGCGCCACTGTGCGCAGCCGCAAAGGCCTTTTAATCAAATCAATCAGTGCAGTTCGGATACTAGTGTATTCCGAATGTCGGTTCTACACGAAAAATTGGAATGCTTAGCAGCTCTGCCGTAGAACTAAAGAAGTTCTTTAAAAAAAAGAAAAAATATGTTAAAACGGGGAGATAATTTTCGGATATCATACCCACTAAAAAGGCACTTATGAAGCACGCAATGATAAAAAAAATAGTAACGCTTGCAATAACATGTTTCTCAATAACTCAATGCGCATATGCACAAGTCAGGCTTTCAGACTCAAAAGCAATGAATGACGTCCCTGAAAACAGCAAACTCTACCGATCATTTTTTCGTCAGCACACGGCCCCTATTGATATGATCATGTCGGGTTATGTAAAAAATGATGTTTTTTGGCAAACAAGGCAAATAGTATCCTTGCAAGAAGGAAATATCCTGCTCTTACCCGCAGAACCTGCCTATGATGTTTTTGGCCAAGACACAGAAGCGCACGGCGCTTATAACATTATGCCAATTGAGACAATGATAAGATTTGATTTTATGGGTCCTGAGCTTAATTGTATGAAAACATCAGGTGCGATAGAAGCAAGTTTTTGGGGCCAGACGGTCTTGAGTTTTGGTAATGAAACCCCAAACCTTAGTATAAATATGCTTACTATGGATCATGCCTATTTACAACTTGAGTGGCCGGACTTTGCATTGTTGGCAGGTCAAACAACGCACCCCATTGCGCATGATGTACCCGATACCGTATGCTACAATGTGGGGATGCCAATTGTACCGTTCGCATTTAGTCCGCAAGTGCGTTTTACCTATCATGCATCAAAAGCCGATCTTATTTTTGCGGCAACATCAGAATTAAATTGGCAATCTAACGGTCCCTATAATTTTATTACCCAATACATTCGTAACGGCATATTGCCCAATCTCCATGCACAAGCACGCATTCAGGCTAATGAACTTGTCAGCCTAGGGCTGGGGCTCGATGTCAAACGCATAGTGCCGCGTTTAATGACGGACAATAACGTGAAAGCAAATGAGCACCTTTATAGTGGCGCGGCGTTCGCTCACCTCAAATTTGAGTGGGAGCGCTATTACCTCTTACTTAAAGGAGTATGGGCACAAAATGGGGTTGATTATGATTTAACCGGTGGCTATGCCGTATCATCTATCAATCCGGTCACTGACCACCGTACATACACAAATTTTAATACTATTTCTTTCTATATCGACACAAAAAGAGATGGCATTCTTGAGCCGGGCTTATTTTGCGGCGTGCTAAAAAATCTGGGAACCACAAAAAACATCATCCCTTCAATCACCGTTGATGGTGTTACCACGAGCCTTGTTTACGACTTCGCCGCAAATGTTGATACTGTGCTACGCGTATCCCCGCGACTGCGCTATAACATTGACCCGGTAGTAATTGGCACTGAAATTGAATACACACGCGCAGCATGGGGAACACTGACCAATCAAGGAACAGTTGTTAATACCTCACCAAAAAACGTTGTCCGCTTTGAATTGGGGATTTACTTCTATTTTTAATCCTTCATTAAAGTCTTGATTTATTTATTTTCAATATTTTATACTTGCATTAAATGGTATATGTGCAACACCAAATAAAAATAGTGAATAAATAAAGGAGAAATTTGATGAAAATTACACGTCACCACAAAGGTATATTACTCATGGTCGCTGGTCTTTTGGTATTACTCAATACATTGCATGCTTTAGGCTGGGGCATTAATATTATTTTGATCGTTGCTGCAATTGGTGCGATTGCCTGGGGCTTTGTACTGGCTGACGGTTACGCTTTTATTATGGATGTGTGTAATACATTGTTCAAACGCAAGAAAAAATAAGCGTTTATTATCAAATTTTTATATTAAAAAAGCTTGTGAAATTCAGACAAAAAAGCCGAGGCTCGCTACTCGGCTTTTTGTCATAAATTTGACTCTTAACACCCCCCCATCCCGCCTTACGACGCGTTATCCCTGTGTAACATTATTTCCAATTATTAGTCCCTCACATTTTTCCCGCACAGAGTGAACCGGGACAAATGTTTGTTCAGGAAGAGATTTTATGATACATTTTTATCATTATTTCTTGATGATCGAATTTATTTACTTTTACATTCGCATCAGATTAAACTACCCTACAAATAATTTAATACGCATAGCATAAGGATGAGCATGATTGCACGACTTTTAGCGATTGTTCTGGGTACAAACAATGCCCGTCAACTCCGTCAACTCCAACCTATTGTTAAGACCATTAACGAGTTTGAACCCAAGATTAGTGCATTGAGCGATGCTGATCTCGCCAACAAAACGAATGAATTTCGCGAACGCTTAAGCAACGGCACACATCTTGATGATATTTTGCCTGAAGCATTTGCCGTTGTGCGAGAAGCAGCAAAGCGTGATCTTGGGCCAACGCCATTATGATGTGCAACTGATTGGTGGTATTGTACTTCATCAAGGCAAAATTGCTGAAATGAAAACCGGTGAAGGTAAAACACTCACCGCAACATTGCCGCTTTATCTCAATGCACTTAGCCGGCAAAGGAGCTACATCTTGTTACGGTAAATGATTATTTGGCGCGACGTGATGCTGAATGGATGGGTACCATATTTATACCTTCTTGGGTCTAGCAGTTGGCTGCTCTACAAAATCATATGAGTGATGCAGAACGCAAAAAGGCATATGCATGCGATATTGTCTATGCAACCAATAATGAACTTGGCTTTGATTATCTGCGCGATAACATGAAATTTCGCTTGGAAGATTATGTGCAACGCGATCTTTATTTTGCCATTGTGGATGAAGTTGACTCTATTTTGATTGATGAAGCGCGAACGCCGCTTATTATTTCTGGATCTTCTGATGAAAGTAGTCAAATTATATGCTGAATGCAGATCAAAGTGGTCGCAACGATTAGAAAAAAACGAAGATTATGAAGTTGATGAAAAAGCACGCACTGTACATTTTACCGAAGCTGGAAATGATAAAGTTGAAAAAGCATTTTGATATTAAAAATCTTTATGCTATTGAAAATCTGCAACTTATTGCATCATATTAATCAAGCATTGCGAGCGCATGCATTATTTAAGCGTGATGTTGATTATGTGGTAAAAGATGGTGAAGTTTTAATTGTTGATGAATTTACCGGTCGTATTTTGCCAGGGCGTCGTTATAGCGATGGATTGCATCAAGCACTTGAAGCAAAAGAAGGTGTTGAGATTGAACGAGAAACGCAAACACTCGCCTCCATTACTTTGCAAAATTATTTTAGATTGTATAAAAAACTTGCTGGTATGACCGGTACGGCTGCAACTGAAGCAGAAGAATTTCATAAAATTTATAAGCTTGATGTTGTTTCCATTCCAACCAATCAGCACTATGATCCGTGATGATAAGCCGGATCTTATTTTTTTATCTAAAAATGCAAAATATAAAGCAATTGTTGAAGATGTTAAAGAACGCCATAAAAAAGGCCAACCGGTTTTGATTGGTACCATTGCTATTGAAACATCTGAATTTTTAAGTGCATGTTTTAACCGCAAATGGTATTCCTCATGATGTTCTTAATGCAAAACAACACGCAGCGCGAAGCAGAAATTGTTGCGCATGCGGGTGAACCTGGGACGCATTACCATTGCAACCAATATGGCTGGCCGTGGTACTGATATTAAATTAACTCCCGAATCAATTAAAGCGGGCGGTTTTATATTTTAGGTACTGAACGCCATGAAAGTCGACGTATTGATAATCAGTTGCGTGGACGTTCAGGCCGTCAAGGGATCCGGGAGAATCTCGTTTTTATATTTCTCTTGAAGATGATCTTAATCCGTATTTTTGCGGGCGATACATCTCAAGAAAAATATGGAACGTTTTGGCATGAAAGAAGATGAGATTATTGAATCATCGTTTTTTTCTAAAACCATTGAACGCGCACAAGAAAAGGTTGAAAAACATAACTTTGAAATTCGTAAACATTTACTTGAATATGATGATGTGCTTAATCAACAACGAATTGTTGTTTATCGCTATTCGCCGCGATGTTCTTGAAGGTGAAGAACATATTTATGAACTTGGTGCGTGATATGATTGCAAAAGCGTTGAAGATGTGATTGCGCATCATTGCCCTGATCGTTCAATTAATGAATGAACAGATACAAGCAATTATTTGAAGAGCTGCATCAAATGACCGGATTAAAAACTGAGCAGATTTTGAAACTGCACAACTTAAGCACAGCAAATCGCGAAACATTTGAAACTGATCTTAGTAAATTTCTTGCTTGATGAATACAATGAGCATCGTCTCGAACACACAAAATGAAGAGCTTATTCATAACGCAGAAAAATGGCTCATGCTTGAAACAATTGATCAGGCATGGAAGCAACATATGCTTAATCTTGATCATTTAAAAGAAGGTATTGGTTTGCGTAGCATGGGGACAAAAAAATCCGCTTATTGAATATAAACGAGAAGCATTTGCTATGTTCCAAGAAATGATGATGGGTGTGCGCCATGCCATTGTTCATCACATATTCCATTTGAATCTTGAACGATTCAATGAGCATGATCTTGAAAGACGACGCCAACAAGAACTAGCGCAAATGCAAGTCAGCTCGATTGCTGATGAATCAACTATTCAAGAGCCACGTCATGTTGAAAAAATAGGACGCAACGATGCATGCTCCTGCGGATCGGGTAAGAAATATAAAAAATGCCATGGGCAAGGTATGTAGAGACTAATCAACCTTTATTAGTTGTTTAGTCTTTCTAATTGCTCCGCGAGCTCTTTAACTTTATTTTCCATCTCGCCAAGCTTGTGAGTAATCCGCTGCCTATCATTATCTACTTTGGCTGCAAGCTCTTTAACGGTGGCGTTAATGGTTGTTTCCAGTTCTACAATTTTTTGATGTGCGCCCGTTAATTCTTCTTGTAATGCTTCATTTCTTGCTTGTTGTTGAGCCAGTTGCCGTTGCAATGCATTATCTTCTTTTTGCTCGGATCGTTCCGGCTCAGCTGGCTGTACGGGAGCTGATTGTACGGGAGCTGATTGTACGGGAGCTGATTGTACGGGAGCTGGCAATGGAGAGGAAGCTTCTTTATTTTTTGCATCTAACTGTGCTTGTAGATCTTGTATGAATCCATTCAGACGCTGTTGTGGACCGGTGCGTTGTTTAGAAGTAATTACCATGGCCTTTAAATCAGCAATGGCTTTTTTGGCTGTTGCAAAATCATTGTTTTGTATTGCTGCTTTTCCGTTATTATATAGATCCTCCGGCCATTGCACCGCAACTATTGGCAGTGTTAAAGCGATGATTGATCCACATAAAATATTTTTTAATTGCATGCAAACCTCTTTTGAATTGTATAAGGTTTTTACTTATTTAACCCAATAAGTTTATCAAAAATGGGATCAACCCTGTCTATAAAAACGAGTCTTAACTCACAAAATGCTTCATGGATCGGTTGAGGCACGGAGTCATCAACAAACAAAAATAGCCGGCGATTTTAAGTCACCGGCTATTTTTTGTAATTATACTGCTAATTTTTAAAATTCACCAAAGAGAAAATCTTTACGATAGGATTCTAAAATACGGTCGTGCGCTTGTTCATTAGGAACTACCGAAGCTGCTTCTTGTTTTTGAAATTGATGATTTGTTACTACCGGCACGAATACAGGGAAAGGTGAACGTTCTTCATCTAGGTATTCGTCTTCTTCCTGCTGATTTGTTTGATCATTGCTCTGCTGTGACTGTTCTGTTTGAGGCAAACATTCGTCTTGCTCGTACACAGCGGCGGCAATAAAAAATTCTTTGTTTGCTTTCAAGAATCCATACACTTGCTTGAGCATGGAGATCATGGTAGAAACATCGCAGAGTATTTGCTTAAAGACTTCTTGGTCATGATCATCATTAAATCCTTGCGCAATGCGAAGCCCAAGAGACTTCTTTTGATCATGTAATGCGCGAATCGTTTTTTTCATGGTGCATAAATATGCATCAATTGGCTCATTGACCAGGTTTATCATTGGCAATAGATCAGCATCGATTATCTGATTGCTTTGCGTAAGTTGTTGATGATATGCAACAATACTCTCATATTGTGCTTCTGCTCTTAAAGCCAATGTGCACGCAGATTTAATGAGGCTCTGATCTGATAATTCCGCAAATGCTCCCACAGCTATATAGTTCCCCACTGCTACAAGAGGAATACCGAGTATAGCCATTGCATAGAAATCAGGATTTTGCCTGAAGTAACAATATGTAGCAATTCCTGTAGCTATGGTCCCTGCCGCAGTAATTAATTTTTCGTAGGGGGACGCTTGTATCGCTTGTGCAGGAATTGCCAAGAGCAATCCGCTTAAAATGATTTGTTTTTTGTTGATCATCACACTACCTCTTTTTTTGAAACAAGACTTACTTTTTTATTGCCGAATATTTACCACGACATTGTGCTGTTGGACCGGCTTGCCGTATACATTTTCATACCATTGCTGAGCTTGTTGCTGTTTTAATTCTTGTAACTTTAACTCATTTTGTTTTTGCGCTTCAAGTAATTGCTGCTGTTGTACCAATAATTGTTGTTGTTGCAAGGCAATGAGCGCTTGCTCACGACGCTCTTTTTCTGCCATAGCTCGCTCTTGTATATAACGATCACTCGATACAATACAACCTTTGATTGTTTCAATTTTCTTTAAAAACAGCGTTGCTTCTTGATGTAGATGAGAACAAAGTCCCGTATCAACCAATGCACCACTTAAATCTGTGCGCGCCTGGCTTACTTTTTCAACATATTTCAATATTGGGTATTTCGCGCAAGAAACATCTGCGTGAGTCATTGCCAACGCCATCAGTGTTGGAGTAATGCCTGCAGAAAAAGGAAATTGCACAAACTCATTTTCACGCGCATAACAGTGAGAAACTTTACGCACGGCTTGCCATAAATCTATGTATTTTCTATGACTTTTTAAATAATTATATATTGTTTCCAGATTTGTATTGATTGCCGAAAGTTTATCGGCCGTTTGCTGTAATTGATCACAGATGCCCACATATTTGCTGTACTGCTTATCTGCTTTCAGCTTGAGAATGCGGCTATTAATTTCAGCTGTTTTATTGCGCGTCTGGTAGGTAAAATTATTAAGAGTGTCTATATAATGATGGATTGATTCTTCTCTGAAGCAGTGCGATGTTATATTAAACAAAACAGTTTCATTATGATGTATCCATTGGGGATCATAATAATATTCACAAGGATATACCGCTTGAATCGCGTGCGTGTGTGTCATGATAGATTGAAAACGATAGTTCGCCTGCTGAAAAAGATCATTGCCTGAATTCAAAAGAGCTTCGTTGGAAGGAGTGCAACACCAATCAATCAATTTGTACAATCCATATGCACCGGCAGCAATGCCGCCAACAACCAATGCGATGGCGCCTGCATCATCAAAAGAACTTTTTTTATAATAATCATTGGGATAGGAATAAGAGGAAGAACTCACCAGAAAAAGAGTCAGCAAAACGGAATTTTGCAGCGCTTGTCGAATAGATATCATAATAATATTTCCTACGTAATAAAATGACTTAGTATCTAACTACACTAAAAAAGATATTATTATACTATCAACAGAACTTATCAATAGCAAATCATTTCTGTTAGAAATTAATGGAGTTGATTCAGTGGGTAATGCGGAGGCTTGCGCCTGCAAGCAAAGCGCCGATTCTGGCAAAAATAAACTCTGTGGATGTCACAGATTAATTTGCATGAAAGAGCTTTTTCGTAAAGAAAAAGAATCAGATCCAAGACTGTTTTCGTTGGGGTACAACTGCATTAAGCTGATCGCGCCAAAGTTTGTTGCAAAAAAATTCTCTTGTTCTTTGCTGTCAGCGATCCATTGTACTTTATCTATTGTGCACGGTACGCGACGAGTCTTCATATGCATTATTGCTGTTTTAAACAATCTTTTAAGTAATTGATTGTCCGTGTCAGGCTTTTCAATCTCGAAACTGCCAATGTCACCTATATAAAAATTTCGCTCATTTTTTTCGCCGAGTTTCATGAGCCATGTCATATAATGCGTCACCCCAATCGGTACATCTGCGTGCTCATGAGACATGTCATTGGGCCTCACCGCATATTGCAAGTAACCGACCCGTTTTTTATCTGTGTCATCGTATTCATATGCGACGATAGTGGTAACTCTTGAATATGATTTCTCTGGGGAGATGATTTGAATTTCGATAGGTTTTTTTATTTCTGTCATTGCTAACGATGGCGCAGTATATACACATGCAACAACGAACGTATATAAAAAAATCCTGCATGTCATCATTGCTATGATCTCTGTAATAATTTTTTACATGAATAAGGCACACCGTAAAGTGTGCCTTAAGCAAATTATTTTAACAAGAACAAAAAATGTTACCATTTTTTATTTTGTCTATCTTCTTGTTTGTTATTTTCTTGTTTACCATGTTGGTGTTTGTTTTGACCATGTTGCTCGTTTCTGTTGCCCGCATGACCTTCTTTTTTATGCTGACCATGTTGTTGGTTGTTTTGACCATGTTGCTCATTTCTCTCTTGTTTGTTCTCAGGTTTATTAAATCCGTTGTTTTTGTTAAACCCGTTGTTATTGTTCTTATAATCATTAGCCATGATTATCTCCTTTTAAGGTGAAAAAAGTATATTAGGCAAATACCCCTGTTGTAAGTATAACTATCATAACAATAATTTGTACTGGAAATAAATACTCTATTTAATTCCACAAATCCCCTTTTCCAACTTCTTTATTTTATTGCAAAAAGAATATGTATTTCGATACCATAATAGTAAATTAACCTAGTACTTTAAGCATTTTTTGATAACAAACTCAAAGGAGCATGTAATGGCTAAATATGGAAAATTGGCACAAGAAAAAGTAAAACGCGCCATGGAAGAACGGAAAAAAGGTACTTTAAAAAGTGGTAAATCGGGCAAAAGGGTAACGAGTCGTAAACAAGCTATTGCCATAGGATTATCAGAAGCTCGAGCAATGGGCGGAAAAGCGCCAAAGAAGAGCAGCAAATAATCTATGCGTTGAGCAGGCAAGCGTCTCTAGGTTATTAAAAAATCGTAAGACGCTGCCGAAGAAACTCAAAGCATTGTTCTGTTCTCTTGCGGCTTTACTGCCGCAAGCAGCTCTTTGTAAAACTGTGCTCCGGATCGCAAAGTACGCATTTGAGTCTGGCGATCAACCTCAAAGAGACCGAATTTCATACCATACCCCATGTCCCATTCAAAGTTGTCCATAATGGACCAATAATAATAGCCCCGCACATCGGCACCATCGGCAATTGCTTGACTCATGGCCGCCAAATAGCTGCGGATATATAAATCTCGACGATCATCGGCAGCATCGGCGATGCCATTTTCCGTCACGTAAATAGGAATTTCTAAATTTTTTAAATGCATGAGTGCATCGTAAAATCCTTGTGGATAGACCGCGTAAGGCATATCGGTCATCACTTCATCAGGGTAGCATGCCGGAACCAAAACATTCCCCAGATCTGCCTGTGCCTTAATCAAGGCGCGAGAATAGTAGTTCAGACCAATAAAGTCAGTTATTTTTTCACCTTTATTTGCTTTATAGCGCATGCTGAACCAACCGTTGAAACAACCCGTTTGTAAAAATTCTATTACTGCATCATTAAGCAAATGATTAAAAAGCAGGCCGGGTACTTTTTCAAGGGGGTTCCATGAACTATATGATTGAAATTTAAGATATTGGTGCACCAATCCTATCTGCGCATCTGATCCATTTTCCATCTTTTTTAATGTTCTATATACCTGCGTGTGAGCCTTTATCAGGTTTCTTAAAACTCTCCAAGAACTCATTATATTTTTTCTTCCCGGAGGAAATACGCCCCGCACATATCCTTGAAACGCAAAAATAGTTGGCTCATTAATAGTGCACCATAAATGCACTTTGTCTGAAAGGTGCTCAAAGACATAGGCGCAAAAACGCACAAAATAATGGTTGTTTTCTGAATTTAAAAAACCGCCACGTTCTTCGAACCAAGCGGGATGAACAAAATGATGCAAGGTGATCATAGGCGTTATACCGGCATTGATCAATTCTTGGCACACATCACTATAATGCTGTATAGCCTCATGATCAAAATTGCCCTCTTCCGGCTCTATCGTGCACCATTCCACAGAAAAGCGCAGTGACTGTATTCCCAATTGCTTCATCAATTGAATATCTTCTTTATATCGACTCCAAAATTGGCACGCATCGGCAGACTTTTCTTTCAGCGTACCTTCCCACTCAGACCAATTGCTTTTGATACAGCAATCGGCTCCTGAAACTTGATATTCGGAAAGAGCTGCACCCCATATAAAATCTTTTGGGGCATGTATATCTTTGATCGAATCAGCGTAAAAAGCAGCGTATAGCGGGAAAAAGGCGATTAACAGAGAAAGGCTAACTGTTGATTTTTGTATTCTCTTGATCATTACAATTCTTTCTTTAACATGGTACAAAACAAATCATAATCTTCAACACTAAACAGAACAAAATGGACGGCAGAAATTGTTGTTGTCGCCTGATGAGAACGAGCATAGCCCACAATTGCGTTTAGGGCAATCTGCGCTGCGCGTTGCTTGGGAAAGGCATAAATAGCAGAACTTATAAAGGGGAATGCAATAGACGTAACTTTATTTTGATCAGCCAAAACAAGAGCATTATAATATGCCTGATGCAAAAGATTATCTTGCTTGATCTCATCTTTAATAACTCTGCAATCGGGGCCAACGGCGTGTATAATATAATTGATTCCTCGATCCTCCAATGCGCAACTTGAGGTGATTTTTGCCTCGCCTGTCGGGCATCGAACACCGTTATCCACGCTATAGGTATTGCATTCAGCTTGTAGTTGTTGCGCACCGGCCGCTTTAAAAATAGCACCGCATACACCGGCTCCGCCTTCAAGCTCTTTATTTGCCGCATTTACAATTGCCTCAACGTTACTTTGAGTGATATCCCCTTGCTCGATAATCAGCTTTGTTTTTGCAGTGATATCAAAGATCACAGCTTTGGCTGTGTGATTCGCCACTGATCCTGAAGCGATCGCCGCAACAAGAACAAAGATGGTAGTTTTTATCAGGTTATTCATAGAAAATACTCTCCGCTTTTCACCGATTTTATTACTTATATGACTGACTATAGCATTTTTAAAAAAAATGTCAATTTTGAATATTTTTTCTGTTTTGGTGCCCCTGATGGGCTTATAGTAAAACACTTTGATTTTTAACTATTTTTAAATAGACTATAGGACACTTTACTACAAACAAGAGGGCGCGCCTGATGTGTAAAAAAATATTCTTATTAATATCGATACTTTTAACAGTCAGTAGTACATGCGCCATGAGCGACTCTCATGCTATGGCTGCGTATTTCAAACAACAATTCTCCTGGCGCTGCTCGCAACCAAATCTTCATCTCTTCTGCTTTGGAATGCAACAATTGTTTACCCTTGTTAGAAACTTTGACCCATCGGCATATTGTATAAATACCGTCATACAATATTCTGAGCAGCAGGCTGAAGCGCAACAAAGATTGCTCTTTCTTACGCGATCAAAACTTATTAATATAAATTGCTTGGCATCAGAAAATATAAAATTGCTCGATATCTACGCGGCACACGCAATACACGAAGGAAACTTTAATTCTTTGATACTGCTGCTTAATGCGGGTGCGGACCCATACCACACAGATTGGGAAGATGAGCCCTCTTCTGTTGATCTTGTGCAAGCACTCGGCTTTAACGCCGAGAAAAGAGTTATACAAAATGCTCAACATGTTTTGAATCTATTTAGACGCTCCCCAAAAGAATGAGTAACCGGTGATTTGAACTCCCTGCTTCATCTACCCGGTACTTTGCCACAACAAACTAATTAAAGCGATAGCCAAATCCAATACCAAACACCGCACCGCTAAGATTGGCTCTGATTGGTTCCACGACAAGCGGACTGGCACCATTGATGGGGGCCGGGTTAGGTACAAAATCGATAATGTTTGAATAATTATTTTTTTGACCCACTTTGACAAAGCTGTAATCAATAAAAAGATCGATGAACAAATCGTGAGGCAAATCAAAATAGCTACCGATTTTTGCTATACCACCCACTCCCCATTCTGAAGTACACGGTATGACAAAGGGGGAAAAGTTTTTAGTTTTCAAATAGACTGCCTGCAATCCCAAGCCTACGTAGAAATCGCCACAACGAAAGGGTACAAGATATTTTGCACCGAAGGCAAGCGGCACCATATAAACTTTTGTTGGAGTACATAGACCAATTGAATGTCCTTTTTTAGTCAAGAAGTCAATACTTGCAAATCCATACCAATCTTCGCACCAATCTTCTTCGTCAGATAAGCTAAACGTTACCTCTGGGCCGCATAATGCTCCCCCATGATTATAAATTTTTTTAAAGTGTGAACCGGTAGAGAGAAAATAAGCTCCCTTGAACTCGAGCAAAATGTCATGGGCAATGAGAGATGTACTCATGAAAACTAATACCAGCATGACTTGTTTTAATAATTTTGAAATCACCATTTTTTTCCTCTAATAACTTAATATTTTTGTATAACTTTTACTCAACTTTTTAAATAAATACCTTATCTTTTAGGAAGTTATGTTGATATTGATAGGTGCTGAAACATTACCAAGTGAATCAATTGAAACGATATAATAACTATAGGTTACTCCTGGCTGGCGGTCGTGATCGTAGTACTGCAGTGGGCCGTTTGCAGGAATTGTTGCAAGCAGTTCTGTTAACGCAGCATCTCTATAGATTTTATAGGTGACTGGCGCGGCTCCACTCGTTGGGGCTGTCCAAGTAATTATATTAATGAAATCTATTTGCGTAAGAAAAATATTTCGTACCGCATTTCCTGACACTGAATTTGGAGGAAGAACAGGGCCCGTTACGGTAATAGTAATTGGTGAAGATGTATCCGTGCAACCAACGCTATCAATTATTGTTACGGTATACGTTGTTGTTGAGGTCGGGCTCACGGTGCGCATAAAGGGTGAAGTCACATTCATTTGGGTAGCACCATCAGACCACATTGCATCAAATGGCCCAGGATTTGAGCCTTGCGTGAAAGCAACGGTAAATGTTGCTGAGCCGCCGGTATGTATTGATGTAGTGTTGGCAGTAAATGAAGTTATTGTCGGCGGAGTAAATGCGCTGAAGACGGTATTTAAACTGAACTCAGAAGTGTCTCCCGGTGTACCGCCGGCCCCATTCAAATTAGTAGCAGTAGCGCTCACCCACTCACCGGCAGAAACAGTACCCTCTGGCAAGGTAAAACTTTGTATTACTGTTTGGCCGGAGGACACAGAAGCTATAGCACCAATAAAAGTTTGACCTTCTGTTATCGGATTGCGGTTTACCGTATTTAAAAAGAATTCTAACCTAAAATTAGATGCGGCCGGTGTTGCCGGAGCTGTTACCCCTATGGTGACCGTGTTACCTCCCATTGCACATACTGCAGCGCTATCAATGGTGGGTGGTTCTTGATCATCATTACCATCATCAAGAAGCTCAATACCATTGTCAGCATTTAAAAATATACTATTGCCTAAAATAGGATTAAGAATATCGGGAGTAGTTGCGTTTCCATCTACTTCCACGCCATATGCCCCGTTAAATTCGATAGTATTGCCATCGCTTGTGCTCGTCGTACCGCCAATAAGGTTATTGGTGCAAGGAAATCCGGCGGTTCCTTCTATTATTATTCCCGAACCACCATTGCCCAGCGAAGCTCCCGAGCTATTGGTACCAATGAAATTTGCTTGGATTATGCTATTGACTGTACCTGAAGTCAAACTGATCCCTTCAGCGGTGTTGCCGGAAATAACGTTATTTTGTATAACGGTTCCTGTTACCGGCAAGCCGGTAAGGCCAGTAACCAGAGAATGCAGAAGCGCATCCGTTAACAACACACTCTCAGTTCCTAAAAGCTGGATTCCCGCACCATTTGGCAATGCACTTGTGTCAACGGCATTCACGCCAATGAGATTTCCTTCAATGGTAGTTGCAATGACATCATCGGCGAGTTGAATACCGGCAGTCGTGTTTCCTGATATAAGATTTCCCTCAGCGCTTGTTGTTCCCCCAATGAGATTGTTGGAGCAAGAAAAGCCGGTGCCGGCTGTATCGGCCTGTATTAATATCCCCGGGTTGTTTGGTATTGCGAAAGCACCGGTTATATCAACACCAATGTAGTTGCCCTGTATTACGGAATTATTAGTCAAATCATTAAGAACAATTCCGCCTGTGGGGTTACCGGAGATAATATTATTAATTATTTGAGTACCGTTAACGTCTAAGCCGGTTGAACCAAAAGTGTTTATTCCCATGCCAACATTTGCCAACGCCGCTGTTCCGGCGGCATTAGTACCAATTTTGTTATTATCAATAATAGTGTCATTAACGTTTTGAACAAGGTTAATAGCAGCCGCAGTAGAGTCGGAATTATTTGCCAAAACGTTGGCTCTTATAATAGTATTGTTGCATGGCCCGTTGAGTTCACCAAATATGGCAATGTCATAGGGATTTTCTCCAACAGCAATCATACCGGTTTTGTCGGTACCAAAAAAATTGTTTTGAATAAGAGTATTCAGTACATTAAATTGTAGATCTACAGCATTAACGCTCGTGTTGACCAGCAGGTTTCCATCACCCGCATTTGGTCCACCAATAATGGTGTTTGTTACCGCATAGGTCGTATTTCCTGCAACGACGATGGAACGTGTATTGTCAGTAAAGGTCATAAGAACGCTACCATCTGCCTCGCAGCCAAAAAAGCAGTTATTAATTTGGTTGTTATTGGCTACAGCTGTTGTACTTCTGATTCTGATAGCATTGCCATTTACTGAGCCGCCAACATAGCTTTTGATGGCCAAGCCTTTAATTAAGCAGTTGCTCGCGCTGTCAATAAGAAAGCAAAAACCGGTCGGCACGACTATGGCTAATTGAGTACAATCAATAACAATAGGCATATCATCACCGGAAACCCATCCCGGTTGTTGAGTGGTACCATCAATTGTTGTAGTGGTCTGGATGGTAGGAAGAGTTGATAGAGGTGTGATGGTTTGCGGGACTCCGCCGGGTATATTAAATTGTATTAAGCTTGGTGGCGTTACATCAGTTTGCGCATCAAGCATCGCCTGACGCAATGATCCTGTACCGGTATCATTAGTATTTGTTACTACAAAGGTGCTGCCCCAAAGAGAAGCGGGAGTTAACAACAATAAAAAAAGAAACTTCTTCATCGCAATCCTTAGATTAAAATCTTTTGTTATATGATTTTATTTCGTATAAATGTTCTAATAACCTATGGGTGAAATGCAACAAGAATCTAAAATTGTTCCGCAAGCAACAATTAATCTTTATTTTGATTTCATCATTGCCGTAAAATAAGAGTGAGCATATGTTATGAGTTAGGATATAATGAACCATACAATATACGCATGGATACTAATTTTCATCGCCCTGTTCTGCGCCAATGTGTCGGCAATATCAATAGTCTACAACCTGCGCATTGCACAGATCACCAAGCAACCATTATCAAATGATAAACGTGATACATATGAAACCGTAATGCTCCTTTTTGATCAATATCAAAAAAAATACAATGGAATTCGGCAAAATTTTATTGGCGGCTTGGGCACCTTTATTTACAATTTTAAATCCTGTTATTTTCGTGTTGATGCTGCGGCATCACACATACACCAGGAGGGGGGCGGCGCAACTCCTTTTTCTGGCACAGAAACGGATGATATTCTTTTTACCGGTGGCTATAATTTTAAGATGAATGATCGGGCACTATTGACCCTTTCAGGGTTGTTTGGCATTCCGACTCATAAGATTTTGAGCTTGCAGCACGTAAGTTTTGGGTATGGCGAAGTAGGAGCCGGCGCTCAAATCGATGGTTCATACGCTTTAAATCATACGACTGCTCTTTTATACGCAGCGCGCTATATACATTTTTTACCGCGAACCGCGCAGGACAATCTCGGAATCAATTATCGCTTCACTATCGGTAATCTTGGCGACTTACTTGTTGCGTGTAAAAATAGTTGGACCAAACATGGCCTGGAAGGTGGATATACCGCACGTGCAAATTTTGGCGCGCACATTTATCCGCATCTTGATGATACCGTTGCAAAAACTAATTACCAAAGAAGTAGTTTTTACCTGGTATATAAGTATAATTTTTTGATTCACAATCTTTCCAGTAGGCTGTTATTCAACATTGCCTATGGCTTTGACCACAAACCAAAAATATTTGGCAATAAGCATATTCTTACTCTCTGGACAGCATGGAAAATCTCTTTTTAAAAACGCGCCCCTTATTTTCAAGAACAGATCCATAATATGCAAATCAAAGTACATATTTTAAAATCATTTACCAACGATAGTTTCCAGGGAAACCCGGTAGGCATTGTATTTGATGCTGATGATTTAACCGCTGAACAGATGATGAGCATTGTCCATAAAACTGGCTATTCAGAGTGTGCTTTTATTCAAAAATCGGCTATTGCCACGGTCAAAGTACGGTTTTTTAGCCCAAAAAAAGAAATGGCTCTTTGTGGGCACGCCACGATAGCCTTGTTCCACTTGTTGGGCCATGGTGGATCGGTAAAAACGTTAACGCAAGAAACCCTGGCAGGTATCTTATCCGTCTCAAAAAAAGATGATGGCATGATAGAAATGGAGCAAGCAAATCCAATATTTTATCAACAAGAATGCGCTATTAATGACATTGCTCAATTGCTTGGCGTTACCCCCGCATTAATAATTAACACCCCTATACGTGTGTCCACGGGAACACCAAAACTATTGGTAGAGTTAAAAGATAGAGCAGCGCTATGGAACTTGATGCCAAATTTTGACTTAATAAAAGAGCTGGTTCCGACAGGTATATATGCTTTTGTAAAAATAAATAATCATTTTTACAATGCGCGACAATTTAATCCTTCAACCGGCGTACATGAAGATCCTGTTACGGGGGTAGCTGCGGGTGCGCTTGGCGCATATCTTAAAAAACATTATTCGCTTGAGACCCCTATTATTGTTGAACAGGGACACATGCTTGGCAAAATGGGACAAATTCACGTTGATACAAGCAATGGCATAAAAGTTGGCGGCTATGCGATAGAAGCCGGACAACTTATTTTGGATATATGAAAAAAGCTCAAAAATTATATGGACCGTCTCCAGTTGTCATAATCAATGTTAAATCAACACCTGCCGATCAGATAAAGCTTAATGCGAGGAAATTTTTTCTACGACAACTGCCGTTCCGTAGGCAAGAACTTCTGTAACACCACTGGCAACCTCGTTTGCATCGTACCGAAAACCAACGATGGCATTTGCCCCTAATTCTTCAGCTTGCCGTATTGCAATTTCATACGCTTCTTGGCGTGTTTGTTCACATAATTTAGTGAGCAAAGTAATATTGCCACCAAACAGTATCTGTATTCCTGCACCAAATGAGCCAATTACACTTCGAGAGCGAACAGAAATTCCTCTTACGATGCCAATAGTTTTTACCACTTTGCAATTGGGTAGCTCAAAAGTGGTTGTGATCATAGATCTTTCTATCGTCATTTTTACTCCTCTTTTATCTATTAAAATACTTATCCGTAGGTTATTGTATTTTTTCCTATTGAGTACAGCAGCTCTTTTATAGAGAATTCGTTAGTTTTGGCAATACGATCCTTAGGCAATATTATTCTTTATCGAGCTCGAGTAGAAAAGGATGGTAGTGGAGCTGGTGGCCTTGGCTTAGATATAAGAATTGGCTTAGATATAAGAAATTGAGTCAGCAACTCTTTAGTTTACTAACTCAATTTTTACTAACTTTGTATGATAAGCACCTTAAAATCTTTTTGTGCCAATTCAACTATTGGCTCGATAATTTCTCTAAAATACAGCAATCTTTTTTTGGTGTTTTGAATCGTATCCCCCAGCCTTATTTCCAAAGGCTTATAGCACTCATCGCATGTCATTTCAATCAAAGGTCGCTTGGTTTTTAGATTATAAACATTATAACACTCAAAACATACAACTCGATTGGATATTCTCTCAATGCAAGTTGAGTCATCAACGAGAAAATGAACGAAAGTTATCTCAGCCTCAATATTTAATCGTTTGAAAAGATCTTTAATGAACAAATATCCGTTTTCATGCCTCGGAAAGCCATCTAAAATGAATGAAATTTTGTTTTTTACGCATTCTGTTATCTGGGCTTCAATGATTTTGTAAATTATTCCGTCATTTATATAATCACCGCTTTCCACTATTGGCTTGATGACTTTTCCGAGCTCAGTCTCGTTTTTTATATGAGTTCTTACTATATCTCCAGGACAAATTTGGCAATAATCTTGTTCTCGTACTAACTTGTGAGAGAAGGTTCCTTTACCGGATCCCGGTGGACCTATTAAAACATAATGTTCTGCATTGATAAATGAACAGATCAATAAAACAAATAAAAATCTCATAATTTATCCTTAATTTCATTTAATATTGGCAGCAAGTCACTTTTGGCTTGATCACCAGTTTCTAAACGATGGACTATTTCTTCGGGTTTTAGCCAATAATACTCAACAAAATCATCTCTATTAAACATAGGCGCAATATCAGAATAAATAATATAAACCCACATAAATGCAGAGGTTCCATGAGTGATTGGAGTTAATCGTGCGGTTTTTTTAAATGGAATCGTATCGATATCAACATTCAACTCTTCTGCTGTCTCGCGCACAAAAGCATGATCGTAATCTTCTCCTGCAGCAACGTGACCTCCCACACTGCAATCCAGAAATAATGGAAATAATTTCTTGTTTGGGTGACGACGTGGGATCCATAGTTGTTTTTGTGAATTACATACAAAGGCGTTAATAACCCTAAAATAGAGTTTTTGAGAGTATACAATGCTTCTTTTTTCTTGACCGATCACTTCATCAAGAGGTGATACTATATCTAAAATTTCATCGTAAGCCATTTTGAATCCATTGATTTAATTGAACAAAAATATGATCATTTTTTTTACACAACTCTTTATATACTGCTAATGCATCGGATGTTTTCATTAGCTTAAAATGAATTATATTTTTATCGAAAATTATATCTTCCTGGTTACCGTCTATATCCATTACTTCAGTATGTGCGCGGACTATGTTTTTATATAAATTTCGAGAAATTGTCTTGACATGATTAGGGCTCACGGGACACAACAAATACCCATCTTTGTCGGTTCCTTTTAAATGGAACTTGGTGAGCTGACCTATATACGTAATTAATTCATCGGTTGTCTTATAAAAATAGTATTCTTCGCCTTCTCGTTTCATCCATTCTAGAGCATTCACCGGTATTGAAGATGTTGTCTGATCGAGAAACTCAAAAAGTCCTTTCTGACAATCTTGAAACAGTAAAGTTGCTATTTTTGCGTCTGCCCATAGATGATTATCCTGAATACATATGACATTTTTATTAATGCCATTGGCATACAAATGGGAGCAAAATTTATGCGCTTTTTCCATGTCGGTGATTTTACACCATAACCCATTTTCTAAAAAATTATAGAAACGCTTTTTCTCTTGAAGTATCTTCTGAAAAAGATCTGCGGAGGTAGAAATTAAACTGTCATCTATGTGATGACTTTGCAAGAAGTTTCTAAATATAGCTCCTTCTTCCAGAGGCAAATTATCAATGTTTATAATTTCTCGATCAAAGAAGTTTTTATCAATCAATTCCGTTAAAAAAACATTCTTTAGGAAAAGGATATAATGTCTTTGAATTTCACTAATAAATCCTCTAGGGGCTTCAATAGAAATATTTCTACTGAAATCTATGTCTGTTAAAGGAACATTAATAAAATCCTCTATCTTTGATTTTTTACTTTTATTAAGTCCTTTGTTAAAGTAGTTGATTCTAAAGTGAGAATTGTTATAAAGGGTTGGCTTTATACATTGGTTTTTGTAATCTGTGCGTTCCGTAAATTTTCTGTCAAGAAAACGTGGAATAAATAGAACAGCAAAAAATTTCGCCAATTTATCCTTTAAAATAACCAAACAATCTTGTTCGGGATTACTATCCCATTTTGGATCTCGATAAACAAAAACGCCGCCTTCTTTTAAAACCCTTATCAATTCGATGAAAAATTGATCTAATGAACTTTTAGTAGGGACATAAGAAAAAATCTCGTGTGTTAAGGCTGAAGCTGAGACGCCATCTATGGAGTTATTGCTGATTGGATACATATTGGTTGCATCCATTCGAACCAATTTGCATTGTAATTTACTAGTATCACAACTTCGCATATAAGGGACTATTGCTTGATGTCTTTGTGGAATAGCATTGAGTATAGTGCTATCAATGTCAGATCCAATGAGCGTGACTGGTAAGTGATCGGGAATATTATTAATTAGATAAGAAATCGAATCCCCGCCGGTTCCTAGATCTATGTAAGTCCCAGCTGAATTGTTTAATATATGTTCTAATATTTGGGTTTTTTCTTCTTGTTCAGAACTTATTTCATTTAGATATTGATCTATATTAGCACTCTTATGTTCAACGGACCCATTGTCATGGTCACTTGCCTGAAGGAAGAACCACATAATAGTAATTACACAGAATATTTTTTTGGAAATCATAAGTATACATTCCTAATTAGTAAGTCTTTAAATATGATGAATTTTCATGATTTATAAGATCATGATTTTTAAAAATTACAGACCACTGCGTTTAATCGTAAAGATACAGCGCGCTCTGTTAATAACGCTCAACTACTAAAAACCTAAAATGTTAGGAATTATAAAGGCCTCAAGATTCTAATTTTTTGATCATTATATTAAAAAAAAATAAATTTGCTAGTCTAAATCTGAGCAAGTCATGAAAGGACTTATTTTTTAGAAAAAAAATACTTTTAGCATTATGGATTAATATTATCAATTCGATTTGCAGCGGAGCGGTTAAAAGAGAGAACAGCCTTATCTATTAAAATACTTCTCCGTAGGTTATTGTATTTTTCCTATTGAGTACAGCAGCTCTTTTATAGAGAATTCGTTAGTTTTGGCAATACGATCCTTAGGCAATATTATTCTTTAGCCAAAAAAACTATCAAAGTATTCCTTACGTTCAATTTTTTTACACGTTTCATGCAGTCGTGCCATGCAGCTCGATCGGCTGTTCAACTTTATCGCCGATAGCCGATTAAGCTCTTGACCTGGGGCATAAACATTTGCTTTAAATAGTAACAATACTCATAACAAGTGAATAATAGTGACTTTATGCACGCAATAAAAATTCATTTTTAAAGAAGATAAGGAATTAAAATGAGCGCTAAAACTAAAAATGTGAGAGAGGTTACGCATCCGCTTCTGCGTGAAGTCGAGATTCCAATTTCTCCAAAGTTCCCACCGCTTACATGATTTGCGGAACTTTCCGGCAATCAGCAAGAATGATTGATCTTCAGTTTTAGATTGGATCTTAAAGAAAAATAAGGAGATTTTAATGGTTACACAACTCATACAAAATACTGTCAAAGAATCAGCTAAGCCAATTATTATAAAAGCATTTGCAACGTGGTGCTCGCACTGCGCAAAGATGAAACCGATTTTTGAAGCGCTTGAAAAAGAGCTGGGTCAAAAATATATGTTCGCTGAGTTTGATGTTGATAAATTTCCCGAACTCACTGAGCAATTTAATGTTGTCTCTCTTCCTACTTTTATTTTTATAAAAAATAAGAAAGAAACGGGAAGAACATTGGGAGAAATGCCGGAGAGTGAGTTGAAGCAAAATATTGAAAAATATCTCAGTTAATAAACACAATCAACAAACTCAGTTTGAATAATTTCATAATTTTTCCTGAAGTGCTACGCAAAGTTCAATAATACAGAGAACATAGCAAGCCTTAGCGAGAACTGGTGTGCCCCTATTGGATTATCGGGGCACTTATGTGCGCACTACTTGAGCAACTTTTGTTGTGATTGTGATCAGGTCAACATGAGTCAGGTTGGGCCGATACTTTTAGTGATGATCTTTCTTATTTTTTCTTTAGTACTTCCGCGAACATTTCTATCATCACGGGGTTATATGCAGCTATATCTGCGGGCCATCTGCTCGTTACCAAAAGACCATCTCTAACCACTGGCTTATCGACCCAGTTTGCACCGGCATTGACGAGATCGATTTTAATCGAGGGCCATGAAGTGAGGGTTTTTCCTTTCACGCCATGTGCATTAATGAGGGTCCAAGGCCCGTGGCAAATGGCTGCGATTGGTTTTTTAGCGTCAACAAATGCTTTAATAAAAGCAATTGCCGATTCAAATCTGCGTAGTTTATCAGGATTGATTACCCCACCCGGAAGATGTAGAGCATCATAATCATCTGGATTTGCATTATTCAAATCAAGGTCGACAGGAAATTCATCTCTCCATTGGTCATCAATCCAGCCTCTTATTTTCCCATATACAGGAGAAACAAGCACTGTTTCAGCACCGGCTTGATCTAATGCTTTTCTAGGTTCTGTCATTTCATTTTGTTCAAAACCGGTATCGCAAAGGATCGCGACTTTGAGTCCTTCTAATTGTTTTTTCATGTAAACTCCTCTATAAATATTATTTTATATCTTATACATATTTTTGAAGTGAAAAATAAAGAGTTTCCATGAACGCACTAAAATTGTCAGCCATTTAAAAGCCAATATAGAGAATCTTCAATTCAGGATAATAATCTTCATAGTTCCCACACAGAAATCAAAAAAAGTCACTCGATATTTCTGCGCAGATTATTATGCATTTGTCGGCTTATTTCACCCAACTTCTGTACAGAAAAATATTAATTTATTCGACATCAGGCGAATACTACTTGCTAGAGATATGTGATCATTTCTGCGGATTCTCATGATTGTTCCTGCGAACCATGAAATACTTATGAATGTTGTTGATTTTAATTATAACTTTCCATTAAAGTTGCTTTGAGAACCATTTTTAAAAACAGAAACCATTGGTAAGATGAGTTAAAGAAAATATTGAAAAATAGCTGAGCTGATGCAGAGGAAAATAGTATGAATACTCTTTTAATGTCGCTCATTATCTTGGGCTTGATTGCAATAGCCTGTATTTTTATGTTGGGGAAATACAAACGTACACCGGCTGAAAAAGTTAAAGTTGGTGATGCGGCTCCTTTATTCACCCTACCTGATGAAACAGGAGCTTCACGCTCACTTGCCTCATTCAAGGGCAGAAAAATAGTTCTCTATTTTTATCCAAAAGATGGAACGCCGGGCTGTACGAAAGAGGCATGCGAGTTGCGCAATTCTTTTGATCAGTTCAAGCAACATGACATCGTAGTCATTGGGGTCAGCTATGATTCTCCTGAATCACACAAAAAATTTAAAGAACAAGAAAGACTCCCATTCATCTTATTATCAGATATGAAGCATGAAGTCGCGCATATGTATGGCACTGATCAACATGCAATGGGCAACCTCTATGCGTTGCGCAAATCTTTTTTGATTAATGAGCAAGGAATTATCGTATACATTATTGATAATGTTACACCAGAAACTCAGACCAAAGATATATTAAGAGCTTTTGGGTACTCAGTGGATACCAATAGGTAAACAACAGCCTTCTTAGCACTCTCAACTTAGATGCAATTTATCCATGTCTTTCACAAAAACCAATATTTTCTGCTGTTGCCAAAACATGCTTTTTCATGGCTTTCACTAAATCTTCCTTTGTTGTCTCATCGGGCAAGAATATCAATGTTGTATCGAGAGCATATAAGGTAATTTGATATTTTTGAGGATGCGGTCCCGGTTTTGGGCATGGGGCGCTATATCGCTTTTTCCCCAAATCATTAATGCCAACTTTAGCTTGTTCGGGAATAGAGTTTGAGGCAATGGTTCGTAGAGCGCCAGGAATATTGTAGATAACCCATAACACCAAAGCATTGCTTCTATTGGGAACATCAAGACCTTCCATAATAAGCGCAAAGCTTTCTGTTTTTTCTGGTACTTCATCCCAACTAATTTCGGGGGAAATTCCTTCACCATCACAGGTATATTTTTTAGGTATTGTATTACTATGGTTTTGGGTAAAAGCATTAATGCGTATCAACATACATAAGACCTCAAGTATAGAGTGTTGTTGCCAGTTTTTCATCGATCACAATGCCTCATCCAAGTACAATGTGAGGGTTCATTATGCCGATGTTTTGTGACCTTGCTGATCAATGTAAGACTAATAAGTTACGGACAAAAATTGCTAGAGATTTACTTTTTTGGAAAAAGTCCGTCTATACCCGCGGCTTCTTCGGACCGTCTTCGCTATTTACTATTAAAGTTTTTCTACAATGGTACAGACGACCTGTCTGCCAGCTGAAGCTTTAGCGAAAGCTGGTGTACCCTATCGGATTATTTCAGCAACTTTTTACTTGACCAGATTAGCATGAATCAGGATCAGCAGATACTTTTTGCTACAAGTTATTAGTTATTTCATGCCGAGCATCTCCAAACTTGAATTTGTCATCAATTCTAGCAAATACGCGCCAACAGCGCCTTTAGACTTCAATGTTTTTTGAATAGGAGAATCTTTATCTAAAATTTTTTTAGCATATTCCATTGCAGCCTTTTTATTACCAGGGATAGTTTTATCAAGATCCATATAGTAAATTCTTTGATAAAGGAGGTTGTTGGGCTCGAGAAGCATAGCTTTTTGAAACATAGCTTCATAGTCCGGCACATCAATGCCAAAAAACCACTCAGACATGACAGCTGTTGTTGCAGTGAAGAAAAGATATTCTGCATTATTTGAAAATTTAGCATAAGACTCATCGAAGTAATGCTTGGTCAGCGTTTCATAATAAGCAAACTTGTTTTCATCAATGCTAGTATGATCTTCCTCTACCAAAAGATTCATGAGTAAATAATTCATATATATATATGCATCCATGTCATCTGGGTTGTGATTAATGGTATGGATCATTAGTTCTATAGCAGCGTCCCATTCTTTTTGTCGCTCTAATGTTCTAAGCTTCTCTTTCCAAGACATAGTTATTTACCCTTGCGGAATAAAGATAGTGCCAAGTTTAATAACATCATCATGAACAAATCCCCGTGCATGAACAATATATCCATTTATATTTATAGGTATTCCATCAAACTTACCAAATCTAGGCATATCATTGTTAATTGACAACAACCCGATAACTTCACGAACAACTTTTTCTTTGTTGTTATCCATTGTTTTTAGCAATGGCTCAAGCCCATGCATTTCTTTTTTAAAAAAATATTCAAGTTTTTCATTGGTTGTAGCATATTTTACGGCTTGTTCAATCTTAGATGGAAGAGAATAAGTAGGCAAGTTTGACTGGCCTTGCGGTACTTCTTGTTTAAAATAACTTTCGATGTCTTTTTGAGACTTATTGCATAAAGACTCTTGTGTTGCTTTAAACAATACCCCGTCAGAAGTAGTCATGTATTCGGCAGGAGTTGCCAAAGGATTATTTTTAACGAATTCAAGAGCTTTTGTTTTTGTTGTATTGTAAAAAGAGTTCAGTCGTTTAAGCATCTTGCCTTGCGCATACATACCGGTGCCAAGGGCGGCGGCTCCTTTAAAGCCGTCACGCAGGGACAATTTTTTGTTGGTAATGGCGCTTATAACATTGGTGATTGGTTCAATATATTCATGCCACTGTTGCGCCCCAGCTTCTTTATCAAAAGCATAGCTTATGCCAATAGATACAAGGTTGGTGGTGACTTTAAGCAATTGATAGGCCAACACATATTCACCGGCCACTACGCACAGCGCTGTTTGAACTGGATGGTTAAGCATATCTTTGGCTGCGCCAATGACACCACAGGCAATGCCCTCAACAATGGCTGAGCCATAATCGAGTAATGCGTAGCAAAAGTCATTGATTTGTATCGCTCTGCCAGACAGGCCTTCTTGATTATATGAACGCGCCGAATCGGTGAAATTAACTAATGAATTTTTATAATCATAGAGGGGAGAATGCACAGAAAGTTGCGCTGCCTGTGAGACAATATCGATGCATTCACGGTGAATGACTTGCTGCAATTGATTACCATAATTAGTTTTATACTGTTCAGCACTGCACCCTACTTGTGAAAGCAAGGTCAATGCATCATTGTTGAAGCTGTACGATTGCTGCGTGTAGCTTCTGCTGTTCAAAACATCTTCAAGCGCGGCCAGACGAGTTTCATAATGATTTTTGTTATGCAAGTTATATGTATTGGCAATCTCATGCAACTCTTGTTGCTCATTGACCATCCCTTGGATGCCAGGTAACTCGCTTTGA
Organism: uncultured bacterium; assembly: GCA_963707655.1. Lineage (GTDB taxonomy): Bacteria > Babelota > Babeliae > Babelales > Vermiphilaceae > JAKAUA01. The sequence goes on along the minus strand of OY970172.1, from coordinate 1,015,524 downwards.
AAATTATTTTTTATGACGGTGGCTTCAACTTCGCGCTTTCTTTTGTCTCTTCTTGCGTTAACAATTCGATTGCGCTCAGATACTAGTGCAGCTATCACCTGATCTGAAAACTTCTTTTTAAAAAATGACTTCCAAGAATCGTGTCTGTGCATAACTTTATCATGCAGAGCCAATAACTCATCCTCATACCAATCAAATTTTTTTATAAAATCGATGAAATTTTTATGAGCGTACAGCTTCTCTTGATGCATAATATTGGTAATGACGTATTCGGGGATATACAAAAAATTTCTTTGATCATGAGGGCAATGGTAATAACGCAACTCTTCTGCTATGCTCCCTGCGTTTTCAATGGTAATTGGTATGCCATAGTCATGGGCTAGAGCGGCATAATAATCAGATGATGTCCAATAAGCACATTGTTTTGGATTAGTGAAAAGTATAGAAGATGGTCGCGCAGAGTCGCGCTTCGCATGACACTGGTCAAGGCAGGCAATGCCCTTTACATATTGAGGACGGTTCATGTGATCAAGACTATTTTGTGATATGCCGCGATTTCGCGTTGAGATATCCCAGTTTGTTGTTAACTCTCTAGTGGGATACACGGCTTGGGATAGCTGCTGATTGTAGTAGAATGCCGATCAAAATAATAATCTTCATAGTTCTCCCTGAAAGTTAGATTCCTGGAAAAAGTCTTAGTAGATATACCAAGGATTTATGAAGATGCAAAGAATGGGTAAAAAAGTTGCTGGCGGCAGCCAGACGAAGCTTGCCGAGTCTTCTCTTGCCCGGCCATGTCAGCCATAGCCTTGGCGACAACGGAATAAGCGAAGGCTGGTGTGCCCTATCGGTCTATTTCAGCAACTTTTCTTTTGAAGCTGATGTTCTCAATCAGGTCAAGAAATTGTGTTTAGATAGATCGACCATTTAATGTGAGAGCCAAATCAATTGCTTTTTGTAGTTCAGCAACAATATTTTTTAATTTAACTGTTTTTTTATATATAGGATGAGACCAATCAGAATCTTTTATTATATTAATAATAAAGCTTCCGGATGGATCAAGTTCAGGATACCATCCAACGTCAATAACTACATTATTATCATATTGTATTTGTAGAAGATCTTCTTGCAATTCCATAATTTGATCTTTTAGCGGGAGATTGGGATCAATATTAAATTCATCATAGACAATAATCCCATTATTCAGGTTTATATTAAGTTTCATAATTTTCCTATCATATTCATGTATTGTTTAAATTCTTGCGGGGTTATTGGATGTCCATGAATTGTAGCCATACTATTTTTTACTATCATAAAGTTAGTTTCAATGCCATTGTTTGCACCAATTATGTCTTCACATTGATAAATTTTCCAGTTCTTACCAGGAATCATTGTTCCCTTTTGCCATGCCATTGTTTCTAAGAGTTCAACATTAATTTCTGGTTTATATTTGGCAGGGCCATTTTTTGTGAATTGAAGAATATCTTTCCAACTCATTTTTTTACTAGCAATGTGCTTGTGGCCATAAGGAATCCATTCGATATCATTTTGTTGCCAAGGACCAGTTTTACTTGTTTTATCGGTAACCTTAAACAACACTCCCTCTTGAGTGGTCATATACTCAAAAGGAGTGACCAACGGATTATTTTTAGCGAATTCAAGAGCTTTTGCTTTTGTCGTGTTGTAAAAAGAATTCAGACCTTTAAGCATCTTGCCTTGCGCATACATACCGGTGCCAAGGGTGACGGCTCCTTTAATGCCATCTCGCAGAGTCAGCTCTTTGTTTTTGATAGCGCTGATCACGCTCGTTATCGGCTCAATATATTCATGCCATTGCTGCTCGCCAGCTTCTTTATCAAAGGCATAGGATATTCCGATGGAGGCAAGGTTAGTCGTGACTTTAAGCAATTGATAGGCCAACACATATTCACCGGCCACTACGCACAGCGCTGTCTGAACTGGATGGTTAATCATATCTTTGGCTGCGCCAATGACACCACAGGCAATGCCCTCAACAATGGCCGAGCCATAATCGAGTAATGCATAGCAAAAATCATTGATTTGCATCGCTCTGCCAGACGAGCCTTCCTGATTATATGAACGAGCCGAATCGGTAAAATTAACTAATGAATTTTTATAATCATAGAGGGGAGAATGCACAGAAAGTTGCGCTGCCTGTGAGACAATATCGATGCATTCACGGTGAATGACTTGCTGCAATTGATTACCATAATTAGTTTTATACTGTTCAGCACTGCACCCTACTTGTGAAAGCAAGGTCAATGCATCATTGTTGAAGCTGTACGATTGCTGCGTGCAGCTTCTGCTGTTCAAAACATCTTCAAGCGCGGCCAGACGAGTTTCATAATGATTTTTGTTATGCAAGTTATATGTATTGGCAATCTCATGCAACTCTTGTTGCTCATTGACCATCCCTTGGATGCCAAGTAACTCGCTTTGAAAATTATTTTTTATGACGGTGGCTTCAACTTCGCGCTTTCTTTTGTCTCTTCTTGCGTTAACAATTCGATTGCGCTCAGATACTAGTGCAGCTATCACCTGATCTGAAAACTTCTTTTTAAAAAATGACTTCCAAGAATCGTGTCTGTGCATAACTTTATCATGCAGAGCCAATAACTCATCCTCATACCAATCAAATTTTTTTATAAAATCGATGAAATTTTTATGAGCGTACAGCTTCTCTTGATGCATAATATTGGTAATGACGTATTCGGGGATATACAAAAAATTTCTTTGATCATGAGGGCAATGGTAATAACGCAACTCTTCTGCTATGCTCCCTGCGTTTTCAATGGTAATTGGTATGCCATAGTCATGGGCTAGAGCGGCATAATAATCAGATGATGTCCAATAAGCACATTGTTTTGGATTAGTGAAAAGTATAGAAGATGGTCGCGCAGAGTCGCGCTTCGCATGACACTGGTCAAGGCAGGCAATGCCCTTTACATATTAAGGACGGTTCATGTGATCAAGACTATTTTGTGATATGCCGCGACTTCGCGTTGAGATATCCCAGTTTGTTGTTAACTCTCTAGTGGGATACACGGCTTGGATAGCTGCTGATTGTAGTAGAATGCCGATCAAAATAATAATCTTCATAGTTCTCCCTGAAAGTTAGATTCCTGGAAAAAGTCTTAGTAGATATACCAAGGATTTATGAAGATGCAAAGAATGGGTAAAAAAGTTGCTGGCGGCAGCCAGACGAAGCTTGCCTGTCTTCGCTCTCACGAGCTTCTTCAGGCTTTCGCCGAGCTCTATCTTGCCCCCAGCCTGTCCGCCATAGCCTTGGCGACGGCGGAATAAACGAAGAGTGGTGTGCCCTATCGGTCTATTTCAGCAACTTCTCTGTGGACAATTCGTTAGTTTTGGCAATATGGTCTTTGGGTGATATTGGTCATTAGCAAAAAAGCCATCAAGGATATTTTATCCCTATATACTTTGTTAAGGTGTGCTTGGAAGAGCCTCAAGGCTTCATGCCAAGAATCCTTAAGCTCCAATTTGTCATTAATCCCAAAAGGCGTTCTCCTATAGCGCCTTTGGAATTCAATATTATTTGAATAGAAGACTTTGGTTCCAGTATTTTTTTTGCATATTCTACTGCGGCCTTTTTATTGCTTGGGATAGTTTTATCTAGCATAGTGTAATAATAGTCTTGATAAAGAAGATTATCGGGTTCTAAGACTAGAGCTTTTTTAAACATTGCATCATAATCTTTTACATCAATATCAAAATGCCACTCAGACATTAGAGCGGTGGAAGCAGTGAAAAAAAGATACTCAGCATTATCAGAAAATTTAGCATAAGATTCGTCAAAATATTTTTTTATTAATAATTTGTAATAGCTATATTTATCATTGTCATAATCTTCTTCTACCAAAAGATTCATAAGTAAATAATTCATATAAATATACGGATCTATAGACCCAGAATTCTCATCAATAACATGGATCATTAATTCTATGGCAGCATCCCATTTTTTCTGTTTCTCCAGCGTTCCAAGCTTCTGTTTCCAATGCATATTTATTTTCCTTCTGGAATGAACATAGTACCAATTTTAATAATGTCATTATGCACAAAACCTCTAACATGTATAACTTGTCCATCAAGGCTGACCGGAATATTTTTGAATTCTCCAGCTGTAGGTAATATTGCGTTTCTGGTTAAGGCATTTACGATTTCTCTGATAAGTTTTTTTTGATCACCATTCATTTTCTCAAGCAATGGCTCAAATCCGTGCATTTCGTTAACAAAAAAATGTTTTAATTTTGTATCATTTGTGGCATATGCTATTGCTTGTTCAACCTTGGCAGGAAGAGAATAAGCAGGCCTACCTAGCGACGTCTGTGTTTGACCTACTTCTTGCTTAAAATGACTTTCGATGTTCTTTTGAGACTTATTGCATAAAGACTCTTGTGTTGCTTTAAACAATACCCCGTCAGAAGTAGTCATGTATTCGGCAGGAGTTGCCAAAGGATTATTTTTAACGAATTCAAGAGCTTTTGTTTTTGTTGTATTGTAAAAAGAGTTCAGTCCTTTAAGCATCTTGCCTTGCGCATACATACCGGTGCCAAGAGCGACTGCTCCTTTAATCCCGTCACGCAGGGTTATTTCTTTGTTGGTAATGGCGCTGATCACGCTCGTTATTGGCTCAATGTAATCATGCCATTGTTGCGCGCCGGCTTCTTTATCAAAGGCATAGGATATTCCGATGGAGGCAAGGTTAGTGGTGACTTTAAGCAATTGATAGGCCAACACATATTCACCGGCCACTACGCACAGCGCTGTCTGAACTGGATGGTTAATCATATCTTTGGCTGCGCCAATGACACCACAGGCAATGCCCTCAACAATGGCCGAGCCATAATCGAGTAATGCATAGCAAAAATCATTGATTTGCATCGCTCTGCCAGACGAGCCTTCCTGATTATATGAACGAGCCGAATCGGTAAAATTAACTAATGAATTTTTATAATCATAGAGGGGAGAATGCACAGAAAGTTGCGCTGCCTGTGAGACAATATCGATGCATTCACGGTGAATAACCTGCTGCAGTTGATTGCCGCAATTGGTTTTATACTGTTCAGCACTGCACCCTACTTGTGAAAGCAAGGTCAATGCATCATTGTTGAAGCTGTACGATTGCTGCGTGCAGCTTCTGCTGTTCAAAACATCTTCAAGCGCGGCCAGACGAGTTTCATAATGATTTTTGTTATGCAAGTTATATGTATTGGCAATCTCATGCAACTCTTGTTGCTCATTGACCATCCCTTGGATGCCAGGTAACTCGCTTTGAAAATTATTTTTTATGACGGTGGCTTCAACTTCGCGCTTTCTTTTGTCTCTTCTTGCGTTAACAATTCGATTGCGCTCAGATACTAGTGCAGCTATCACCTGATCTGAAAACTTCTTTTTAAAAAATGACTTCCAAGAATCGTGTCTGTGCATAACTTTATCATGCAGAGCCAATAACTCATCCTCATACCAATCAAATTTTTTTATAAAATCGATGAAATTTTTATGAGCGTACAGCTTCTCTTGATGCATAATATTGGTAATGACGTATTCGGGGATATACAAAAAATTTCTTTGATCATGAGGGCAATGGTAATAACGCAACTCTTCTGCTATGCTCCCTGCGTTTTCAATGGTAATTGGTATGCCATAGTCATGGGCTAGAGCGGCATAATAATCAGATGATGTCCAATAAGCACATTGTTTTGGATTAGTGAAAAGTATAGAAGATGGTCGCGCAGAGTCGCGCTTCGCATGACACTGGTCAAGGCAGGCAATGCCCTTTACATATTGAGGACGGTTCATGTGATCAAGACTATTTTGTGATATGCCGCGACTTCGCGTTGAGATATCCCAGTTTGTTGTTAACTCTCTAGTGGGATACACGGCTTGGATAGCTGCTGATTGTAGTAGAATGCCGATCAAAATAATAATCTTCATAGTTCTCCCTGAAAGTTAGATTCCTGGAAAAAGTCTTAGTAGATATACCAAGGATTTATGAAGATGCAAAGAATGGGTAAAAAAGTTGCTGGCGGCAGCCAGACGAAGCTTGCCTGTCTTCGCTCTCACGAGCTTCTTCAGGCTTTCGCCGAGCTCTATCTTGCCCCCGGCCTGTCCGCCATAGCCTTGGCGACGGCGGAATAAACGAAGAGTGGTGTGCCCTATCGGACTATTTCAGCAACTTTTGTTATGAAGACTTGAGCATAAGTCAGATTAAGCAAATACTTTTTGCGATAGGTATCTAAAGCTACTAAATACAGATGCTCTTCAAAAATGCCTCCATCACAATGGATATTCTTTCTCTTTAACTTTTTTAACGCAGTCCATCCAATCTTCCCAAGCGGCTGGATCTGCTGTTGTTTGGTCTGCTAAAAGAATTAAATCCCCCAACAGCGAACCAATATCATCGGATGATGTTCGTTTGTAATATTCTTCCAAAAAAAGCCTCATGGAATTAAAAGCTTCTTCATTCGTTAATCTATTTTGCATGGCCTTACCTCGCTACATAAGCAACCATTTTATTGAACACATTAAACAAAAATGTCCTGCGCCGTTGTATTAATTATTTTTGAAAATGACTCATTGTGCAGGTCTTTTGAGTAAGTGATAGGAAAATGCGCTAAAAAAAGCGGGGTGAAATCTTCAATTCTTTGTAATTTGCCGATATAGTATGCATTCATTTCATAACTACATAAAGCGAATCGAATGAATTTGCATTCTTTCAGACAACGCGTAATAAATAAATCAATAGGATTAAACTCTCTATCAAATGATTTTTTATGAAAAACACATTTCGGAATACTTATACCAAACTCTATAAAATTAATTTCCTCTGATTCATAGATGGTAAGAATAACATTTTTGAATGCTGAAATTTCATTGCGAAGGCTATCGTTTTCTTCTTCGTGTAGATTAAAGGTGTGTAATAAAAAATCCTGTAATTGCTGTTTTTGTAGTTCACTTTTTCCGATGATAAGTGAGATGTCAAAGTATTCAGGCATGTTATTTTAGCGCTCCAGTCGACAAGAGATATTTAATTTGATCTTCACTTAACTTCCATCCGCCAATAAGAGATCCGGCCTTATCCGTCATAACATTAAGGCCGCTGTTTTTATCAAAATAATGCAAAACCTCTTGTACACCACGATAAGTACCTTTAATCGGGTGAACAGTGTTTATGTGGTCAAAAATTATTTTTTCAAACTCGACGGCTGTGGCCTTGTTCCACGCTTTGCATATTCCAAAATCCTTTGCATGCCGACTAAACATGTGCTGCAAGCTTCGCTGTTCGAAACGCATCTTCAAGTCATTTTTGATACCATCTAATGCTGATTTAACCTCTCCTGAAATATCATTCAATCCTTCTTGAGCATTGCGTATAGCCTTAAATAATACTCCCTCAGGAGTGGACATATATTCAGTCGGAGTTACCAACGGATTGTTTTTGACAAACTCAAAAGCCTTTGCTTTTGTTGTGCTATAAAAAGAGTTTAGACCTTTCAGCATCTTGCCTTGCGCATATATGCCGGTGCCAACGGCAACAACTCCTTTAATGCCGTTTCGCAGCGTTACCTCTTTATTGTTGATAGCGCTGATCACATTCGTTATTGGCTCAATATAATCATGCCATTGTTGCGCGCCGGCTTCTTTATCAAAGGCATAGCATATACCGATGGAGGCAAGGTTGGTGGTGACTTTAAGTAATTGATAGGCCAACACATATTCACTGGCCACCACGCACAATGCTGTTTGAACTGGATGGTTAATCATATCTTTGGCTGCACCAATGACACCGCAGGCAATGCCCTCAACAATGGCTGAGCCATAATCGAGCAATGCATAGCAAAAATCATTGATTTGCATCGCTTTGCCAGATGAGCCTTCCTGGTTATATGAACGCGCCGAATCGGTAAAATTAGCTAATGAATTTTTATAATCATAAAGAGGAGAGCGGACAGAGAGTTGCGCTGTTTGCGAGACAATATCGATGCATTCACGGTGAATGACTTGCTGCAATTGATTGCCATAATTGGTCGTATATTGTTTGGCATCGCATTCTGATTGTGACAGAATCCTTATCACATCATCATCGAGAGTGTACACGTCACGGGTATATCTGCTATTACTTACCACATCTTCAAGGGCAGCCAGACGCGTTTCATAATGATTTTTGTTATGCAAATTATATGTATGGGCAATATCATGCAATTCTTGTTGCTCATCAACTGAATCTTCAATTACTGGAAGCTCTCCTTGAAAATGTTTTCGTACCGATTCTTCCTGATACCGCTGCTGTTGCTCCCGCTCTTTTGTCAGTTGTTTTTCAGTAATGCGAGTGCATTCTTGTTGCATTTTCTGCCGCGCTTTTTGAGAAAGCTGGCTGCGCTGCGTGCCATTGTTAAACAGTTGCAACAGTGTTGATTCATACGAATCAAACTGGCTAATAAAGCACCAGAAATTGTCGTAATCATAAAGTTTCCCCTGCTGCATAATGCGGATTATATTGTCGTCATGAATATACAAAATCTGTGAATCACTAGTATAGCCATACTCACGCAGTCCGAACGGAATATAATAATTCTTGTCTATTGATGCTTTAAGCCCGAATGCCTGGACAATTGCATTCCAATAGTCACTCCCCTGCCACGATGCGCATTTGTGCGGCTCATGCAGCATCGTGTATGCAGGTGTTCCGGATGTAATGTGAGAGGGAGTGAAAGAAGAATGGCTGTTGATACCGGCAATATTTTTTATATATTGAGCACGGTTCATCTTAGCAAGACTATTTTGTGATATGCCTCGATTTCGCGTTGAGGTATCCCAGTTTGTCGTCAACTCTCGATTGGGATATACCGCTTGGATAGCCACTATTTGTAGTAAGATACTGATCAGAATGATAATCTTCATAGTTCTCCCTAAAGGTCAGATTCCTATAAAAAAAGTCTTAGTAGATATACCAAGGATTTATGAAGATGCAAAGAATGGGTGAAAAAGTTGCTGGCGGCAGCCAGACGAAGCTTGCCTGTCTTCGCTCTCACGAGCTTCTTCAGGCTTTCGCCGAGCTCTATCTTGCCCCCGGCCTGTCCGCCATAGCCTTGGCGACTAATAAGCGAAGGCTGGTGTGCCCTATCGGACTATTTTAGAACTTTTACCTTCGAACAGACTAACATAAATGCGATAGAACAGGTACTTTTTGCTTAGAGAATCTACTTTTACCGATTAGAATATAAAAAACGTATTTTAAGAGGTAAAGAAGATGCAACAAAACCAGTCTAATGTTAATAAACTACAATCACTCTGCAATAATCAGATCGATGATCCTAACTTATTTGGGTTGCTCATCTATGACTTTATGGCTGAGTACGATAAAAATGTCGACCTGGGGCATATAAATACAAAAATACTCGGGGAAGCAAAAAATAATGCTCAGCTATTACAAGATCTAACGGAAGCAGCAGAATATGAAATGGAGTTGGCATATTATGAATATAGGGATTACCAAACAAAAAAATATGGCAAAAACTACCACCCTATATTCAATGATGTTTTTGCTTTCGAACTATATCGCGATAGCAACATGGCGGCAATTAGTAATCCTATGATAGCTAAATACAGAATATTAAGAGATTTTGTTTGGTCATTGGCAGAAAATCACTCGAAAGAGGCAAAATGTCTTCTCAAAAAAAGCGCAGTTTTAGATGAAGAAGGGAGAGTGCAAGAATGTATTTTTACACCAAGTTTCTATTTGTGGAATAGCGAAAAAAATCGCCTTGAAGATATTCAACAAACTCGCATTTGGTATAGCTGGGATAAGCTAGCACGCATCTATATCAATTATGGTCAAGGCAAGCAAGAACTAAAGAAAGAAAATATTCCTGATTTGCGAGTTCATATGAATCGTATTTTAAGATATACGATTGATTTTTTTGAGAGGCAATTAGCTGTAACTCAAGAAAAAGTGAAATACACAATTTCTTATGACCCTAATAATGGCAAGCTTAAAATTAATGATGGATCAACGAATTTCAAAAAAAATAGTGATTCGCGTATCGTTTTGAAAATGCTAATTCCTGGCGACAGCTTTATCAAAAAAAGAGCCTTAAAATTTGAAACTATTAGCGAAAAGATTATGAACAACGATCACGCAAAGGAAGGTCCGGATATTTATGAGATTTGTCGTAGCATAAACAAGAATGTAGCCAAGTTGGGTCATCCAGAATTTCTTCTTATCAAGGATGATACTGTTCAAATTAATCCAAAATATCTCTGTTAATTCTGGGCCCAGCCGGGCCCGAACCCTTTTTATTACCTTGTCTTCAGTTAAAGCTTAACCCTTAACCCAAAAGGTAAAGATTATGAAAGACAAGGTATCAGAAATACAAATAATTCCACTCAAGCCAAAGGACGGCCTTGTAGCGTTTGCAAGCTTCACGTTCGATAGCTTATTTTATTTTGCTTCCATAGGAATATATACACGCCCACAAGGTGGTTATAGGTTGACCTACCCAACTCGAAAAACATTAAACAGTAGTATGCCCATTTTTCATCCTATCAACAAAGAGATTGCGACAGCAATTGAAGATGTTGTCATACGCAAATATGAAGCAATCATTAATAGCGCATTCTAAATTTTGTTGAGTAGTACCGATGGACATAAAAAAGCAAAGCATAACTCAGCAAGGAGATAGGCTAGAAATCAAATCTGATATCCAGCCATTAATTGATCTTTTTGATTTATTGCTCGAGTGGGATATGAAAGATGTACAAGAAAAAGCAGAAAAACGTAAAGAAGTTTCGGAAAAGATTTAATACAAGAATCATCAGAAGCGCAAACTCCTATTCCATAGAAGAGATCAAAGAGCTTCTCAAGGTTGATAAAGGTACCATTAGCGACTGGTTAAAGACGGGGCTCAAGAAAATAGATGATCAACTACCGTACTTGATATGGGGACAAGATTTAATCGACTTTCTAAGTGTAAGAAATGCTGGCAGAAAAAAACCTTGCGCTGAAAACCAATTGTTCTGCTGCAAATGCCAGAAGGCAAGGTACACCAAAGATAACAAAGTCCGTATTCACCATAACAATAAACGAACAAATCTCGTTGGTATATGTGAGATATGTGGATCGAGCATCAATAGAACAATATCGCCTTCAAAAATAGATACCTTTACGAAAATTTTCCATATAGAAGGGCTAGAGCAAAAAAATTTAATAGAGTGTGACAACACCCCCGCTACCACCATCAAATAAAAGGAGACTAAAATGATCAAATATAACGCTGAAAACGAACGAATTAAACGTAAGTATTTGGAATGGGAAAAGGAGGCTAATGGCAAGAGCAGCTCAACTGCTATTAACATCCAAAATTACCTGTATATTTATGAGGAATACACAGGCTTTAAAAGCTTCAAGTTATTTAACAAGAATGACGCTATCGGATTCAAAAAACATCTTATGCAAAAGAAATCAAAACGCACGGAAACGCTTGTCAGTAAAACCTACCTGCTACATGCCACAAGAAGCCTAAGTGACTTTTTCAAGTGGCTGGTGACGCAGCCTGGGTACAGAAGCAGAATACGCTCATGTGAAATTGCGTATTTCAAATTACAAGATAAAGACATCAGAATAGCAAGAACTCAAAAACCTAAACGTTACCCTACCTTGGAACAAATAGAACATGTGGTAAAAAGCATGCCGGCAGAAACTGAGATTCAAAAAAGGAACCGTGCTCTCATAGCTTTTATGGCCATTAGTGGCGCAAGAATTCAGGCAGTAGCTTCATTCAAACTTAAGCACATACTTTTGGACGAGCAACGCATAGAGCAACGTCCGGACGAGGTAAAAACAAAAAACAGCAAGATGATTATTACCTACTTTTTTCCTGTAGGCGATTTCCTTAAGCAAATCTTCATTGAGTGGGTAAATTTCTTAAAGAAGGAAAAGCTATTTGATGATGAAGCTCCATTATTTCCTTGTACCGCATTGTCACTGGGCGCTAATGATAAATTCAGCAGGACGCTGCTTGGTTCGACTCCATGGAAATCAACTACATCATTGAGAAAAGTGATAGAAGAGGCATTTCACAATGCTGGACTAACCTACTACAATCCGCATTCATTTCGTCACACCGTAGCTCAATTAGGTTACAAGTTGTGCAAAACTCCTGAAGAATTTAAGGTATGGAGTCAAAATATAGGTCATAATAATCCATTAACAACATTCACCAGCTATGGCAGCGTAGATGAATATAGGCAGGGAGAAATAATGAGATCATTAGATAAAAACAAAGAATTCGATTTAGCGCCAGAAGAAATTGTTGCGCTTAAAAAACTACTCCATAGATAGTTTGGATGTTTGTTTTTGAGATCGTGCCATAATGGCCCAAGAAAAATCTATGCTCTGTAATTTTTCAAAACGTTCTTTAGTAAGCTTATTATTTTGATGAGCTGCACGTTGCGTTCTGACCCAATTACCTAAAGCAATATTGTTAATAACGCGCGTTGCAGGAACTTTAGTGTGCCCATAAGTGTTCTTAAATAAACATAAAGCTGTAAATGCATCATCCCAAGAAGTATCTAATACATACCAAACAAACCCAATTGCATCTAGTTTGCAAACTCGCTCTGGAGATAACTTGCCTAATTTTTTATAAGTACGTTGATTTTTTATCCAAGAGAGTAACCCTTGATCACTATAATCATTTGGAACATTGCAGTGGCTATAAATTTCATGGAACTTGATTAAGTCTTGATATTTCTTTTCCCATTGCTCTTCTAAAACATCCCAAATAAAGCCGAGATCATTTAGCCGTTTAACCTGTTCTTTAGACAAAATTCCCTTTTTATAATTTTTACGAAGTGCAACAACGAAATGAGATAAGGAAATGTTTTCTTTGAACTTACCAGGAACGTTGCAATGCCCATGAACACTTTTGAATTTCAGCAACTCCTCAAAGTTTTTTTCCCATTTATAAGCCAAGAAATCCCAAACAAAACCAATATCATTAAGTTTTTTAATTTGTTCTATGAATAGGTTCCCATTTTTGTAATCAGAACGTTGGTTATGAGCCCAAGTAAGGAGTGGGGAACTCACAAGGGTTTCAGACGTAATTATGCAATGCCCATTTTCCCTAACAAACAGGCATAAATCACTATAATTTTTCTCCCAAGCTGTAGCATAGGGGACAAAAACAAAATTTATTTCATTAAGTTTGTTAATTTGAGCAGACGGTAACGTTCCTCGTTTATAATTACCTCTCTGGTTTGCAACCCAATTGCCCAGCTTGCCTGTTCTAAAAACATTACAGTGCCCATTAATTTCAATAAATTTCTTTAATTCATGAAACATTTTATGCCAGTATTCTTTTTTAACGTCCCATATAAAACCGATTTCATTCAATCTACTTATGCGGGTAGGGATCATGCTATTTTTCTTATGCTGCTTACGTTGCACGCCCACCCATGTAGCAAGAAGCCGTTGGCTTCTCGGCACATTACAATGTCCGTAAACGCGTTTAAATTCACGCAATTTTAAGAACATATTTTCCCACTGAGATGTCGTAGGCTCCCAGTCGAATCCAATGGCATCAAGCTTCTTGATTTTTTCAGCCGAAAGTCGTGGACTCCTTTTGTTATAGAGTGTACGCAGCGTTCCAACCCACATGGCAAGCGATTTATCTTGATAATTTTGAGGTACATTACAATGATTATGGATATCTCTATATTGCTGCAACAAGATAAATCTTTCTTCCCAAATCTCAGAATATGACTTTCTTTCTTGTGCTACAACGTCCTTTTTTAATTTAGGCAATTCCCACTCGAAGCCCAAGCTATTTAGTCGCTCAACGCGTTCTTTTGCTAGGCTTCCCTCACGATATTTTGATCGTTGACGTAACACCCATAATCCCAAAGATGGGCTTTCATGATATTTTTTAGACACAGAGGTATGGCCGTTCTTCGACTTGTAAAGAACTAAAGCTTCGAATTGCTCTTCCCAATTAGCATCAAAAGGGTCCCACTTAATTTTCATTTCCTCTAGGCGTTTTATCTGATCAATATCTAGCAAATTTTTCCGATATAAATTTCTTCTAGACCGAAGCCAGGAACACAATCCAGGAACTATCTCGTCATAGCTGTCGGGAACATTACAGTGTCCATTTTTTTCAAAAAAACTTAGTATTTGGGAAAATCTCTCCTCGAGGATTGCCTTTACCGGATCCCACATAAAGTTAATTTGTTCAAGTAAATAAATTTTTTCTGAAGATAGATTACCTTTTTTCTGAAGTTTTCTCTGAGCAGAAACCCAAGTAGCTAATTGCTTATTCTCGCGCGTATCTTTTGGAACGACAAAATGACCATTTTTTTGTTTGAATTCAGCGAGCATCGAATAGTTGCTATGCCAGTTTTCCTCAATACAATCCCAGACAAACCCTATTTTTTCTAACTGTTTTATCTGAATACTGGATAACTTACCTTTTTTATAGGAAACTCGCTGAGTGCCTACCCAATATTCCAACTGCCTATCATGATAATTACGAGGCACATTACAATGACCGTTAATTTGTTGAAAATGACAAAGATCTAAGTATCGTGTATTCCATATTGCCTCCTCATAATCCCACGCAAAATTTATCTCGTTTAATCTTTTAATACGCTCAGATCCCAGCGCATTTTTTTTGTAATCCCATCGATTTTTTTGTACCCATTGCCCAAGACCAGGATTTTCTGGATATCGATTAGGGACCAAACAATGGCCACTCTCTTCTTTAAATCTAACCAGTTGTCCAAATCTTTCATCCCAAGATAAACCAAGCCTATCAATCATCCTTGTTGTAATTGCATCACGCAAGCTCTTTAAGGCGAGTTCTGGTCCAAGTATCTCTACGCGCTCCCTCAGCCTACTATCATTAACACCAAGTATCCTGCCACGAGCTTCTCTGAGCTTAGCGATAATTTCCACTAAACTCTCATCCTGTTCGCACATTGCCTGAAGCACGTCCCAGACTGTATCAAATTTTGTTTTTGCAAGCGCCTGCTCTAGCTCTTCTTGTCCTGCGTCTTGCATGAATAATGGGATCAAAATATAGCCACGCTCTTTGCCTGGATGCTTACGCATTGCACGACCGGCAGCCTGTGCAATATCAACTTTACTTCTCTTAGGTGAAACAAAAACAACCATGTCAACTGCTGGTACGTTTACACCCTCAGTTAAACAACGAGCGTTTGAAATTAGTGCCTTCTCTGCATCGCGAAATTCACTCAAAATAGCATCTCGCTTGCTTGACGACATCTCACCGCTCACATGCATCGTCGCGAAATCAGTCAGGTATGCGCCTACGCCTTCATTGGTTTTAGCGGTAAATGATTTAGCCGCTGATATCGAACTATGGAAGGAGAAGATTCGCTTAACGCCATATTGTTCTACGGCATTTTGTATCGCTAAAATATTTGCAATGCGTTGCGCCTTGATGATATCACCATCAATCAATACCTCGCCACGCTTAAGCAGCTCGCGATTCAACATATCAGAGGTGATTACGGAGATAAGTACTTTGTAATCACAGATGAGGCCCTGCTCAACGGCAGCTCTAAATGAAAGTTTATACACGACACGGCCATAAATAGTCTCATCATCCATCGAAAAAACTAGCTGGTTATCCCCAAACTTGTCTTTTACATCAATGTTATAGTGTCGGGGTGTTGCAGTTAAAAATAATCTCTTCTTGATTGCAATATTGTTTTCGCTTAACGCAAAAGCATGATTTGTCGC
The DNA here is from genome assembly GCA_963707655.1 of uncultured bacterium. Lineage (GTDB taxonomy): Bacteria > Babelota > Babeliae > Babelales > Vermiphilaceae > JAKAUA01. Next base: position 999,722 of record OY970172.1, on the reverse strand, counting down.
CAAACGAGAAGCTGTTTTATGTGCTTCATCAAAAATAGCTAGATCAAAAGCAAAATTGCCTGGCATCGCTTGGGCTACCATTCGACAGGATTGATAGGTAGAAAATATAATTTTAGGCGCTACATTACCATTGTTGAGAAAAGCTGCAATTTCTTCCGGTTGAGTTGTAACAGCAAAATCTAAATCTCGCTGAAACAAGATCATTTCGCTTTCATCATTAACGACAGTATGGTCAGAACAAACACATAAAAAGTGAAATTTCTCCCAGCCATGATCCCGCGCCCAATCATGAAGCGTCTGCCTTATTAAGGCAAGTGATGGCAACAGAACCAGGATCGTCTTGGCTTGAAGTTTTTCAGCAGCTCTAAGCGCGACAAGGGTTTTGCCAGTTCCGCACGCCATAATAGCCGTCGTTCGATCTTTTACGCTAAGTTCATCTATAATCGCATTTATAGCTTGTTGCTGATGGTCTTTGGGCTTTAGCCTTTCTCGTCGAGCAACTCCCGTTTTAAGCCAATCTTCTATGGTTTTAAAATCTGAAGGCTCAAGGCAATCTAGCTCATTCCCCTTGATAGAATAAAAATTGACGCGAGAGGCAGCTAGATCGGATAAATCCATTGAATTGGTAAAAAGTATTCGCTCACTCACTCTATCAGCCTGACCAAAGAAATTACCCAAACTATCACCACCCCAGCTTAGAGAGCCTCTGTTCGACCTAAACTTAACCTGGTAAGCCTTATAATGACCAGAAGATGTCTTAAAAACCCCATCGATACCAGCGTCAGAAGGAATATTAAGTAATTCACGTAGACTTTGAGGCAGCGACTTTTCTGGCCATATCTCCTCGACTTGATGAAGGGATTGGGTTTTGAGATAGGCCTCAGCAAAGACTTCAAAGGCATCTCCACGTTCAATTTCAGGAAGATTGGCTATCCGATTTTCCAAGCTTGTAAAGCTAGAAAGGTTATGAAATAGTCCTTTTGAGGAAAAATAAGTAGCTTTGAGGTGTTTTGGAGAGATCATATTTACTTTATCAATACATCTTTTAAATTTGATGGTTATTTTATTAAGTGGTTAGTGACACCGTTCCAATACTGACAATAGTCACATGACTTTTCTGCTGCAGGGATAGTGTTAGTTTGAAGACATCTGTAAGCTCCATTAACTGCTTCTTCCACCCACGAATCGTTCCCTACATAAGGCAGTAAGGTAACCTCAAAGTGCAGTTTTTTATCAAACAGTGGCATGTCTTTTTTACCATTGCAGTAAACAAAATAGGCAGTATTAGATACCGTGAAGTCATTTTTACGTAAAAGCCACTGATAGATTTCAGCTTGGCGCTTATAACCAATTTGCCAATCGGCATCTAGAGTTATTTCTCCGTTTTTTGAGGTAGCTTTGTAATCAACGACTAGAAGTTCACCAGTATCCTGATTAATCCAAACATCATCAAGGCCACCATGGATGAGAAGATTTGTATTAGGAACATGGTATTGAACGCCCTCATGGAGCGATTTACGCCAGCTTTCTAAGTTTTCGTGCTTAAATGGAATCGCATTTACATTATTTTCGAGGCAGAGAGGGTGCGGCTTTTGTTCTAGACGAAAAATATCGAATTCTTTTTTCAAAAGTTCATCGACTGCAATATTTAGAGAAAATGGATATCCGTCAGGATGCCCAACTCCTAATCGACGATCAATATAAAAACAACGCTTACAACGCATGAAAAGCTCTATTTTGCTACGACTTAGCTTATAAGGCTTGGTAGACAAGGGATCATAGATATTTCTGACCCTTTGAGCACTCTTTTTGCGTGTCTCTTTAGAATCAGGTTCATTATTGATAGTGATTTTTTTCTCAATAGAGGGCTTTAAATTGACGCCCTTATCAAATAAATTCGATATATATCTGAATATATTCACAAAACCCCCAAGTATTTCTTTATTTCTTTATATCTTTATTGTATCATTAGCTATTAAAATGTCTCGTAAATATTGGATTTTTTTATGCAAAAACAAAATTTATCTCGAATTACCATTGATATCCCTGAAGAAGACCATAAAAAGTTTAAAGCTTTTGCCGCCATTAAAGGTAAAACTATGAAGGAATTGGTGGTTGAAGCGATCAAAAACCACCTGGAAGAGGACAAAAAAATAGGAATTTTGAGCAAATAAGGTATACAGCTATGAACAAAGCGCTCATTTATGCTCGAGTTTCCTCTAAAGACCAAGAAGCCGAAGGGTTTTCCATACCCGCCCAACTCAAGATCTTGAATGAGTATGCCCTAAAGAATGGCTATACGGTTGTGGGGAAATTTACTGATGTTGAAACTGCAAAAAAGACCGGGCGTACACAGTTCAACAAAATGCTGAATCTTATTCATGAAGATCAGTCCATAAAACACATTCTTGTTGAAAAAACAGATCGACTTACACGTAACATGTCTGATTATGCTTTAATTGATAAGTTGACTTCACAAACGGATATTACAATTCACCTTGTGAAAGAAAACTCTACTCTAAGCCGAGAATCTCGCTCTAATGAAAAATTCATTTTTGGCATCAAGGCCTTGATGGCCAAAAATTACATCGATAATCTCTCAGAAGAAGTGAAAAAGGGTATGCAGGAAAAAGCTGCTCAGGGAACTTACCCATCGATTGCTCCTTATGGTTATTTGAATGCCAAAGTTGATGGTAAAAAGGTTATCGTTGTTGACCCTGATGCTGCACTATTCATTAAGAAAATGTTTGAATTATATGCAACAGGATCTTACTCTTTACTCAATTTACGCAAAAAGATGCTTGCTGATGGCATGATCTATAGAAATGGTAAAAATTTTTACAGCAGCAATGTAGAAATCATTTTAAAAAATGATTTCTATACCGGGGTTTTTTCTTGGAGAGGGAAACGGTATGAAAATGCCTCTCATGAAGCTATTGTGAGTAAGGAGCTATTTCATAAAGTTCAGACAATGCTTAAGAATCCATACAAAAACAAATCAAGAAAAGGCCTATTTCCTTATACCAATTTAATCAGATGCGGTATATGCGGTTGTTCTTTAACTGCCGAAATAAAAAAAGAGAAATATATCTACTACAGATGTACCGGTCATAAAGGCAACTGTCAGCAGGTTTATTTGAAGCAAGAGATTCTTGAAACGCAGCTTGAGGGGATATTAAGAAATATAGCTATTTCAGAGCAAGCTCGGGAAATCATTATGGAGAGTCTTCGATCGAGCTTAAAGGAAAAGGTTGATTATCATAATAAGCTGGTTCAACAAACAGAGCGACAAATAAAATTTCTTCAGAACAGAATCGATCAAGCATATCTGGATAAAATTGATAAAAAAATTAGTGAAGAATTCTGGCAGTCTCATGCATCAAAATGGATAGAAGAAAAAGAGCGTTTAGCTTTAAAGCTTCTGGCGCTTCAAAGAGCCGATAAGAATTATCTTGAAAATGCGAATCTGGTCTTAGAACTCTCAAGAAAGGCGATTGTACTGTTTCAAAAGCAAGATGCGGAACAAAAACGCCGATTGATCAATATTCTAGTTTCGAACTGCTCTTATAAAGATGAAAAGCTCGATATACAGCTGAAACCGGTATTTAATGAGATATTGGAAACAGTAAAAACTGGAAAGTGGTGTGCCCGGTAGGAGTCGAACCTACGACCTACAGATTAGAAGTCTGTCGCTCTATCCAGCTGAGCTACGGGCACAAAGATAAGTCAAAATAAGATGATATTTGGATAGTATAGACTATTATTAATTTCATCTCAATATTTGTCCTCGTTCTTATTTCAGGAATGGACAAGAACAGCGAGGTTGGGTAAATTATTCTTTTGCTCGAATATAAAAGACTTTTTTTGAGTAATGAGCAGAATCGGAGTCTTTCTTATTCAAACGTAAGGTTTTGACAGATTTTTCATTCATTCGCTGAAGTCTTATACATAAGGTTTTTTTCATGAAATGGTATGTAATACTCCTCCTTCCCGTTTTCTGTTTTGTTAACATTTATGCTATGGATGACGAAGACTTTCGCGCAGCACAGGACTATTTTAAAAACACGGACCCACAAATTGTAGTGAGTGAGTTTGTGTCTGAGCACAGAAAAAGGAACATTTCAATCGAACAGATCAATGCCTTGACGTTTTGGTATGCCAACATGGGTGATGCAGCTATAAAAAACAACCCTGAAGCATTTCACTATAACAAAATGGAATATAGCTATCTGATTTTTTCTATGCGTGAAAAAAAGCAAGCGAAACAACCTATACCAAACCGATCGAAACCAAAACATAGTGGCAGAAGCCGCAGGTTAACCTTATAATAATGCCATCTCTTGGCCACACACCGCATCTTGCAATTTTGCTGATCTATTGCTAGCGTGAAAACAATATTTAATAGATTTTTATTGTGCCATTAAAAAAGGTGATACGTAATGCCTAATAAGCATCAGATCAGAAATGTTTTAGAACATAAGGCGTACAAACTTCGCGTTTCTTCATTGCAGGTGACAAGCGAAGCCGGTTCCGGCCATCCAACTTCCTGTCTTTCAGCCGCTGATCTAATTTCAGCGCTTTTTTTTTATGCGATGCGCTACAACCCGGCCAACTTTAATTGCCCCACTAATGATCGCTTTATTCTATCAAAAGGGCATGCGGCCCCTCTTTTATACGCAGCCTGGGCAGAAGCAGGCGCGTTCCCTAAAGATGAATTAATGGGATACAGAACATTTAATTCTCCCCTTGAGGGGCATCCTACCCCCCGCTTTCCCTACACGGAAGCCGCAACGGGATCATTGGGCAACGGCCTTTCTATTGGTGCCGGTATGGCCCTTTATTCAAATCGCTTCAAAATTCCTTTTACTACCTATGTATTATTGGGAGATGGGGAAATTGCTGAAGGCTCTGTCTGGGAAGCAGCAGAATTGGCCGCATTTTATAAATTACATAACTTGGTAGCTATCATTGATTGCAATAGACTGGGCCAAAGCAGCGAAACAATGCACGCTCACCATGCACAGCGTTACGCAGATAAGTTTACTGCTTTTGGATGGAAATCCTTAGTGATCGATGGTCATGACATGCAACAAATTATGTCTGCTCTTGATAAAGCGCGAGAAGCGCTTGAACACTCCCATCCAACCGTTATCATCGCCAAGACAATAAAAGGCTATGGGGTTCCTGAAGTTGCCGACAAACAAGGTTATCATGGCAAAGCATTTAAAAAAGATGAACTACCCGGCATCTTGACTCAACTGAAGGGATTTTTTCATTTTGCTGCCTCGTTTAATCCGGACACCGTTAAGTTGCAGCAAGAATTACCCCCTTCACCCGATGCAGTAGAAGAACATGGATGTGTAGGATTTCAGTTGCCGACGCCCGGCTACAGAAAAAATGAAATGATCGCCACGCGCAAAGCATATGGCAAAACATTGGCTCTATTGGGAACAGCGTGCAAAAAAATTGTTGCTTTGGACGGAGATGTTGCCAATTCAACATTTGCCGATATTTTTGAAGAAAAATTTCCCGAACGTTTTGTGCAATGTTTTATTGCTGAGCAGAACATGGTAGACATGGGGGTTGGTTTTGAAAAGCGTGGCGCCGTGCCATTTATTTCAACATTCGGTGCATTTTTTAGTCGTGCAGCCGACCAGATCAGAATGGCTGCAATTGGCCAATCAAAATTACGCTTGGTGGGCTCACATGCGGGAGTTTCTATTGGTGAAGATGGCCCTTCGCAGATGGCGCTGGAAGACATTGCATTTATGCGCACCGTGCCCGGCTCGGCAATTTTATATCCGGCAGATGCGGTGAGCACCGCCCGCTTGGTGACATGCATGGTAGAATATAACCAGGGCATTTCCTATCTGCGAACAACACGCATGGATACCCCTGTGCTCTACGATGAGAGCGAAAATTTTGTTATTGGCGGTTGCAAGGTACTGCGTCAAAGCGAACAGGACAAGGCCTGCATTATCGGTGCAGGAGTAACTCTTTTTGAAGCATTAAAAGCATATGCCCAATTGGCCGCACAAGGAATAGCAGTCGCCGTGATTGATTTATATAGCATCAAGCCACTCGACGGTGAAACAATAAAAAAAGTTGCTGCACAGGCCGGTTCACGTATTATCACTGTTGAAGACCATTACCTGGAAGGTGGTCTGGGACAGGCGGTAGTATACGCGCTCAAAGACACCAATATTTCTGTTGAATGCTTGGCTGTCAGCATGCTACCCCGCTCGGGCAAGGCTGCCGAGCTGCTAGCGTTTGAGCACATTGATGCCGCGGCGATTGTGGCAGCTGTTCACAAGCTAGAGTAAATTTATTTACTTTGCGTCTATGAAATGGCCCGTTTTTTCTTGTTGGTATTGAAAGTGCATAAAAACCGCTTTGATCAGTCTTCTGTCTTTGGGCAAGTTCTTTCATGATGGCGGGCATATTGCTAATGAATCTCATCAGAAGAAAATCGATATGAGCCAGCCCACGATTCCCCAGTCTGCTTTTAATTTGGCACACATGTGAATACTGTGGAAACAGTCGACTTGAAAATAACCCATGCGCTGTCATTTTGTTGTGATAAAGTCCCTGGGGATCAATAATTTGAATTAAATCGCTTTCTGAATAAAACGAGTAGATCTTTTTAAAAAGTGGATCACTCACCAGATGCATTGTTTCTGCCTGCACGGGGCAGGCAAGCATGATTAATTCCGATATCACAAAATCCTGATTCTTCTCTTTTACTTTTGCCAAATTAAGGGCAACATTACCGCCGTGGCTGTGGGTAATCATTTTAATTCGCGGCGCAACCCCACATTTTTCGCGATAAAGATCGTGAAGATTCATAAGTTCATAATAGAGCTCTTGCGCTGCTTTTCTTCTTTCTTCAAAATTAAGTTTGCCGTTCCAGCCAAAAATATAAAAATGCTCAAGGGGGAAAAGCTCAGGAGCCTGAGCGTGCAAGCTATTGACGATTTTGCGCAGGTGATACCGCCCTTCATAGATGAGTGCAGAGTGGAAGCCCTGTTTGCGATAAAAAAAATTTGGCATAATCTGCGGAACCAGAGCGGTTCCATGAACCCACACCGTGACTTCCGTGGGTATTTTTGTCGATTGTACTAATTCGGCAGTAGTATCAAGAGTGGTCTGCGGCTGTCCTAAGATGTTATTTTTCAGGGGACCTTTGCAGCCGACCAAGAGAATGAGCACCAAAACAGCGAGCAATAGACTGGTAAAGTTTTTATAAGAAAACATTTTCATAACAAACTCCTCAGTAATTACTCTGTATTATTATATAAAAAGTAAAATGAATGCTAGTTTTTAGCTCATGTTGTGCATTATTGAATGTTTAGCAGTTAACAAGCTTGCCCGCTCAGGCAAAAATCTAGTGAACTTCTTGCGTTTAAGCAGATTGATGCTTCGGCGATTGTTGCTGCCATTCGTCGGTTACTATGATCTTACTCGCATGGTGCCGGTGAAAGGCTCCAATTTTTTTTGTTTGTATTGAAACGGACAGGAAGTTATTTTGGTCACCGTGATTCTCAGCAATTTCTTTCATAATGGTGGGCATGTGACGCAAAAATTTAATCATAAGAAATTCAATATGAGCCAGTCCACGGTTGCCCAGTTTTGTTTTTATTTGATGTACTTGTGGGTATTGCGGAAACAGTCTCTTTGAAAAGAGCCCGTTCGCCGGGACCGTGTTATGATATAACCCTTGCGGGTCAATAACTTGAATCAAATCGCTCTCGGAGTAAAAAGAGTAAACTTTTTTAAAGAGCGGGTCATTTACCAGATGCATTGTTTCTGCTTGCACAGGGCAGGCGAGCATGATAAGTTCCGATACCACGAAATCGTGATTCTTCTCTTTTACTTTGGCCAAGTTCAGGGCAACATTGCCCCCATGACTGTGAGTAATAATGCGTATTCGCGGCGCAATATCATATTTTTCCCGATAAAAATCATGCAGATTCATGAGCTCATAGCAAAGCTCCTGCGCTGCTTTTTTGCGCTCTTCAAAATTAAGTTTGCCGTTCCAGCCGAATATATAAAAATGCTCAAGTGGAAAAAGCTCCTGGTCTTGAGTGTCAAAAGCATTGGCTATTTTGCGTAGATGGTACCGCTCTTCATAGATGATTGCCGGGTTAAGACCCGCTTTTCGATGAAAAAAGTTTGGCATGACTGCCTTTGGGGTAAGCGTGGTGCCATGAATCCAAATCGTGACTTCAGGGGCTATTTTTGCCACCTCTACCGCCTCAGCAACGCTGCTATCAAGAGTAGTTTGAGGTTGCCTCAAGAGGTCTTTTCTCAGAGGATTTTTGCAGCCCCCCAAGACAATAAGCATTGATACGGTGAGCGACAAACCCACAACATTTCTAACAGAAAACATTTTCATAATAAACTCCCTATGATTATTATGTATTAGTATATAGAGGAGTAAGAAAAATGCAATTTCTAGCCTATGCTGCGAGCTCTGGGCGATCCTGTTCCAATAGAAATAAGATGGCGAATTTCTTTATTTTTGTGGATATTGAATGATTTTTGTTGCTGCCAGATATCAATCTCATTGATAACAATAGCAAGCTGCTCCAAGAAAGCCGGCAAAATGAACTCATGATGGGTAATGGCCCTTTTATGCATTTTGATTTTTATTTGGTGCACCCGTTGATCCGAGGGAAAACGGCGCTCCGATAAGAAGGCGCTGCGCCACAACCCCTCAGGTCCATAGAGCCCTTGCGGATCGATAATCTGCATGAGATCAAGTCGTGAATACAGCGAGTAACTTTGTTTAAAAATTTGATGATTAATATCATGTTTCGTGTGCTCTTGTACCGGGCAGGCTAATAAAATGAGCTGGTCAATATAGAAATGTGGGCCATTGGGAGGGCTCAATTTTGCCATATTGAGCGCAACATTTCCGCCGTGGCTATGGGTGATCAGGCGTATATACGGTTGATAGCCATAGGCAACGCAATATTCCATTTGCAAGCGTTGTATTTCGCGATACAAGCTTTTTGCCGCTTCGTCGCGTGCGGCGAAGCTGAGAAGCCCCGACCAGCCGAATATATAAAAATCATCAGCAATAAAGGTGCGCGGAGCACTGTGAATAAGAATGTCTGCGATAGTTCTTAAATCACAGTCTGAAGGGAGTGTGGCAAAGTGCTTGAGTTGCGCTTGTTCATTAAAAAGAGCTTGAAACGTTTTTTGCGCAAAAAGCTGTGTGCCATGTATCCAGATAGTGATGCAACGCGCTCCTTTTTGCTCGGCAAATAGGGATTTGCTCGCATCAATATCAAGGCTTTGCGAAAGTTGATCTTGTTTTTGAGTAATGCAGACACGACGCACCGCGTTGCGCTCAAGTCGACATCCGGGCAGCATAAGGGCAATTGCAAGAGGAACCGCAAGATGTATAATGAATCTCTTCATATTACCCCACCCTTTTTAAAGCAGCTTCATATTTAGGTGATAACTTATTGAAGAGTGATTATGCAATAATTAAATATCTCTGATTGAAAGAATGTTGTTTTTTGCTAAAATTGTTAAAACAAATTCGTAATTTACGCTACACAGGAGGCGTCATGATGATAACAGTATTTTTTTGGCTCATCACAGCCTTTGTCTTCTTGATTCTTGAAGCGGGTAACCCTAATCTTTTTTTCTTTCTTTCATTTTGTCTATCAAGCTTGTTAAGTGCATTGCTCGCCTATACAGAATTTTCTTTGTCGGCACAATGCATCATTTTTTTAATCGGATCCTGTGTTGCTTTTGGTGCGCTCAATTTGTTTATTAAGCGCGCACAGCACACCGACACACGCACCAATGCCTATGCGCTCGAAGGACAAAGGGCCCTGGTAACAGAAGCCATTACTCCTCCTGCAACGGGACAGGTGAGAGTAAATGGTGAAATCTGGACCGCCCGCTCATTACATGATGAATCATTTTCAGCAGGAACCGTGGTGTTGGTGGTGCAGGTGCGAGGCGCCCACCTAATTATTAAATCAATTGATTAATTTTTTTATATCAAGGAGTTGTTTCATGATTGATATGACTATTATTTTCTTTATATTTTTTGCGGTAGCAGTGCTTTTTCTGCTTATTTTTGTAGCCAAAGCAATAGTGATGGTGCGTCAGGCGGAGACCGTGGTCATTGAGCGTTTGGGTAAGTTTGACCGCATCTTGACTCCCGGCATACATTTTGTAACCCCTTTTGTTGATTCTGCGCGCCAAGTAGTATGGAGTTATGTAAAAAGTGATGTTGATGGCCGTCGTTATCACCGCTACACGCATATCTTGAGTCGTATAGATTTGCGTGAATCTGTCTACGATTTTCCCAAGCAAAATGTGATTACCAAAGACAACGTAACCATGGAAATCAACGCATTGCTCTATTACCAAATAACCGATCCACGCGCAGCAGTGTATGAAGTTTCAAACTTGCCTGAGGCGATTGAAAAATTGACACAGACCACTTTGCGTAATGTAATTGGCTCTTTGGATCTTGACGAATCGCTTGTCTCTCGCGATGCGATTAATGAAAAATTACGACTCATCCTTGATGAAGCAACTGATAAATGGGGCGTTAAGGTGAATCGTGTTGAACTGCAAGAGGTTAATCCGCCTGCAGACATTCGCAATGCAATGGAAAAACAGATGCGTGCCGAGCGCGATCGCCGTGCCGCAATCTTGGAAGCAGAAGGTAAAAAGCGCGCAGCAATTCTTGAAGCTGAAGGGGTACAGGAATCGAGCATTTTACGCGCACAAGGTGAAGCAGAATCTCGTCTAAAAGTTGCCGAAGCAGAAGCACAAGCAATTAAAATGATTCAGCACTCAGTACCAAATGGAGACCCATTATCATACTTAATCGCGATGGAATACATGAAAGTATTACCTGAGATGACTAAAGGCAAGGATGATAAGATGATTATCTTGCCTTATGAAGCAAGCTCATTGATGGGTCCGGCAGCGGCAATCAAAAAAATATTTGAAAAATAAAAGAATAAAAAATGGGGAGGATGTCAAAAAAACATCCTCCCCTAATTTTTTTGTTTGAATTAGTTTTTTCTAAAATGAACAAGAGTAAAAGCAACTGGACTTACTCCTATTTTCCCCATCTTGCATGAATACAAATTTTAAATTTTCTTCCGCAACAATATCACTCTTTAAAAAAAATCAAAATTGGTTATGATAAAGGCGTGATAATGTGCATGTTGCTTATGTGGAGAGATGGCTGAGTGGTCGAAAGCGGCCGCCTCGAAAGCGGTTATCTCGTGAATAACGGGATCGGGGGTTCGAATCCCCCTCTCTCCTCCAGCCTACGCCAAGGCTCCGGCTGGCAGAGCCATTTCTTCTGCGGAAAGGCCCGCACTTAAAAGTATAAATTGAAATTGACAACAAGAAGCGAAAATCTACGAGCAAAAAAACGGGTTAATAATGATAAAACGCATAGTAATTTTTTTAATTAACTTATTCTTAATGCAGAGCATATCAAGCATGGTGTTTGATAATCAGTTCATGCCATTAATTCAAAAGCCCTACATGTATATCGCAGAATATCCGTACCACTGTTCCTGCGATCTTTTTTTTGCTACCGCTAAAGAAGCATTTTTGACCGATGGCGATGAAGGGGGAATCCCGCTCATATTTGGCGCTTTTGATCAGGCAGTAATGGCACAGGGTTTCGTCGCAGCCGGTCTTCCCAATCCTTTGCCGCTTGATTTTCAAGACGTGAGCAAAATACCATGGGATTTAAATGGCAAATTTCAAGTTGAGGGTTTTGGCTTTCGCGGATTATTTGGCATTACAAAACATTGGGGCATTGGTTTTGATTGGGCGATGATGCGCATCAATTCAAGCATCTTCTATGCTCTCAATGCAAATAACTCAAGCGGCGCCATTACAGCTGAACAAGCAGTAGCCCTTGATGAAGCGCGCCGTGAAATGTTCTCACTGGCCCAGCTCTCTTGCGGTCATTCTTCCAACATGGGCATGGGAGACTTGGACGTATATATGCGTTTTGACTGGACCCGTTGTTATGCTTATAAAATGAGAACAATCAACTTGGGAGTGCGCTTGGGCGCATTGTTACCGGCAGGGCAAGTGCGTGAAGTTAACAATCCCGCCTCGATTCCTTTTGGCGGTAACGGTTTTTATGGCGCATATGTAAGCGCCGATGGTGAATTTGAAATTAGAGAAGACTGGAAAGTAGGTTATCTCGCACGTTTGAGCAAACGCTTTGCACGGCGCCGATTCGTGCGTTTTCCCTTAATAACGCCAGAGACCATTCAAGTGCAAACTGTGGAAAACAATACTATGCAAACAAACACGGAAACCGTGAATAAAGTGTGGTCGCCACTTTTTGGTATTACCACCGGCACAGCATACATTGATCCGGGTCTTTTCGGTGCATTTTACCCCTACTTTCGCATAGAAAACATGCGCGAGGGATTAGGCATGGGAATTCAATATACCATTATGGCTCATGGCCAAGACAATTCGAGCGAACCGTGTGCTTTAGCGAATGCGCCAAAAAATGATATGTTAACCGGTGATTTTAAATCATCATGGGTCATGGAAGATTTTTCATTTAATGTTTTTTATGATTTTGGTAAAGTGAATTCGTGCCATCGCTTTGCACCTATTGTGGAATTGAATTGGGATCTGCCGGTTGCATTTATCGCAGCACATAATGTTCCAAAAACGCACAAAATTTCTCTAGCAGTAGAGTTTGCTTTCTGAAATAAAAAAAGTCTTAACCAATCATAGCAACAAGGAAAAGGATGAAGTTTTTTCCGGCAAAATTATTTAAGGGTCTTTTGTCTAACGATATGGCAATTGATTTAGGCACGGCAAACACCGTTGTCTACGTGCGTGGTAAAGGGATCGTTCTTAATGAACCATCCGTAGTGGCAGTTCGCGCTAATAGCAATATTGTGCTTGCAGCCGGTAAAGCAGCCAAAGAGATGTTGGGGAAAACACCGGAAAGCATTATTGCCTGTAGGCCAATGCGCGACGGGGTGATTGCCAACTTTGAATTGACTGAAAGCATGCTTCGTTATTTTATTAAGGTTGTTCACAACGATCGCAATACCTTAATTCGCCCTCGCATGATTATAGGTGTTCCTTCTGGAATTACCCAAGTTGAAAAGCGCGCGGTAACTGATTCAGCCAAACAAGCGGGTGCCCGTTTTGTACGCACTATTATTGAGCCAATGGCAGCTGCAATCGGCGCTGGATTACCAGTGCAGGAGCCTGCAGGCAGCATGATTGTCGACATCGGCGGCGGGACTACAGAAGTTGCGGTGATATCGCTCAAATCAGTAGTGTTTTGTCGATCGGTGCGCGTTGGCGGCGATGAGATGGATCGCGCAATTGTGCAATATGTGAAACGCAAATACAATTTATTGATTGGCGAGCGTACAGCAGAAGTGATCAAAATTGAAATCGGATCAGCGCTTCTGGATCAAAACCTTGAAAAACAAAACATGGAAGTAAAAGGGCGCGATTTAGTTTCAGGCGTTCCTAAAACGATCACCATCACCAGCGGTGAAGTAAACGAGGCATTGCTGGAAACCGTAGCATCTATTATTGATGTGGTGCGCGTTGCTCTTGAAAATACACCACCGGAACTATCATCAGACTTGGTTGATAAAGGAATCATGATGGCAGGAGGCGGATCAATGCTTAAAGGACTTGATCGCTTGATTTCTAAAGAGACGGGGTTGCCGGTGCAAATCGCTGAAGATCCTCTTTTTTGTGTAGTTAATGGCATTGGACGTGTACTTGAAAATTATGACTTCTTTAAAGAAGCGTTAATGGAATAAAATATAAGGAATTTCCCGCGTGGCATCTTTTTCTGACGGTATTTTAATTAAAAAAAAATTTGGACAACATTTTTTACGTGATGAATCTGTTGCTCGTCATATGATCGATCATGTACATTTAACGTCTGAATCGTCAGTTTTTGAAATTGGCGTTGGTGATGGCGTGCTTACGCGGGAAATTTTAAAATCACCAATAGCTCGTCTGTGGGCCTTTGAAATTGATAATGAATGGGCAAATTATGTGCGCAACGGGATAAAAGATGCGCGACTAACGGTTTATTTACAAGATATTTTACAACTTAATTTTTCTCAACTCGAGCCGCATAAACCATGGGTATTGTTGGCCAATCTCCCGTATCAGATAACGTTTCCGATCTTGCATCTTTTACAACAAAATAGACACGTGTTGCAAGAAGGAGTGGTGATGATACAAGAAGAGGTTGCACAGAAAATTGTGAAAACTCACGGTCGCGGATATGGGTATTCATCACTATTCTTCCAACATTTTTTTGAGCTGCAACTTCTGAACAAAGTACCACCCGGTGCGTTTCTCCCGCCACCAAAAGTCTATTCTCGCCTTTTATATTTTAAGCCAAAACCAGATGTGCAACCGATTCGCGATGAACAGGATTTTTGGAAATTTATTAAGATTCTCTTTCATCAACCGCGTCGCACCCTTAAAAACAATCTGGTACAAAGCAATTTTGATACCTCTTCTCTTTCTCATGAAATGCTCGCTTTGCGCGCTCAGCAATTAACAATGACCGATTTTCTTGCCATTTGGGACAAGATAAAAATAAAAAGTGAATAATTGCATATGACCGGTTATTTTTAAAGAGTTATTTATATAACCCTTGAATGTGAAGGCGCTTATGAAGCGATTCACTAAGGAACTTGTTCCGTGTATCGGCATTTGCAAGTAATAGTAAAAATTCCTCTTTCTGCGCAGCGGATAATGCTGCATGATAAAAATTAATCATATGAATCGCTAGTTTCTCTTCACATACGTTGATATCGTCACAATATGAAGCCATTGCTTGCTTCATGTCCATGCTTTCATATTGTATCCAGCATTGAATATAGAGTTGTGCACGGGGAGGTAGGGAATGTAAACGAGCTTAAAAGAATGATTTTGAAATAATTATTTTCATGTATTCCTTGCTTTACTCTGATATGGCAGTTACTGATTTTGGCCTTCTGCACGCGCTTGAGCTAGATCTATATGGACATTCAATGCCGTTTCAAAGCCCTGTGTATGTCCTATTGCCTCATAATTTGATAAGAGAGCTTCGCGGATATTGCAACTCTTTCTTCTAAGAAAATCAAAGGCTGTGTCCAGAGCTGCTTGATTTGATAATAGATCAGGAGCTATCGGCGCACAATTCCTATCGCCGGCGCTTAAATACTCCAAAACATTTTTGGAGCTGTGCAGCAATAAACGTCTATCTTGCTGTGCTTTTATTTCTATCTCGAGATATTGTACATCACCCGTCTGGCGAAAAAGAGCGTAGTTATCAGGTGATTCTTCCGAACCATGCGCTAATCTCAGAGAGCTCAATAACGCAACCGCTACAATAATTTTTTTCATTGCATTCCTTTCTTCAATAGAGAGATAAATTGCAGCCACTCTACTACAGAATGGATGCCAAATCACTCAAAAGTGCATGCAGCCGTTGGTCTTTTTTGCATATGCCTTTTAATTGATTCTTTTATGATTTTATCTCTTTCTTGATAGTACGCTTTTTTGTAATTATGTGGTTTATAATCGGCAAGCATGGTTTGCGCCAATGAATCAACCATGTCTGTACAAACAAAAGGAACAATAGTCGGACATTTGTCTTTTTCGTGTAACGCGATAGACATTATCTCTTGATCAGGAGCAATTGTTACTATTAACGGTCGTGCCGGATTATGATCGACTACGTGCTGCTGTACTTGTTTGACTATGTAGGGAATGAAAGCAACCGTAGGTAACGGATACAAAGGGTAACGCTTGCGATAATAATTTGGCGTCCATCCAAAAAACCATAATTCAATGTGGCCGGGAGAGAGCGCGCGTCGGTAGAAAAAGCTGTGCTCGCGTGGCGCAGTGGAATACTCATGAGAGATATTTTTTGCCATACGGAGCTGGATCTGCGTAAGATTGTCTGGCAATTCAAAACATTCATCCCCTTTAAAGTAGCGGCGTGAAAAGTGGGGGGAGAAGAAATCATGCATTTGCACGCTGTCCCCATGAGAAAAGATAATATAACTTTTTTTAAATAGTGGACTGGCTATAAGATAATCTGTTGTCGGTTGTATCGGTGCACCCAGCAAAATAAGTTCATCTATGTGCCATTTTTCATCGGTTGCTGCACGAGCAATGTTTAAGCAGACACTGCCACCATGACTGTAACCAATAACACGAATTTTAGGGCTTATTCCTTTTGCCTCATATGCTGCTATCTCTTGTCCCAATTCATGGTACAAATCGGCACCAGCTTGTTCGCGCGTTGATTCGCTTATCAATCCTGACCATCCAAATGTATAATAATAGTTGCATGTTTTATGGCTAGAATCGCTTGAATATTGCAATTCTTGCAGAATATAGGCCAGAGCCCCCGCAGTATTGCCACGCTGATTAAACGGCTCATTAATTTTTTGTAATCCTAGTTGTTGTATTGCCTGATTTTGAAGAAGGAGCGGTGTTGAGCGGCTATCATGAAGCACTTGACCATACAGAGTCTGATCGGCCTTGTCATGCTTGAGAGCAGGAATATTTTCAAGTAAAAAGCGAGGATGCAAGACTATAGTGCCATGAACAAAAACAGTGAGCCAAACTTCATCAGCCGCGGTTGACGTTACCATTGCATCAGTCTCTATATTATAGTTGAGAGACTGTGCTTCATAACTGTCTTGATATATAACGTGATGTATATATAAGCTCACCATAGCAATAATAAAATATCTGAACCTCGTAGCATGGACCATAAACTTCCCCTCTTGTCATGGATGCGAATTTCCTACTTTTTAGTATAGGGGCAGGCGGGGTACGTTTTCAATGCATTGCTTATTATAAGCTGTTTATAAAGGAAAATGCGATTTGACTCCATGTTTCCATATGCTCATAATAACTACTAGTTATAAGCTGTGGGGTCATAAGCTGGCCACTTTTAAGCTCAGATTTTACTTTTATCTGATCAGAGCTCCCTTCAACGAGCAAAACAAGGCCAAGGTGGACTTTTCCCACCTCAGTTGAATCATCGTTAATAATACCCAGCGGGGTGAACGTAAAAGGGCTGGAATAAGCCACTTCTTCATAAAATTCTCGTCTTGCCCAATCAAAAAGCGAGGCTCCATTAAGCATGTCTTCCTGGCGCATATGACCACCAATGCCAATGGTGTATTTGTTTTTAAGTCGCTGTTCTGTGGTCGTTGATTTACGTTGCATCACAAAGTAAGAGCCATCATGGCGAAAAATAATGTAGGGAATAATTTGTTTATAATCAGGATCTTGCTCCATCAATGAACGAGGTAAAAATTCCTGGTGCTGTTGAATGAGGTCAATATACTCCTGCATAGAATTGGCATAAAGACCCTGCCAAGAATGTTGCGAAAATAACAAGCTTCTTTTAATAACCAAAATCAGCTCATCGTGAGTTTTTGCTGAAGACTGCTGCGGCTTGATTACTGTTGTATTCATACATTTTTCCCTCAAATAGGAGTGGTTCGGCTTAGTTGTTAGGAGTATATATGAATGTTTAAAAAGAACTATTGTGGCTTCAATTTTTTATCAATATCTCGTATGTCTTGTTGAAGCTCCGCCTTAATAAGCAGGCGATCATTAAGTGCTTGGACCTGCGCTATTTTTTCTCCTGTAGGATCTTCAATCTTCAAGGAAAATAAACCATCTTGTTGATCCCCTTTTAAAAATGCGTCAAATTGCTCTTTAGATGCCGGATCTTGGAATAAATATAGAACCTGACGTAATTTTTTAGTTTCTTCTGAATTTCCTTGTCCCATTTTTTCTTGATCATTAATGAGCCTGTTTATATTGTTATAAATTTGTTCAGCCGAAAAAGCTTCCTGAATGATCTTTCCTTGTTCTATAAATCTTTCTTTTACTGCTTTTTCTCTTTGCGTAAATGAAAGCTTTGCTAATGCTTCTTCACTCGGTAACTCGGTGTTAACAACACCCAAGTCGGTAAATTGCCGAGCCAAATAAGTATACACATCCAAAGGATTAAAGCCCTTTATAAGACTAAAGTTTTTTACCATACCTTCTGCGGCCTCTTTGACATAATCAGGTGAGAGTCGCACTTGCAATAATGAGAGGCTTCTACGCGCACCTTCAAGTGAGGCGATATATCTTTGCAATCTATCTCTGGTTTCCTGAAGATTAACGTTAGCAGCTATATTTGCTCGCGCTTGCGCATGTTCTTCTTCAGCATGGGTTGCCAACGCATCAATGTTTTCCACCTGTCGATCAAATCGGTTGCTGTTGGTAGCATTATCTTGCTCTTGCTGCTCGGCAGTACGCGTATCGCGCCATGAAGCTATCCACGCATATAAATTGCCGAAAGAAGGCAAGAAGCCTGAAAGCCATTGACCCCAGCCAACAGCGCTTTCTTCCGAAACAGTATCTGATGATGAAGACGGTATTTCTGCTACATATAGCTGGGCTTGGCTAAAAAATAACAAAACAAAAATTAATACATATTTGATCATGGCATCTTCCTCGTATTCTATATAAATCATTTTCATTTGCTTGATTTTTTGGCCATATTTATTCATTAATATAATAATAAAAAATTCAAATTGAAAATGTCAACAAAAAATAGGGTAGCCTGGGCGACTCAGTACAAAAAACAGGGGGCGGGGATGATAAAACAAATAGATCATCTCATGAGTAATTTTAAGAGATTTATTGTGCAACAACACCCCCTCCCTCATCTATTATGGACTTAGCCAGCATTTATTGCTAAAATTTTTTTGCTCTTCTTTAATGAAACGAATAATGAAAAATCAAAGTATTAGTGTATGAACAGGGAGATATTTTATGGCTCTTGAAAAAATACAAGCGATCGTGCTGGCTGCGGGAAAATCGACACGTTTTAAAACAGGAAAAACAAAACTCGTCGAAAAAATATGCGGGCAAAAAATGCTTCTTTATCAAACCAAGCTACTCGCCCAGATGAATGTTCCCACTACACTTGTCGTTGGCTACCAAAAAGAAATAATTCAGGAAGCGGTACAGCATGCGCACAATGACACGGTTCAATTTGTGGTTCAGGAAGAACAAAAAGGAACAGGGCACGCTTTGTGGTGCACAAAGCCAACCTGGAACAAAGAACACATTTTGATTATGAATGGCGATATGCCATTAATCTCAGAGAGCATAATTCAAGAACTGTATGACAAACATAAAACAAATAATGCCGACATTAGTTTTGTCTCTGCACATTTGGTAGATCCCAACCACAGTTATGGCAGAGTAATAAAAAAAGAGAGCGGCATTGAGATTATTGAAGCAAAAGATTTTACTCTTGATCCCCATGAGCATTGCTGCATTAACGCAGGAATTTACTTGGCGAAGCGCAGCTTCTTAGAAGAAAGCTGTGCCAAAATAAAAGCAAATGAAAAATGCAATGAATTTTATATTACCGATCTGATAAAGATTGCCAGCAATAACAACAATACTGTTGTCACTACCACCGCTCCTTTCGATCTGGTCCGCGGCATCAACACCTTGCAAGAACTCTGGGCCGCTGAACAGATTAAACGATCTGAAATTATCAAAGAATGGATGGAAAAAGGGGTACGTTTTTCAGTCGCGCAAAATGTGCATATCGATCTTGATGTAACCATTGGTGCCGGCAGTTCTATAGGCTCAGGCGTACATCTTCTTGCCGGAACAAAAATTGGTAATAACAGCGCTATCCACGAATCATCTTCGCTCAGCAATATGACAGTCGGCGACAACGTTGTTATTCATCCTTTTTGTGTTTTGAGCGATTCATCTATTGGCAGCAATGCGAGCATTGGTCCATTTGCGCATGTGCGCAACTCGGCAACCATCGGAAACAATGCAGTCATAGGCAACTTTGTAGAAGTAAAAGAAAGCGTAATCGGTGATTATAGTAAGGCCAAGCATTTAGCCTATATAGGTAACGCGCACCTTGGATCACGAGTGAATGTAGGCGCAGGAACCATATTTTGCAATCACAATGGGGTGAGCAAAAATAAAACAGTAGTTGGTGACGCTGCTTATATTGGCAGCAACAACACACTGGTGGCTCCGTTGACCATAGGAAAACAAGCCTTCACCGCTGCCGGATCTGTCATCACTCACGATGTGAGCGCAGGATCACTTGCCATTGGCCGCTCTCGCCAAATCAATAAAGAAGGCTACGTAGATAAATTCATGGTATCGCCAATTACTGAAGGAGTGCTTGAGCAGGCTGATGAACAGCTGTTTTTTGCAGGTGCCATAAAAACCAACAACAACACAAATACGCCTGACAATTTATGATTCGATTTGTACACACCGCCGATATACATTTCGGCATGGAAAATTACGGTCACATTGATCCAAAGACGGGTATCCACTCCCGTCTTTTGGATTTTGAAAAAGCATTTAACATCTGTATAGACTATGCTATTGAGCATGATGTTGATTTCTTTTTATTTTCCGGAGATGCATACAAAACCACAACACCGAGCCCGACGCAACAAAAATTATTACTTAAATCTTTTTTTCGCCTGTATGAGAAAAAAATTCCTATTGTGCTGATCATAGGTAACCATGATAACCCTTTAAGTTTTGGTAAAGCCCACACGCTCGATCTTTTCAATGAACTGCCCCTTTCAGGATTTCATGTTATTGCAAAGCCGGACACCACTCCTTTTATCTTGCAAACAAAAAACGGTCCGATAGCCATTGTTGGCATTCCCTGGCCAACGCGCAATACACTTGCTATCAGTAATAGGCACGCACATAAATCAGCGAGCCAAATTACTGAATATATTTCAAAAGCGGTGGCAGAGATTATTAAAGATCTTGCCAGCAAAATAGATCCTACTATGCCGGCGGTCCTGGCAGCCCATTTGACGGTGAGTTCAGGAATTTTTTCCGGATCGGAAAAGCGGGCAATTTATGGCACCGATCCTCTTCTGCTACCATCACAATTGGCATTGCCTATATTTGATTATGTTGGTCTGGGTCATTTGCATCGGTATCAAAACTTAAATCCTAATGGGTATCCGGCTATTGTTTATTCTGGTTCTATCGAGCGAATCGACTTTGGCGAACGCAAAGAAGAAAAAGGATTTTGTGTTGTTTCAATACCTGAAAAAGGAAAGGCGAGCCACGAATTTATTACCGTGCCCACCCGCCCTTTTATACAAATTGAGCTTCAGCTTACCGCAGAAAAAAATCAAACCGAACAAGTCCTTTGCGAGATTAAAAAATATGATATTACCGATGCGGTCATCAAAATTGTGTATCATGTGCCGCCCGATACAAAAGACACGGTATCATTAACAGAAGTGCAACGTGCATGCGCTGCTGCCTGGTACATTGTGGGAATCATTCCCGTACGCAAGCCGAGTCTGCGCGAAAGACGCGTTCTTATGAATGTTGATATGGATTTTGAAACAATGCTCGCTACTTACTTTGATAACAAGCCGGAGCTGAAAGAGCGTAAAGACATATTGATTGAAAAAACTTTATTGCTCAGCCAAGAAGCGCAGCAATCAAATGACCCGATTGATAATTAAAATCGCAAAACGGCGACTTCTTCATCAACTGTTTCATTAAATGCTCTCATTTCTTCAATAAATTTTTTCTGGTGCAATTCGTTTTCAATGGCAGCGCGGCGATCTTTATCAAGCGGGGCCGGACGCACCTCTTTTTTATCAACAAGACGCAGGAGTTCATAAGAATTTCTATTTTTATCGATACGCAGTTGCCCTTTTGACATATCAAAAATAAAGGCTTTTTCAGTATCAATCTCAGAGCGATCAATCCAATATTCTGAGCTCCAGACAGGCTTAAAAGTACGCTCTTTCAGCTGAGTTCTAAGATCTACGGCTGAATCCGCTTGTGCAAGGGCAACTTCTGCCCGCTTGAGGCAATAAGACTCTTCAAGCATTTCTGGTGCTTTATTGTATTGGTCAAGAATGTCTTGCTCAGAAACCATGGTCTTGCTTGTTACATTCATGCTGATAGCGCTGCTCACGCCATTCAACATTTTAAATTCTTCCCGACCATCTGCAGGGCTGTAGCCCGTTTCTAAAAACATTGCGTCAAGGGCATCGTTTGAAAGATTGTTGTCCCGTTGCAATACTTTCAGGCTTTTTTCTGCGCCTTCATCATTAACCAGATGCTGCACTTCTGCAATTTGATATATTTTACGCGTGTTGACAATATCATTAGCGGTGCGGGATCTTCCGTCAATGCCCGGCCGCCTTGCATCTGAAAGGGTAATAACATCATTACGCACCGGCCCCAAGACAACAGCTTCGATCCGGTCAACCACTATCATATCGGTCTTGGCCATTAAGCAACAAGATGCCATTAAACCGAGTGTTATTGCTATTTTCTTCATAAACGTATCCCGTAAAAAATATTTTCTAATGTAAAATAGGAAGTTTACTTACGGTAAACTTCCTATTCATTATAGCACAACTAATAGTTATCTCTATTGCCCTTACGCAACCTGTGCGCTCGATGCTTTTTTCCCGGGAACGGGCTTTTGTGAACTTGCTTCTTCCTGTTGCATGAATTGCTCCATAACATTAGATTTGCTCTTTTCACCCTGCTTTTTGGCAAAGTGCTCTTTATTTATCTCAATGTTATATTCTTGCATCAGTTTCTTGTATTCATCCTGCATTCTCACTACTTGCTTTTCACGTTCGATGACCGGCTTAAGCAGCTCTTTAACTTCATCAAATTGCTTATATTTTGGCTCTTCCTGAGAAATGGCATTAAGAACCCAATATTTTTTATCTGCGCCCTGCACCATATCAACAGTAGGGAATGTTTTTATAGTGACAATTTTGGTGCGAACGGTTGGATCAATGGCAACGCTATGAGCATTAACCAATTTAAAGTCTCTGAAATTGGCTTTGAATCCTGCTTCATTCGCCATTCTTTCAAACTGCTTGCTTGCATCCTTCACTTTGTCCATAAATGCCTGTGCGTCTGCTTGGCTATCAAAGGAGACACCCATAACATTGGTTCCGCCATAAGAAATAAGTAATTCAGGAATTTCTGCTTTATGTTCTTCATAAAATTTACGAATTTCAGCATCAGCAACATTAACGGTAAATTGGCGACCAAAAACTTCCATATTCAACATCTGCTTCAATTCATTAACCATTCCTTCCAATTCTGCTTTATAAGAAGGAGACTGATCAAGTTTATGTTCAGTAATGTAGCGATCAATAATCTTTTGATTCACCATGTTTTCAATAAATTTCTCTTCTATGTCAGGCATAAGAGCTAAAAATTGCTTCACTTGAGGATTTTTTTCAAGCACTTTGTTAAATTCGGCCTCAAACATGGCGGTAGTAATTATTGCTTTGCCGTTCATGGTTGCCAAAACATCAGTATCAGATGAAGAGCCATTCAGCGTATTGTTCACCGGGCACGAAGCACTTTCATCAGAAGCAGAGGCTTCATCTTGGGGAGCAGTTTCTACCTGCTGCGCATCTTCTTTTTTGCCTGTTATTAAATCTAACAAACCGCAACCGGGTAATAATACCAAGCTACCGAGTAACAATAACCCAACAGATAACGATGCTGTATTTTTCATACAATGCCCTCTTTTAAATAAATGATACCAAAATTTTGTTTAGGTTAGCACATAATAAAAGTTGCTACAAGATCGTCATTTACGAGCAATTAAAGGGCGAAAGATCATTGATTTAGCATCATTGATGTATTACAATAGGATAAATTTTTATATCTTCTTCTATGAAGGACATTTTTATGAAATTTTCAACATATGCAATGTGCTTAGTGTCTTTAAACGCAACAACTGCTTTGCCAATGGATATGATACAAAAAGGCATACAGGGGGGCGTCAATTGGTTGAGCAAACAAACAGATCCTCGGTCATATGTAGTGGACCCTTCAAATAATGACTTGTTCACGAGAATTGAAACATTCATAAGAGAAAAAGACATAAATGAAATTCTGACAACTACAACATTCGAAGATGATTTGTTCCGCGTCTGCAAAAGAGAATCGTATGCTGCTTATTACATCATGGCACAAATAAGAGCAAAAAATACTGATGAAGTTGTGGCTGCTCATCAAGCAAATATGGGTAACATACACCCGCTCATGATGAATCTCATGACAAAGTTTTTAACCACCCAGGGCCGTACCATTCATACTGCTTTGGGCCAACCTGTTGCAGAGCCGGCAACTCAGCCGTCGCTGCAAGATCAATTAGCCGCAAATCCCTTGCTGGCACAACTACATACCTCTGTAACAAGAGGGGAAGCGTTATTGGCCGCCATGCATGATGAAGATACAAGGACCATTGTAAGTCTTATTAAAAGCAACGAAAAAGAACAATTACTACCCCCCATATTGGTTGCAGCAGCAAAAGAATGCTTAGAAAAAATCCAGGAGAGTCTCGACGGACTGCAGTAAAATCAAATTACTCTACAAGCGACTACCGAAATAATTTCTTTTGGCTTTAATAATCGTAATTGACGGGCGGCAGCAATTAATGTTGCGCCCGATGTCATTACATCATCAACTAAAACTATTGTTTTATCTTTAAACATCGCATGATCTGTTGTATTCAAAGCGAATGCCTCTTTTACATTATCAAAACGTTTATCATGCGTCAGGCGCGATTGAAAATCTGTTTTCTTTACACGCTTTAAAGCAGCAACCATTGGCTTACCACTACGCTTGGCAATAATGTGTGCTATCTCTTCAGTCTGATTATAGCCCCGCTGCGCATACCGCCGCCAGTGCAGCGGCACGGGAACCAGATAATCAAAATGAATATTACGTAAATCAGTCATGTGCCAGATTAATTCCCCCAATTGTGCCGCTGAGGCAATGTTACTGTGTCGCTTAGCCACTATTAATGCTTGCAAGGGATCGCGATATGCAGTAATTGCAAATACCTTCATCTGGCAGCTCGCGGTCACCACAATAGTTTTTGTGGTAATGGGGTGAATCTGAGCAACACAAGAAGTGCACAATGGCACACGCTCAGATAGAAATTTTTTGCAAGAGGCACAAAAAGGAGGTGCAACAAGTGCCAGCACGACATGATAACAAGCGGCCCATACGCTTTGTATGTAATAGCGTAATTCTCTTATAGATGGATATTTAGATAAGATAATCATGTAAAAAGAAAATTATAACGTGTAAAAATATATTGCTCAAAAGCCCTGCCGCCAAATCATCTAAAATAATTCCCCAGGCGCCAAAAAAGATTTCAAAAGAAGCTACGCCCAACCCTTTGGTAATATCAAGAATGCGAAAAATAATAAAACCTATAATTAATGTATAGGCCGAGAATGGAATAGCCCAGAAGGTCAGCAAACAGCCCAATACTTCATCAAAAACAATCTCTGACGGGTCATCTGATCTATCAAGAGCTGCCAATGCTTTTTTAATAATGAACCAGCCAAGTACAATACCACTGCCAAGAATTATCAGATAGGTTGTGGGATCTACATGCATTACTTGCAAAAAATAAACCAATGCCAATGTGAGCAAGCTTGCACAACTGCCAGGTGCAGGCAAATGACCGATTGGGCCCAGTGTTGCCAGAGAAAGCCATACTGATCTCATGAACGGTAACCGCGTAAAAACATCATTCCTATGCCTGCAACAATAAAAACATCTGCCAAATTAAATACGGGCCATGACCACGAGCCAAGAGAGAGGACAATAAAATCAATAACCCCTTGATAATAAAAGCGATCGCACACATTAGATAGTGCACCGCACATTACCAGAAGTTCGGCAAAAACAGATTGCTTGTGCTGATAACGCTGCTTAATGTATACAATAAAAAAGACGAGGAACAAAATAATAAGAACGTTGAGCACGGCAAATAAAAATTCATTATTCGAACCAAACAGACCCCAAGAAATTCCTCGATTAAACACCAATTCAAAAGAAAGCAGCGAGTTAATCTTGAGAGGAATAGCAAAAGCTTTTACCGCATATTGTTTCGTACAGCGATCTAGCATCGTTAAGCACAGAAGAATCAGACAATAGGGAACCCAATAGAACTTTTTTATCATCGTATAACCGCACCATGCTTTGTCAGTTCTGCAATTGCACGGTTGCCGATCTCTTCTGTTTCTTCTTTACTCAATGTTTTTTCATGATCACTGATTACAAACCTAAAGGTAAGAGAGCGCTGATCAATCCATTCTTGCTTTTTAAACAGATCGCGCAACTCTACTGAAATAATGCGCGAATCAGCCTTGGCAATGAGTGATGAAATCTGTGCAACAGTCATTGAATCTTTAACCAACATGCTGATGTCTCGCTCAACAACGGGATATTTTGAAGGGATGATAATTTTTTTCATCTCGTGTCGATACTCAAGAAGAAAGTCTCCTTCGAGCTCAAACGCATACCCTTCTCCCGTAACAATTTTATTTAAAAGTGAGCTTTTAAGCTTGCCCATCACGCCGATGCAGACCCCTGCATACTTAATGGCCGCGGTTTGATAAGGTTCAAACCAAGGATGCTCATGAGCAGCAAGCTGCTCCCATTCAACACGCACGTTCAATGCATTAAACAGAATGGTAAGATAATCTTTTATTTCATAAAAATTCATGGCATTGGCAGATTTATTCACCATAATACCTGATAATTTTTTGCGTTCCTTTGGAATATCACTCTCAAGTTGCCATGTGCGGCCCCATTCGAAAAAGCGCAGCTGCTCATATTCAGAGCTGTTGTCGTACACATTTTTTAATAATCCGGGAATGAGTGAAGTAACTAACAAGCGCCAATTCTCGGAAACGGGATTCACGACTGAAATTGCTGCATCGGGGTGCCATTCAATCATGCGCAAAAAGGCTTCGTCATGCAATGCGTAATTATACACTTCATGCATACGCGCAGTCTGCGCCATAAACTGCTTGAGCAGTCTGGTTCGATCTACCGAATGGAGATCAAAAGGTGTCATAAAACGGCGCGGCAACTGCGTCGGCATATTTTCATACCCAAAAAAGCGTCCAACTTCCTCTACTATATCTTCGGGAAGCGAAACATCTTTGGTTGCGCGCCATGTTGGTACCGTTACGGTATAGCGATCACCATCAACACTCACCTTAAAATCAAGTTTTTCTAAGGTGGTGATAATAAAATCATTAGCAAGCGCTATTCCCAAGCAGCGCTCAATAAAGCTGCGCTCCAGAGTAACAACAGTGGCAGAAGGTAATGCGCCCAATGAACTAATGGGGCCAACTGCTGTGGCATCTAACTTTATTTTTTTAATAAGAGAAAGAAAACGCAAAATACCAACAACATTATTGTGAGGATCCAAATTTTTTTCAAAGCGGGTAGAAGCTTCTGTTCGCCGTTTAATGTGAGCAGCTGTTTTACGAATCATTGCCGGGTCAAAATTAGCCGATTCAAGAAAAATAGATTTTGTTGCAAGAGAAACAGCACTCGATGCGCCGCCCATAATACCCGCAACAGCCAATGGTTGTATATCATCAGCAATAACCATATCTTGTGGCGTGAGCTCAACGGTCTGACCATCTAAAAGAACAATTTTTTCTTTGTCTTTTGCCAGACGAACTTGAATCGCATTATGAGAAATTTTCTCTGCATCAAACGCATGCAGCGGTTGCCCTATATCAAACATTACGTAATTGGTAACATCAACAATGGCATCGATCACTTTGCTGTCAAGACGGATTAAATGCTGAGCGATCAGCAGCGATGATGATTGATTGGTTACAGCGTCCAGCTTAAGGCCGGCAAAGCGTCGGCACAAAGCCGGGTCATTAATAGAAATGGCAAATGAACCACTTTCTTGAGCAGAGACTGATGATTTATATTCATTGACCGGATGTTGAGCAAGAAATTCTTCTAACGGTTTGAGAGTGAAACCAAAAATCGCTGCTACTTCACGCGCAATGCCGCGATGGCTCCATAGATCGGGGCGGTGGTTGATTGATTTGTTATCAACTTCTATAATCCAATCGCGCGCTTGGAATGAATTTTTCCAATCACCGCTCAAGGTTGTTTCATCTGCGGCAAAGGCGGGCAATATGTATTCTTTGTGCGCGCCAAAGTCGGTTGACTTTGCCCAGCTAAAATCATCTTTATTTTTCTTTACCAGGTAATGCAACCCGGATTTAACATCAGTTCTTGCAGGAAGAGTAAGATCTTTGCGCCACTCAGTTGAGTATGCCGTGATGCTATCAGAAGTAGCCGATTTTGCGGTCGCAAGAGTAAATTGGCTCAGATCAATGTTCACTTCATAAAAATTTTCTATTTCGGCAGTTTTTTTATTAAATTCTGCCACCAATTTTTGAACATCAACACTCTTCCAATCAGCATTTATATGATCGAAGAGCCATACTAACGAGAGCTTCATAAGCAAGATACCTTAGCGTAATTAACAGGTCTGGTACATATTGAAATGAGGAAACTATTAAAAATGAGTAGTTTTCCTATAGGATCTTTGTAAGCATATGATAAAAAGTAAAAAGCTTCAAATAGTAACGCTGTTTGCCCCCTGCACTCGGGGCATGATGAGAATAAATGAAGTGAATAGAAGAGAAAAATGAATTGAATTATGTGGCTCGCCATACGAAGTATGGTGGAGGCGATGGGAGTCGAACCCATGTCCGCCCTACGTTGAACAGAAAGCGCTTCATGCTTAGTCTTTGCTTATACAGACACACAACCCCAAAGACAGGATCATGTATGCCCGACCGTTTCGTGATACTAACAGACTACGCCTCGATAAACCCTGGTCTGAAAGTTCTATCTGATTAATACGTGACAAAAAAACTGATAGACACGTCTTCTTGTCAAGACAGCAATGCCCTTAAGCTATTGCTGCTGGGCCGAAGCCCATTGTGCTGTTTGCACTTTTGTTTTAACCAATTGTTTTACGAGCACTCAGTTAACGCTCGGCATGCTCTTGCCATTCTCGGTAACACGTCGAAGCCAAATACGCCCCCACATAATTTAATTTCAAAGACTATACATATAGTATACCTATTATTGAGTTCTAAGCCAACAGAGGCCTAATGAATGGGAAAAACCCCATTAAAACTTGTATTTATCTTTTATTTCTCGTGAGGTTTCTCGTTTAATATCCCGCTCTTTGAGAGCCTGTTTCTTGTTGGCCGCTTTTTTATGTTTGGCCAATCCAACGGAGACCTTTATAAGATTGCGGTCATTTAAATAAAGTTTCAGAGGCACCAGAGTTACCCCTTTTGATGAAACTTCTCCCACCAAACGAGACAGTTCTTTGCGATGGACAAGTAGCTTACGGCTCCGCCTCGATTGCTCTTCATTTTGTCTATATGCTTTTTCGTAAGGGGTGATTTGCATGTTGATAATGAACAACTCACCGTCATGAATATTGGCAAACGCCCCAATCAAGGAAGCGTGCCCGGCGCGAATTGATTTAACCTCGTCGCCCGTCAAAACGATCCCGGTCTCGAGAGTGTCGAGGATTTCATAATCATGAAATGCTTTTTTATTTTGTGTTATAATTTTCATAAAATCTTTAAAAATAGAATTTTTGATATGAAAAAGTGTAGCAAAGAGTAACTAAGCATGCAATAAAGCAATTCTTTTGAAAAATAAAATGATTTGAGCTATTCTGGCTACAGGCAAACAAATATTACAAAAAGGAACCTCTTATATGAAAACATTAATTATATTTTTTTGTTTAATCGGCTCTTTATTTTCCACAGCTTCCAACGCAGCCTACCGTGATAAAACATTTCTTGTTGGCTCTGTTCAATTCCCCAAAACAATTCAAACAATGGAAGATATATGTATCTATTCTTGTGGGAAAAAGATAAATACCGAGGTTGATCAGGAAGGCAAACGTGTCTCTTTTTCTTTATCACAAAATCGTGGCCACAGCTTGTTCTATTTGCTCGTGATTGATTGCCGTGCAATAGGATTTGAGAAAACAGAGAACAATACCATCAAACACTTTAAAGCTTTGCCTGACTGGCCCTATAAGTTTTATGTTCTTGAATTAATTGATACCTATGAAAAAAATGAAAAAAAATCATCGTGGCGAGTAAAAAATACTCTGTTGCCTCAGCATAACAGCCGCATACCCGATGAAACAATTATTGTCTGTTGCAATCCCGATTTTGTTGAAAAGGTGCGTGGCGGTAACGAGCTTGAGCTTCCCAAAATTTACATCAAAGAAGACGTGCTTACTTTGGCCGGTTCTGATAGCCAATTGCATGATCAAGCCATTCAGGCGCTCCTTTCATCGGTAGATTACAATGCGCTTCACAGCTCAATTAAACAAAAAGTAAGGCAAGATCTAGCGTTAAAAACTATTATTATTGCTCCGGAAATTTAAAATAATTATGAATATTATTCTTGGCATTGAGTCTTCATGCGATGAAACCGCAGCAGCAATCTATCATCAGGAAAAAGGAATTTTAGCCAACTTTCTTTTTTCCCAAATTGCGTTGCATACAGAATTTGGTGGCGTTATTCCTGAAATAGCCTCTCGTTCTCATCTTGAAAAGATTAATGGCATTGTGCAGGAAACATTGCAGCACGCGAAGCTTACGCTCGATGATATTACTGCCATTGCAGTGACAAGCAAACCGGGACTGCCCGGCTCATTACTTGTTGGAGTCTGTTTTGCAAAAGCAATTGCGCTTGCACGCAACATTAAACTTATTGGCGTTAATCATCTTGAAGGACACATTTTCTCCGCATGCATAGATAACAAAGTTCCCTTTCCCCATTTGTGCATTACTGCATCAGGCGGGCACACGAGCATGTATATTGTACATGATTTTGGTAAATACGAATTGCTGGGAGAAACATTGGATGACGCGGCAGGAGAAGCTTTTGATAAAATAGCAAAGCTGCTTAATCTTGGCTATCCAGGCGGCCCGATAATAGAAAAACTTGCAGCTCAAGCTGAATTTAAAGATTTTTTCAGCTACACGCGTGGAAATAGCAAGGCAATAGACTTCAGTTTTTCAGGTCTAAAGACCGCTGTGCTTTACGATCTGGTAGCCCGCGGCGCTTATGATATGAAAGCAAAAAAATTCTTAAAAACTGATGATCTGCTTTTTAAACAACAAGTGGCCAGCTCGCTCTTGGTGGCCATTACCGATGTTTTTAAAAATAAAATTATGCTCGCGCATCAGCGTCATCCAGAAATTAAAGCAGTTACCTTTGTTGGTGGCGTTGCCTGCAACAAATACATTAAAGCTCAGCTCACCGCATTAACGCAAAAACTTGCGCTTCCCTTTTTTACACCGTCTCCCGCTTATTGCACCGACAACGGGGCTATGATCGCTTTTGTGGGTAATTACAAAGCGTTGAAGGGTGAGTATTCAGATCTAGATTTAGACATATTAAAATAAACAATATAACGTTCAAAAAAGATATTCCAGCTGCTCCCAGGGCGCACATTTAGTCTTTTGCTATGGCGGCTGGTGTTATATCGCAAATAAGTAGTACAAGAAAAACTAAGGCCATATCAAAAGAATGATATGGCCTTAATAATAAAATTGACTGGTATTAACTAATTGCCGTTACCATTTGTTGCGGTAGTTTTCTTATTGATCGATTCAAGAAATTCAACATTTGTTTTGTGTTTCTTCATCTTATCGATAAGGAATTCCATGCCCTCAATTGCATTCATGGTAGCAAGGAATTTTTGCATTACCCATACTTTGTTCAGGTCTTCTTCGGTTTGCAATAATTCATCGCGGCGAGTTCCCGAGACAAGGAGATCAAACGCCGGATAAACACGACGGTTTGCCAGTTTGCGGGTCATGTGCATTTCCATGTTACCGGTACCTTTAAACTCTTCATAGATTACTTCATCCATACGAGAACCAGTATCAATCAACGCGGAAGCAAGAATCGTAAGCGATCCACCTTCTTCTGTATTTCTTGCCGCACCAAAGAAACGTTTTGGTCGCTGCAATGCATTTGCGTCAATACCACCGGTAAGTATTTTACCCGATGCAGGCGCAATGGTGTTATATGCACGAGCCAGACGAGTGAGAGAATCAAGAATGATTACCACATCTTTGCCCGCTTCAACCAGACGCTTTGCCTTTTCAAGAACAACTTCTGCAACTTGCACGTGGCGCTCAGCTGATTCGTCAAAGGTAGAGCTAATGACCTCAGCCGTTGTGCCTTTGACTGTGCGACGCATGTCGGCAACTTCTTCTGGGCGCTCATCGATGAGTAAAACGATTAAGAATACTTCAGGATGATTGGCTATAATGGCCTGTGCCGTCTCTTTGAGTAACACTGTTTTACCCACTTTTGGCTGTGCAACGATAAGACCACGTTGACCTTTACCAATTGGGGTAAAAAGATCCATAACGCGCGTAGAAATTACGGCTGGATCATACTCAAGATTAAATTTCTTCAGTGGATGTTGTGGAGAGAGGCGATCAAAGTTAAGACGATCTTCTGTTAATGATGCTTCGGAGAAATTTACTCGCGTGATTTTCAATAGAGCAAAATATTTTTCTCCATCTTTTGGCTTACGAATAACGCCAGTAACCGTATCACCCGTTCTTAAATTGAAACGTCTAATTTGTGACGGTGACACATACACATCATCCGGACCGGAAACATAATCAAACTTTGATGAACGCAAGAAGCCAAAGCCATCCGGTAATTTTTCCAATACCCCCTCAACTTCAATTTCAATATCGGGATGCGCTTCAACAAATTTAATTTTTTTAATCAGTTCATCTTTGTTCATCAATACAGCGCCTACGATGCCTAAACGGCGCGCATAGACATTAAGCTCGGTCAAAGAGAGAGTTTCCAACGCTATCTTGCGTGGTTCAATCGGCTTTTGATGATCTTGCTGGTCGGCACGTTGCTCACGCATTTCTCTTGCTGCATCTGCATCGTACGGTTCAGCGGAGTCACGCGGCGGGCTATTGTGTTGCGCATGACGATCGCGGTATCGAGGGTTTGATCTGTTTGACGGATAAGGCTGGCGACGCGCTCTGCGTTCTTGCTGGGGAGCTCCAGCCGGTTCTGCTTTTTGTGCAGGTGCTTGCTCTAGTTCGCGCACATCATCATGAACAGGAGGCGCATCATCAAAATTACGCTGATGACTAGTCAACTCAGTATCCCTAGTATTTGGTTCATCTTTGGGGTCATGCAATTTTGCTTGAACTACTCTTGGATCTTGAGCGCTCATCAAAAGCTCCTTTGAAAAGAAAGAGAAAATAGTATTAACATTAAAAAATTCCTTGTAGAAAATAGCATTTTTTTGACTTTTAATAGGTATAAAAACTATGCCATTGAGATTGCTAACAGTCGAAGTGATCAAAACTAACTGGCTGCATTGCCCACAAAAAACGAGTGTTATTCAAGGCTCATAACCCATATTTCGCTAAAGCTTCATACGGCAGGCCAACTTCTTTAACGGAAGCACTTAATAATACATTGAAATTGATAGCACTAAGCGAAGTATGCCCTTCGAAGCCTTGGCGTAGTAGGGCTATAAAAATTTCAAAGTCCTGCTCTCCTCCCATACTTCGCATAAAGATCCGGCGAACAAGCCATGTTTTTAATGGAAATAGTACAAACTCTTTACTCTATTCCTCAAGCAACCCTGCTCAATGTCTTTAAATAGATGAATGAGCAATGTCATGAGGAAGGGTAAAAGGGAGGGTTATTTTTGTTCTTTATACAATAACATCATAATAGGACTTGCTATGTAAATGGAAGAGAATGTACCAAATAATATACCAACCAGCAAAGTCAAAGAAGTATCTCTTAACGCTTCTCCACCAAAAATGAATAGAGCTCCAACTGCTAACATCGTTGACACACTAGTCAAAATGGTGCGACGCAATGTTTGATTAAGGGTATCGTTTACAATTTTGTGTAAGGAGGCTCCGCGCATTTTATGCAGATTTGTGCGTATCTGAGAGAAAATAACAATCGTATCGTTAATCGAATAACCAAGCACGGCCAGAATGGCTACGATAACATAGGGAGAAATCTCACGATTAAAAATCATGAGAACAAGAAGCATTGCCAGCGCATCATGGAATAAAGCTACAACGGCACCAAGCGCAAACCCAAATGACCAAAATCTTACGGCAATATAAATAAGCAAAAGAAGTAGAGTGATCAACACAGCGCGGACTGATTGCCAACGCAACTCAGCGCCCACAGCAGCGCCAACCCCTTCGCTTTGCAAAATGGTAACAGAGTTTTCTTGCCCTAGTTTTGCTTGCACTTCATTACGGATTTTTTCTGAAAGACCTTTGGCATCGTTCGAGAACTCTTTAACGCGGACAATCATCTCATCATCACGGTCGGAGAATTGGCGTATTGCTACACCGGACCAACCGGCTTTTTCAATTATTTCCTTAAGATCAGTGGCCCCTACAGGTGAAGCAAACTTTAAAATAAATTGTGTTCCACCAGTAAATTCAACGCTGTAATTAAAAGCAGAACCGTACATGCTTACTTTATAAAAGTAAAAACCTACGCCACCCAACAACAAAGCAATTGAGCTTGCAAAAACGAGCCATTGATATTTCAAAAAATTGATCATAATACTCCTAATCAACAAAACAGAGGGTTTATAACCCCTTGCCTGTCAAAAACCTTTTTATTATGTATTTATAGAAGATAGATTGATTGTGCGATAATCGTTATTGAGCGACGACAGAAACGTGCTTACGGCCTTTGCGTCCCCAATGAAATTTAATAACGCCCGCGCCTTCAGCGAACAAAGTATCATCGCTACCGCGACCAACACCCTTGCCCGGATGAATACGAGTACCACGTTGACGAACAATAATCTCGCCACCTTGAACGCGGTGACCATCAAAAATCTTTACACCTAGCCGTTTGCTTTGACTTTCCCGGCCATTGGACGTACTACCACCAGATTTACTCGTTGCCATCGTTAATCCTTGTAAAAAACAAAATGTATAATGTGCTTGTTTTTGGGTTATCTCTCATGAAACAGAGAAGATGTACCTAAAAGATTTGTAGCATTATTCAGATAATGTACAGGTATTAGTATGGCTTGCCTGCCAAAAAAGTCAATATTAAATCAATAGGACGAAAGGAGAATTTACTCAGGTTTTTCTATCCTTATGGCTTCATAATCATGGCATAACCAAACAAAGCGGCAAAACTATCTGAGAAAGCAGGGACAAAGCCCTTCTCTATTTCTATATTATTTCATGTAGAAACAATTACCCATGTAATAGAGTTGTCGATTTATTAAAAACATTCATAATAGAATATATATAAATGGAAAATAAGCGTTATTGATGTATTAATAACTTTTGAGGTTATGGTGAAAACAGTTTATAAGGCGATTTTTTCATGACAATCTCACCCTCACTTGGTCACCTCTCGCCAGTTGGCACCAAAGCGGATATTCACCTGCATAGGTACGCTCCAGGTCACTACGCCCTCAAGCACTCGCTCAACCAGCGCTTCAGTCGCTTGCTGTTCTTCTCGGGGAACTGAAATAAGTAATTCGTCATGGATTTGAAGAATCATTTTTGCCTTAAGGCCAGATTTTTCTAATTCATTGCTCAGATTAATCATGCCAAATTTCATAATTTCAGCAGCGGTTCCCTGTGCTACTGTGTTGATAGCAACACGGCAGGCCTCTTCATACAGCGGTCTATTGCGCTCGTAAATAGCGGGAACATAGCGCCGGCGACCCCAATGAGTGGTTACATAGCCATGATGCTTGGTATCAATAATAATCTGATCCATCCACGCCTGAACCCCCGGATATTGTTGAAAATAGCGCTCAATATACACCTTTGCGTCTTTAAAACTAATACCCAAGTCCTTGGAGAGTCCGTAGGGTGTGAGTCCATACAAAATACTAAAATTAATACGCTTGCCCAGTTGCCGCTGTTCACTCGTCACCTGAGACAAAGGCACCTCAAATAAACGGGCGGCTGTTTCTGCGTGAATATCATGCCCTTGCAAAAAGGCATTAACCAAAGCCGTGTCACCGGAAAGGTGAGCCAAAACGCGCAGCTCAATTTGTGAATAATCTGCCGATAAAAAGAGATGCCCCGGTTCGGCCTTAAAAGCTTCTCGTATCGCAATGCCATAGCCTGAAGTATTGGTGGGGATATTTTGCAAATTTGGCTCTGAACTGGCCAAGCGCCCCGTCGCCACCGCAATTTGGTTAAAGGTCGTATGCACGCGGCCATCTTTTGGATTCACGTACGTTGGCAAGGCATCAATGTAGGTGCTTTTAAGTTTGGCAAGTTCGCGATATTTTAAAATTAATCCCGGTACCGGATGCAAATGCGATAACGTCTCGAGAACTTCCTGATCAGTGGAATAACCAGTGCCTTTGGCGCTCTTTTTTTGTGGCGGCAATCCCAAATCGGTAAATAATAATTGTTCAATTTGGCGAGGCGAATTAAGGTTAATGTTGTGATGTTTTTCGCCGACCAAAGTCAAAATATCTTGTTCTATGCGCTCCAAGTCAGCAATTACTTTTACATCAAGTTGTTGCAAAAATGGCACATCAAGCGCAATTCCCTCAGCCTCCATAGCAAAAAGAATCTGCGCAATGGGCTCTTCTAGTTCTTTATAGAGGGTGAGCAGCCCTTCATTTTTTAAATCATTTTCTACTGCCGTTTTTAGCTTAAAAGTTTGATGAGCATCTGCAGCAGCATATTCAGTTGCTAGGCCTAAAGGAACATAAGAAAAATCTTTGTACTTGTTAAATTTTACTACTTCTTCATACGTTAACATTGGCTCATTAAAATAATGCTCTGAAAGCTCTTTCAATCCGGCGCGTTGCCAATCCTTGATAACCAATTTTGCCGCCACCATGGTGTCAAAAATTGGGCCCTGTACGCGTATGCCATGAGCATAGAGTACCAGTTGATCAAATTTTGCATTATGCAGGTATTTGCCAATCGTGCGATCTTCTAAAATTGGCTTTAACGCGGCAGAAATTTCAGCCCACGGCAATTGCTGTTCATCAGTTTTATGTCCACAGGGAATATAGTAGGCGGTGCCTTCTTCAACACAGAATGAGAGGCCAACCAAATTTACCCGCAGCGCCCCGAGGCCATCGGTCTCTGTATCGAGCGCGAAAGCGGGTTTTGCTTTGAGCAGCTCACACAGCGCTGTCAGTTGTTGGGTGGTAGTTATTGCTTGGAAATTATATTGCTCCAGTTTTTTCACTACTTTTTTATCAGGGATATGCGAAAAAATATCTTCCTGGGCAATATCTTTGAGTAAGCTGGTAAAATTGAGCTTTGCAAACAAAGGCTGCGCGTTTTTCCAATTTTTTTTATCAAAAGAAAGATCTTCTTTACTCAAGCCGGTTGGGTGGTATTGCAGTAAAAAGAGTTTTTTACTCAAAAAAGCATTTTCTTTTTGTTCTTCAAGCATTTGTCGAGTACGTACTTTTGCTACTTTATCAAGATTGGCATATAAATCTTCAAGTGAATCAAACTGAGTTACCAAGTCGAGTGCTCCCTTTTTCCCTATGCCATGCACACCGGGAATATTATCTGAGCTATCACCCAGCAAAGCAAAGTAAAAAGGCAATTTTTCAACAGCAAAGCCCATTTTCTCTTTAAATGCCGGTACATCAATAATCTGATCTTTAAAAGGATCAAACATCACGGTCTGCGCATCAAGCGCCTGCCCCATGTCTTTATCGGCGGTGATAAAGACAACAGTGCTGCCATCTTTTTTATTTTCTTGCGCCAAAGAATACATAATATCATCAGCTTCGATGCCGACCTGGCTAGCCTGGCGCATGCCAATTAAGTTTGCAAATTCGATGACATGCTCTTTTTGAATAAAAAGATCGCTTGGCGGTGCCTGACGAGTTGCTTTATATTCGCTATACATTTCATGGCGCGTTGTTTTGCCCTTACTATCCCAAACCAAGGCAATATGGGTGGGTTTAAAGGTATCAGTTATTTTTTTTATCATGCGACAAAAAGCATAGACAGCTTGCACCGGTTCACCTTGTGGCGTATGCAAGGGACGCAGGCCATAATATGCACGATATAAAAATGAGGAGCCATCAATGAGAAAAACTGTTTTTTTTGGGTCAAATTGCACAAGATACCTTTCTTAAAAAATCTATTTCATCGTATCACAGATCAGGATATTCTGCTATGCTGATGCCATGTTTATACAAGTCAAATTACTCAACGGATTTCCCGAACCATTACTGTATCAAGTTCCCTCAGATTGGCCACAAGCCAGCTTAAAAGGCGCATTGGTCACCGTTCCGTTAAGGCAACAAAAACAAAGCGGCTGGGTCATTGGAGAATATGCAGAAAAACCGGCGCACATTACTTTTGCCATCAAACACGCGATTGCTCTTGAACTTCTTCCTGCAGATGCCAAATACCTTCCCTTTATTAATCAATTGGCTGCCTATTATTGCGTTGACCCTATTCATTTTATTAAACGCATTCGTCATTTTTTAGCGCAAAAAGAAATTGATAGCGAGACGATTGCCAGTCGACCAGAGAGCTCTCACCAGATACCCATGCTTACCAATGAACAGCAGGCCGTATGCAATTTTCTCCTACCGCGCATTGGCGCCCCCGCCTATACACCAACGCTTTTGCATGGCGTTACCGGTTCGGGCAAAACAGAAGTATATAAACAGCTCATCATAGAGACTATTGCGCAGCATAAAACAGCAATTTTTCTTTTGCCTGAGGTTACACTTGCGCTGCAATTTGAAAAACTCTTACGCGCGCAACTACCCTCTACGATAACCCTTTGCAGCTTTCACTCGGCAACAACACCAAAAGAAAAGCGCATTTTATGGCAACAGCTCATGGAACAAAAACCGATGCTTATCATTGGTGTGCATTTGCCTATTTTGCTACCGGTGTCCAACCTAGGCATTATTATTATTGATGAAGAGCATGATACCGGTTATCAAGAAAAAAAACATCCAAAAATAAATACCAAAGAAGCGGCTATTTTGCGTGCCTATCTACACAACATCCCTTTATTGCTCGGATCTGCCACACCATCTATCAGCTCTTTGCACCAAGTGAAAACCAAGGGCTGGCATCTTTTTGAATTGAAAAAAAGATTTGCCGGCGCTTTTCCTGAAATAAAAACAGTGCTGCTTACCGATAAAAAAGAACGGAGAAGCTTCTGGATCAGTAGAGAATTAGAACAGGCAATAAAAGATAGGTTGGCAAAAAAAGAGCAGACGATTATTTTTATCAATCGGCGCGGCTATAGTTTTTTTGTACAATGCAAAAACTGCAGCTTTATTTTTGGTTGCCCGTCCTGCTCGGTAAGCTTAACTCTGCATGAAGATGATTCGCTGACATGCCACTATTGTACGTATCAGATGCAGCTACCATCAACATGCCATTCCTGCAAACAAAAGAGCGATCAATTTATAAAAAAGGGGATAGGGACGCAACAAGCGGTTATGATTTTAGAAAAATTATTCCCCCAGGCACGCATTGCCCGCGCCGATCTTGATACATCGCTGAAAAAAAAGCAGTGGCAACAAACCGTGAGCGATTTTCAAAACGGAAAAATTGATATGTTGGTGGGAACGCAGACCATTACTAAAGGCTATCACTTTCCCAAAGTTACGTTAGTCGGCATCTTGTGGGCCGATTTGAACATGAACTTTCCTGTGTATAATGCGGGAGAAACCACGCTACAAAAACTTATTCAAGTTGCCGGGCGCGCCGGCAGACAGAGCCAAGAAAGCTTGGTAATAATGCAAACAATGGCAGATTACCCACTTTTCTCCTATCTTAATGAGCAAAGATATCTAGAATTTTATAATAAAGAAATTGAAACGCGACAAGAAGTGTTGTATCCACCCTGTATTCGATTAGCAGAAATTGAAATGAAGCACAGCAACGAACAAACAATCGATGCCGAAGCTGATTCTCTGACAAACATATTACTAGAAATGATCGAAAAAGAAAAAATGAGCGTTACTCTGTTGGGTCCATCAAAGCCCCCCGTGCATAAAATAAAAAGTGCACATATGCGTAAAATATATTTAAAGAGCCATCATATTAATGAGCTGATAAAGCTTTTTACTTCTATTAAAAAATTCGACTTTGATTGTCAGATTTTCTTTACTCCCAACCCTTTAAATTAAAAGCCAAGGCCGCTGAACAGGCACATAGTCATTTTCGCTTGCCAAATCCCTTTAACCCATAAAACCACAAGCCTTTGGACGACAGAATCCTTCACTTGATCATATTCTTAATCGTGATAGAATTAAATTAGCTTATTTGTAATTTGTCGAAAAATGGGGTCATCATGAATTATTTAAACAAAACAATGTTCTTTTTTGCCTTCATACCCACGTGTGTTTTGAGTATGGATAGCCAAACAATACCTAAAAAATCAATAAGTATCGTGCATCTTGTTCACCAACGAAGGGCGGGAGAACTTTCTCCTCAGCAATTTTGTAAGCAAGTGTCTGAGCAAGTACGCGACCTTGAACTTCAGCGTCAAATTAATTCATTCGAACCACAATTGAGAGCCGCCGAAGCTGCTCAGAACATTAAACTGATACGCAAATATAAAACGAAAATCGCTCAAAAAAGACACAATTTCAATTAATTGAAATAATACCGTTAGGAATCATATGAAATTCATAAAAACAATATTTTTGGTGCTTTTAAGCCCCACACTGCTTTTAGCAATGGACCAAGCGAGCTCATCAACATCAGAAGTCAAGAAAGTGACAGAATCACTGGCAACAATAAGTCTTGAGGAAAAAATGGGCGAATCGTCGGCTACCAACCACCGTCCCAAGCCGAACAAAACATTGCTGGATATACCGGAAGAACAACAATCGCGAGAAAGAAGCAAAAACCCTATATTCAATAATAAAGTAACGCGACGCACACTGCGCATTTCTATGAAGAATAATGATTTTGCCTCAGCAAAACTATGTGCGCTTTTTGATTATAGTGCTCCGATTACATATGATGAAAATGGTGTTATGGTACCGCCAAAACGTCTCAATGCATATAATCTTAAAA
Organism: uncultured bacterium; assembly: GCA_963707655.1. GTDB lineage: Bacteria > Babelota > Babeliae > Babelales > Vermiphilaceae > JAKAUA01. The sequence continues at coordinate 958,674 of OY970172.1, read as the reverse complement.
TAAATAAACTTATTAAAGCGGCTAAAGCTGGCTACAAAGCTGAAATTGCTCGAAAACTCAATACAGATCAACAACCGCAAAATTCGGCACGTCGCCAGTTATTTTCTACTGAAGATACAATTGATCGCAAATTTAATGCAGCTCTACAGCCAGATAACCAACCATAAAAATCCCAGCTCGTCGCAAACCAACTTTTGAACCCGTAAAAAGCCGAATAGTAAGTTCGGCTTTTTTTATGCAAGAGCTTGCTATATACTAGGTAATCAAAATCTTTTTTATTATATAAAGCGAGACAAGCGATGCAGGTAACACAAAAGTTATTTTTTTCTTTTTTATGCTTTTTCTTTTACACCAACTTTGCCAACCAATCAGCGACTGATTTTGATTTTGATGCAATGGACAATGCCATGACAACGAGCGGGATTGATCAGACGATTCAGACAAAAGTCCCTTCACGCATTGAGGTTTTTTTAAGAAGGCTCGCTACGCCGGTTATCGTTACCTTGATTCGTGGATACAGCTATCTCAAAGAAAAATATGTGCGCATGATTGCCATAATGAAAACTGTTTTTAAACGCAAAACACAAAATAAAAATCATGAACAGCAGCAACAGCAAGCATGAATTTGCTCTATACCTAGACAACCTTTCCCGCTCCATTGAAATTAATTCAAGCGGCCAAGAACTAATAATCACCAACGAACAGACGGTGCATCGCATCACGCACGTACTGCGTCTTGCCAGCGGCGAATCCTTGACTGTATTTGACCGCGCCCATCACGCGTTATGCAGCATAAAAACGATAACTAAAAAAAGTTGTATTATTAGCGTAATTGATTGCAAAAAAAATAATATCTTCACGCCACCAATCACCTTTTTGCTTCCCCTTTTAAAGCGTGATGCTCTTGAGACGATTGTTTATTCACTCGTTGAATTGGGAGTAAGTGACATTCAATTGATAAAAACTGCAAAAATACAACGCTCCTGGGCGGGAAAAAGCGAGTACGAGCGCCTTCAAAAAATCATTATCTCTGCTGCGGAGCAATCAAAAAATTATTCTTTTCCCTCTCTGCACGAGCCGCAATCACTTGCGCAGGCGATTAGTCAATTGTCTGCATCATCAACAAAACTCTATGCCGATCCTGAAGGCATCAGTCTTGCAAGTCTCATACAAACACCCGCAACACAACAACAAAGCAATTCTCTCGCGCTCATGATTGGCCCTGAAGGGGATTTAAGCGAGCAAGAAAAAGCGGAACTTATTTCTCATAAATTTGTTTTTTGCGCTCTTACCCCCACCATATTGCGGTCCATACAGGCCGGCGCTCTTTTTGCCGGCATCATGCGCTCTCTCTATCGATAAAAAATATCCTTTGCCTTTTATCTCATAAAACCGGTACCCTATATTCATACCAATATTGGAACAATAAAGGAGATATATGTCTGGTAAACATCATCGGTATACTGAAATTATAGTAGTCTTAAGCTCATTGTTTGTAATTAGTGGTGTCATATCTTTTTTGCATGGCATCAAACAAGAAACAATCACGACACAAACACACATAGATACTGAAACCGGTGAACAATCTTTGTTGCCACCACCGCCACTTTTACAACCACAAGACATGACAGATCAAACAACTACACTTGTTTTAGACAATATAAATTCTCTAAAAAAATATATTAGCCCGCTCATCGCGGCAAACAATATTCAGCAAATAGCCGAAATAATGAAAAATAACCCGGTTGAGTCTGTTGCAATACAAGCAGAACAGTTGATAGAAGATAAAGAGAATCTCTTGCGTCACGAGAGCAAAGTCCAACTTGTTTTAGCTCTTGCGCTCAACTATGACTCTCTACAGGAGCGATCCGCGTTGTTCAATATTTTTCTCATTAACAAGCAGCACTTTATAGATTCTAGCAATATGCCAATTCTTTTTGTTGCCGCTTCGCCACTATATGCGCAAATAATCCCAACCCTGCTTGCATGGGCAAAAAATAATGAAACCGTATATGCTGGCCTGCACAAAAAAATAATCGACAATGCATTGTATTACACCATAGCCAAAAATAATGTTGATAAGTTTGATCTGATGGTGCAAAATGGGGTTCCCGTTTCGTCGACAATGGCAAATGAGCTGCTCTGGCGGGTAGTTACGCAAAACAAATCAACGCTATTCATACCGCTCTTAAAAAAATGTGGTGCCGATCTTGAGATGGTACATAGTAAAAAAACAGTTTTGATCCAAGCCATTATGAATGACAACAAAGAAATGGTTCAAGCACTTCTTAATGCGGGTGCACGTATTGACACCATACCTGATCCCGCCACCGGCTCTCCTTTGCAACAAGCGCTTCTGGGCAAACATACCGCAATTGAACTGCTCTTGCGTAAACACGGAGCAAAAGAATAAAGAACCATATAATTATATGGTTTGCATCTGCCCAAACTGATTTTTGTATTGCTGACGCTTAAGATAGAGAGGAAATAATTGATAAGAAAGATCTTGCTTCTTTTGCCATTTTTCATGTGCCATTGCGCCCAACTGTGCTGCGGAGCAAAAAGTATCAGTTTCTATAATTACTGCTCTGTTGTTGAATGTTGTATAGATAGCGTCCGCATGGAGTACTGCGGCGCCGCCTACAAAGCGGATCTTGTGCTCGGCATATTCACGGCTTAGTTTTTCAAGAATTTTTTCAATATTTTCACATGCGGTGTAAGACAGTTGTCCATTATGCTCAACAGCAACATAGACATCTTTATTAAAAGCATCAAGCAACGCAACCGTAACGCTATAATTTTGATCTGCATGTTGAGCCAAAAGAGCCTGGAGACCATCAATACCGATAAGAGGCAGCGATGTGGCAAAACTTATGCCATTTGCGGTAGCGATAACAACGCGCAAAGTAGTAAACGGAGCGGGTCCTTGATTAACCGCAACAAAATCAAGTTGCGCAAAAGAATATTTATTTCTTTCCAATAAAATCTTCACCAAGGGCACAGCCATTTTGCTGGCATTCATTTTGCTTTCGCGCACAGAATCAATGCACTTGTTGTTAAGAAAAAGCGCTAATTCTATAAAATCATAGTTGTTTTGTATTACAAGGTAAGCTGTAGTATTCATCTGTTTTTCAATACGTTATTTTCTGCATTTCTGCTGTTGGTAAAATATGCTAAACGAATCAAACTCGATCGTTTTGTCTTTCTTAAGAATTACTTTACCACAATTCAGACATTTCCACCCGTCAAAATTAAGAAAATGATCAAAAAAAGATTGCAGAACCATGAGACCGCCACATTTTTTACACGTCATTCAACTACCCCTTTTTTTAAGAGTTGGTAATTGCCATGAATCGAATGATTCGATCAGAGCAACCTGCTTATTACTGTTCCTTTAAAATCAAGGTAAGCAATTTGCCTGCCGTTTGTCAACGAGTCTTTTTTTTACTTTTTTTAACTGTTTTTTTGCAAAAAACAATAATTTAAATAGCTCTCAAGAATGAATGCCGCGGCTATGGCATGTGATTGTTGTTTCTCTTCTTTGGTGCGCGCCTGCTTTAGCGAAGCCGCTCGCTTACTACTCAAACGCTCGTCCCACAAGATCCATTGCATGTGAGGGAATTCTTTTTCGAGCTTTTCTTTGTATTCGATAATTTTTTTCGTTTGGTCACTTTCTGTGCCGCGCATTGTCTTTGGATACCCGACAACAACTCCAGCGATTTTTTCTTTTTCAAAAAAGGAGGGCAAATAAGAGAAGAGTTGCACGGTCTTGATGGTTTGATATGGCTTGGCTATGATGCCCAAAGGGTCAGAAAGGGCTATTCCGGTCCACACATCGCCAATATCAAAAGCAGAATATTTCATGACAACCTCATTATGTTAATATTATTAAAAATCAAGTATACTGAGCAACATTATTGCAAGCAATGAAAAAATAGTAGAAAAAATAAGAAAGGTTCCCATGTTTTTTTATAACGCTCTAGTCTCCCTCCTCAACAGCCTGATGGGTTGGCCCCTTATGATATATGTTATCGGTGTTGGTGTCATCTGCACTCTTGCACTCAAAGCCCCTCAATTGCGCTATTTTTTTTATTCCTGGAAATTAATTTTTTTTCCACCAAAACAATCTGCCAGCTTGCCAGCAGACATGACTCCGCTGCAAGCATTCATTAACACCTTGAGCACCAATCTGGGCAATGGCAGCTTGGCAGGAGTAGCAACGGCTATCTATGCCGGTGGCCCCGGAGCAGCAATATGGATGCTTATTATTGGATTTGTTCTTATGCCGGTACGCTTTGCAGAAGTGTATTTGAGCGTTTTGTTTAGCGCGCAAAAGAAAGGCAGTCTTCTTGGTGGACCAATGCTGTATCTGCAATCTGTTGCAGGAGGCGCGTTTCTGGCTCCTCTATATGCCATTCTTTGCTTATTCTTTATGATTATCGGCAGCGGCATTCAATCAAATTCAATTCGCATCAGCATGCAAAACTGGCAGATCAATCCATGGATAACGGCGGTCGTACTTCTTGCGTTCATCTTATATGTAACTTTTGGAGGCGCAGCGCGCATTGTTAAAATCTCTGACCGCATCGTACCAATAAAAGTAATAGTGTTTTTCATCTCAACAACCATTATCCTTGCATATCATTGGAACAACCTTCTTCCTGCATTGAAATTAATGTCTTCTGCGGCATTCTCTCCTTTGGCGCTTGCCGGTGGTATTATTGGTTTTAGTGTACAACAGGCCATGCGCTTTGGAATTTCTCGCTCGATTTTGGCGACTGAATCTGGCTTGGGAACCGCCGCTATTCTTTTCAGCGCAACTGGCAGCAAAACTCCTGAAAAAGATGGTTTTATTGCTATGCTCAGTACCTTTATCAGCACACTCGTCTGCTTTATTTTGGCGTTATGCATTGTCGCCAGCGGCGTATGGAACAATGGATTAACCAGCACCGCGCTCACTATTTCATCATTTTCAACTGTGTTTGGTTGGCTGGGTGGTTGGATGGTAAGCTTTTTATCAATCACTTTCGGTATTGGGGTCTTGGTATCATACGCATACATAACCAAAGAGGCGTGGATAAGCATTTCGCGTGGCAAGTTTACACGTGAGTTTACTATTGTATATTGCCTGTGCGTTTTTGCCGGCGCTTTACTTAATGTTGAGTTGGTCTTTGCGCTTGCTGATTATACCAATGCAGGAATGCTTGCCATAAACTTATTTGGTATCCTTTATCTTCTTCCAAAAATCATGCACGGGCTCGCGAATTTTAAACAGAAATAATCAAATATCCCATGAATAATACCCTGTCGATGCCGCTGCAATTTCCCGTTACCTGTCACACCGATTTTGTTGGTGACGGGTCGACATTTGTCGCCATCAAAGGATACAAGCTCGATGGCCTGGGTTATATTGCGCTGGCCATTGAAAAAGGGGCAACAAGAATTGTTATCGAAAACAATGCCCTCTTACCGCATGATCTACAAAAAAAAATAACGCAAAAAAATATCATCGTTACCCGAGTTAACAACACGCGTCATGCGCTTGCTATTTTAAGTGCACAGGCAGCAGACTATCCTGCAGACAACCTGTGCATCATCGGCGTAACGGGTACAAAAGGCAAAACTACAACCAGTTTTTTTCTTGAGCACATACTCCGCGAAGCGGGCCATAAAACAGCGCTTTTGAGCACCGTGCATAACAAAATTGGCGATACGGTTTTCGCCGCTCCTTTAACTACCGCGCAACCTGATTACCTGCATCAATTTTTAAAGCTCTGCGTCCAAGAAAAGGTGCGTTATGTAGTTATGGAGGTTGCCGCACAAGCCCTTTCAATGCATAGAGTGGCGGGCATTTTTTTTGATGGCATTATCTTTACCAATTTTAGCCAGGAGCACGGGGAATTTTATTCCTCACTAGAGAGCTATTTTCAAGCAAAGTGCGCCATTTTTGAACATGCAAAACCAAACATTCCTATTTTTATAAATCAAGACGACATATGGTGCACAAGATTGTTGCAACAATATCCAAAGCTCGCAACATTTGGTCAAGAAAAAGAAAGCGGCTACCGCCTGGAAATCACCCAAGAAATACCTCACCTGCAGGTGAATATTACAAATAAAACAGAGAATCACTCCTGCACTTTAGAAATTCCTGGCTTGTTGGGTACTTTCAATGCTTACAATATAGTGGCCGCAGCGGGCATGGCTTTAACAATTGGCGCGAGCACGCAAGCTATTGCGAAAGCGACTAAAAGCTTTGCCGGCGTTCCCGGCCGCATGCAACGCTATCAACTTCCCAATGGCGCATGGGGCATCATAGACTATGCGCATAATCCTTCTTCATTTGAACAACTTTTTTCTTTCTTAAAAAAAATAACTTCTCATCTTATTGTTGTTTTTGGTGCCGGCGGTGAACGAGCACAAGACAAGCGTCCAGTGATGGGGGCCATAGCAGCGTTATACGCCGATGTTGTTATCATCACTTCAGATAACCCGCGATCAGAAGATCCGTGCGTTATCGCTGAAAATATTTTGAGCGGCATCCCCGAAGAAAAAAAAGGCTCCGTAATTGTAGAGCTTGATCGTGAGCGGGCAATAAAAAAAGCCTATGCATGCTCACAAAGCAACACTATTATTGCCTTACTCGGTAAAGGCCCTGAAGAATATCAGATGATTGGTGCAACAAAACACCATTTTAGCGAAGCAACAATACTCCATTCTCTCAGATAAATTTACTACGAACCGCTCTTCTTCTATGGTAAGTTTTTAATGCTGCAAACTCTACTCACAATAACCAAACTTTACAAATGAGCGTCGGAAAAGTACAATAAAAATTCGTTTGGTTTATGTATAGATATATCTCAAAGGATTTTATGAATATAACAACCTACTTTCTCGTCGCCGGTGGCGTTGGACTGTTGGGATTGGCGGTAGTAACCTTCCTCCTTTCTTTAATTAGAGCAATTCCCGTTGACAATGCTAAAGCCGCCCATATTGCTCGCGCAATTCGTAGCGGTGCTTTTACTTTCTTACGCGAAGAATATCAGATAATTGCTATCGTAGTATTTCTTATCGCGGCAATAGTTGCCTACTGCATCAATATAACGGCAGCTTTCATATTTATTTTTGGCGCTTTGTTTTCTATGGTAACTGGTTTTATTGGTATGATTGCAGCAACAGATGCAAACGTACGCACAACCATTGCAGCAAAAAACAAGGGCGAACACGCTGCATTCTCCATAGCCTTTTTAGGTGGCGGAGTTATGGGCTTTTCTGTAGCCACCTTTGGTCTCATTGGCCTGGGTCTTATTTCTTATCTTTTTTATCATGATATTCGTTTTGTTATTTATTTAACAAGTTTCAGCTTGGGTGCCAGCTTGGTTGCCTTCTTTGCTCGCGTTGGCGGCGGTATTTATACCAAATCTGCTGATGTAGGCGCTGATCTTGTGGGTAAAATTGAAGCAGGAATTCCTGAAGATGACCCACGCAACCCTGCAGTAATTGCTGACAACGTTGGTGATTGTGTCGGCGACACCGCAGGCATGGGTGCTGATATTTATGAATCATATGTTGGCGCAATGGTTTCATCAATCATTCTTGCTATTTCTGCGTATGGCAACCAAATAAACTATGTTTTGCTTCCTTTAATGCTCTCAGTAATCGGCTTGGTGGCTTCTTTAATAGGTCTTGCCTCAAACGCAATCTTGCGCCTTGAGCCATCTGCTATGTTGCGCAGCGCTACTTACATTTCTATTGCGCTCTTTATCGCAGGTGCATATGGCTACATTCGCTATGCCGGAATTGATAGTGCTCTTTTTGTTGCTATAGTTCTTGGCTGTGTTTCCGGTATCATAATCGGCTTAATCACTGAATATTATACTGGCGGCGAGCCGGTGCGCAAAGTCGCAGAGAGCGCGCAATCAGGAGCAGCAACCAATATTATTTATGGCCTTTCTGTAGGAATGGAATCAACCGTAGCACCGGTAATTATTTTGGGTGTTATTGTGTTGCTTGCATTTGTATATGGTGGCGGCTTGTTTGGTGTTTCTTTAACCGCAGTTGCCATGCTTGCAACTGTTGGTATAACTATGACCGTTGATGCCTATGGTCCTATTGCTGATAACGCAGGAGGCATAGCAGAAATGTCTGGTTTTGGTGCTTCAGTACGCGCCATTACCGATAAACTTGACGCCTTGGGCAATACTACTGCTGCAATGGGCAAAGGATTTGCTATTGGCTCTGCGTTGTTAACGGCATTGGCTATGTTCTCTGCATATTGCCAACAAGCAGGAATTGTAGCGCTTGATTTGCTCAACCCAACCATTATGGCCGGCATGTTTATTGGCTCAACTATTCCATTTCTTATTTCTGCATTGACTATGCGATCAGTAGGTGACGCTGCATTAAAAATGGTAGTGGAAGTTCGTCGTCAATTTAAAGCAATCCCCGGACTGATGGAAGGAACCGCAGAACCTGATTACAAACGCTGCGTTATGATTAGTACTCATGCTGCGCTTTGGGAAATGATTTTGCCTGGTGTTATTACCATAGCATCTCCTGTTGCAATGCGCTTTTTAATGGGCAAAGCAGCTCTTGGAGGCTTTTTAGTCGGTGCAACCGTTGTAGGTGTGCTTCTTGCATTAATGATGGCCAATGGCGGCGGCGCTTGGGATAATGCAAAGAAATATATTGAAGCCGGTCATCTTGGCGGCAAAGGGTCGGATACTCATAAAGCGGCGATTATCGGCGACACGGTAGGAGACCCATTCAAAGACACTTCAGGCCCCGCCTTGAATATCTTGATTAAGCTCATGTCAGTACTTTCATTACTGTTGGTATTGATCTAAAGCAAAATAGAGAACTTATTTAAAAAGAGCATCTTCGCAAGAGATGCTCTTTTTTTTGTTTGTATATTAAATATTTTTGTTGCGCTCAGTGTTTTCTATTTTCTATCTTCACATCAACCGTTGTTATATTTTATTGTTACAAGGAGATGTTATGAAAAAGATATTTTTATGCCTGACATTATCATTAATCGGAGCAACAAACACCGTGCTTGCTGCTGACGAACCATGCATACTTGTTAATCAATACGTTAAAGAATTTTGTAATGGATTGGTGATGGGAAATCTCAGCACGTTAACAATAGGTGTTTTAAGAAATAAAATTTTACCCAATATTGATCACTTAAATTTATATGGCAATTATGGCATTTGCCGCGACCGTTTAGAAGGGCAATGCCGCATTCTTTTAGCGGTGCTCGGGCTTAAAGCATGCGACTCAAAAGAAAAGCCGGTAACGTTCAAGCAGTACGTTGCGCGCATGTCTGGCATTCTTATGGGCACGGTATGGGCCAGATTGCCACTCGTTTAATAGCTCAAAATCAATTCTGCATCGCATGATTCACGCATGTATTGCTGTTGACTTTTACTTTGCATTTTTCTACAGTAGCCAGCGACTACAATAAGTAAAAAATACAAAAGTAAGGAAATAAAGAATATGCACACCAAGATTACTCCCACCATTGCAATGGCAATGATAATGTCTCTTTTACATGGTACTGCAAATGCTGGGAACTCAGCCTCGAACCCATCTCCGCAAACACCTTCAAAGTCGCGAATTCTTTCTTGCATCAAAGCAGGAGCTACGGTGTCAGCTGAATTGGCATCCGCAAGGGCAAGCAACTCGCTGTAGGAGCAGATAATGCCAGGGTGTTAGTTTGTGACCCTGAAACAGATGCACTTATGTATAGCCTTCATGGTGAGGGTACAGGAGTGACCCAATGCGTGGTGTGGGATCGTAAAGGCGAATGTCTTGCCAGCACAGCACAAGACTCTAAAGTAAACATTTGGAAATCTATCGCAGACAGCTCTGTAATTCTTGCTATTGATGATCCTTCATCAATTCTTGCGTCACTAACTTGGAATTCTGATGGCACCAAGTTAGCCGGATCAGCGTCTAATGACAAAGTGTACATCTGGGACATGTCCACTGGTAAGATAATCAATCGCTTTGATGCGGGCGAAAAAGGCTCGCAAATAGCCTGGAGTCATGATGATAAATCTCTCGCTTTAACATCAGCGCAAGGACTCTATACCTATGACCTGCTCTCAGGCAAGAAAAGCAATGCTTTTGATGTCCCTTCCACTAAGCGCGAGCAGACGCCTGGAACCGCCGCTGTGGCATGGGCTCATGGCAATGAAAACCTTGCCTCAGGATCAAACAATGGCGCAGTATGCATCTGGGATGTTCGCAATACAAAAAAGCCAAAACAGTTTTTTGATAGCGAGAACCCTCTTATTGTTTCAGTAGCCTGGAGCACTGATGATGCAAAACTTGCTGCCGCATCAATGTGGACATTGTCGACATGCATCTATAATCTCACCGCAAACCAGCAAGAGGATATTCTAACGAGCAATATTTTCGCCTATGCACCAACATGGCAACCTAATGGCTCGGAGCTTGCTATAGGACAAGAAGATGGTACTGTGCGCATCTGGGAAATTCCTCGAGACTGATTCATCGGGGAATAGAAAACAACAATTCAATAAGAAGGGTGCCATGCAGATAAATCTGTGGCACCCTTCTTGCTTTTAAACACACTTAAAATTTTGCCACATCGCAACCGCAATAATGTTTTGCGCAAAACTTCTTATAAAACAACGCCCTTTGCTTTTGCGTCGAGATACGCATGATATTCATTTGGGGTTAACAATCGGCCACTCAAAGCGATATTTAAAGGAATCCCAGGAATTCCAGTGCGCCTCGCTTGATGACAGTAATAGAAGATAAACGGGCCATCTTCGCCAAAAAACTTTTTTATCTTGTTATGCGATCGTTCAGTTGCTGCTTTATTTTTTTCGACAATTTCTAGACCAGCAATTTTTATGCGATCTCGTTTCTGTTTTCTGTCTGCTTTAAACGCTTGCAATGTCTTGCGGATATCTTCAGGGGTCCATTCAGAAGATCTCTGCCCCACATAGTACCGCCAGCTATCTATCTGGCCACAGCCATTATAATCACTTAATTTTTTTGGTTTTTTCCCCTCATTACCACCATCTGTTCTCATATGGTGTATGCCCCCGTTTCTTTTCGCCTGCAAAAACACTTCTTCACTATCCTGAGAAAGCTTGATCTGCTTTCTGAGCAAAGCTATTTCTTCATTCAATTCAGCAACTCCGGCCCCCCGAACAGACAAGTCAAGAACATCTCTTCCACGAACAACCGCTGTTTCTTTTTTTATGGCCGCCACGATATCGATATCAATTGGTGTGTTAAACTGACCTGCCGATAGAGGGCCTATCTCTGTAATTCTCTTCATATCAGCTGCTACTGCCTTCCCAGGAATTTTGGAAATTTCAGTATTATTCAAATAATGTTTAGCAAACATCGCAGTGAGACAGCCGAGCTGCTCGCTTGCCTGAACACCGCCAATGCTCAACGCGAACACAATAACTATATTACGCATAATTTTTATCATGCTAACCTCCAAAAAAAATAAGAAATAAAAATTCTCTTTCAACTACTAATCATAACAAAAAAATGAAAGAGTGTCTGTTTGTGGGTTTTGTGGCAAACCGCAATATCTTGCGGAAAAATGCTCAAGGGGAGCAAGCCAACCGCTGCCAGAAATTCCTGCACAAAAGCTCAATTATTATTTCTATTAGAAATTATTGATTGGTGGCAGATTAAATTGCTACTGTAAAAATGAGTCGCGACAACAAAATATTTTTTAACGAAGCAAGCAAAAAGATGGAGGAAAAAAGGAATAATCATGAATAAATGGCTCCTTTTTTTAGCTTTAATTCTATCTATAGTCGCCAATTTAGTCGCGCAAGAAAAACCACCCTATCGCCTTGGTATAGAGCGATTTTCCCCTGCAATGCTGCAAAGGGTCACCGGAAAAGCTAGTGCACGAGTAGGGCTAATCACTAATCAATCAGGGAAAACTCAAAATGGAACCCGCTCTATTGATTTACTTTTAAAGAAAGGGGTCAACGTTGTTACGATTTTCGCCCCCGAGCACGGCATTAATGGCACTATTGCAGCAGGGAGCAATGTTGATGATAGCGTTGATAAGGCAACACAACTGCCAATCGCCAGCCTTTACACCCTTAACAAAAAAAATAATGCGATCTCTTATGAAGACACGCTTGATGCATTTGTTTTTGATATCCAAGATGTGGGTATGCGCCATTACACCTATAGCGCCACACTGATTGCAGTTCTTGAAGTAGCGGCTGCACAAAATCTGCCTTTGATTGTTCTCGATCGCCCCAACCCGCTGGGAATAATCATGGAAGGGCCGCTGGCTACGGTTAAAAATTCATTTCTTGCAAGTGTGCCCATCCCGCTGCGCCATGCGATGACTATGGGAGAAATTGCCCGGTATTGCAACAAGTATGTACTTGCAAAACCTGCGCAGCTTCATGTTGTTCCTCTTGCAAACTACACACGCAATTATTCATTAACAAAATTACTGGCCCCTCTTTCTCCCAATATTCAAAACATACAGGCCTGCTATGGCTATAGCTTTTTGGGCCTTTTGGGAGAAATTCAACCCTTTGATGTGGGTATAGGAACAAAAGAAGCATTTCATCTTGCTGGGTTGCCCGCTGCTCTACTGAGCAAAAAGCAAAATGAGCTGTTTGTAACGTTATTAAAAAATAAAGGTGTGCACGCAGAAGCGATTGATTATTATAATCAGCGCAAAAAGAAGCATTATCGCGGTGCAAAAATCACTCACATTTCAATCAATTCTTTTTCCGCTTTTAATACATTTTTAAGCATCCTGAATTTTTGCAAAAAACAAAATATACCATTCGCCTTTTCAAAAGATTTTGATGCTGCGCTTGGAAGCAGCATTGTGCGGGATTATATGAGCGGCAGGTGCTCTTTTGAAGAGCTACAGAAAAAAATAAACACAGATTTAAAAGCTTTTTATGCAAAAGCACAATCTGTGTTTATCTACGAACCGTTACCAAAAATGATATTGGTAGAATAAACTATTTATTTGAAAATAACCCCGTTACACTGCTCCACAAAGAGTTAAAAAACTCAATAATGGAATCAATAAAACCTTTTTCTGGAGCTTGTGCTGCAGCTACTGGCACTTCTTTTGCTTCTTTTTGCTCTGGTTCAGCCGCTGCTTCTGTTTTTTCACTTTTTTTTTCTGCTGCTGCAGGGGCGCCATTGCCAAAACGGGAAATGTTATTTTTTATAGTTACATCTAATGAAGAACCGCTACCGCTGTGACGCGTTAATTCACTGCCACCTTTAAAGTAAATAAAAAGGGGTATTCCCGATACGCCATACTTATCCGCAATTGCACTTCCCTTATCAACATCCACTTCTACAAAATTAATATGCGAAAACTCTTTTGAGACTCTTTCAAAAACCGGTTTTGATGAGCGACATGGCCCGCACCATTCAGCACCAAATTTTACTACCGTCAGCGATGGACTATTTATTGCTGCATTAAATTCTGTCATAAAATTAATATGCTTTACTTCTGCGTGCATCGCAAAAGTGCTTACCATCAACAATCCGGCAAAATAACCTTTATTCATTACAAAACTCCTTATTAAAAAAACTGAAAAATTATGCTACATTATGTGTCATACTATACCATAAAATAAAACAATTATTCAACAACCTATAGCGCCCTATTGTTTTTCTATATGAATTTATTATTGCTATTTTACTGATAAAAAATGAAGAATATCTTTTCGAAAAAAAATTAAGAAAAACTATTTGATTCTAGGGTGTTAAATCGCTACATTATGTGTATGCCTCTTAAATATTTTTTTGCACATTGTAAGAATTTTGAAAAAAATTATACGCCTTCCATGGCGTATTTTTAGTCAAGAGAAAATCGAAAAATGCTCCGAAATTTGCAAAATTATTTTAACGAAAATTGCTCAGGCACGATGATACAGAGTAGTAATGGTAAATGATATTTATGAATGAGTGAAAGGATGCTATGAATACTGAAAAATATGTACCGTTATCTCCCTATCCTCCTATGCCGATTGATGCCAGTGCAAAGACAACATCAGCTGGATTTTCTGTTGCACATGACGATGGCAGCATAGAGGAATTGTCTATTGCTCGATTACAAGAAGAGCTATACTGGGCCGCGCGCGGATATGAAAAAGAGATAGATATTAATCTAATACTAGAAGAAGCTATCAAAAATATTTTTGATAAAATTAGTCCCGACCAACTTCTTGATGCACTCATTCTTGCCGCATCAACTTTTATAGAGCGCGATCCTGCTTATAGCAATGTAGCGGCACAGCTCTTGTTAAAAAAATTATTTAAAGAAGTAACGGGCAAAATAATAAATCATAGCGATGCAACACACGAATATCGCACTGCGTTTTTACACGGATTACAAAAAGGGGTTACTGAGCAAATTTTTGATTCACGCATGCTTAACTTTGACCTGAATGCCATTGCCAATAGCCTGCAGCCGGATCGGGATCAACTGTTTGAGTACATGGGATTGCGCACACTGTATGAACGCTATTTCGCAAAAACAGAGGAACAAAACAGATTTGAACTTCCTCAGCATTTCTGGATGCGCGTTGCTATGGGGCTTTCATACAATGAGCAAAACAAAACAGAACGCGCAATTGAATTCTACAATCTTATGTCAACCATGCGCTATGTACCAAGCACACCAACTCTGTTGCATGCCGGACTTGTCAGACCACAACTAAGCTCTTGTTTTCTTGGTACGGTAGAAGATGATTTAAAACACATCTTTAAATGCTTGGGCGATAATGCGCAACTTTCAAAATGGTCGGGCGGCGTTGCATACGACTGGACAAACATTCGCGCAACCGGCGCAATGGTTAAGAGTATTAAAACAGAAAGCCAAGGCGTAATTCCGTACCTGAAAATCGCCAACGATGTTACCGCCGCAATAAACCGCAGCGGAAAACGACGCTCAGCAGCAGTTGTTTATCTGGAAAGCTGGCATCTTGACGTAGAAGATTTTCTTGATTTGCGTCGAAACACCGGTGATGAACGACGCAGAACTCATGATATAAATACCGCAAACTGGGTGCCTGATTTACTTATTAAACGAGTTCTAGCCGAAGGCAAGTGGACTCTGTTCTCCCCTGAAGAAACACCTGATCTTCATCACATTTATGGCAAAGCATTTGAAAAGCGCTATGAAGAGTATGAAGAAATGGCGGTTCAAGGAAAAATAAAAAAACATAAAACAGTTGAAGCAACGGCATTGTGGAAAAAAATGCTTGCGCGCCTTTTTGAAACGGGCCATCCGTGGATTACTTTTAAAGATCCATCAAATATTCGCTCGCCACAAGATCATGCCGGCGTTATTCACAACTCAAATTTGTGTACTGAAATTACTCTAAACACTTCGGCTGAAGAAACAGCGGTATGTAATTTGGGTTCAGTTAATTTAAGCAAACATATGCACAATGGCGCTCTTGATGAAGCAATGCTCAAAGAGACCGTCACCTTGGCAATACGCCTGCTTGATAACGTAATTGATATCAATTTTTATCCAACCGCAGAAGCTGAGCACGCAAATTCAAAACATCGCCCTATCGGTATGGGCTTGATGGGCTTTCAAGATGCGTTGTATGGCTTAAACATACCTTTTGATGACGAGCGCGTTTTGGCATTTGCCGATGAACTGATGGAAAAGATCTCGTATCATGCGATATCTGCATCATCCAATTTAGCGCGTGAGCGCGGTGCGTATGCTACGTATCATGGCTCTAAATGGGACCGCGGCATTTTCCCTCATGACACACTTGATCTTCTTGAGCAAGAGCGCGGCATGGCGGTGGAAGTAAAGCGTGGTGGCAAGCTTGATTGGCAATCATTGCGCGATCACGTAAAAGAATATGGTATGCGTAATTCAAACACCATGGCGATCGCGCCAACAGCAACCATATCAAACATTGTCGGCTGCATTCCGTGCATAGAGCCTATTTACAAAAATCTTTATGTAAAAGCAAACATGAGTGGCGAATTTACCGTAGTGAATCGATACTTGGTAGAAGATTTAAAACAATTAAATCTCTGGAACCAAGAGATGCTTGAGCAGCTCAAATATTTTGACGGCAATTTAAGCATGATCACAACCATCCCACAACAAATCAAAGACAAATACAAAGAAGCATTTGAAATTGATCCTGAGTGGTTGGTAAAAATTACGGCTGCGCGTGGCAAGTGGATTGATCAAAGCCAATCTCACAATGTGTTTATGAAAGGTGTTTCCGGCAAAAAACTCAGTGATATTTATATCAGTGGGTGGAAAGCAGGAATGAAAACATTCTATTACTTACGCACTTTGGGCGCCACGCAAATTGAAAAATCAACGCTTGATGCAAAAAAATATGGATTCACACAAAAGCGCGAATATACAGAAATAGTTGAAAAAGTGACCGAAGAAGTGACACCTGCTGCGCCACAAGTAGTCGCCTGCTCAATCTCAGCTGATCCTGAGTGCGAAGTGTGTCAGTAAAAATATAAATAGATAAGGATATAACATGGCCAAACAAGGTGTAATCAACAACTCAACGGTTGATCCGAACAAAATCTTACCAATGCGCTATTTATGGGCGCGTAAACATTACAAAGACGGGGTTGCCAACAACTGGACGCCAGAGGAAATCTCGATGCAAAAAGATGTTGAGCAATGGAAATCCACCGATGTGCTCACTGAAACTGAGCGTCGTTTAATACTCTGGAACCTTGGCTTCTTTTCAACAGCAGAATCACTAACGGCAAACAACTTAGTGCTCACGGTATACAAACATGTGACCAATCCGGAATGCCGCCAGTATCTGTTGCGTCAATCATACGAGGAAGCAGTTCATACTGATACTTTTATCTATTGCTGCGATTCGCTTGGTCTCAATCCTGACGAAATTTATACCATGTATGAAACTATTCCTTCAATAAAGGAAAAAGATGATTTCGTGGTTGAATTAACAAAGTCGATGCTTGATCCTAATTTCAACACTGTTGGATCAAAAAACATTCAGCAATTCTTGCATGATTTAGTTGGCTATTACGTGATTATGGAAGGCATCTTCTTCTATGCCGGCTTTGCCATGATGTTGGCGTTAAAGCGCCAAAACAAAATGGTGGGCATTGGTGAGCAATTTGAATATATCATGCGGGATGAAAGCATTCATCTTGCTTTTGGGTGCGATTTAATCAACACAATTAAAGCAGAAAACCCTGAAATTTGGACCGCTGACTTTCAAGAGAAAATTGTTGATCTGATTAAACAGGCAGTAATTCTTGAAAAACAATACGCACATGACGCCTGCCCACAAGGCATGCTCGGCATTAATGCGCAGCCATTCTGCGATTATGTTGAATACATTGCTGATCGCCGCTTGGAACGCATTGATTTGCCAAAAGTATATGGTCGATCAAATCCGTTCCCGTGGATGTCACAGGCTACCGATCTTTCCAAAGAAAAGAATTTCTTTGAAACGCGGGTGACCGAATATCAAACAGCCGGCTCACTTGACTGGGATTGATTGATACGAATAAGACATAAAAAAAGGCTCCCGTACAGGAGCCTTTTTTTTCTTAAGAATCATGCAATTTTATGCAAAATATTTATCTTTAACGCTCTTGCCTATCATAACCAAAGCTGCTGTAACAAATCCTGTTCCTAATCCGTTTATATTGTCCAGATTATGAGCACCACAACACTGGTTTTTGCGTTTTACTCCATGTTCTCTTTTAAAGGCATCAAATCGAGCAAAAATTTTATCAAAAGCTGCAACAGAAATTATAGCTCCTATGTATGCTGCCGGTATCATGGCCGCATATCTACCGTTTCCTGGTAAATTTAATTTATCAGCGGTTTTTAGAGAATGAGCCACTATCAGTTCGCAGGCCGCCCCAACTAAAAAGCCGACAGAAAAATCTATCGCTTTTTCATTATTGATGAGGAATTTGGCAAAGGCCGTCGGCTCTTTGGGTTCCATTTTTTCCTTGCCAGGACACT
The DNA here is from genome assembly GCA_963707655.1 of uncultured bacterium. Lineage (GTDB taxonomy): Bacteria > Babelota > Babeliae > Babelales > Vermiphilaceae > JAKAUA01. Next base: position 940,658 of record OY970172.1, on the reverse strand, counting down.
TTTCAAATAATACATCAGCAGTAAACTTTGGTATATCGCAACCGCAAGACGATCTATTTTTTTCTACAGCCATCAAGCCAAAGCTGTTTGCCAACAGCGCCGCAAACAAGATATTAAGGGTTAATTTTTTCATATAAACTCCATTTGAGAGATAGAACAAATAATAGACGTATATTAATATACTATTTTTTGACAATTTGTCAATCAATAAAGCAAAAAAATCATTAAATTGAAACAGTGTATAAGGGAGGCGAGCTTGGACACCAAGCAAAGAAACTATAGTCCATAGATTCGTTTGATATAACCCTGCACATCACGTTGCGTGATTGTTTTATTGTTACTGCCGTGGCTGGCCTGCACCACCCCTTTTTTATAGTAGAAAGCGGCAGGAACGGTTGAAAACTTATACGTTCTCTTGTAGTAGTCTGGCATCGGTGAAACTTCTACCACTAGATAGGTAATAGAGCCACGGTAAGGGGCCAAAGCCTGATTCATTATAGGTTGCAAATAGTGGCAATAGGGGCATGTTGAGCGAACAAAAAGAACCACCACGTTGTCATGTTTGGCGATAGCTTCTTTTGCAGGGTCAGCAATGGGAGAAACAGTGCCAACAAAAACTACTGCCGCCAGAGAAACCAAAATAATGAATTTATTCATAAACAATACTCCATAAAACAGATAATTATATAAAAATAGCGTAATATGCGTCCCCAATAAACGCAATAGTCCCATTCCTCCAAAATGGGTTAATGGGTCACTTTAATCCCTATAAAAAGCTTCTCTTACTTATCAAACCATTGTTTATCTGTTATTATTTCTATTCAGAGGGAATTTTTAACGAAATAATTAAAGAATGTTTGGTGAAACTATTTTTACAATTTCATTCAGAATAAGAATGTTTTTTTGTCTTATGAGTCTTTTAACGGGCACACTTTCATCTATTGCGCCCCGACTCAAAATCAAAAAACGGTTGATTGGTGACACCGGCCCCACCACCATTACTATTAATGCGCAAGAAATTGCATTTTCAGAATCGACATTAAAAAATATTGTTCAAAGCAACACGCACCTGAATGAGCATAATGATACCTATTTTTATCTTCCTCTATTGCGCGACTCACAAAAAATTCGCCATTTTTTACGCGAGGGAAACTCAGTCGACCAAAGAGGAAATCCGTTTTGCGTAGAAAAAGATAATAAAAAAATATATGGTACTTTTTTTGATCGCAACAGCGATTATTTGGTGCTAATTTCAGGCGGCTTCACCAATTGCCACGAATATATGGCTCCTTTTGTAAAGCTCTTTCCCAAATATGATCTGCTATTTTTTGACTTGCCCGGACACGGTCTTGAACAACAACAGGCATCATCTATAAAAGGGCAATTGGCGCAATCAATTTTGGGGCTAGATATAAGCTCGGTTAGTTTGGGCAATGCCGAGGCTGAAACAATAATCACCGTCACGCAACACTTTAAACACAAAAAGCGCTATAAAAAAATTGCCGGAGTTGCGCGTTGCTATTCGGTGCCATTTTTTGCACAGGCAGGAGTTGAATGGGAAAAAGAAAACAACCAGCCGCTGTTCAATAAACTTATTCTTGATTCTCCCTTTTCTTCGTTTCAAACATTCATTCCCCAAGTGCCTTTGCTTGCGAGTAGCAGGTCAAAAGCGCCCTTGTTGCGCGATGTTTGCCAAAGCTGGCCGGTAAAAAGAGTTTTTACGAAAATTGCAGAATATTTTCTCGAGATACCTTTGCAAGAATGTGTTCCTACCGGAAAATGGCTCAAGCAGTTAACAGCAACCGACATTCTTTTTATCCATAGCAAAAAAGATATTGCCATTTCTAATGCCGATTTTTTTGAGTTATGGGACGAATTGCATGAGATCAACAACAAATGCACGCTCTTTACCCAGAATCAACACGCGATGAATCACATCAAACAAAAAGAGCTTTATAAGTTTATTGGCGAACAATTTATCGAGCACTCATTTACTGATTTTGCTCGCGCCGTATCCACTCTTTGATACTCGCATCTAAATTGGGGTCAAATTTCGCTCCGCCGCCTTGCAGTTGATTTTTGCTGCCGCCACTGCGCATGCCATGCTTTTCATTCAGCCATGCCGCAAAATTTTTCAAATTTACCGCATTGACAAACTCCGGCGAGAGCTGTGCAAGGAATGATGGTCGTGAATCGGCAACGCTTACTACAAAATAAAATCCGGGCTGTTTTGCTTGCAAAAGCTGAACAATGTCTTTAAGTTCGTCATGGGTAGCATTGTCACGCTTTATGAACAAATAGGGCATTGCGCCAATTTTTTCTATTTGTTTTTCCCAATCATGCATTTCAGCATGGAGCAATTGTTTTTTCAATTGAGCCACGTGTGTATTGAGCTGCCTGAGCTGCTCTCTTTGTTTCATAACTGCGTCAAAAGCTTCTTCTCGCTTCACTTTAAATTCATTGCTCAATGACTTTGCAAGATTGAATGTCTCTTGAAACAGATGCATTGCCCCCTTGCCCGTCACCGCAACAATACGGCGATGGCCGGCAGAAAGTGCGGTTACTTCAACAATTTTAAAAGTGCCAATATCACCGGTTGCATGCACATGGGTGCCGCCACAAAGTTCAACTGAAAAATGAGGAATTTCAACCAAACGTACTTTTTCCGGGTTATATTTGTCACCAAAAAACGCGAGCGCACCGCGAGATAATGCATGCTTCAAATCCATGTACTCAACATTCAACAGAATATTTTCTCTGATTTTTTCATTAACCAGATCTTCTACACGCGCAATATCTTCAGGGCTTAAATTTTCATGATAGGTAAAATCAAAGCGCAAATAATCAGGAGCAACTAACGAACCGGACTGTTTTATCTGCTTACCAAACAACTGAATAAGGGCTGCTTGCAGTAAGTGAGTCGCGGTATGGTTTTTCATTGCCTTCACGCGCAAATCCTCATTTACTATTTCAGTCACGCTGTCGCCCACTTTAAGAGCAACCGGCGCATTAATCTGTGCAGCAATAGCGTTGTTAATGTAGCGGACACTGAGCAATGGGGTTTTGGCCCCCCCAACATTCAGCCAACCGGAATCGGGCACTTGGCCCCCGCCGACAATAAAAAATGGTGATTTTTCTGTTACAACCCAACAAACTTGACCGACTGGTACCGCGTCAACTATCTGGTTGTCTGCAATCAGCGCAACAATTTTTGAGCTTGTTTCCAGTTCTTTATAACCGGTAAATTCGGTGACTATTGATTCATCAAGACCAACATGATCAAGCTCGTCAGTAGTTTTTTTACCTGACTGTTCTTGTTGTTTGTTCATTAACGAATCAAAGCCAAGAGTGTCAACGCTAAAACCATTTTCACGTGCAATAACATGCAATAATTCAAGCGGAAAGCCAAAAGTATCATAGAGCTTAAAGGCTTGCTCCCCACTGATTACTTTGTTTTCTTTATTCTCTTCAAAATAACGATTCAGAATATTTTGCCCACGCACCAAATTGGTGGCAAATTTACTAATTTCGCTGCTCAATATGGTATAAATAGTTTCTTCATTTGCTTTAAGTTCAGGGTAAATAGCACCCATATCTTTTACTAATTGGCGCGACAGGTCAGGAAAAATAGTTTGCGGCGCATTTAATTTTTGAGCAAACAACGCGGCACGGCGAATAATCTTTCGCAATACATATCCCCGCCCTTCATTTGAAGGGGCGCCCCCGTCAGCAATAATGAGCGATGACGAGCGAACGTGATCAGCCAACACGTTAAAGGCTGCTTTGGTATTTGCGTCTTGTTTTTCATACACAAGACCGGTGATTTCTTCTATTTTTTTCATGATGCCGGCAAAAAGATCTATTTCAAAAACAGAATCTTTACCCTGCACAACCGAGCACAGTCGTTCAAGGCCCATGCCCGTATCAACCCCTGTTTGCTTCAGCGGCTTATCGGTACCATCGAGTTGACGGTCATACTGCATGAATACAAGATTCCATATTTCCAAGAATCGATCGCAATCGCATGCCGGACCGCAATCTTTAATCTCTTTGCAGCCAAACTCCGCACCACGATCAAGATGAATTTCAGTGCATGGTCCGCAAGGCCCGGTGTCTCCCATTTGCCAGAAGTTGTCTTTTTCGCCAAGTCGATGCATGCGTTCTTGCGGCACCCCTATTTGTTTGTGCCAAATATCATAGGCTTCATCGTCAGTTTTATAGACCGTGGCGTGTAATTTTTCTATCGGCAGTTGCATCTCTTTGGTTAAAAATTCCCATGCATATTCAATTGCTTCTTTTTTGAAATAATCACCAAATGAAAAATTCCCCATCATTTCAAAAAAAGTAAGGTGTCGCTTGGTAAAGCCAACATTATCAAGATCGTTATGCTTACCACCGGCGCGCACGCATTTTTGAATAGAAACCGCCTTGTTATAGCTTCTTTTTTCTTTACCAAGGAAAAGATCTTTGAATTGATTCATCCCCGCATTGGTAAAGAGCAACGTAGGATCTTGCGCAGGAATTAAAGAAGAGCTATCAACTTTTTGATGCCCTCTTTTGATAAAAAAATCGAAAAACTTTTGACGAACTTCAAGTGATTTCATAGTAATTTTTCATGCCTCGAAAAATAACGATATATAAGAGAATTTCTATAGTTTAGAATACTTATTTTTCAGACGTCAGGCAAGCAAGCAAGCGAGCATCAATCAAGCTCTATACTGATAGTTTCTGTCGAGCCATTTTCAGTCACATCACAAAAAACCGCCTTATCGTCAGCGCTGACCGCAAGATTGCTGATTCTGCCCTTTGAGGTAAAAACAATTGATGGCTGGATTAAATAAACACATATAGCTCCCTGCCCGAGCAACCAGTAAGGCATGTCGGTTCGCAAGGGGGAAACAGCGTCAGCGATGCTAAAAATCGCGACCTCATCGGTTTGTTCTGCTTCGTTGGGCTCTGCACAAATCAATTTGTTGGCGGAATGCATCCACACGGCGTCTCGCACCCTGCGTAATGGAGGACGAGGACACTCAAAATCGTACCACCTGTGCCTCAACGCTGTCGTGTGAACGTTAATAACAACCATGAGATTTATCATATCAGTAGGCTCTCGAGCATCATCCCACAGGGTAGTAGCGTAGCGGCCATCGGCGCTCCAGCGCAACGTGTCAAAGATATAGTTATCGTCTCTCAAAATTATGGTACGCTGACTTCCGCTCTCTTTCTTTGCCAGTATTCGTAGCCACTTGCCTTTAATCTCGATACCGCGCCCTTTACCATTGGGACTGATCGACAGGAAGCAAGACACGTTACCTTCTTCCGCAGCAAAATTCGCTGCGATTGACACGAGAACCATAGACAATAAGTATCGGTAAAACTGCATAGCATCCTTATTGATGACAACGCTAATAAATTTTCCACTGGCAAACGCTAGTATAACCGATACGAAAAACATTTGCACGGTCAGGCATCCGCGTCACAGTGAATTATTACAACAACGCGCGCCTAATTCTTGCAACTTATTGTTGTAGGCTTTTTTTTCCTTGCTTGTCATTGCCGTGTGCCGGAATATCTTAATGCCGCTGTCAGGATTGAGCATGAGATCTTTCCCTATCAGAATACGCGCCTGTAGTCTGTCATAGATACTTTCATTTGCATTCAATTCGGGCCGGCTCTTCGCACGGAAACGATAAGGTTTCCCTGTCCTTGAGAGCAAAAGATAATACTTAGCCAATATAAAATTATATAAATGGGACAACCCCTCAGAGTTTTGATCTATGCAACAATAGCTATCTAGAATAGATGATGTCATATATTCAGCAGCTGATTCCATTTGCTCTACACTGAGAATGGGACACCCCAGCGGAGCAGAAATATATACTGCTCTATCAACCTCTTCTTTGGGCACAAAAATCTGAAGCAGGCTGGGCGCACCATCTCGTTCCAAAAAAGAAGACACAGAACTCATTTTGGGATAATCACACCCAAAAGCGCTTTGAATTTCTAAGAGCAAACAGCCAACCTCAGGCGGCGCAACACTAAAATCGTTAAGAAAATAATCAAATGAACATTCTTTGTCTTGAACACTCCCTGCATTGCCAAACAGGGATAAATTAACACTCAACAATCTATTTCTATTACGAGGACTCATGTCATAAGCCCAACGACCTTCTTGCTGCAAAAAAGAGCTTACACTCGTTTTTTGGAGCGCGGCTGCGCGTGGGCTTCTTAAAAAAATAAAATCAGTTATTTTTCTCTTGTGTACACGCTCATGGGAGATTTTAAGAAGATCTTGAAAACCCATCAACTGTGCACACTGCGCGTGATAAAAAACATGATGCGTATCGGCGAATTTTTCTTCTTTTACTACTATGTTATGTATCATATCATGATGGCTTTTAAGTTGCTCGCGCCATGTTTTAGACACAATGTTGCGCAATCCGCACTGCGATAAATATGCTTTTGTAGGAACAGCTGTTTTTTTAGCAGCTATTGATAATAAAAGCCTACTACTCGGCACTACATCTGCAGCTCTTGCAATGCCAGTGATTGAAAATGCCAATAAAAAAATTCTGAAAAACATCTCTTTCCCTATCGCTGTGAGTGGTAAAGCTATTAATTAAAGGACTCTCGCAGAAGCAATCTTAAGTATTATGACTGTTCTACTACGACAATTGCATATGCATCAGTTTTGGTATGACTTAAAGATACATGAGCCATTAGATTTGTCTTATCTATGCGCAATCTTTGCCAATCAACGTGCAAAGTTGGTGGGCATCCGGCGATTACACTGCTCGCCCCGCTTATTTGAAGTAACGATAACTCTGAATTAATCGAGCTCAACGCTTTTAGCAGCGCCTCGCGCGCGGCAAAGCGAGCCGCAAAACGCTCTGCGCTTTTTTGGGAAACAGAAAGGCAATACGCAATTTCTTGCTCAGAAAAAATTCTGCGCAATTGTTGCGCTGGTTTCTCTTGCCACGCAGCAAAACGCGCTATCTCAACCGCATCAATACCTATACCAATAATCATGATTTATTGAGATCCAAGGTTTGATCAAGGGAACGATACATAATTGCTTCTTTAACATGAGCAACATCAATCATGACTGATTCTTCCAAATCAGCAATGGTACGAGCAACCTTGAGCATTTTGTGGTAACCGCGCATGCTCAGATTAAGTACATTAAATGCTTTGCGTGTTATCTCTTCGGCCCCGGGTGTCAGAATGCAATATTTTTCAACTAAATCAGGGGACAAGTAGGCATTCCAAATTGGAGAGCCGGTAAAACGATTTCTTTGTACACAAAGCGCTTTGCTCACTTTTACAAAAAGATCGCGTGAGCTCTCTGTTTTTAATTCAGGCATCTTGATTGCATCATATTCTATTGACTGCACATTAATCTGAAGATCAATACGGTCAAGCAGAGGGCCTGATAACTTATCTAGATAGCGGCTTATTTGCTGGCGCGAACACTGGCAGGCGCGTTTCTTATCACCAAAAAAACCACATGGGCATGGGTTGAGGGCCGCAACAAGCAGAAAGCTCGCCGGAAAATTAACTGATTGATTGGCGCGTGCAATGCACACTGTTTTACCCTCAAGTGGCTGACGCAAGACTTCCAACGTGTCGCGTTTAAACTCTGTCAACTCATCCAAAAATAAAATGCCGTTATGAGCCAAGCTGATCTCGCCCGGCTGCGGATATGAGCCTCCCCCAACCAATCCTGCTTGAGAGATTGTATGATGTGGATTGCGAAACGGCCGCTTGGTTACCAATGATTTTTTATGCAATTTTCCGGTGATTGAATAAACTTTGCTTGTTTCAAGCACTTCATCAAATTCCATTGCAGGCATAATAGTTGGCAATCGCTTTGCCAACATGGTTTTTCCTGCGCCGGGTGAACCGATAAACAAGATATTGTGCCGGCCTGCGGCAGCAATTTGCAAGGCTCGCTTTGCTTGATATTGTCCCTTAACTTGGGCAAAATCAAGAGATTCGGCATCTTCTTCTGCCATTAAAAGATCAAAGTTATTTTGCTGGGGAGCAATAACAGACTCTTTGCGCAACCAAGAGATAAGTTGAGTGATGTGAGAAACCCCAATGATTTCAAGATCTTTAATTAACGATGCTTCATACGCATTGCCCTCAGGCAAAACGATTCGTTTCTTGTTCAAGCGCTTGGCATCATATGCAATAGCCAAGGCTCCTTTTATCGCACGAATAGAACCATCAAGCGAAAGCTCTCCCAAAAAAATCGTTTCTTTAATGAATTCAGGATCAAGTTCAATCCATTCTGCTGCAGCAAGAATTCCTATAGCAATCGGCAGATCAAAAAGAGTTCCCACTTTTTTTAAATCTGCGGGAGCCAGATTTACCGTGATTTTTTTTGCGGGCAAACGTATCCCGCTATTTTTTAAAGCGGTCTGAATACGCTTGCTGCTTTCCTTTATTGCCGTATCGGGAAGACCAACAATATAAAAATTGACCATGCCAAAAGAAATATCTACTTCTACCTCTACCAGATGCGCTTCTACCCCTATTGTTGTTGCAGAGAAAATTTTTGCGTGCATGTTTTTCACTATTTTTGAAATAAAAAATAACCTATTTATAAAATTTATATCATATTTTTTTACAATTTAAAATATTATAAAAACTTTTAACACCGGAGACAGCAAAAACAGAACGCGAGTGACAGTTTTGCTAAAATCACTTACACTCAAAGCTGAAGCAACTGAAATTACTCTTGACTATCAAAAGGACAATGTTTTATGAAAAAAACCGGCACCAAGTTTTTTGTAACAGCTCTTCTTATCATTATGAGCAGCTACCATTCTATTCACGGTACCATTGCCCTCAATGACATTTCACAAAAAATAAACGAAACAGCTATCACATCACCTTTGAATTTGTTTGCTCCCTTACTCTCTGGCAAAGAGATGATTATTGGCGCCACTGTTGCGGGCATGAAAGAAAATTCGCTCATAGTAGTAGATGGCGCCACAAAAAGCTATCACGGTATTGTTGCTGACAAGGTGATGGTGAATTACAAGGAAAATTCCGACAATCCATTGTATGATAAACAAATTACTCTTTTAGCTGCGCAACCGCTCGGCTCGCACCCGATAGTAGTAACAGCAACAGAACCAAAAAATTTATATCTTGTGCAGCACTATGCAAGTGCACAAAATCACAACGTTTTATCGCTACAAAATATAAAAGATTCAGCGAACAAAGAGAGCAATGGCATTGTTGCCATAACGGCAGCGCCATCGATTTTTGCTTTTGCCGCTGTATTAGGGAACGAGTCAACTCAATTTGGTGATGAAGGGAGCGGAATCGCCGCTATTTGGATCAGAGAATTTGAGAGAGAGAACAAATCACGCGCCACCGAACTCGTACAGTTGGACGTTCTTAAAGAAGATGTGAAAGCCGAAACAAAAGAAGAAAAAGAAACGAGTGAACCTGCTACGCAAACAGAGCAAATCAAGACACCACGCGCCGTATCGCTTGACCGTTCATCATCAGCCTTAAAAATTAATCATGACTTGAAACATATAGAAAATGCTATTGATATGTTTTGGGACAGCAAACTGGATAGACTGTATGTCGGCCTGCAAGTACAAAATGGCAACAATGCCAATGCAGGAGCCTGCGCAATTGGAGTGATCAGAAGAATCGGCTCTGAAAAGCACATCGCCGAACCGGCTGCACCTCACACCGTCTTGACCCCGGCACAACAAAATGAAATTATTGGCTCGATCTGCTCAGGCGCACGTTCATCAATACACAAGATACGCACCATGCACAACTCGGCAGAATTGCCCTACCTAGTCATATTGGGTGGCAACGGGAAGCCTGAAACAACCAAGAGATCGGTACACGCTCTTCCGCTGTACACCAATCCTGCTGAAAAAGTAAATAGCACTTTTGGGCAATTAGCAAAAAAAGATAGCCGCGTTGTAACGCTTTATCCAAATATGCGAAAAAATCCTTCATTCTATTACCGCTACTTTGATGCCCCGGCAACAACCGCAGAGGATGTTTTCACTTGCGATGATCAAGCAGCTTGCGTAGGCGGCGGCCAACTGCGCGAAGGGGACATAGATAACATAATTATTCACCGCGACCTGGTGTGCGCTACTGTTTCATCTGCAGATGAAGGGTGTCTACCCGGCATATTTTACTCACGAGCGCTTCTTGATGAGTTTGGCGCAATTACCGGCTGGACCCGCTGGCAAAGAATGAGCGGCATAACTGACCCGGTGTTTGGTGCGGTACTTAATGAAGTAGACAATAGCTTTATGTTTTTCCCCGCCAATACGACAGATCAGAAGTTGCACATCAAACAGACTTCTTGGGAAAAAGAGAATGAACATGTCTCATCTTTAGAAAGCACTATAAACCAATATTTTCCGCAGGGAATAACAAACATGGTCGATTTTCCTGCCGATTTTAATGAAAATCGTGATCCGTTTTTCGCTATTCTTGGCAACAATACCATGGCCCTTATAAAAACAGGTTTAATTAACAAGGGAACAGTTGTTCCCACATCAGATCAAAGCCTTGAAAAAACGGCAACACACTATATGAACAGTTCTATTGACATGCCGACAGATCCTGAGGCAACTGTCGTAATTTTTACCGGTGGTGCGCTACAAGAAATTGCTCCACTCACCAGCATTGAGCTTGTTAAAACTGAGACCCAAGCTTGGCTACTGGTAGGAGGAGTAAAAGGACTCGCGCTGCTCTGCGATGAAAATGGCAATGGTTTTTCTGAAAAAGAAAAAAATTCTTGCCTGTTTTCGTCATTCAGAGCAAACATGAGTTTTAAAAAAATATCTTCTCACCGATTCGTACGCAAAATTATAAACGATCGCAACTCCATTTACCTGCTTACCGACAAAACTTTGGAACGCTGTGAACTGAATACCCAAGACTTTGCGTCACAAAAAATAAACGGTGCTATCCTGGCCTCAACAAGTGGCCTTCTTGAGCGCGGTGCATTTTTTGATGTGCTGGTTTCTGAAAAATTAGCGCTACTCGCAACAAGTGGCGGACTCTTTAGAATAGGCAACAATAAAGATGTTGCTTCCATTGCAACTGAGAATGAAGCTGAATGGCAACCTATCTTCTTGCCAGAATCTATGGGGGCCATAACCCAACTGGAAGTTCATTCGACGACCGGAAAAATACAAGATGCCTCTCGCTCAACAGGCGGCATGCTCTATATCCTTGACTCTTGTCCGGGTAAAAACAAATCCCGCATTCATCGTCTTGCGATAAAAAACACCCAGGGTGACGCACAAGTAGATGATAGAACAGTGACATCTGCCACCGATATTTTTACCGGAAAAGATAATATGGCGCATGCTACATTAAGCACATGCAGGAAAAAAATAGTTACCGACGGCGCATTACTCTTGAGTTTTCCCACGAATGACAAAAAAAAGCCCGGCATAATATCCGGCGGCAAACTTCGCGGACACGTTAATGATGTTATTGCCTTGCCAACTGCTACAGGAGAGATTGAAGCCCTGGTGCGTGAAAGTGCGACTGGAAGATGGTTTGTTGGCGGCAGCTTTGGTTTATTGATCCATGAATAATTAACAGGATATTTCACCGATGATCAGATATAAAAAACAGTTATCTTTTTTTCTTATCACTCTTCTTTTAACAAAAACAACAACGCTTAACGCCTTGGGGCAATTTAACTGGCTCCGCCCCTATGATACGCTTTTAAGGCCGGATCAAAAAATATGCAAAGGCATGCAGCTGAACTTCTATGGGGAATTTGGCGTTAAAAAAGCTACCGGTTATGATTTAGGAGGCAACCCCGCCTGCAACGTTTTGCAGATTTTAAGTCCAACGCAAGATGCCCTTGCCATGCTCGATGGCTTTCCTGCCGATAGCCCTATAAGTATTCTCAACGCGGAAATAAACGCGACCGATAATGGCGTACGAGGCCATTTTGACACAACGGGTAACCTTAACATGAACTGGACTTTTGCCGTTACCGGCCGCTACTTTTTTTGGGAAAATTTTTGTTTATCTGCATACCTTCCTTTTTACGGACTCAGTCTTACCAATGTTGACTGGGTGGACCAAACACAAGACCTTACTGCGCAAGACCTTACCGTAAAAGAGCTTTTGACCGATAATATTTATGCAAATGCTGAGCAGTTGGGCGGTTTATGGCTCGGTCCTTGGGACAGAAAAGGAGCCGGCGATCTGGTTACTTGGGTTGAATTTTTTAAAGATTTTCCACAAAATGAAAATCGCCCGATGCTCAAAGAAGTGAGTTTGAATGGCCGCTTTGGATTTAATATACCAACCGGTTTAAAGCAAAATGAAAACCTCGTCATGGCAGTCCCTTTTGGCTACGATGGCGCATATGGAGTTTTTGGTGGCGGTGGCATTGATGTATTGCTCTCTTATGTCATGAAGCTTGGACTGGATGTTGAATTGCTTCACCTTTTTGGCAACTCACGGGAACGCAGAATAAAGACCGCTACTAATCAAACCGAGCTGCTTTTGTTGCAAAAAGTGTATGCGTATCGAGACTGGGGGCTTTACCAGCGATTCAATTTATACGCTCAAATATACAATTGTCTTGGCGGCGCATCACTCAAACTTGGGTATCAGTTTTTTAAGCATGATGCCGACACCCTTTCATTTGCAACATGCGCTTTCTCAACAAATGTTGCCAACACGGCAACAAGCTTGCAAGAATGGGTTATGCACCATATATACGTTGTTGCTGATTATGATTTTTCAGATCATTGCACAAAAGAAAGCCATGCTATTCCGTATGTATCAGCATATGCGCGCATTCCATTTAAAGGAAAAAACATTGCGCTTGTTCCCGTAATCGGCGCCAATATAAGCGTTAGTTTTTAAAAGATTGATTATAAAAAAGGGATGACACATGAAAATGATAAAAGCAATTTCAGCAATTTTCAGTATGGGCGCGTTACAGAGCGCTGAAACTTGTCATCCACTAACAACAAATTTTTTTTCAGAGCAAGGTATCAGTTATATGAAAAATTCGAACAATTCAGCTCAGCCGGCAGTTTTTAAAAAAACACTCAGCAATGGGATGACTGTTCTGGTGCGCCCTATGCACGCCGTTCCAAAAGTATCCATACAAATATGGTACAATGTTGGTTCAAAAGATGAAAAAACAGGAGAAAAAGGCATAGCCCACCTTATTGAGCATATGATTTTTAAGGGAACGGAAAAGCTTTCAGAATCAGACATCAACGATCTCACCCACAAGTTATCGGGTGTTTGCAATGCTTTCACTTCTTACGATTACACCGGTTATCGCTTTGATATGCCAACACAGAACTGGCAAGAGATGTTGCCGGTAATTGCGGATTGCATGGTGAACTGCTCTTTTAAAAACGATCATCTCAATTCTGAAATGAAAGCGGTCATTCAAGAATTAAAAATGGGACGCGATAACTACATTCGCACACTTATGCAAGACATGCTTGCCGCCATCTTTCCTGATCATCCATACCATTATCCGGTAATAGGCTATAAACAAGACCTGTGGGATGTTGATTCAGATGACTTACACAAATTCTACAAAAAACATTACGTGCCAAACAACGCAACGTTAGTTGTCGTTGGGGATGTTACACCCGAAGAGACGTTTAAATTCGCGGAACAATATTTTGGTATGCTTGCTCCGGATGAAAATTATCATAAAGAACAGTTTTATTGGAACAATGATATTACCGCAAAGTCGGTCACTTTGTATCGTGACATTGCCCAGCCGGCTTGCCTTTTCTCCTGGGCCATCCCCGGTGCAAAAGCGCAAGAAGAGGATGTGCTACAAATTATTAATTTGATTCTGGGTTCAGGTAAAGCATCTCGACTATACAACAAAATTGTTGATGAAAAACAGCTGGCAACATCACTTGAAACATTTTCTTGGAACTTGTTTGATCATGGTCTTCTTTTTGTTTATTTTGAACCAAACACACTAGAAAGCATTGATCAGATCGCAGCAATTATAAATGAAGAAATAGAAAACATAGTAAAAAATGGCGTAAGCGCGCAAGAAGTACAGCGTGCGCTCAACCTTACCCAAATGCAGTTTTATCAATTGCTTGAAAATTCACAGCAACAGGCGTATGAAATTGGTGAGAGTTACCTGGCAACCGGTTCAGAAAATTATATATTCAACCTCTTCAAGCAACCGATTGAATATTACCAAAAAAGCGTACAAGCCATCTGCGCCGCTTACCTGCGCCCAACAACGCTGAACAAAGGTTATTTGTTGCCTTTGCCTGCGGCAGAACAAGGTGAATGGCACCGCTTGCAGCAGCGCTCAGATGCGATGGACACACAAATTCTTTCAAAACGAGAAAGAACAACTCCCGTTGAACCGGCTAAATATGCCAAAACAGTTCAACCACACGCACCACTCAATTTCTCTTATCCAAAAGCAAAGGTGAGCGAACTTTCCAATGGGCTCACTGTGTTGTCTCATCAAGACAATACAACACCCATAATAAATCTTGTGTTGAGTTTTAAAGGAAAATCATTCAATGATCCGCTTGATAAACAAGGCTTGTGTACCTTTACCATGGCGCTTTTGACTGAAGGAACCAAAAAATACAGCGCCGCACAATTCGCCAGCGAACTTGAATCAAAGGGGATCTCATTCCAGGCATATGCGGGGGGGCTTTCAATGAGCTTTCTCAAAGAGCATCTTAAAACCGGCTTGGAAATAATGCATGAAGTTTTAATGAATGCCACTTTTGAAAAAAAAGAAATTGAAAAAATACGAACACAGATGATCGCAGAAATTAAGAATTTTTGGGATGAGCCCAGTCAATTTTCTGGTCAATTGCTCAGAGAAAAAATATACGCGGGTCACCCATACAGCAAAAATAGCCTTGGTTCGCTAGAATCGATTGCAGCCATAACACGGGATGACATTGTTGCTTTTTACAAAAAATATGTAAACCCGTATGGCGCAACGTTGGCGGTAACCGGTGATTTTGATGAGCAAAGCTTGCAGACGTCCTTAGAAAATGCATTGCTTGACTGGAAACAAAGTGAAATCGAAGACATCAAGTTCCCTTCCCTGGAGAGAACAAAAAAAGCTGAGATTCACTATCCCATAAACCGCGATCAAGTAGTTCTCTGCATGGCGGCTCTTTCAATCGACCGCAAGAATGCTGATTACGACAAGTTGTTACTCTTTGATCAGATTTTTGGTGGTGGCGTGTTGGGATCAATGGCTTCACGCTTGTTTCAGTTGCGCGAGGCAACAGGCTTATTTTATACCATCAAAGGATCACTGATTGCTCAAGCAGGAGAGCAGCCGGGCATGGTGCTTATTAAAACAATAGTTTCACTTGATAGATTGGCAGAAGCAGAAAAGGCGATTCTGACAACGCTCAATCAGGTAATCGACTCAATAACAGAAGAGGAACTCGAAGATGCAAAATCAGCGCTTATCAACAGCATGGTAAACAATTTTGAATCGGGACAAAATGCCGCACAAGCTTTTCTCTTTTTGAATCGTTATAAATTTCCTGCAAACTATTTTGATACACGAGCAGCAACCCTCAATAAAATAACTCTTGCTCAGGTAAAAGAAGCGGCAAAGAAAATTTTGATCAGCGATGAATTATTAACATTAAAAGTCGGAAGATCCCAATAGCAGACAACAATGAACATACCCACTATGCCCGATCAAAATGCATTATCCGTTTTTGTAAAAACAATTTGGGATTTTTATGAATCTCATGGGCGACGCTTCGCATGGCGCCACATAGATGATCCGTACAAAATAGTTGTTTCCGAAGTTATGTTGCAACAAACACAAACGCATCGTGTTGCAAAAAAATATGATGAGTTTATCAACAGATTCCCATCATTTGAGCAATTAGCGCATGCATCATTGCGAGACGTGCTCACATACTGGCAGGGCCTTGGTTACAACAGGCGCGGTAAGTATCTGCATGAAATTGCACAAAAGGTAATGGGCGAGTATAACGGTTGTCTTCCCTCTTCTCCTGATATTTTGGTTACGTTTCCCGGCATAGGCAAAGCAACAGCTTCATCCATTGCAGCATTCGCTTTTAATGCGCCCACTGTTTTCATAGAAACAAATATCAGGGCTGTTTTTATCGACTCTTTTTTTAAAGGCAAGACAGACATCAAAGATACAGAACTTGTCCCGCTCATTCACGCGACGGTCGACCAGAAACGCGCGCGTGATTGGTATTACGCACTTATGGATTATGGAGTGATGCTGAAAAAGAGCAAAAAAAATCCAAGCCGGGCAAGCGCGCATCACACAAAACAATCATCATTTGCCGGTTCAGACAGACAAATAAGAGGGGAGATACTCAAGCTACTGACACAATTTCACGATCTTGCATTATCAGACTTTTTAGTCATGCTTGATCGTGACCCACAGCGTATTGAAAAAAATCTCTTTGATCTGTGCGCAGAACAATTAATTTGTAAGAAAAACAATCTATTTTCAATTGCATCATAAACATGCTTATCTATTATTTTTCTACGCCACATTTTCATCCACTGTTCTTTGCAACCATAGCATTAATGGTTGGCGTATGCGCTGCTTTTTTTGGATATACACTGGCGCCCGTTATTTTATTTGCCATCTTTGTTCTCTCTCATGCTTATTAAAGGAGAGCTTGCCCGACAACCTCTTTTATTGCTGATACCCCTTTTCTTTGCCTGTGGCGCGTTTCGCTATCAGCAGCAACTTTATCATTTTAACCTTTTTCACCAGATTTTTGCCGGCAGCACCTGTTCATTTAAAGGTACTATCAAAAAAATAGAACAGACTGAAAATCCCCATTTTAAAAATCAAGTTGTTATTACGCTTTCACACTTAACTAATACAATAGCAACAGACTATCATCCGCACGCCGTACATGTTTATGCCAACAATGTTGCTGATTTGTGTATAGGTGACACCATTGAAGTGCGCGATATAAAAATAAAAAAAAATAATAACAGTTCTTTTGCACGCTATTTAATAAAAGAGAAATCAGTTGCAACTATCTTTGAATCAAAACTTTCCTATACGATCGTGCATCGTCCCACCTATTCATTTACGCGTGGCATTAATGCCTATGCTATAAATACGTATCGCTCTTTGATAAAAAAGTTTTCCGAGCAAACAGCAGCTCTTTTTTCTTCACTTTTTCTCGGAAAGCAACAAAAGCAACAACCCACTACGCAAAGCATCAAAGAAGAATGTTTGCAATGGGGAATATCGCACTACCTTGCTCGTTCAGGATTACACTTGGTAATCTGTATTATGCTTTGGCAGGCTCTTTTTGCCTTTATACCGTGTAGATTTTGGCTCAAAAATAGTCTCTTGATTGGTATCGTTGCCATGTACACCTTGTTGAGCTGGAGCAGCATCTCTTTTTATCGGGCCCTGTGGGTATTTATTCTTTCAAAGATTGGATCACTTGCACACGTGCCGCTACAAGGGCTTCATTCTATCGCCATCATCACCCTATGCACCATTTTATACAATCCCATGCAACTCTTTTTCCTTGATTTTCAACTGAGCTTTTTCCTTACTTTCGCTATTATTTTTTATAGCACGCTACAAAGCAACAAAAAATACGCTTTGCCTCATGGGCAATAACTCACCATAGAAAGAGCTATTAAGAAGACCCTTAGCGCAACACTCCGACCTCGATCGAATCACTCAAATCACGCCACACGCTCATGATATCGAGACCACATGAGTAAAACCACTACTGACATACAAATTTCGCAAAAAACCATTGATTATTTGTTCACCAAATTCATATGCTACAGAGAGGGAAAAGTACCAGAGAAAACTAAAAGGGGATGCCGTGTTAAAGATTGCAAAAAAAAACAAATTTATTTCGTGCATACTGAGCCTGCTCAGCATAACAAGCAACTATTGCAACTTTCTTGCCATACCAATAGAAGAAATATCATTTGAACAAAGCAACATGTCGCAACAACAAGAAATCTCCGCAGATTTTTCAGAGATATTAAATATTATCGACGAGCAATCGGCAGAGTGTTCTGTTGCAGAAAGAGCAAAGATTCTCATTGAGCAACACATCGCCAGCGATTTTGAGCAACAAAAAAAAGATTGGACCTTTCTCGTATATATGGCAGCAGATAATGATTTGCGTGGATTTGGTGCGCGCAACTTGCAACAACTTGCCGCAATTGGCTCAACATTGCACATCAACATCATTGTTGAGCTACACACTCGCATCTCGCACAACAAAAAAATCACTCGTCGTTACTACATCGAAAAAGATACAATGACACATATTGCCGACGTGGACAGTATGGATCAGCCTCTAGACAGCGGATCTGCGCAAACCCTTGTTTCATTTTGCACATGGGCGATTCAACGCTTTCCCGCCAATCACCATGCGTTAATCCTGTGGAATCATGGCTCGGGAGTTGTTGACCCCATACATGGTCGAATAGTTAACCCATCAACCCTGTTTACCTTCAATCCCGTTACCAACAAGCTTGAAATTGACCGGTCGATCGGCTTCCTCGATTTTATCAGCCGCATGGACAACCAACTCAAAGAGCGCGGAATGTGTTGGGATGACACAACAGGTAACTACCTAAACAATCAAGCGCTGACAATAGCGCTTAATCAGATATGCCGCACCGCTTTGCAAGGAAAAAAGTTCGATATTATCGGGTTTGACGCATGTTTAATGTCGATGTTGGAAATAGGAAATATTGTCAGAGAATACGGTCATATTATGGTGGCATCACAAGAGTTGGAATTGGGTGCCGGCTGGCGCTACGACAACATAATGAAGCCCTTCACGCAGGCAACGCTTTCCCCGAAGCAATTTGCGCAACACATTGTTGAGAGCTATGGAGAAAATTACAAAAAAATTACCGACGATTACACCCTTGCAGCCCTCGACCTTGACAAAATCAAAGAGCTCGAAGCCAATGTTGGCTCTGTTGCGACTCTTTTGATTGAAGCAATAGGGATTCAAAAAGACAAATCGGTAAAAAATGCAATTCGCGCCAGCAAAAACAAGCTCCTGTGTACGCATTTTGACGAACCAAGCTATGTTGATCTGCGTCACCTGTATGTTAACTTAAAAACAAATTTAAAACACTTTGTTTTTAATAAACCAAACAACATGCTCCTTCACACCCTCGATCAACTCTTAACGCAAGGGCGCGCCCTCATTAAAGATATTGCCTTTGCAAACGTTGTGGGACCCAATCTGAGTCAAGCCGGCGGAATATCAATCTATTTCCCTGAAAACAAAATACATAACTCATACCGCAAAACAATTTTTGCCAACACGAACAGCTGGATAGAACTCCTGGCAGAATACATCTCGTAACATCTATAAAACAAAGATCATGGGGGGGGTGGTGGTCCCAGCCTCCTTAAAAATTCAACTTGAAACAATAAGCAAAACAATAAAAAAATTACGACCCTTGCTGTCTGGTGGATAACTTGGTGGATAAGTGGTGGATAACTGGTGGATAACTCATTTTGGTCAATTTTTACGTAACTCGGATAATGCCAACCAGAAGTAATTCCCATAGTTATCCACCAGCGGAACATCGATCAATAGACCAATCGCAAGGTTTTCCACAAAGTTATCCACCACTTTTTGCCACTTATCCACCACTTATCCACCAGAAGTTTTTTTAAAAAAATGGCTTACTTATAAGGTTTTTTAAAGATATTTGCAAAGTTATCCACCAAAAACCGGTTCGCCTATTATTATTAAGTATATAAATATATATATAAAATATAATAATAAGCGTTCGCCGCAGGGACCTAAAGTTGGCTAGGCGACAGGATGTACCCCCCAAGCCCGCAAAAATAAGTGTCTAGGGAGAAAAAAGCCCTTTACCATGCTAAAATTGTTCTTTGTGGATATTAAACTTGCTAGAAAAACAAGTTTATATTACACTAAACCCATGCTCCCAAAAATGCACATTCTCTATCCCGCGGGCGGTCAGTAGGATTTTGCTGAGCTATAAAATTTATTTAGAGGACAAATCTACAGTGAAACTTTCTGATGTTATCGAAGAATTAGTAGAAGAACGCGGTCTTGATAAAGCCGTTCTGAGCTCAATAGTTTGTGACGGAATTTTTGCCGCCTATGAAAAACGC
Source organism: uncultured bacterium (assembly GCA_963707655.1). GTDB lineage: Bacteria > Babelota > Babeliae > Babelales > Vermiphilaceae > JAKAUA01. The sequence goes on along the minus strand of OY970172.1, from coordinate 920,488 downwards.
TATCCTGCACTCAATCTTTTTGTTGAACATGACAAAAAAACCGATGAAGTGAAGATTTTGGTTGAGAAGCTTGTTGTTGCCGGAAATCCTGAGGATGAAGAATTTGAGATTTCCGCCAAGAAAGCTCGCGCCATTGATCTCAATATCCAGGCAGGCGATAATATAAAAGTTCCCTTTGATGGCAAAATTGGCAGAATAGAAATTTTGCGGGCCAAACAGGTCATTGCCCAAAAAATACGTGGCGTTGAGGCCATGGCTGTCTACAACGAATTCAAAGACAAAGAAGGTTCCATTGTGCATGGCGTTATCCACAAATGTGAACGTGGCGGCGCTATCGTAAAACTTCAAGACACTGTTGCCTTCTTGCCAAAATCACTCATGATGCCAACCGACAAATGCGTTGTGGGCTACTCTATAAGAGCTCTCTTGAAAGAGGTCTTGGTAGAGCCGCGCAATGAAAACCAGTTAATTCTTGATCGGGCTTCAGAATTCTTCTTGCATAAGTTGTTTGAACTTGAAATACCTGAGGTTTTTGAAAAGCTGGTTGAGGTCAAAAAAATTGTTCGCACTTCCGGGTACAAGTCAAAAGTCATTGTTGCCTCTTTCGATAAAAACATTGATCCTGTTGGTACCTGTGTAGGGGTCGGTGGCGCCCGCATAAAGCCGATACTCAAGGAATTGGGCGGCGAAAAAATTGATATTATAGCGTGGAGCGACTCCAAAGAAGAGCTCATCAAAGACGCTTTAAAACCTGCAGAGGTGAAGCGCGTTGTTATTGTTGACAGTGAAAACGCAGAGATTTATGTTAATGACGATCAGCGTTCTCTAGCTATTGGCAGAATGGGGCAAAACATTTCACTTGCCTCCCGTTTGGTAGGAATGAACCTTCATCTTGTTCAGGAAGAGAAAAAGGATTCATTTTCACAGGAAGACAGCGAGTTTCAGCAATTGGATTAAAAGATACGTTGTATGAAATAATTATCAAAACTTTAATGAAGCGAGCAAGATATCTGCATGCGTGTGTATGAATTTTCAAAACAAAGTGGCATACCAAGTAAAGAATTGCTTGAATTGTTAAACAGAGAGGGCTTTCCGGTAAATAGCCACATGTCTGTTTTGACATCAGATGCAATTGAATTTTTGAATAAAACTTTTAACAAAAAACAAGAAGCGCAGTCGTCGGAGTCACTAGTCAAAGAAACAACAAAATTAAGCCAGCAGGTAGCTACCCACAAGGAAACGATGGAAACAGCCCCGATCAACACCAACGCTTCAACTGATTCTAAAAAAATAATGCCAGATGTCTCTGGTTTAAAAAATACTCGAGAAGTGCCATTGCCTCGATCAAAGCAATCTGTCGGTATACAAACCCCTGCTCCCGTACTTATTCTGGCGCCTACAACGGTTGCGGATCTTGCTACCATCATACAAAAACCCACAAGCGAAGTTATTGTTACGTTGTTGAAGTGGGGAATACTTTCGAACAAAAACCAATTGATCCCTGTTGAGATTGTTGCGCGCCTTGCGGAGCATTTTCAGATCAAAACAGAAAAATTAGTACAAAAAAAAGAAGAGATTAAGCGTTCTGCTGCTCTGGCTTCTGGAGACAATGTAAAAGAAAGACTTCCTGTTGTCGTGGTTGTTGGCCATGTTGATCATGGAAAAACAACACTGCTTGATTTCATTCGCAGCACTCGCGTTGCTGCACGTGAAAAAGGTGGCATAACGCAACATCTTGGTGCTTACGAAGCAAACACCAAGCAGGGCAATCTTATTTTCTTGGATACTCCGGGACATGAGGCTTTTTCTAAAATGAGAGCGCGCGGTATTCGAGTTGCTGATTTAGCAATTTTAGTTGTTGCGGCCGATGATAGCATAATGCCTCAGACGCTGGAAGCGATAAAACACGTTAAAGAAATAGATATTCCTATTGTTGTTGCAATTAACAAGATAGACAAGGTTGACCCAAGTCGCATTGATATCGTAAGACGCGATCTTTCCAATCATGGACTAATGCCAGAGGAGTGGGGCGGCAATGTTATTTATGTCCCCATATCTGCGAAAAATGGCACCGGCATAGATCTTCTCCTAGAGATGATCGTGTTGCAGTCTCAACTGATGGAGTTACGCGCTGATGTTGCAGGACAGGGAGCCGGTTATTTGCTGGAGTCTCGCCTGGAAAAAGGGCGTGGCATTGTTGCAACACTTTTATTGCAGCAAGGAAAAGTCTCTGTGGGCGATTACTTCTCATGTGGTCTTACGACAGGAAAAGTGAGCTCTTTGGTTGATTCATATGGCAAGAGATTGCAAGAGGTTGGGCCATCAATTCCCGTGCAAGTTGCTGGATTTGAGAGCCAACCAGAAGCGGGCGACTATTTTGCAGTATTGTCAAAAGACGATGTTCGCAAAATCAAGATGGGCGGCGATCAAAATCGCAAAAACCTAGCGTACCGTAAGTTGCTCACTGAAGGAGCCAAAAATCTTATTATTAAAACCGATACTAATTCTTCAAAAGAAGCGTTGGTTGAGTCTATTGCTAAAATTTCAAGCAAGACCGAAAAAGGATTTAATATTATTCATGCAGCAATTGGCAGCATTAATGAAAGTGATGTTATGCTGGCGGCCGATACAGGGTCAGAAATTTTTTCTCTGCACATTAAGGCTGAGCCGAATGCAAATTTATTAGCTCAGCGCTTATCGGTCTCAATACAAAACTTTGACGTTATTTATAAGCTACTTGAAACATTAGAGAAAGTAAGCGAAAGCGCCAAAGAAGTAAAAATGACACGAAAGCGTATTGGCGAAGCTGTTGTACGCAAGGTATTTGATATCAAAAATGTTGGCGTTATTGCCGGCTGCTATGTGAAAGATGGTATCATTACAAAAGACAGCATCTTGGTAATCTATCGAGGCAAGCAAAAAATTGGTGAAGGAAAGATCACCAGCTTGCAGCGAGAAAAAAGAAGCGTTAAAGAGATTCATTCCGGTTTTGAGTGTGGTTTTGTGGTTGAAAATTTCACAGAATGGCAGCCTGACGATAAGGTTGAAGCCTTCATTCAAGTGCCGGCTACGCAAAAATAAGCAGATTACACCCTCTCTTCAGGCATAGCATGACGAGAAATGGGTAGCTGTTTTTCTCTCCAGAAGCTCTGAATTTTACTCATTCACGTATCACGCGGGCACAGCTGTCGGGCTAAAGATGGACTGTTGGAGTGCTGCAATAATGCGCGCAACAAATTTTTCACTCAATTCTGCTGTGATCTCTTTCAAGATATGGTGGTAGACGCTTGGCAACTTAATCTCGATTGTCCTACTGGGATAATTGTGTATGGGTATTGCGGGTCACACAGAGCAGCAGAAGTGCTTTTAGCTTGATAAGCTTTTGTTTTTAACGTGTATTTTTGATTCACCTAGTTGCGCACGAGCCCCGTTGTCGAGCACGCGCATCTATCTTCTTTTTGCGAAATAACCCATTTTTTCTACGTTCAATCAAAAATATATCATTATTTTAGCAATATGTGAGTTGTTGCTTTTTTGTTGCTTTTGCACAAAACGTTACTGTTTTTTGAAAACATGCTGTTCAAGCAACATTTTTTTGTTGTTGCTTTTTTTCCCTTAAAAGTTTTGTTGTTTTTTGTATGCATTATAGCAAAATTGAGAAGCTATAACCTGATAACTGGTCTCCTAGTTATTATATGGAAACATTGTTGGTTAAGGGCACTGCTTATTTGAAAAAGTAATAGATACAGAAGCTTAGGGATACTCTACTGCAATTCCTTCTTAGCTCATAAAAGGTTTTTAAGCTCTTTTTATCTATTACTTTTTCTTTTTTTTCACTAATCTCTCTCATTTTTTTAATAATTATTCATCATCGCCGGTGAACAATCCTCTAAGAACAGTTAAGTTTTTCAGGTCTTGCTTCAAAGCATCATCCCCTTTTGGCGTTTCAATAATTTTAGGAATGGCAAAAAAGCGCGGATCATTGATCAACCAAGAAAAGCAATCAAGACCAATTTTTCCCTCGCCTATATCTGCATGGCGGTCGACACGGGAGGCGCAATCTTTGAGCGAATCGTTCAGGTGAAAAGCTTTCAAGTGAGACAGTCCAATCGTTTCATCAAACTGACGCCATGTCTTGGCGTATCCTGCGGCTGTAGCAATATCATAGCCGGCAGCAAATATATGGCACGTGTCTAAGCAGATGCCAATCTTTTCACGCTTGTTTGTCATGGCGCGTATTTGTGCCAAATCTTCAAATGTTGCGCACGTGCTTGTTCCCTGACCAGCCATGGTTTCTAAAAGAATCATTGTTTTGCCGTTAGTTGCATTGAGCACAGCGTCAAGACCATGAGCTATTTTTTGCAGTGCTTCATCTCTTGTTTGTGAGCCGGCTGAACCCGGGTGCAACACGAGATAGGGAATGTTGAGTTGTTCGCAGCGCAACAGTTCTTGTTGCAGAGCATCAATAGATTTTTGATAAATAAGAGGGTCGCCTGCGGCCAAATTGATAAGATAGCAGGCATGCGCAACAACCTGCTCCACGCTCGAGCCGGACATTGTTTTTTTAAATAAGGTGATTTCCTCCGGCGTCAGATCCTTGGCGAGCCATTGGCGGTTGCTTTTAGTAAAAATGCCAATGGCGGTGCAACCGATTGATTCACCCTTTATGATTGCCTGTTCCAACCCGCCGGCTGTTGACATATGAGCGCCTAAGAGGAGCGTTGTTTTTTTATGTTGCATATTTTTCTTTTCATTTGTTTATTAATATCTATCCATTGTGCTTTGTTGCAATATTTTATTTTTTTTCGCATTTGACAAATCGCTACAATTCTTTATCTTGATAAGCTAAAAAACATCTTATTATATAATGTTTTTTTTGTGATGTCTTGAAAGAGGCAGGTCTGTATCTATAATTATTTAAAGCAAATTATTTTGGAGCTTATGCGTATCATGAAACAGCTGTTGTTTACACTGAGTGCACTGGTATTTTTTTCAACGAGTTTTGGTCAGCCAATTTGCACCAAAGAACCCCTGGATATAGAGTATTTTTTCTCAGGCGCGCTTAAAGAAGATATGTTCTATGGCAAAAACATCAGTTTGCTCAACAGTTGTAATGCTTTTGACAATGTCTGGTTTATGCGCCATACACTCGATTACACATTAAATGTTGTGCAGGGCCTTAAGACTTGTGGCCACCCGTTGGCAGAATTTATGTTTTCTGTGCGTAATAAAGGAGTTTGGGGAAATCCGAGCACTCTTGCTCAAATGAGTAACGCAAGCATCAAGATTGGTGACATTGTCACCGGTGAACACAGCCATTATTATCCGCGCCATATTTTTTGGATGCGTGAGGCTTGGTTGCGCTTTTCAATTCCTGACGCGCTTCATTTGTCATTAAACCATCCTCATACCTTCACCTTGGGAGCTTTTCCTTTTGAATTGGGTCGCGGTATCGCGCTTGGTTCCGCCTATGCTGTGGGACAAGACTTTTTGGGTTTTTATACTGACGGCCTTGTAGATCAATATGCTACAGGATTTAGGGTTTCCGGCGAGTTTATGCCTAAACGATTTTATTATGACATTTATGGGGCTATTCTTGAGGATATGAGTGCTTTGATTTCTGACACATCGGCCAATATTCGTGTCAAAGAAAGAGGCTACCGCCTTAATCCTCAGCGTGGGTTTGGTCGTGTGCATTTTGCCGTTGCTACTCGTTTCCGATGGATGCCATTAGATGAAAAAGCGCGAAATAAAGTTATTATTGAACCATACCTATTGTATGTGAATGATCCTGAGCAAGACGTTGAGTTTGTTGCCGACGCGGGAAGCAAATTATGCACCTTTGGATTAGCCGGTGACTATGTGAGCGACCGCATTGAGTGTGGCTTTGAATGTGCTTTCAACGTTGGTCGACAAGAGGTTCGTGGTTGGGATCGCAATATTACTGAATTACAAAACAGAAGTGGTCAGATCACCGCGGTTAATAGCCACGTGTACATAGGCGCTGATCCTCTTGCAAATCCCCCTACCGCCAATCTTGATTTATATAAAGTTCCTTATGCGCCTCAAATAGTAACCGATACAGGCGCTATTTCTAGTTTGGGTAAAACTGCTCAAAAAATTATCGATGAAGCGCAGCAGGACCAAGCAGCCAACGGCAAGCCTCTTGGAGATCCTGTGACGGGGTTATCCGCAGTGCTGCCTTATGTGCCGACAGCTGTTACCACTCCTGATCAGTTATATAATGGCAGGCACCGTTTTAGAGATCCTTACAGAAATACGTATAAAGGATGGATGTTTGTAGCTGACTTTGCTTTATGGTCCCTGGAAAAAGATTTAAAGCTCGCTTTTGAAGCTGGTGTTGCTTCAGGTGATGATAATCCAAACTTCTCCACCAAAGATGGCGATTATGCCGGTTTCCTTGGTGTGCAGGAAACATACATGGGAAGAAAAGTGCGCAGCCAGTTTGTTCTTGGTGGCGCAGGAAAGATTAAGCGACCTTTAAGTGCGCCTGATGAAATGGATCTCGTACAATCTCCGGCTGAATATGCTAGATCGGTGAATGGTTTTACCAATTTAGTTTATGCGGGTACCGGTGTGCAGTGGGTGCCTCTGGTGACTTGTAAAAAAGTCTCATTCAATCCGAATCTGCTTTTATTTTGGCAAGAACATGCAACGCGTAAATTTGATGCCTGCGCACTCAAAACGATTGACAAACCCGCGCGCTCATTTTTGGGTGTAGAAGGAAATTTGTTTGCACACTATTTCTTGTTTGATAATTTAAAGCTCTTTTTCATAGGCTCTGTCTTTGTACCGGGCGCTCATTATACTGATATAAAAGGGTTGCCATTTAACGGCGGGCACAAAAAAGCTCTTGAAAGATTGCAAGCCGCTCAAGCTGAAGGTGTGCCGGTTAGCATACCTAACCAAGGTGACGACACTGCCTTTACCCTTAACCTTGGTCTTGAATACAAATTCTAAGACTGCAAAAACTGATTTAAAGCAAAAAGCACAGAATCGATTTTCAAAAAGAGCACCTTCACAAAGGTGCTCTTTTTAATGGATATTTCTGTTATCAGAAGCAAAAAAGCATGCTATAGTGATAGATATTTTGAATGACTATCCAGATGTAAGGAATGAGATATGCAAGGGTTTAAAAGAACCACCGGGTGCGGCCAGGTAACTGATAAATTTTTAGGACAAAAAATTACATTAGCCGGCTGGGTGCAGCGTCGGCGCGATCATGGCGGTCTTATTTTTATCGATTTGCGCGATCGCACAGGCCTAATGCAGCTCGTTTTTAACTCTGTCTTCTCCCAAAAGGCGCATGCCGATGCTCATTCTCTTCGCTCAGAATATGTTATCGCAATTGAAGGAACTGTAGTAGAACGCTCCGCCGCAACAATCAATAAAGAATTGCCTACGGGTCAATGGGAGCTTCAAGTGAGCGATCTTTCTATTTTAAACAGGGCCAAAGGGTTGCCGTTTATCTTAGAAGAGGCTGATCAGGTTGACGAAGAGTTGCGATTAAAATACCGCTACCTTGATCTTCGTCGTCCAGAAATGCAGCGCAATTTTGCTCTTCGCCACCAGGTTGTTTTTGCCATACGTGAAATGTTAAATGCTGAAAATTTTTACGAAATCGAAACACCGTTATTAACCAAGAATACGCCGGAAGGCTCACGCGAATTTTTAGTGCCTTCTCGCATTCATCATGGCAGCGTCTATTCATTGCCGCAATCACCACAGCTCTACAAGCAGTTGCTTATGGCCAGCGGTATGGATAAATATTTTCAGATTGCGCGTTGTTTCAGAGATGAAGACTTGCGCGCCGATCGCCAGCCCGAATTTACTCAGCTTGATATGGAGATGTCTTTTATTCAAGAGCAGGATATTCAGGGTGTTATTGAACGTTTACTCGCCAGCATATGGAAAAAAGTTTTTAACGTTGACGTTCAAGTTCCGTTTAAGCGTTTGACGTATGATGTTGCATTGTCAACCTACGGCTCTGACAAGCCGGATTTGCGTTTTGGTTTGCCAATTACCGATACAACTGCCCTCTTCAAAGACACTGAGCTAAAATTTTTGCGCGCTGTGCTCGACAAAGGCGGCAAGATTGGTTTCTTGCATGTTAACAATAAAGAATTTACTCGTTCAGAGCTTGATGCCTTGGTTAACAAAGCGCAACAGTTTGGCGCAAAAGGGTTGCTCTGGATGCGCTTCAAAGATGGAGCGGTAGAATCGCCGGTTGCTAACTTTTTACCGAACGATTTTTATCAACAAGTGCAAACAATGTTTCCCGATGTGAAAAATGGCAGCACTCTCTTTTTAATCGCGGGTCAATACAAAGAGGCGTGGACCTTGCTGGGCAGATTACGCCTTGAACTCGGTCGCGTTCTTAATATCATTCCTCATCATGAATTTAATTTTAGCTGGATAACTGATTTTCCTTTGTTTGAGTATGATGAAGAAAAAAAACGTTGGGAAGCAGCGCATCATCCATTTACTTCCCCGCAAGCAGGGTGGGAGAATCTCGAGCCTGCCGCTATGAAAGCGCGTGCTTATGACGTTGTCTTAAACGGGGTTGAGCTTGGCGGTGGTTCTATTCGTATTCATGATTCCTCAGTGCAAGATAAAGTTTTTGCGCTGCTTGGATTGAGTAAAGAGCAAGTGCAAGTGAAGTTTGGCTTCTTGCTTGAAGCACAAGAACTCGGTTTTCCGCCGCATGGTGGAATCGCCCTGGGCATTGATCGCCTGATTATGCTTATGTGCGGCGCGGCATCAATTCGTGAAGTGATTGCGTTTCCAAAAACAGCGCGTGGTTATGATCCGCTGATGGAAGCACCTACGCCGGTTGATCTTGATCAATTAAAAGAATATGGCTTGCGTCTGGCGCCGATAAAAAAAGATTAAAAAACATAATATGTACATTGAAGGCATGTGAATTATGTCACACACTGAATCATCTATTCGAACCTTTCTTGGTATTCTTGGTTTGGCGATATTTTTGTACGCCGCCGGCGAATTGGTGCTCCGCCTTTTGTTTGCGTTAATTGGCTTGGCTCTCTTTTTCTATGGCTTTGCATTCCGCAGGCGCCCATCATTTATTTTTATGAACAGGAACTGGCACAATTTCCGCAAAGATAATTTTTAAAATCAAAGGAATTTATTATGGAAAAATTACCTATATCTCAATCAATTGAATATGGTGCAAAAACAGTCTGGAAACACATTGGGTTGATATTGCTCAGTGCTTTGGATTATTGCCGCACTGCTTTTTATCGCCATTTCCGGGGCTTTTATATCGGTAGCGCGCGGTGGTGGACTTCTTAATTTTACTTACCCTATATTAGGCGGTGGACTCTTGCTTGTTGCTGCATTATGCGGTATCGGTTTGTTTATTTTTTCGATACATATAGGTTGGCGCAAATTTCTTCTCCAGCTCCATGACTATGACAAAGCTGAAATACAAACAATATTTTCATTCTACCGGGCATTATTCTTGCTGCTCGTTTGCAATTTGTTATCCTGCTCATGCTCGATCGCAATTGTGGCATTATCGAAGCAATACAAAAAAGCGCTTCTGTGACTCGCGGTTATACCCTGAGCCTTATCCTTTTTCGCATTTTAAGCTGGATTATTAATGGACTCGGCAAATTGATTATTTTTGGTCAAATCATAACGCAGCCCATTGTTGGATTGGCTCAAGTTGATATCTATCGCTTTTTGCTTTCAGAAAATCAAGAATAAGCTATTTATTTAAAGTCTAGCGCGCTCGCCGTTGCTAGTTTTCATGAAATTGAGCAAGAAGATGGGGTGACATTGACTTCTCGAGAATTATTTCGAGAATATAATCTGCGTTGTAATTCTTCTTTTTCTCTTTGCGATTCTTGTTTGAGTTCTATCTCTTCTTCTTGTAAACGACGACATTGATTGAGTCTCTCTGGTTCTGTTTGTTGTGCTTGTAATGCGTTTATGTCTGTCTTTGTACGCTCCAACCAATACGCTATTTTTTGCCTCTTCTGTTCATATTGATTCTCAGCAATAACAGAGAAAAGCATTGGTGCGGTAATGGTGTTCGTTTTGGTAGGCACAAATTTGGCCCAACGGAGACTTTTGATCAGATCTGAGGCTTGAAGGTTTTCGCTGCCTATTAACCATTTCGGGTGCTGCAACAGGGTAAGAAGCACCAGAGAATCTAGCACAGCGACGCGATGAGCAAAGAGTAGCGGAGTCATATCCCAGGTACTCACTGTGTTGTCAGTTGATTTGGTGATAAGCAAGGTATCATCAGGGTTCCATGCAAATGAATCGATTGAGCTGTGGCAGTCTGCGTCAACAATTACCTGTAATATTTTGCCTGTGCGTGAATCCCATAAACGCACTGTATGCCCCGATCCTGCGGCAAGCGTGGTATTATCATGGCTCCATGCCAATGAGCAGGTTCCGCTGCAATCAACGAGTGTGTGCAGTAGTTGGCCCGTGCGGGAACTCCTGATGCGTATCAGGCCACCATGTGATTTTGAGGCTAGCATGGTGCTATCATGGCTCCATGTTAGGCGACTGATTGCTTCATTCCGGTAACTGTCGTTCGTGGCGGTGATATCAAATAGCTGGTTTGTCCGATGATGCCACACGTGTATCGCATTGTTTGATCCTGATGCGAACATAGTACTATCGCGACTCCATGTCGCTAACCATTTCCCGTTATAATGGCTCGTTCTGCAAGTACGCAGTAGTTGATTTTTATAAGGATCCCATATGCATACCATTCCGTCAGACGATATTGAGGCAAGTATGGCACCGTCAGGACTCCACATTAATGCGCTAATTGGGGCGGTATGTTTATCAAGGGACTGCACTGAGTGACCTTCGCAATCCCAGATACAAATTGAGCTGTCTGATGATCCTGAAGCGAGCGTGGTGCCATTGCAATTCCATTCTAGCGACCAGATCGGGCCTGTGTGGCAAGCAATAGAATGCACTAGTTGGCCTTCGCGACTCCAGATGCATATCGTATTGTTGTCTGATGCTGAGGCTAGCGTGGCGCCATCAGGGCTCCATCTCAACCACGCGATTCCACTTGTGTGATGATGATTCAGTCCGTAACATACAGGATCAGTGAGAACATGCTTTGTTAAACCTGTCTGAGGATCCCAGATGCGTATCGTGTGACCTCGTGATGCTGAGGCTAGCATGGTCCCATCGGGACTCCATGATAATTTAGTGATGTGACGACCGGCACGAATGTGTTTTGTTTCGCCTGTGTGAAGATGGCAGATGTCTATCGTATTATCTGATGCTGATGCCAAGATGGTGCCGTTAGGATTCAGTAATGCGAGTCTTGCGCCAAAAATAGTACGCTGCTTCGCCGGCCGCCATAATTCGTGCAGGTGAGGCTGTATGAGCGCAAAACCCAAATCAGTATCACTCATATCAATACCGGCCTTACTTAATCCGTTAATCACATCCAGTGGATTTTTTTCAAATGCTTTGCGCCAGTGATTGTCTGGATCCTGCAGTTGTTCTGCCAATATTTCTCTTAAAGGGACAAGGATTGCAGGTATTTCCAGCAAGCGGGCGGCGTGGGCCAGGTCTTTTAGTTCTTTGTTGTCGAGTTTAAGAAGAGCGTCTTTCCGATCACTTGATTCAATCAGCTGCATGATATTTTTTCGTGTTGTTGTGGAAACGGTAGGCAGCAGTGTTTCTAGGGGAGCGACATTGATAGGTGCAGAGGCGCCTAGATCTGCTACCATATCAGAGAGCACCCGTGAAGCAGACACCAATTTGCTCCATTGTATCTCAGATGCGGAACTATTGCTCTCTGCACGAGCTAGAACCATTTGGCTATTTGCGGCAATTTGTCTCGTGATCGAGTAACTGTCCTCGGCGCTGAATGAAAGATTGGTTATTTTTGCCAGCGCCATGATTGCGAAGATTTTTTTTAGCATATTCTATACGACTCTATTTTTTCTGTTGTCTCGATGGCAATTGCTCTATCAGATCCTGTGTGAAATAGAATTGAAACATTGCGATGAGTTATTCTAGTGCTCTTTTATGATTACGTCAAAATTTTCGAATTGCACCACTTATGCTAAAAGGCAAACTGTTTATTTCAAAAACCATGCCATGCTAGAGTACCTATGTAACTTCAAAAGTATGTAGGGGGAAAATATGAAAGTTGGCATTATTGGTGGCGGCATTGCCGGCCTTGCAGCAGCGTGGCTTTTGGACGAAGAACATGAAGTAACTCTTTTTGAAAAGCGTGATCGCCTTGGCGGCCATGCGCATACTACCTATGTCAAAACACCTCAGGGATCTGTTGCGGCAGAAACAGGTTTTGAATTTTTTAATAATGCAATGTTTCCCCATTTCATGCGGCTATTAAATATCTTGCAGGTGCCCATACAAGAATATCCTTTTAGTTACACATTTTTTTCTGAAAAAGATAATAACATCTATATGTTGCCGCCAATTCGTAAAGGTAAAATTTTTTGGCACATGTTTGGTCCTTCAAAACTATTTACCATGCTTCAACTCAAGTATCTTCTTAACAAAAGTAAGACTTTGGTAAAAGAAAAAAACGCCGTTCCTACTCTGCAAGAATTTTTGGACAGCGTGTGGCTTACCGATTCATTTAAAAATGATTTTTTTGTTCCTATTTTTTGCTCCGGTTGGGGAGTAACACCCGAGATGTTTAAAACATTTTCTGCTTACAACCTTATGGCATGGGAAATTAATAATCAAAAAATGGGATTACAAAGTTGCCCGTGGAACGAAATTCCCGGCGGGGTTTCTTCTTACATTGCCGCCCTTGTCGGTCAGATAAGACGCAGCGGGTTAAATACCTCAACAGGAATAAATACCATTGCTCATGACGGTACCCACTATACACTCGTTGATGATGCCGGAAATAAACACGTAGTTGATCATCTCATTATCGCTACAAATGCCCATGAAGCACGTGATCTTGTAAAGCAGATACCAGAATCTGCAGCGGTGAGTGCTGCATTAAACAAAGTCAAATATATTCATGCTACGATAGCCATTCATGGCGATGCTCGTTTTATGCCCAAAGATAAAGCCGATTGGTCGATTGCCAATGTCTGGTATGACGGAACAAATAGCACACTCACCACTCACAAGCCGTGGCGGAGTACTATTCCCCTCTTTCGCAGTTGGCTCATGCCAGGGTTCCCTCAACCGGAACCAACGTATTCTATTGATTCTTATTATCATGCAGAGATTACGCCCGCATATTTTCAAGCGCAACAAGAGCTCGCTCTTGTGCAGGGACAACACAATCTGTGGATGGCCGGGTTATATACTCATGACATTGATTCACACGAAAGTGCTTTGACTTCTGCGTTGAAAATTGCAAAAAAAATTGCTCCAGAATCAGCGCGGTACAAGCTATTGTGTGATAAAAATGAGCTATAATTTTCTTTTAAATTTTTTTTCTATTTCATAGGTTGAAATAAACCAGATAGTTGGTCGACCATGGGGACAGGTAAAGCGATTGTCGCTCTTTTCAAGGTCTTTAATCAACTGATGCATCTGTTCATTGCTCAAGGTGTCTCCCGCTTTTACTGCGGCTTTGCAGGCCATTTGTGCATGCAATTTTTCATTAATAGTTTTAGAAAACAGTGCCTTGTCAACATGTTGAAATTCATGAACCCAAGCAATAACTTGTTTGATTAATTCCTGCATGTTTACGTTTTTTAAATGCGCCGGGGTCGCTTTGATTATAAGTTGACAGTCCCCAAAGATTTCAGCATCAATGCCACTATTGTGTAGGATCGGCAAATGAGGCTCAAGTGAGCGTAGATCTTCCGGGGAAACATTGATAATCGCAGGGAAAAGTAGTGCTATAGTGGCGACATCGGCAAAACGATGTGCAAATAATTCGTACAAAACACGCTCATGAGCCGCATGTTGATCGATCATGGCAAGGCCGTCAGCTTTTTCAAGCAAAATATAGGTATCATTCAATTGGCCAATCAAATGGTATGCTTCTGTTGCTGTTTCTTCTTTGATTACCTGTTGCTCAACAGCCTGCTCAACAGAGAGAGTTTGATGCAAAGATGCAGGAGTAAAGATTGACGTGGAGGATTGTGGTATAAAAGGAGGAGCGTCTTTGTATGGTTGAAATGAATAAGGCATAGGCGGCGGCATTTTTTCAAATGGCCGTGGTGCTTCGTACACTGTTGGCTGCATTGGCAGCGCCTGGGTTAATTGCACATCGGTTTTTAAATAGGCAGATAAATGCTGTTCCAATGTTTTTTTAACCGCCTGGGTAATAATCTGCTCAACAATGCGCGGGTGCAGAAATTGTACTTCTTCTTTTCGCGGATGAATATTTATATCAACCTGTGCGCCGTCAAGCGTAATAAATATGAAAGCAGCGGGGAAACGGCCCTGTGGCAACACATTTAAATATCCTTTAAGCAGCGCCTGCGTTAATTTATAATTTTTAACCCAGCGTGAATTTACAAAGAAAAAAATCGTATTGCGATCATACCGGTTATATTGATGAGATGAAATTACACCGCTTATAGTCACCCCTTGTTGGGCAACAGGATCAAGAGCGATTGTTTGATCAGCAAAGGTATGTTCCCATAGCTGCACTACGCGTTGCTGCACTGTAGAAACTGCAGGACAATTAAAAACAATTTTACCCTCAGAGAATAATTTAAAGTGTATGGCATGGTAATCCAGACAAAAAGCTTCGAACAAAGTAACTATTTGGCGCCATTCGGTTTCTTTTGTTTTTAAAAACTTTTTTCTCGCCGGAACATTGTAAAAGAGATCGGCAATGGTAATATCTGTTCCCTGTTCGCAAACAACGGGCGATTCTTGCGTTACTATTGCCTGTTCAAGTGATAATGAAACACCCAATTCGCTCTCTGTCTCTTTAGTGAGTAGAGCAACTCTGCTCACCGAGCTGATACTGGAGAGCGCTTCGCCGCGAAAGCCAAAAGTGTTAATATGGGTCAGATCATCAACAGAAGTAATTTTGCTGGTAGCATGGTGTTTAAAGCACAGATGTGCATCTTCCACAGACATGCCGCAACCGTTATCAACAACACGAATAAGCTGCTTGCCGCCATCTTCTATATAAATGCTTATCTGTGTTGCGCGTGCATCAATAGAATTTTCAACCAATTCTTTAACGATATTTGCTGGTCTTTCTACTACTTCACCGGCGGCTATTTTTTGCGCTTCCTGCACTGATAATTGTTTAATGCGATTCATGAGAGAGAGCTTTATACCTCGCGGGCTTGCTGTGTGGCTATCAAAATGTTTAACTTTTTTCTAATGTCATTGCGTTTTTTACTTCTTCTATCGTGGCAATAACATATACCGCTGGAAGAGGCTAGGCAAAAAGTCTCGCCAAGTCCCAAAGATCCAGTGCAGTAGTAAATGAAGCAGCTGAGACCGCTTGTCAATGCAATTCCTGTCAGGGATACGCAGTCTTCGCACTCATCTCTGAATCTGTAGCAGGCAGTGCCGCCACCCAGTTGTCGCTTGCCTTGGGCCACGATTTCAGGCAATTGCGCACGAAATCGTTCATCATTCATCCAGTCATTTATATTTTTTTTGATTATTGCTACAGAGGGCAATGTGTCAAAGGTTCTTGGCGCCAGCGGTGAGCCGGTCTGATATTTAACAACGGTGTCTGTTGCGGCCATATCTAAGAGAAGCTGTGTTGATGGGGTTTGATGAGTACAATCGCCAGCGCGTTTTGTTACCGGCCGTTCATCTGGAAGAAATTGCGCAATATCAAATGTGGGCGGCGGTGAGTCCATAGCAAGTAAAAAATAGGGAGCAAGAGTGAAAATGAGCAATAATTTCATCGTCTTCCTGTATGTATTCTGCATTGTTTATCAAAGGGATTAGCTATGTTGTAGAATATCAATAAAAATAAAAATTGTCAGGAGTTAATTATACTATTAACCACAATAATTGCTTCGCCGTGTTTGTTGTAGCAGGCGGAAGAGGGGACAAGCTCAGAGAACAGAGCGAGGGATCGTAGTTCAAGCAGCTTCTTTTCTGCCTTTGCAATGTTTGCGCAACAGAAAGAAAACTCTAAGTTTTTGTTGTTAAAAGTTAGAGACTTAATTTTGGTAGAGCCGTGCAGCAAAGCACATGCCGCTTGAGTAAAAGATGCAGTTGGTTGAGAAATTTTTTTAAATTCGACCACCCGCTGATTCAGTAATTCAATCTCGCCCTGCATGGCCTGCTGTTTAGCGAAAGAAGAGGCATGCGGTAGTATCCTTTTTTGGAGCATGGCGCACTCTCTTTTAAGAGCATAGAGCTGAAGTAAGCCCATCATTGACAAGGCGCTTAAAACGATGAAGGCGAGCATTATTAGTAACATTGTGCCATTGTGCCACCGCGTAATCTCTTTTTGTTGTACTATTGAAAGTGTAGGCAACAGATTAATTTTTTTCATTGTTTCCTTTTTCCAGGCAATACAAGCCAACCATACTACGCAATACTCCTTGATCAACCGGCTGGCTGGCGCGAATAATTCTGCTATACATAGCCGGAGTAAAATAATTTTCCAAGCGATATTGATGCGCCTGCATATCGTTTGCCAATTTTGCCTGACGAAAAGCCGCCCCCTGCATATAGCGATACAGTGCAACAAGAGGATTAAACGGGGTGGTAAGGGTAATTAAATTAATACCAAGTGAGAGCGCCAGAAGCTGATATTGGAAAAGAAGCTCACGCTTTATTCCTGAAACGGCAAATACAAACTCTCCCTGTTCGTGGGCGTACAGATAAGAATAATCCCAAACAAGCTTGTGCAGCCCAAGATGAGCAAAGTCTGTAGTTGTCGGCGAAGACTTTTTGAGTTTAACCAGCCGCTCCTCTATGTGATTATCAGCAATACATAATGAAAAAAAAGCATTCTCAAGTCGATAAGTGACGATAAACGACTGTATCTGCTGCTCTAAAAAAGAAGAGTTATAGATCATTGTTTTATAGATGCTGTCTTTAATGGGTATTGTGC
The DNA here is from genome assembly GCA_963707655.1 of uncultured bacterium. Taxonomy (GTDB): domain Bacteria; phylum Babelota; class Babeliae; order Babelales; family Vermiphilaceae; genus JAKAUA01. The sequence continues at coordinate 903,468 of OY970172.1, read as the reverse complement.
GATAGGCACGCAAGTCAAAAGGAGCGCTTGAAACAGAAGCGATGTTTATAACACCCAATGAAAGATGCGACGAATCAATAATAATAGTTACCAATTCATCGCTTATTTTTGGCAGCGGCCACATGTTGTGTCATCTCCTTATTTTATACTACATTATCTGCACTGGGACCGGGATTTATCGGTTGTTGCTGCAAATATTCTTGTATTTTTTGTTGTGTGGCAATTTTCTTGGCACTTTTAGCCAGGGCGCGTTGATTGCGGATGTGTGACAAAAAACCTACGCCCAGCGAAAGCAATGTGGCGACCGTTGAGCTCCAAATTGCTTCTGTTGAATGTGGCGTCGCAACACTTACCACTATGCCGGCAGTAGTTGCTCCAGCACTGAAAAGCCACGAACCATATGTGATTAATTTTGATGTCGAACAACACTTTCTCCGCCTCGCAGTTTCAACGTGCTCCGCTTCTTCACACGAGAGTGAGGTGTTTTGTAAATGGGTCAACAAGTCGCTCGATGTAGTATCTGTGGGGAAATCTTTGTGTTCGAACATAAGTTGCAATATGTCCCCTTCCGCATCCTGCACAGCATTGGTGAACGCTTCTTTTATTTGATCGACACCAACACTTCTGGTTGGGGCATGAAAGCGATATCGTATTGATAGTAACTGTCCATCACTATTATCTGTCGTATCCATTGCGTGTACGCAAACAAAGCAGCTTGCTGCCAGAGTAATTAATAATATTTTTTTCATATCTGTTCATTTCCAGCGGTATCTGTGGTTTCACTTACTGCTTCAGCAGCGGCTATGCACTGCTGTATCTCCTGTTGAGCGTTTGCTTTAGCGCGCCGCTTTCCACCAATAATAGTGGCTGTGAGACAAGATAATGTGCCAAAAATGCCTAGACCAAGCCCCGTCCCAAGATAAGTCATAGTTTCGATGCTTGTAAAGCCGCTTGCTGCTGCAGCAGTGACTCCTGCCACTGCTCCGATTGTTCCGATGCCGCCAACAACGTTACAGACAATTACCATTGTTCCGATACCGCCAAGCTGTGCTTGATGTTCTTGGGAATACTGTTTTAGAGTTGATAAATGCGGCTTTAATTTTGCTTTATCGGCAAGATCAATCAAACTCTGAAAATCTTGTGGTTTATTATCATCGATTGCTCGTTTGAAAAGTGGATTAAATTGAGGTTTAGGCGTGTTGCCTTGCTCAAGATCCATAGCATGCATAGAAACAATACTGCTGACCATAAGCGCTATTAAAAGCTGTTTATTCATTTTTAAGTCCTGTCTTTTTTGGGGTTTCAGATTCAGCTTCTAGCAGCAAGCCTTGAATTTCCGTTTGTGCAGCATGCTCATGATGCAAGTGCGAATACCGCATCGCATTTAACCAAACCCCGCCTAGGCCAGCAGCGAATGCGGTGGCCGAAATTCCTGCGATAATGCCCGCAAGAGTGCTGCTCGCGTCGGAAAGTAGAAGCGCTGAAGTGCCGATGCCACCGAGTACGCCAGTAACCCCTAATGCGTGTCCCATGCGTTCACTGAATTTTATCTTATCGTTTAAGACGATTTGCCGATCTTTTGAATAGGTTTTTAACATCGGTGCGAGTTTTCTTAGTTCTGATTTATCGGCAACAATTACCAGGTCATTGAAAGCACTTGATGTATTATTGTCAATTGATGCTTTAAACACAATTAAAGATGGGTTAAAACCATTCTCAATATCTTCGGCGGGCTCCATGGGTTGCATGGAAACAACGCAGCTCAACACGAGTATTGTTAAAAATTGTTTGTTCATTTTTTATACCTCTTTCTTTTTTTACTATAAATTAATTTTGGTTGCCAGATTCACTGTCATGGCTATACGGCTCTCCGTGGCTAAGAGCATTTGCAGCTTCAGCACTGGCTATGCACTTTTGTATTGTTTTCTGAGCCTCGATCTGAGCGTGTGATTTTGTGCTATGCAGATACAGCAGGGAACTGGCGCCAGCGCTACCGAGCGTTGCTAGGGCCGATGCGGTAAGCAGAGCAGTAATAGCAATAGGATCTGCTCCGACAATAAAAACACTTCCCAGCATTAGGGTAAGCCCTGAGACGCCGCCTGTGGTGATGCTAGCAGTTAAATATTTGTTTCCCTTATCAGTCCCCGACTTCAGGCATTTTTTATAACCTTGAGAGCGCTCTTTCAAACCTGGCAAAGCCGCCATTAGCGTCGGTTTATCAGCAAATTTTACCATATCTTCAAAGTCTTGCGCCCGGCTATCGTACATTGCTCTTTGTAGGTGGCTACGAAGAGAGGGGTTATCTTGATTTTCGATAGCCTGATGGCGGCCCCCTCGCTCAAGATCCATTGCTTGTGCGGAAATAATGCTGGTCAGCATGAGTATTGTTAAAAATTGTTTGTTTATTGCGTATCCTTTTTTATACATAATCATCCATTGAGGGTTCTTCTGATTCTTGTGGCGGCAGGAACTCCAACCTTTCTAACTCTACATCGGCAATCAGGGGAGTGCCGTTGATAGTTTCTTGGATCTCTGTCTGCGCATTAGCAATGCCTTTATAACGTTGAGAATGAGGAGTCATGTAAGGACGCGCTGCAATTCCCGCTGCACCAACAAAAAGCGACCCCAGAGCAATCCAGCCAGCGGCTTGGCTGCCGGTCGCGAATGCCGCAGCAAAGCTTGCAGTAGCGGTCACAATGCCGCCTAATCCAGCTGCATCAGACACAAAAAGCGCTGGGCGTTGAGTGGTAAAACAGCGTATTTCTTTTAATTCTTCTTGGGTATAATTTTTCACATCTTGTGAGTATTTTAATAAAGCAGGGGCTAAGCTTTCTTGAGTTGATTCGTATAATAACCCAAAAATTTCTTGAAAGTCTTCTGGGTTCCCCGAACTAATTTTATGTTTTAGTGCATTTTGCAGTTCATTTGATTTAATCATCACTCCACCCTCTTCTGCTGCACGAGCAATTAGAAAGCTGGTTAGAATTACTACTGCATAATATGTATTCAAAATTACCCTTTTCTCTATGATTTTGGCGCTATAAGGTGTTTGGCATGTTTCCCGCCACTACCCTATCTTTATTTTCTAAATCTTTCATTACTTGTACATTAATAAAACCTGCATTTTCCATGAGCTCTTTTACCGGTGCGCCTTGAGTGTGATCAATTTCGATCCATAATTGCGCAATGCCGTGTTGAGACAGTTGCCTGTTATGTGATAAGCGCCCATGAGCGCCGCTGATAATTTTTTTTATTATAGCCAGGCCACTATCAGGGGCTATTAATGCATTTTTGTCTTCCCATTTGGTTACCGATGCATCTAAATAAGCCCATTCTTGTTCATCAATATAAGGAGGGTTTGAAACAATAATATCAAAAGTGTTCAAGGGAACCTGTTCAAAGAGATCTGATTGCAAGAACTGCACATTGTTTATTTTATTATGCTGAGCATTTTTGCGGCCCAATGCAACGGCTTGTTGCGAGATATCAACAGCAATGAATGAAGAGTGCGGCAATGCTTTGGCCAGCGCAAGCGCTATGCAGCCACTGCCCGAGCACAAATCGAGAATGTTTAATTTTTCTATTTTTGCGCTTTTTAATTGATCAATAAGGGCCGTGCACCATTCTTCTGTCTCAGGGCGGGGAATAAGAATGGGTGGCTCTACAAGAATATCAACATCATTAAAGGGCACGGACTGCAGCAAATATTGCAATGGCATATGCTCTTTGACTTGTTTTTCTATCCACACAGATAAAGTGTTGATTTGTTCGTGGGTAAGAGTAATAGTGTTATGGCCAATGAGAGCTGCCTGTGATTCGTTTTTTATTGCTTGCACCATCCACCAGGCGTATTGATGGCACAGCATATAATCTTCATAGCGGGGGGCGAGTTGTTGAGCGATTTGCTCGATAAGGTTAAAAATGGTGGCAGTTGAAGGGATCATATGTTATTTCGCTGCAAAAAAGTCTGTTTCAATTCCATCTTTTTCATTGGGCTAGAAATAACATATTGCCCACAAAATGGCAAGGATTTGGACACAGTCACCAGAGCGATGTATTCGCGTTAATCTAACAAGTCATGCACATATTCTTGCGGATCAAATACCTTGAACAGTTCGATTGATTCGCCAAAAGAGACGTAAGAGATAGGAATTTTTAATTCTTGGCTGATAGCAAAAACAATGCCCCCTTTTCCTGTTCCGTCCATCTTTGTTAAAACAATACCGTCGAGCTTGGTGCTTTCATTAAAGAGCTTCGCTTGCTCAAATGAATTTTGACCGAGCATTGCATCGATGGTGAGCAGACACGAAACTGTTTTTTCGGGCAATTGTTTATTGATTGTGCGTCTGATTTTTTCTAGCTCATGCATAAGGTTTGCTTTTGTTTGCAAACGGCCGGCGGTATCGATAATAAGAATATCGTATCCTTCATCTTTGAATTTTTGGCATCCGGCAAATACGACGCTGGCAGGATCTTGATTGTCTTTGCCAATCACAATGTCAGCGCCGATACGCTCTGCCCACGCGGCCAGTTGTTGTGTTGCCGCAGCGCGAAAAGTGTCGCCCGCTACAAACAGCACGCGCTTTTTTTGTGCAATGAAGTGATTTGCCAATTTGCCGGCAAACGTTGTTTTGCCGCTCCCATTTATGCCGACGAGTAAATAGACGGCTGCTTCTGTTTGTGTAGGAGCTATTAAAAGAGAGAGCAATTCCTGTTCAAGTGCTTTTTTTAACTCGTCTCCTGCGGTAATGGCTCCCCGTGCATATTGCGCTTTGAGTGCTTGGATAATGCTGCGCGTTGTTTTCACGCCGGTATCAGCATTAATAAGGAGCAACTCAAGATCTTTAAGGGTATTGTCATCAAGCGTTTTGCGTGAGAACAGTTCACCAAGTTTTGAGGTGACTTGTTGATATATTTTTTTGAATTGATTTTTTATGAAATTGAACATGAAGATGGCTGCGTTTGAAAAAAGGTTTTTTTCTTATTCTATAATGTTTTGCGCGCGCTGTAAAAAAAGCTTGAGTCGTCGGTAATCGTTGCCTATAAGGAGCGAATAAGTTTGCATAAAACGATTCATTTTCTCTTCTCCCAAAATATCAAGCGCGGCTTGCTGTTTGAGTAATACCAGAAGCAACTCGTCAAGATAGGCTATCTGATTGCTCAAGCTAAAGAGCAGGTGCAGGTATTTATCGTGATAAAAAAATTGTTTGCTCAGCTCAACATCCATAATGCTCACAAAAGAATGAATAGTGGGTGGCTCTGGCGCTATTAAATGAATAATGCTGCCTTTGTCCTGATAGCCAAGGGGAATGCAAGAAAAGGTTGTTTTTAAAAATTCAAAGATTTGTGGCTGTTCGCGCAATAACTCTTCGTGTGACTTTTGATAAGGAAAGGGATAGCGCACCGGATCCATTGAGCCGGTCTGTATTTGATGAACAATGCCAAAAAGTTGTCTTGTGGGGGTTTGCACTTTTACCAGTGAGCCAAAAGAAGGCAGAATGTCCCAACGCCAGCTTTGCACGAGCCAGCTTGAAAGAGAACTCTCTATAACCTCAGAAAATGGTTTGCTGTTCGTTATCATCTTCTGCGGCTCCTGCATTTAAACGCTTAACAAAAGTTTGTCTATGAATGAGGGAATGGGCCGTGTCAAAAAGGATTTTTTTGTGCCCGGGCGTGCTGTATCCCTTGTGTTCTTTTAAGTTGTAGCCGGGAAAAAGGGCATCCATCTTGCCCATAAGCATGTCTCGCTTAACCTTGGCAATAATAGAGGCGGCGGCTATTGAGCTTGATTTGCTTTCGCCGAAGGGGAAATAGTGTACCGGTATTTCTTTGTATCCGGTATCGAAGAGACTCAGCGGCATCGCATCAACCAAAACGACCTGTGGCAGGCGCGGCGAGGTGGCCAATGTGTGCATTAATGCTTTTTTCATGGCGATCAAGGTGGCGTGCCATATGTTATGAGAGTCAATGACTCGGTGGTTTACTATGCCGTAACCATAATAACAGTTTTTAGTGATCCATTTATAGGCATCGAGCCGTTCTTGCAGAGTCATCACTTTTGAATCTTTGAGTAGGCGGTGGGTTTTACCCTCAGGTAAGATAACGGCAGCGGTAACCAGAGGGCCCGCGAGACAGCCTCTACCCACTTCATCAATGCCACAAACCACCTGTTTTTGTTCCCAGGAGGCTTTTTCGAAATAATTCTTATTGAAGCGCTCGGTCAGATTTGTGAAGCGGCTTAATTTGCTCATTGTCAATCATTTCCATTTGACATGTTTATGTTTGTGAGTACAATTAGAAATAAGGCAGTGTTGTAACCATATAAGTTTAACCCCAAAGTGGTAGTATATAATAATCAGTAGGAGTTTACAATGTCATCACGTTCGACTGAACTAAGAGTAAAAGAATTACTCAGAGAAAAAGGCTGGACAACCAAAATTCTGGCTGAAAAGACCGGAATGTCGGAAAGTTACCTTACCCACATCAAAAACGGAACTCGTCGTTGGAACGAAGATTCTTTGAGAAAATTAGCAAATGCATTTGAAATCAGCCCTATAGATCTTTTTGCACAACGCCGCAAGAGAACAGACAATATCGACAGCAACGTTAGTTTGCCTGAAAAATCAGATGTTGAATTGCGCGTTCAAATAGTGCCGGTAGTTGGTGAAGTTCCTTCGAACCCATCCCCGTACAATAACCAGCTCATGCAAGTTACCACCGGATTTAAAGATATGTTTATTCCCGTGCTTAACAATAATGATTCGGCAATGTTTGCCCTGTGTGTGGAAAACAATTTAATGGCTCCTGCGTTTATCAAGGGTGACTATTTGATAATATCACCTGAAATTTGGACCCGCTCCGGCGATATCGCTGCTGTCGAATACGGCAATGATGCAGCAACCAAGGCGATCATGCAGGTAACTTATACCGAAGACTTTATCGTTTTGGAATCAGTAAATCACAAAAATCCACCTATAGCATTGGTTCGCGGCAAAGATCATTTTAGAATTATTGGTCGCGTAATCCAACGCCAACAAAATCTTCTGTAATTCAAACAGAGATTTTCTTAAAATATTTTGTACCAGAAAACTAGTATTTTATTGGTTTTCTGGTACATTTTTTATTTGAGAGATCATCGTTCAAGGTGACTCTGTGCTAAAGAGGGCGGCACTTTACGTTCTCTAGTGTTGAAAAACATTTCCATTTAGTACAAACCAAAGGTTTACTCTATGATTACCTATGAAGTATTAATGCTTGCCATTCCTACGGTCACGCAAGATGAGATCAAAAATATAGAATCTCAGTTTGAACGCACCGTTAAGGAAAACAAAGGAAACATGATTTCCTTTGAAAAATGGGGCAAATACCGTCTCGCGTATCCTGTTAACAAAAATGATTACGGCATTTATTTCTTGGCTCGTTTCGAATCAGAAACACCGGGAGTAGTTGTTGATGCAATCAAAACATTGATGGCTGTTCGTCTCAATGATCTTGTTATGCGTCACATGAGCTCTCTTCTTGATCCGAAGCGTTCTCTTGTTTATCAGCGTCCTCAATCTCTTGAAGAAGCACCGGCTCGTGAAATGGGCGGATACATGTCTGATAGAAGAGATCAGCGCGGCGCGATAGATAACGATGAAGATGAAATGACCGAAGAATTTGCTCAATAAGGATTAAAGATGACAAAAAAAATTAAATTAAAGATAAGCGCCCGTCTTCTCAAAAAAAGAAATCGTCGCCAAGGCGCTGGCATGGGCAAGCACTGCCGTTTCTGTGGTAGTGCGGAACAAGAAGCAGCACTTGATTACAAGAATGCCGGCTTTTTGCGTGCGTTTCTTACCGAGCGCGGTAAGATTTTACCATCACGCATTTCTGGCAACTGTTGCAAGCATCAACGTGAGATGTCACGCACCGTGCGCAAGTCACGAGTAATGGCTCTTTTACCTTACTCTGCTTCAAGCTTTTAATAAGATACCATGTGTAGCAATAGAGCCCGCAAAAAGCGGGCTCTATTTGTAATGACCGAGCCTAGCAAATTATCTAAAATATGTTACAGTTAGAAAAACAAACAATTATTTAATACCAATAGAGCCCTGAGTTTTAAAACAGGGGGAGCTTTCAGGGGTAAATGTATGAATAGAAACGAACGTTCAGATATAAGAAATATAGCCATAATCGCCCACGTTGACCATGGTAAAACAACCCTGGTTGACCAATTGTTACGTCAGTCAGGCACCCTTAAGGGAGATGCGACTGAACGAGTAATGGACTCAAACGATCTTGAGCGTGAACGCGGTATTACCATTCTCGCAAAAAATACCGGCATTCGCTGGAACAATTACACAATTAACATTGTAGATACCCCCGGTCACAGTGATTTTGGCGGTGAAGTTGAACGTACCCTGCAAATGGTTGAAGGCTTCTTGCTTGTTGTTGACGCGGCTGAAGGGGTATTGCCCGGCACCCGCTTTGTATTGCAAAAAGCACTGGCTCTTGGTTTAAAGCCTATTGTATTTATTAATAAAATCGATCGTAAAGATGCTGATATTGCGCGCACAGAAAATGCGGTTCATGATCTTTTCCTCGATCTAGCCACTGATGAAAGTCAGCTGGAATTCCCTATCTTTTATGGTTCTTCCCGTTTTGGCTTTGCCTCAAACAATCCTGAATTGCGCGAAGGAACCATGGAACCCCTCTTTGAAGCAATTGCAAAATATATTCCTGCTCCGCAGGCTAAAAAAGATTGCTTGCAGTTATTGGTCACCAGCCTTGATCACTCTGACTTCTTGGGGCCCATAGCGATTGGCCGTATTTTTAGCGGTTCGTTGAAAGTTGGCCAGCAAGTGGTCATGTGTAAAGATGATGCGGTGAGCAAGCCATTAAAAATAACAAAAATTTTCAAATTTCTTGGTTTGAGCAAAATAGAATCCCCCGATGCCTCTTTTGGTGATATTGTTGCGGTAACTGGGTTTACTGAACCGGCAACCATCGGCACTACTTTGTGCGATGTTGAGCATCCGGCTCCCTACCCATACGTAAAGGTTGATGAGCCAACCGTAACTATGTATTTGTCTGTAAACGATTCTCCTTTTAACGGCAGAGAGGGCAAATTGCTCACCTCCCGCCAGATTAAAGACCGCCTAGAAAAAGAATTAAAAGTAAACGTGGCGCTTCGCGTTGAACCAACAACCTCAACCGAATCATTTAAGCTTGCCGGTCGTGGGCAATTGCATTTGGGTATTTTGGTTGAAAACATGCGTCGCGAAGGTTTTGAATTGCAACTTTCTGCGCCTGAAGTGATTTATAAAACAATTGATGGAGTTAAAAACGAGCCCATCGAATTTGTAGTGATCGATGTTCCTGAGGAATATCAAGGTGCAGTGATGGAAAACATGGGCAAACGCAAAGCACAAATGAAAAACATGCATGCCTATGAAAACGGTCGCGTGCGCCTTGAATACGAAGTTCCTTCACGCGCGTTGCTCGGATTCCGCGGTCAATTTTTAACCGACACACGCGGTACCGGATTGCTCACTATAGTTTCCATGGGTATCAACCATACAAAGGCGACATCCCAACCCGTACCAAAGGTGCTATGGTCTCTATGGAAAAGGGAACAGTCACCGCCTTTGCGCTCGATACGCTCAAAGAGCGCGGTATCTTGTTTGTTGAGCCAACTGATGAAGTGTATGAAGGCCAAATCATTGGTGAATGTAGCCGTGATAATGATCTTGATGTGAATCCGTGCAAACAGAAGAAATTAACCAACATGCGTGCTTCTGGCACCGATGATGCGGTAAAACTTGCTCCTGTGCGCAGAATGGAACTTGAAACATGTATGGAATGGATCAGGCCGGATGAGCTTATTGAAGTGACTCCGCAGAGCATCCGCTTGCGTAAAAAAGTATTGCGCGCTTCGTTGAGAAAGTAACCGAATTTATGGAGTCGCTTGCGGCAAAGTAGGCTGCAAGCGACGTCTCCAGAAACAAACCCAAGAAGGCGAAATCACTCGTGAATAAAATAGTTATAACGGTTCTTATGTTTACCTGCTCGCTGTCGATGGCTTATGATGAGACACCTTCTCATCCGCTCTTGCAAGAAAGAATGGCAGAGTGTGTTCAACAGCTTAAAGAATTTGTTCAAGATCCTCTTGGTGCTAGAAAAATTGAAGCATTAAGCATCGAAAATAATGCATTGAAAGCGGAGTTAGAAAAAATGGAAGAAGACCTGGAAATGCAGCGCGCGGTTGAAATGAAGAAAGCCGTAGGTACTGCTACGCTGGGCCTGTTTGTGGGGGTTCTAGTTGCCACTCTTGTAGCAAAATAGTAAATGCCGATTATCGCCGGAGAAAATTATTATGAAACTGATGGATATCGCAGCTGTGGCAGTTGTTTTTTCTTTATTGAGTGTCGGCTCAACCCATGCAATGGATCAGGATGATTCCTTGGCTGCGGGATCTTTTTTTAAAAGAACGTCTTACTTTTCTGACATTTTTAATAATAAAAGAATTGCTACACTAGAGGCTGAAAACGCTAGACTCAAAGCGCAAATACGCCAACACGAAGAACGGCTCGATGAGTTGGTGATCAGCCAACCACAGCCACTATTGAATCCCGAGCTGAGGGTGCCGTTTGTAGCAGGATTTGGCATTGGTTTTGTGGGTACACTCGCCGCTTACTTTCTTATAAAAAAACACAACGAAAAGTAAAAATAGAAAAACTTGAACCGTTACAAATTAATTGTTGCCTATGATGGCGCCCGCTACTGCGGTTGGCAGGCTCAAAAAGAGCTACCGTCTGTTGCGGCCACGATGCAAGATTCATTTAAAAGAATTTTTGATCGTGAAATTATTGTGCGGGGTGCATCGCGCACCGATGCGGGTGTACATTCTTTGGGCCAGGTGGTTACTTTTAAAACAGACTTAACGATCGACGCCGAGCAGCTTAAATATGCCTGGAACAATCGCCTTCCTGCCGATATTCTCATTCGCTCTATCCAACTCGTTGATGAAAATCACAATATTTATGCCAATATTGAATCAAAAACCTACCATTATCATTTCTTTCTGCAGCGTCCGCTGCCCTTTGTGCAAGGTTATGGCTGGTACATACAAAAACCAGTTGATCTAGAAAAACTCAAAGAAGGATTGCAGATTTTTGTCGGCACACATGATTTTAGTTCATTTTCCAGCAGCGAAGATACGCGTGAAGACAAGACTCGCACAATCAATAGTATTCATGTAGAACAATTTAAAAAATGGGGCGCGTATCGCATTGTCGTAAATGGCCCGGCTTTTTTAAGACACATGATTCGCCGCATTGCGGGAGCTGCGCTCACGGTCGCATACCAACATGAAACCCCAATTAGTGCTTTAAAAGAGGCCCTTGAAAAGAAAAATCCCGTGCAAATCTTGCCTAATGCTCCACCGCATGGTTTACTATTGTATAAAATAAAATACGGGAAAAATCATGAATAAAAACAACAAATTACGCCTGCTGCTTGTGCTGGCACTAGTCGTTGGCGGATTATCAATAATCGGCGGCCTTTATTACAAGCGCCACACACACGTACAACAACAAGAAGACATCTATGAATATAACGCAGCACGTGATGAAAATGATGTTCATAGGCTCATAAAAGATAATTGGCACTGGTTAATTGCAACACCTGACTATTACTTTAAAGACAAAATCGACTTTATTCTTCATAACATGGCGCCGAGTATGTATGAGCCGCGCTACTTTGGTAAATTAAAAATCAAAGTAATGAGAAAAGATGACCAGCTGATTGGTTTTGTCGCCTATTACAAGAAGAGCTTTTACGTGGGACAAATCCTGTTTCTGTGTGTAGATGAAAAATATCGCGGGAAGCGGTTTGCTCAAATCTTGCTTGAAGCTGCGCTTGAAGAGTTGAAAAAAGAGGGTTGCCAATTAGCTCGTTTGCCAACAAGAACAACAAATCTAAAAGCACAGGCTGTCTATGTTCGTAGTGGTTTTACCGAATATGAGCGGGATGAAGGCTATGTTTATTATGAAAAAAAATTGGTTTAAAAGCCTAGTTTTTATATCAAGTCACAGCCTTGATTGGCCCATACATTTTTTCTCCATCGCGTTAAAAAAATTAAACGTGTTTGCCCTGCCCATTTAATTAATCCTCTTTTTTTATTTATATGATTCACTATAGTAATCTATGTATTATTATTGAATCATATTTGTGAAATGATCTTAAAAAAAGAATGAGGAAGTTGTATGAAAATTACCAAAGTTATTGGACGTGAAATTTTTGACTCGCGTGGGTTTCCTACTATCGAATGTGAAATTGGGTTGGAAGAGGGAATAACAGTAGCTGCAGCTTCACCAAGCTCTATATTTCCCGGCGCATATGAAGTTACCCAGTTAAGAGATGGAGATGTGCGACTTTTTGGCAAAGGAGTTGCCAAAGCTATTGAAAAACTTGAAACGGTCATAGCCCCTCAGTTGATTGGCAAAGAGCCAGCAGTCGTTGAAATGGATCTGCTCATGACAGAGCTTGATGGCACTGAAGATAAGTCAAATTTGGGTGGGAACACTATTTTTGCGGCCAGCAGCGCATTATTGAAAGCGCAGGCTTTTTTAGAAGAAATAGAACCTTTTGAACTTATTGCACATTTGTGCGACCAGAGCTCTGTATCTATCCCCTTTCCCTTGTTTACATTGGTGAATGGCGGTATATTTGCCGATACCCATCTCAAGCTGCAGGAGCTCATGCTGGTGCCAAATGGGGCAGGGTCGTTTCGTGAATCAATGGAATTGGCAGCAACTATTTATCACACCCTGCGTGCCCTGTTATTAAAAAAAGGCTTCCGCATTGCAGTGGGCGATGAAGGTGGCATGACCCCTGACATTACCGATGTTCAGGAGCTTCTCGATTTAACTATGGAAGCGATAGAGATTACTCAAGCGCAAGATGCTGTTTCATTGGGCCTTAATATTGCGGCCTCCCATTTGTACGATGCAAAGACAGGACTATACTCGTGGCAAGACGAGCAGTATACCGCAGAAGGCATGATCGCATGGTATGAAAAACTGGCCCAAAGCTATCCCCTGTATTCTATAGAAGACGGTCTTGCAAGCTCTGATGTGAGCGGATGGCAAGCATTGACCAAATCATTGGGCGAATCGGTGCATATTGTTGGTGGAGACATTTTTGCCAGCTCTCCTTATCGCATCGCATCGGCGATTGAGAACCAATCAGCTACGGCAGCAGCCATACAGCCGCACCAAATTGGCACCATAACCGAGGCCTTGCAAGCGATTAATTTATGCAGAGAACATGGTATGTTGACCATGCTTTCATCTTCTGCAGGAGAAACAAATGAAACTCTCATTGTAGATATTGCCGTGGGAGCAAGCGCAGGACACCTCAAGGCTGGTGCGCCCTGTCGCGGAGAGCGATTAGCTAAATACAATCATCTATTACGCATAGAAGACAGTTTAATGTTATCATTATTAGCTTCTTAACAAGGGATTGTGTAGATTCTTATACATTTCCTTTATCTGTGCCGTTGGGTTTTCTGTATCGGCTTCTCTATTTCTTTCATTTTTTGCCAAAGACATAATGCTTGTTCGTATAGGGGAACGTGTAGGTTCTTGCGATGCAACAATTCGTGTTTGGCTTTCATCTGTTGCCTGTGCCACGAGAGATTTGTTGTCCACCGGCTTTGGTGAATTGAGAGCGTTTTGGCTTGAGAACTCTCCACCTATAACACGATATTCATCTTGTGTTTTAATTTCCTGCTCGGCTAGTTGAGGAATAAAAGACTCTTTGCGCCTCACCACATCTTCATTCATAAAGTCATCAACATCCTGTATAGGATTGTTTTCAACATTGGTAAAGAACCAACGGGTAATCGGATCTCTCAATGATTCAAAAAGGCCGCCTTCCTGTATATAGTCTTTGGATATTTTGACATAGTCGTTTGTATAGGTACTTATACCGCTTCTCAGGCGAGGCTGAATGATTGTTGGACAAATAAATACCGTAAGGCTCGTTTCCGATTCGGTTTTACTGCGGTTTTTAAATAAATAACCAATAATCGGCAATTGGCCCAAGACAGGAGTGCGGGTAACGTTATCGGAATCATCATGACGAGTGAGTCCGCCCAGAGTAAGAATATCACCACTGGCAACATTGGCGTTGGTTTGCAATTTGCGTGTTGCACGAGTCTGTTGAGTTGGATTTTGGGTATCTACTTGCGAAGAAGGTGTATTGAATTCGTCAATAGATATATCCAGGTTAAGGTTAACGGTATTCGCCGAGCTGATGCGGGGGGTTACCTTGACTACAACCGGCGCGTCTATCCATTTATTAACAATTTCAGTAGCACCCGAACCAGCAGTGTTAGCTGCTCTATCAATAAGAAAACGGCTCTGTTTGGCAAGAATCTCAGTCTGCACATTGTTCATAGCGATTACGTGTGGATTGGTAATAATGTTTTCCCAGGTGAGAAAATCGAGTATTTCCAATATGTTCCATACCGATCCGGTGCTTTTATCGCTAATGGCCAACATTGATGTGCCAGCTTGTGTGTAAGAAGGGTTGGCAAGGCTCACTCCTGCGGTCGACCCTGATGCTGATGCAGGCACTAAAACATTTCCCAACAAGTCTGCCTGTATAGTGGTGGGAGGAGTAATTGCCGGAGAAACGCCGGCTTGTGTAGCATCGGTAATAACGCCGGTTAGTTGAGCCGATTGAGCATTCATGTTGCGAGGAAAAGGAAAACAAGCCGGATTGCGCAACATGCTGCCCAGCTGTCTGGTTTGTTTTGATGTTAATTCTGCAATCAATACTTCAATTACCACTTGCGCCTGAGGGATATCCAGCTCTTCTATCAGTTGTTTAATGCGTTTCCAGTCTTCGCCGCTACAGGCAATAACCAACTTATTGCCTCCCCAGTATTTATTCTCTTCAGACGTTTTGTTATCGGGCGCATCAGATTTTACAATAACTTCACCAAAAAAGCGCTCAGGTCCTTCTGTTGCTGCTCCTGCTGCAGTAGTTGATTGCCCAGTACTTTTTTTGCTTTCATTTTTTACGACACGCTCCAATATTGGCGCAAAGTCTCCCGCGTCAAGATATTGCAATTGATAGACATGCAGCATAGTGTGCCCCTCATCAAGAGGAGCATCCAGATATTTAAAAATAAAATCTTTTACGCGCTCAATCGCCTGTGTTTTACCAAGCACTATTAAGGCATTGTTTTTTGTATCGGCCATTATTTTTAATTTTTGAGAAAAGTAGCCGGCGTCAGAAGCAGGAGTGTTTGTCAGATACGTATTGGCAACTGGAGGGGTAATCTCTTTATTAAAAAGATCGGCGACAAATTTTGCATCAAGATAGCGGAGCTTAATAAATTCCATTTTCTCCTGTATTTCAAGCTGATCAAGGTATTGGATTACTTTTGCTGCTGATTTTATGCTGTTTGATTTTTCAGAAAAAATAATGCTGTTGGTGTTTGCATCAAGGTAGGTGTTAGGTGCATCTTTGATCTGGGGCAATAAAGTATCTAATAGCGCATAAACTTCATTTTTTTTATCTTTGTTGGCATTGGGATCAAGCTTTAAATTAGAAAGATAATAAATGTAGCGAATGCGCTGATCAGTATCGGGAAGTTGATCAACTTCCGTACCAATATAAAGCGGAAGTGGTTCTCTATTGATATCTTTGCTATTTTTTACTATTTCATAAATATCAGCCTCTTTAATAAGGCTGTATCCTTCAAAATCAAGCAACGTTATCAAAAAACTCCACGCTTCTTCTAAAGTAAGTTTTTCTTTGAGATGGACGGTGACTTTACATTTTGAAAGTTGTTCCAATTGCTCTTTTATGGGGAGCACAATATTGATTTGTTTTTTTGCTGCAATAGCATTGATTACATCAATCAACGCTTCATCTGTGTAATCGATAGTGATATTTTTTTTAGGAGCTGTTTTTTTTCCTCTTTTTTTTGCTTGCGCAGCTTCTTCGACCGCAATATTTTTGAACAGCAATGCATGTTGTTCACCAACAGTTTGGGAAGCCGCAATAAGAAGGGGAGAAAAAAATATTAGATAAGACAACACATACATTATTCTATTTTTTTTTAATGATAGCACGCTGTTCTTCCCTGTTATCATGGGCTATTTATTATGTTTTTTTACGCAATGTAGCTATTTCAAGTCTGACGTTAACGGTTGTTGGTTTTGCTCGGGTAATATCAATCGACTTGATGCTGACTCGTTTTTCTTTTTCAATTTCTTGAAATAATTTTGCTAAGGTTTGCATGTCAGTATCGACAATCTCTATGTGCGATATAATTTCTGCATACGTATCGGTTCCTGCGCCTGCACTGATGTTTTCCTCAAGAGGAGTACTGGACCTGAGCCTAAATTCATCGAGTAAGTGGGTTATGTAGCCAAGAATGGTAAAATCAGGATTTTTTGCCATAAGCTCATTCAGATCTTTTTCCTCTTTTTCCAGATGCTTGTGTTTACTCAAGATCTGCTTTACCTGTTCTCGCTCGGTATTAATATCTTGTATCATTTCTTCTGCAGATGATAACCGATAATGGCGCCACCACAAAACAAGAACAGCTAAAAATACGATAACTCCAAGGCTGATAATTAAGTATCGCAAAAATTCTTTTTGATCTTTTGATTCGATAAAATTTTTTATTGGTTCCAAGAATTTCATGAACCACCTCGCGGTTTTTTGAGTGCTATGGTTGCGTTAAATGTAGTAGTTTCAAAAGCCTCAGGCGGTGTTATCTCTCCAAAAAGAGGGGACTGCATCAGCAATTGCCGTACTTGAGGCGCATCTTTTAAGTGGGCAACCGAGCCGTTAAAAATCATTCTCTCTGGGGTTATAGAAATTTTAAATGCCTTTAGGTCCAATGCTGAAGCATCTAGTATTGTTGAAAGCTCAATTAAATAAGTCACTAGCGCCGTGCGCGAGGTGTTAGAAAACTCATTTACCAATTTCTCTTGTTTGGTCACTATGCTTGATGCTATTCCCACGGCTGCGTCAAGTCTTTCCAGTGGCGTATCCCCTTCGACATCCAAATCTTCTGCCTTGGGAAAAGCCTCCTTCAATTCTGTTATTGTCTGCTCAACAGAACTATACGCTTCGTTGTTGAGAGATCGTATCTGCCAATATCCGGTCGCCCATAAGCCAAGAAGTAGAAAAACACTGAGTAAAGCCCCGGTGATAAGCTGATAATTAAACAGGGTTGAATCTTGTCTGCCATATTCCGGTGGCATAAGATTAAATGGATTTTCAGAAACGGAACCCAAAGCGGTGCCCAGACTGATCAATGCATTGGGAGTGATTGCCCCTTTGTTGGGGAGCATGCTGAGCTGGTGGTCATGTAAAAATTCAGTTGGCTTGCAAGGTTCGCATGGTGTTGCCAGAGTTCGTGAAATAAAATCATCAAGTCCTTTTATTTCCGATCCGCCTATAAGAATTATTTTGTTGAGCTGGCCAAGGTTACTTCCTGTTTGTTGCACGAACGAGTTTATGGTGAATGAAATTTCTTTAACAAAATTGTTCATTGCGCTCTGCAGTGCTGCATCAAAATTCGCATCACTGTTGCTTTGCATTCCAAAACGGATAAGAAGCTCATGCACTTCGCCAAAACCAATATTTAATTGCTTGGAAACATTTTTGAGCTGATCAAGAATGCCCTGCGGCAATGTGCGCAACAGTTTGATTTGCCCATCAAAAAGATAGGCCATTCTGGTTTCGTAATTGCCAATATCAAGCAGCACAATATTTTGCCCTGCTGTTAATTGTTGGTACGCGGGCATGCGTTCATAAAGCATGTAGAGAGCGAGCATATCTACCGTAATTAAATGCGGTGTCAGGTTGACCTGCTTAAAAAGAGCTAGATGATCTTCTATGTTTTGCTTTTGCACTGCTACAACAAAAATTTCTGCGCTATGTTCTGCAGGATTGGTTTTGGTGATAATAAAATCTATTATCGCGTTTGCCGCGGGAAAAGGCAGCAGCGGCTCAATTTCATACGCTATGATCATTTTAATTTTTTCATAATTAACAAAAGGGAGCTTTATGGTTTTTGCTATCACCACAGAACTTGAAATCGAGCTGAAAGTAAGGCTGCGCGCGTCTATTTGGGGAATTATTTTATTCAAGGCAGCGGCGACTTTTTCTTGATAGCTTCCCATTCCTTCAATTGACTGGTGAATAATTGCCTCTATTACGATTGCACGCCCCTTTAAATATACTTGGGTGGCATAGATATCTGTTTTCGTAATATCAAACCCAACAATCCGCTGAGGAAATATAAA
Source organism: uncultured bacterium (assembly GCA_963707655.1). GTDB lineage: Bacteria > Babelota > Babeliae > Babelales > Vermiphilaceae > JAKAUA01. The sequence continues at coordinate 885,145 of OY970172.1, read as the reverse complement.
ATAAGAGCCAAGGCGTTCAGGAATAAAAATGTTTTTTATCATGGGGCAACTCCACTGTTTGTTTCTTTGGAGGGCGCTTTAGCTTTTCGATTCCGCTTCCTTTTAGCCGCCATACCTTCGGTAGCATGCGCGTGTCTGTTGAATACAAAGTCATCCAACAATTGGCCCGAATCTTCTTGCCTATCTTCAAAGAACCAGCGATGAATAGGATCAATTTTTTGCTCACGAGGATACAGGCTAGACAATGAGCTTTCATACTTATCGATATGCCTTAAAGTGAACGCGTCACCACCCCCATTATTATCGGGCCGCACAATTTGTGTTGAAATGAGAATGAGTAAGCTTTGCTTCATCTCTTGTTTGTTTCTGTTTTTAAAGAGCCAGCCAATAATTGGTATATCGCCCAGAATAGGCACTTTGCTTACCGTGTCATTAGTGGTGTCCTGAACTAATCCGCCAACAGCAATTACCTCTTTGTCAGCAACAAGAGCTTTGGTTACTACTTTTTGGGTATTTTTTTGTACAAATGCCGGGTTGAAAACACCAAGAAAACTTTCAAGACTAATGTTTAGATCAAGAGTTATCATGCCATCTGAGTTTATGGTTGGGGTTACCACTACCGTTAAATCTGCCGCTTCATCTTTGTACGTGTCTTGGCCCACGTCGGTCCCTGTTTGAATAATCGATGACGCAATCACACGCTCCGTTGTACCCACTTCAACAGTTGCTTTTGTGCGATTAGTCGCGAGGAGAAATGGATTGGCAACAGTTTGTGTAGAGTTGATGCTCTCCAGCGCCTGTATAATAGCATAAGCACCAGCAGCATCACCCAGAGAGACAACGGTGCTACCCGCTCCTGCAGTGGTTACCAAGTTTATTAAATCACCAAGCAACCGACTGGCGCCACTCCCTGCTGAATTGACCACCACCCCCTCTTGTGTGTATCCTGAACCGCCGAATAATCCTGAAGTTTGCCAGGTGACGTTATTGCCAAAAATACCATTCGTTCCACAGGGTTGTTTGGTGCGCAATTGTGTGCCCAGAATTTTCATATCGCTGACGCTGAGAGAAAGAATAAGCACTTCAATAGCAACTTGAGCTTGTGGCTCATCCAATTTTTCAATAATGGCTTTTGCTTTCAAGTAATCTTCATAATCAGCTTTGATAATAATTCTGTTGGTGCTTTTGTCGGGCGTAAAGGTCATTGGTTTTAAAAATTTATCTGTTCCGCGAACGCCACCTATTGCGCGCAATCCACTTTCAGAGCCTATTTTGGTCACCTCACTCATAATTTCAGAAACGATCCCGGCATCGGCATAGCGTAGATTATGAACAAAAAGCGGAGAGAATGATTTGTCTAATTCAACATCAATATATTGAATCACGAAATCTTCAATTTTTTTAATTGATTCGACCGGTCCAAGCAAAATGAGTGAGTTGGTGCGCTCTTCAGCGATTACGCGTACATTTTCAGGAAAGTAGTATGAGGTTGGCTGCTTTCTTTGCAAGACACGATTTTGCGCAGGAGCTTTTTCATCTCCGCCTTTGATAAGCGCTTGATAGAGCTCGGCAACCTCTTTTGCCCCTGCGCGGCGCAGTTTTAGCACAGACATGGTTTGCGGCATGCTTACTTTGTCCAACTCTTTTATGATGCGCATTAAGCTTACCGTGTTATAAGCGCGATCAATTATGAGTATGGCTCTGTGTTCTTTAAGCATAAGAACAGTAGCTGTTGGGCTTTTCATCTGGTTGATCATAGGCTCTAACGCCTCAATAGTAGTATTTTCAATGAAATAAACATAGCGAATCAGCTGATCGCTGTCGGCGATGTCTTCTGGTATTTTGTTTAAGTCAACACCAATAAATGTGGGTAATGGCGCTCGTTTTGCTGTGTCAAAAGAAAGAATGCGGAACGTATTTGGTTGAGGGTCGGGAGTAACACCAAAACCGGCCATATTTAAAAAGGTAAGAAAAAGATCCCATGCCTCGTGCTTGGAGAGGGAGCGGTTTGTCTTGAATGAGACAAGATTCCCTTTTATCTTCTTTTCTCCCTGCGGTAAGGGATCCAATATTTCAGGGCTTATGAATTGATAGTGAAACACATCTGCAACATAATTAATCAACTGATCGAGGCTCGTGTTTTCAAAATTGAAATCTATAGTTTCTTCATCATCAATTTCGGGGGTTTCTTTCTGCATTATTTTACCAACGCCTATTTCAACCCCTCCGCTTTCCTCTGTCTGCACATCATTTGGTTGTGCATCTATATCACGGAATTCTTTGTCGTCAGGGGTGTTTTTTCTTTCTTTAGGAACATCTGCTTCGTTTGCGTCTATGTTAGTATTGAGAGACGGTTGATCAACTGCTGATAATAAAATATTTTTTCTTCGATTAACAAAGTTGGGATGCCTCTCATTCGCCGCTTGCGATGAAGCATGGAGCACTATAAAAAGCAGAGATATAATCTTTTTGTTCATCGTGGTTACTCGGCTTGGTTAGAAAGAGGGGTGGCTGGTTTACCACCTTGCTCTCGCATATAATTTTTTTCTCTTATCCGTATATCTTGCATTGTTGGTGCGAATACTTGTTTGTTCTGTAAAATTTTTAAGCGATCTTGCTCGCGCTCATTTGCTTCCTGTTCTGTAGCATGATCTCGTTTTTTTATTTTTTCTAGTTTGTATTCTATATTTAAATGCATGTTGTTTCTTCTTAAAACAACCTTAATAGTATCATGTGTATCGTGAGATACCAACGCTTTATAAATTTTAAAGCGGTGAGAAGTGGTAGTTGCAGGTATATCATTAACGCTTATGATGATGTCTCCCTGCTGCAACCCAAGAGCGTTCCCCAGTGAATTATCCTCTAGGTGACCAATACGGCAGCCGGCGCTATCACCTTTTTTGTATGCAGTAGTGAGATCCAACATATCAATGAACTGGCCAAGATTTTGCACGCGCGTAATAAACAGTTCAGGATTTACTGCAAAAAGGCTTTCATTGACCCGCTCTATCACGTCGGCCCAGCCATAAACACCCATATAGCTTGGATCGGTCAAGGCATCTTTTTCCCGCAGATAAAGCACTTCTTGTTGCCCGTTAGAGCGGATGAACATTATCTTGTTACTGAATATTCGTATAAGCTGAGCATCTTCTATTTTGTCCCCAACTTTATAAAGGCGTTCGTCTTTTGTGGCATTGTCCTCGAGTACTGCTCTATTTTTTGAATCATTACCGGAAAAAGTCATGATCCCTTTAAGAGTGACCGCCAAAGGATCCAAAAATTGTACCGTTTGTTTTTCAGGAGCTTTAATGGGAGCGGGCGCAGGCGCTTCCGGCATGAGCATTTCTGACTCCGCTTGTTCTGGAGCGATCGCTGCATGGTACGTTCCAAAAAGATCATTTTCATAAATTTTTTCTATATTGGCGCGAGGAAGGTTGCGGCGCACTTGCTGTACTACCAATTCAGGCTCAATGTCTTCTCGCTCAGGGGGTCTTTGCCATGAAAAAAAAATAAAACCAGCGGCGATAATAAACAAAAAAAGGAGCGCGCTGTTTAAAATCCATACTGGATGTCTCATTATTATTTTTCCTTTTTTGTTGAATTTATTTCACACAATACCCATCTTATTGGAATTTTGTCAAGCCTGCTTTGATCGCGTTGTTTCATAATCAACTCGAATGATTCCATTGATACGTATTATGGGGTTGGCACAGCATTTAATATTTTTGAAATAAGGGCGTGCGGCGTTACTTCTTCCGCCTCTGCTGCATACGTTAACAACACGCGATGGGCAAGGGTGTTATAAGCAACTTCTTTTACGTCATCGGGAATAACGAAATGGCGCTGTTTCAAGAATGCTTGTGCGCGTGCGGCCTGATGCATGGCCAAGCTTGCCCGAGGAGAAACCCCATGCTGAATAAATGGCTTTAATTCCTTGAGCTTGTATTTTTCCGGCTCTCGCGTTGCAAAAATAATATGTAAAATATAGTCGCTAATTTTTTCATCAACATGAACAGAGTTCACCAATGCTTGAGCGGCATGTATGTCATCTTTGGTGAGTATGGGATAAATTGTTGGTTCGTGCAATTGGCGCTGTACAATGGCTTTTTCTTGCTGAAAGCTGGGATATTTTACCAAGAGTTTAAACATAAAACGGTCAACTTGCGCCTCGGGCAAACGATACGTTCCTTCTTGTTCAATGGGGTTTTGTGTTGCAAAAACCAAAAAAGGTCTGTCCAGAGAGAACGTGCTTGATCCGATAGTAACTTGTTGCTCTTGCATTGATTCAAGTAGTGCTGATTGCACCTTGGCTGGAGCACGATTGATTTCATCGGCAAGAATAAGATTTGCAAAAATGGGACCTTGTTTTGTTTCAAAATCAAGTGTTTTTGGATTATATATCAGTGTTCCGATCAAGTCTGCCGGCAGTAAATCAGGAGTGAATTGAATTCGATTGAATTTTAATCCCAATGCGCGCGTCATCGCTTTAATCATAGTTGTTTTTGCAACGCCGGGAACTCCTTCAAGAAGAATGTGGCCGTTGCATAAAATGGCAATGAGAATGAAATGTAACGTTTCTTCTTGCCCAACAACAACCTTGCCAACTTCGCCGGTAAGTTTTTGAAAGCGTACGCTCTCTTGTTTGATTTGATCTATGATTGGGTTAAGCAGCGGACTTTTTGTCTGATTGTGTTCGATCATGCTCTTCATACCTCATGATTTTTTTTCATTGTAAGTGAATGTTACTTTTTTATAAAAATCTGATATTTTCCATTCTAGCACGTTGCGACAATCTTACAACTTGATATGTGATTATGTTCTGGAGGCATTATGATTCTTTCTGGCAAAGAAATTAAACGCAGGCTTGGCTCAGATATTCTTATTGAGCCCTTTAATGAGAAGCAGCTTGGTCCTAATTCTTACAATCTCAGACTGCATAATGAATTGCTTGTCTATGAAGATTCAGTTCTTGATATGAAAAAGAAGAATGAAGTGAGAAAAATAGAGATTCCCAAAGAAGGCATGCTGCTTCAGCCCGGTGTTTTGTATTTGGGTCGCACTATCGAGTACACCAAGACACTTGCGTGTGTACCCATGCTTGAAGGGCGTTCATCAGTCGGGCGGCTCGGTTTATTTATTCACATAACTGCCGGTTTTGGCGACGTGGGTTTTAGTGGCTTCTGGACGCTTGAAATGTTTTGTGTGCAGCCAATAAAAATTTATCCTGAAGTTGAATTGTGTCAGATTTTCTACCACACCATAGAAGGTGATTACATTCATTATGCGAGCAACAAATATCAGGATAATCGCGGTGTACAGCCGAGCTTGATGTACAAAGATTTTGAACTCTGAGCCAAGCGTAAAAACGTGGGCAATCAATAAAAAATAGAGAGTAGTACAAGAGAAGTGAGAAGCAGTAGTTATGAAGAAGAGAATATTAATCGTAGCCCTATTGCTTGTTTGCTCGTTTTTTCTGCACGCAGATGACAAGCAGCATGTTGCGGTTATAGGAACGGGTTACGTTGGTCTTGTTTTGGGCGCTTGTCTGGCTGATCTTGGCCATACTGTCTATTGCGCTGATATTGATGCGGCAAAGATTGCACAGCTGCAGCGTGGAGAAATGCCTATCTTTGAGCCTGAATTGCCTGAACTGGTTCAAAAAAATACAGAAGCTGCAAGATTATTTTTTACTGATGATATTGGTCGAGCAATTCAACAATCAGACGTTGTTTTCATAGCAGTGGGGACACCCGCTGGTCCTAATGGGTCTGCTGATATTTCAGCAGTTGAGGCTGTTGCAAATACCATTGGCATGAATCTTAACGGTAACAAAACGGTCTGTATCAAAAGTACATTACCTATTGGCATGAGCGCTCGAATCATGTCTATAATACAAGAACACGAGAGCGCTTTTGACGTGCGGGTGATCTCTAATCCTGAATTCTTGCGAGAAGGATTCGCCGTACATGATTTTTTCAATCCCGATCGCATAATTATAGGAGCAGAATCAGAAGATGATGCGCACGTTCTCCATTCTCTGTATGCTCCATTGTTAGTAAAAAACATTCCAGTCTTGCACACGGACCTTGCATCGGCGGAAACTATAAAGTACGCTTCAAACGCTTTTCTCGCGGTCAAAGTTGCTTACATTAATGAGATAGCGCAACTGTGCGATAAATCAGGAGCCAATATTACTGATGTGGCCAAGGGTATGGGGCTCGACAAACGAATAGGCAATAAGTTTCTTGTTCCCGGTCCAGGATTTGGCGGATCATGTTTTCCCAAAGACGCGCTCGCCTTGATGAAAAAAGGAGAAGAGTTGGGGTCGCCCTTGCGCATTATTACGGCATCTGTAGAAGCAAATTACCATCAAAAGATGTATGTTGTTCGCAAGGTTTGCGACTTTTGTGGTAATGATCTTAAAAACAAAACCATAGCAATTTGGGGGTTAGCCTTTAAAGCAAATACTGACGACGTGCGCAGCGCCCCTGCCATTTACATTATCACCTCGCTTTTAAGCATGGGTGCTCATGTTAAAGCATACGATCCTATTGCGATGAGCAATATGAAAAAAGTTCTACCTTCCATTGAATATTGCCAAACAAAAGAGCAAGCGATTGAGCAGGCTGATGCACTGGTCATACTCACCGAGTGGCAAGAATTTAAAGCATTTGATTATGCAACAGTTAGTGAGTATATGGTTGACCCAATAATTATTGATATGAGAGATGTTGTTCGCCTTACGCAAGCGACACGTAAAAAACCTATTGTATGCTATAAATTGGGGCAGCCCGGCGCGTAATAATGTTTTTCTAAAAGAGAGATTGGTATTATGTTTGTAAGAAAAATCACTGTTCTTTTTTTATTATTCTGTTCGTTTGCCACTAATAAAACCGATGATAAAACTGATTTAATTATTTTTTCGTATGACCGCCCCATGCAGCTTTATGCATTGCTGGAATCGGTTGAGCAGTACGTAACGGGAGCTGAAAATATCTGTGTTGTTTATCGCGCAAGCGATGAGCGCTTTGAGCAATCGTATCAATCTGTTAAAGAAGATTTTGATAAGGTTGTTTTTTGTCGGCAGGGGAATGAGCCGCAAAAAGATTTTAAGCCTATCACAGAGTCTTTTTTGCTCTCGTCAAAGAATAATTACATACTTTTTGCGGTGGATGACATTATAGTTACTGATGCAATCGATCTGCAGCGCTGCATTGAAGTGTTGCAATATGCGGGAGCTTATGGTTTTTACTTTCGTCTCGGTCTTAATTTAACCGAATGCTATATGCTTAACTGCAAGCAACCATTACCGCCACTCACTCCCATTGCCCATGAAATTGTGTGCTGGACCTTGGGAGACGGCAAGTATGATTGGGGATACCCAAACACCGTTGATATGACCTTGTACAAAAAATCAGATATTATAGACACCATTTGCTCTTTACCCTATCGAGCGCCAAATTCTTTGGAGGGAGCATGGGCTCGGCAAGCAAAATTGGTTGGTAACAAAAAAGGCCTTTGTTTCAGGCACAGTAAGATAGTTAATGTACCCCTAAATTTGACACAACAGGAATACGTGAATAATCGTAATATGCAGGGTTTATCCACAAAAGAGATGCTTGAGTTGTTTGAAAAAGGATTAAAAATTGATAGTGCTCCCTTACATAAAATTGATAATAAAGGGGCGCACATGGAATATGAATTTAGTTTTATAAGCCGATAGCAAGAAAATGAAGAACATAAGATCAATACTAATAATTTTGCTCACAATTATTTTTTTCAGACCATTGACGGCTCAACAGCTGTATTTTGTAGTTATTATTCCCTCATATAATAATGAGCAATGGTGCGAGAAAAATCTTCTTTCTGCTCTGGAGCAAGATTACGATAATTATCACATTGTTTACATCAATGATTGTTCAGCGGACCGCACCTATGATTTAATGGTAACCTTAATCAAAACTCATCCTCGTGGCCATAAAGTGATTTTGATTAACAATATGCAGCGGTGTGGGGCTTTGGAAAATCTTTATAATGCCATTCATTCCTGTCCCGATACAGCTATCATAGTAACGCTTGATGGTGATGATTGGTTTGCACATAACAAAGTGCTTACAACACTTAATCACGAATATACAGACCCCAATGTATGGATTACCTACGGCAGTTATGTGTCTTGGCCCGCAAACACTCGCGATCCATGGATTCACGCATTGCCACAATCGATAATCGAGAGCAAATCTTACCGGCGTTATCCGTGGGTTACCACTCATTTGCGCACATTCTATGCCCGTCTATTTAAATTAATTAACAAAGAAGACTTGCTTTATAACAATGCATTTTTTCCAATGACATGGGATCTGGCTTTCATGTTCCCCATGCTTGAGATGGCGGGCAATCATTCGCGTTACATAGAAGACATTCTTTATATCTATAACCGGAGCAATCCCATTGGGGATCGGGCAACCAATCGGTCTTTTCAAATACAGCTGGAGCAGGAAATAAGGGGCAAAAAAGCATACGATTCTCTTGAAAAACTTTTTATCACATAAAAGGAAAAACAGTTATGAAAAAAATTATTTTTTTGATACTTTGCTTGCTACCCATTGCTCATGTAAAAAGTATCATGCAAAAAGATTCAAAAATATATGTAGCGGGTCACACAGGGTTGGTTGGTCGTGCTATCGTCCGCTGTCTTCAAGAAGGGGGCTATTCAGACATTATAACAGCTTCTTCCCAAGAGCTTGATTTGCGTGATCAAGGAGCGGTGAATACTTTTTTTGAAAAAGAAAAACCGGAATATGTTTTTCTAGCCGCTGCAAAAGTGGGTGGCATTCAGGCAAATATTGATTACCCGGCTCAATTTATTTATGACAATATGATGATAGAAGCAAACGTTATTCATGCTTCATATCTGCATAAGATAAAAAAACTTCTTTTCTTGGGTTCTTCCTGCATTTATCCTCGCAATTGTGAGCAACCGATCAAGGAAGAATACTTACTGACCAGTGAGCTTGAAAAAAGCAATGAATTTTATGCCATTGCCAAAATAGCAGGCTTGAAATCGTGTGAAGCTTATAATCGCCAATATGGCACCAATTTTATTGCGTGTATGCCGACTAATTTATATGGGCCACATGATAATTTTGACTTGCAAACGTCCCATGTATTACCCGCTTTGATTGCAAAGATGATTCAGGCAAAGAGAGATGATGCCAGAGAGGTAACAATATGGGGTAGTGGTAATCCGTATCGTGAATTTTTATATGTCGATGATCTTGCTAGTGGGGCTGTTTTTTTAATGAATCATTATGAAGGGTCTTCATTGGTGAATGTAGGCGTGGGCAAGGATGTGACTATCAGAGAAGCCGCAGAACTTATTAAAGAGGCCGTTGGTTTTGAAGGTGAGCTTGTTTTTGACAGATCAAGGCCGGATGGTACACCTCGAAAACTGCTTAATGTGGATAAACTTACCGCGTTGGGTTGGCAGGCACAAACAGGGTTGGCTGAAGGCATTAAAAAAACAGTAGAATGGTGTAGACAAAATAATATTTTTTCTCAAGAGTAGATTTAGTGATAAAAATAGTACATCTTTTGCTCTTGTCGTGTTTTTTAGTAGGTAATTCTTCTCGTGCTGAAGATGATTGCGCGGCAAAAAAAATTCGTAAAAAGGCATTAATTACCGGCATCACCGGACAGGATGGGCGCCTGTTGACAGAATTTCTTTTGAATAAAGGCTATGAGGTGCACGGCATTAAGCGACGTTCTTCATCTTTTAATACTGCGCGTATTGATGATCTATATCGTGATCAGCACGAGGGTGGAGATGTTCGCTTTTTTTTGCATTACGGTGATCTGACTGATACATCAAACATGATTCGCTTATTGCAGCAAATTCAACCAGACGAGATTTATAATCTTGGAGCGCAAAGTCATGTTAAAGTTTCATTTGAGCTGCCTGAGTATACTGGCATGGTTGATGGGCTCGGCGCACTGTCTCTTTTAGAGGCGATACGCATTACCGGATTAACAAATAAAGCAAAATTTTATCAAGCATCTAGCAGTGAGATGTTTGGCAAAGTACAAGAAATTCCTCAAAAAGAAACAACCCCTTTTTATCCTCGCTCTCCCTATGGAGTTGCAAAATTGTATGCTTATTGGATCACCAGGAATTATCGCGAAGCATATGGAATGTTTGCGGTAAACGGCATCTTATTCAATCATGAATCATTTTATCGGGGAGAAACATTTGTCACCAAAAAAATAGTGCAGGCTGCCGTATCTATCAGCCTGAGCCTGCGTGATGCTTTATATCTTGGTAATTTGGACGCAATGCGCGATTGGGGATATGCGGCTGATTACGTTGAGGCTATGTGGCTTATGTTGCAGCAAGACGTGCCTGATGACTTTGTGATAGCTACCGGGCAAGCTCATTCGGTACGAGAATTTGTCGAGTTAGCTTTTGGCCAGGTTGGTATTGCCATTGCATGGCGTGGTTCCGGGGTAAATGAAGTAGGTTATGATGTGCAGACGGGAAAAGATTTAATTTTTATTGATCCGAGATATTTTAGACCAGCAGAAGTTGATTTTTTGCTAGGAGATGCTTCAAAGGCGAGGCGTGTGTTGGAATGGGAGCCAAAAACAGGCTTTCAAGAACTTGTCAAAGAGATGGTGCGAGCAGAATGTGCCGCCTTAAAATTGCGAAATGAATTTAAGACATTGTCTAGCCAGGAACGATAACATGATTAAAATAGTAAAAATAGCGGGCTTGTTATTGCTGAACATGATTATTTTAACCAGTAATTCAGCACAATACAATGTGGGATTATTGGTTGTGGCTACCGGAAAATATATTAATTTTGTTCCTCCCCTTGTTGAGTCTGCTCGAAAGCATTTTTGTCCTGATCATACAATAACTTACTTTGTTTTTACTGACGGTTCATTGCCGGCGGCTGATGATATTGTATGTCTACCGCATACGCGCTTGGGTTGGCCCTATGATACTATGATGAGATGCGCTGCCTACTATCAATATCGGGATATGTTTGATGATATGGATTATCTCTTCGCGTTGGATGCAGATATGTTGTTTGTAGATACGGTTGGGGATGAAATTTTGGGAGAGCGTGTTGCCACCATACACCCCGGCTTTGTAGGCAAGAGAGGCACCTATGAAACAAGATCTGAGTCAAATGCCCATGTTGCCCCCGATGAAGGAAAATATTATTTTGCCGGTGGATTTCATGGAGGCAATTCGAAAGAATTCTTGAAATTGGTACATACTATGTTGACCAATATCAACGAAGATCTTGAGAATGGGGTGGTGGCTGTGTGGCACGATGAAAGCCATTTGAACCGTTATTTTATCGATAACCCACCTACGGTAATTTTAAATCCTTCCTATTGTTATCCGGAAAGCTGGAAATTGCCTTATCATAAACGATTATTGGCTTTGGATAAAAACCATGCAGAGATGAGAAAATAGATAAAAACAGAAATGATCCTGTGCATGAAAATCGCTTTGTTGGATGTGTGTCTATTGGGGATTGTAAGCACTTTAGGGTGGCAACAATACAGTGAGTGCTTAATTGATTCCAGATCCGAAGAAGTTGTAACGAATCATAAACAATCAGATGGTTTTGGCTCTCAATTTCAAGAAATTATAGCATCTGTCGTTTACGCTGAATTAAATAATAAGAAATTTGTTTACACGCCATTTAAAGAAATGGAACACAATTATGATGCTGACCCCTGTTTCATAGCGAAAAAAGAATGGCTCGTTAATTTTATAGATAACTTTGAGGTTAATGAGGGTCGTATAAATTCTAACAATGCTGGTTACAAGGCATTTTTTGATGCGAATGTTGCTGAATGCGCAAATAGCTTATCTTTAAAGAAAATAAGAAAAATTTTTAGAGCCAATAAAAATAGAAACAATTATTTTAACAATGAAAGTTTCAATATTGTTATTCATGTGAGAAGACCAAATCCCCACGACAACCGCATAGAAGGTGCCAATACACCGAAACAACTTTTTCTGGATATTATTACACAATTAAGAAAAATCCATGCTTCGCAAGATCTTCTGATTCATCTTATTTCACAAGGAAAAAGCGAAGATTTTAACGCATTTATTGCTCACGATATAATCTTGCATCTCAATGAATCTGTGGAAGATGCATTTACTGCTATGGTCCTTGCCGATGTTTTGGTCACAGGTCGCAGTTCTTTCAGTTATGCCGCGGGACTTTTATCGGAGGGCATTGTTTATTATATTCCGTTTTGGCACAAACCATTGCCTCATTGGACCTCGGCAGAGATGCTTTTCAAAAAATAACATCACTATTTTCTAATCGAGATCTGCTCAGCGCCCAGAACCCCGTTTTTCTTCGCAACGATTAATCCATCGCTAGAGCAACTTTCATTATCATTAAATGAAAAATAATGCTAGACGCACTGATCGGAGCCTATCCGGCATAGTCCAAAGAGCCTTTTCCGCCCGAATTTTTTAAAACCAATTTGCATCTACTTTAGGAAATATAATATTCATTCATTATGCTCCTTTTTTTGTTCGCAGAGTCTTAGGGTTTTAAAAATTTATTTTTGAGATTCCTTGAATCGTAATTTTCATGACAGCTCACGCATGGCGCAGTACGGGGCAAATATATAGACTTAATATCAGGATTAAAAAAGGTAGAGGCGGTAGCGAGATTACTTGTCGTATGGATAAGATAATCACAACGGGAAAGCAATAAGCAATCGTAAAGTACTGTAACTCCTCCAGCAAAACCAGGCTTCTTCTTATGCCACTCCTCAGGATTGTTTATCCAATATGAAGTATTTGCACTAATCACATGTGCCTCTTCTCTCTCGCCCGATCGAAATGCATCAATACACAATGATCTGCTGCCATATCTCTCTTTGAAAGCGTTCATAGCTTGATGGCTATCCGATGCAATATAAATTTTAATATCTGCATCAGGATTTGCGTATAATAATGCATCAATTTCTGAAAAATATTCTTGTAATGTTGGCAGTTGACGGCCAGGAACTTCGCAGGCGTGAGCCCAAGAATGTCTGCAGTGGACACCTATACAGATACAGCCTTGCATATTTTGCTTATAAAAATCATCAACAAAATTAAGAATTTCTTTTTTAATATAAATGTATTTCATAATTTTCTCATGTACAAAATTACGACATGGCAAAAACTTATCGTACTTGATGAACTGTTCATTGCAATAGTATTGATGAACTCCGGGAGGCACCACATCACAAATCTCAAGGGTATGGTTTTTTGAAAGGGAAGCTGTATTATCCTCTTTCCCCATATGAATAGGATCAAAGTAAAGACACCAGCCATTTTCATGCGGATCGTCCTTATAGGGACAAAACTGATTTGTCCAGTCGACACACGCGCTATTAACTCTTTCATCTTCATAATGAATAATAGATCCCACGACTTTTAAAAACTCAGAAAAAAAACCTGCTCCTACCTGAGTTTTAACGACAAGATTTATAGAGCCGTATGGATGTAATATTAACGAATGGGTTATTAAGAAAAGGAGACATAACAATTTAATGAGTCGTACAATCATCAATCTTCCTTTTTTTGTGGGCGATGTTGCTCATATAAGAAATTTGGGACGCAAAGGGTAACATAATAAGGCATAGAATTTATGTCAAGCTGTTGAGTTTTAAGCTTTCAGCAAACCTCTCGTTTGCAAAAAACCGCACGACATGCTAGAAAGTAACTATTGAATTTATGTTATTAAAAATATCCGTTGAGGACTGTAGACAATGCAAGCAAATACGATGAAAAAATTAAAATCTTTACTCTGCGCTCTATGCAGCTCAATTGTCTTGACCCCATTGCAATGCCAAGATTTTTCGGCTGTTTCTATTGATAAAGTAAAAGAATTCTGGGATAGGCGCCCTTGTAACGTACGCCATTCGAATAAAACGGTTGGAACGCGCGAGTATTTTGATGAAGTAGAGAAAAGAAAACATTTTATTGAACCTCATATCCCCGCTTTTGCTGAGTTTGAAAAATGGAAAGGGAAATCAGTATTAGAAATTGGCTGCGGCATAGGAACCGAGGCAACAAACTTTGCACGGCACGGCGCCAAATTGACGGTGATTGAATTGTCCAAAGAAAGTTTGGCCCTGACAAAGCAAAGATTTGCCGTATATGGATTAGAAGCAAATTTTATTTTAGGCAACGCAGAAGAGCTTGATCAATTGCTCCCTGAGGGAGAACAGTTTGATCTCGTATGGTCATTTGGTGTTATTCATCATAGCCCTCATCCTGAAAAAATTCTAAAACAGTGCAAAAAATTACTCAAAAGTGATGGCGAGATAAGAATGATGGTTTATTCCAAAATCAGTTATAAGCTCTTTAATTTGATGAAAGAAACGGGAGTATGGGATTTTAGTAAACTAGATGAACTTATTTCATCTTACTCTGAAGCACAAACAGGCTGCCCTATAACGTATTCCTATACGTTAGAAGGCGCAAAAAGATTATTCTCAGATTTTGAAATCCTGGATATACGCAAAGCACATATTTTTCCCTGGAACGTTCAAAAATATATACAATACGAATATGAAAAAGAAGATTGCTTTAAGGATATAGCAGATGATCTCTTTGCAGAGCTTGAATCAGAAATAGGTTGGCATATGCTTGTCAGAGCAAAAAAACCTAATTCACCTCTTCAATAATCTCATACTCAAACAAAAAACCATATTTTTCTTGAACCGCATGAACAACTTCAGTCCGGTCCCTAATCAAAACCTTGTGTCCTTTTTTTGCCAAGATTTCAGCAACGGCAAGTTTTTGAGATTCTTCTATAATAATCACGGGGCAATTATCCTTGTAGTTTACATTCTCAAACACATAGTACGCTTGCCTGGTTCGTATTAGATTTTCGGCCATATGGCAGGCGTGTTCCTTGTTGGCTGCATCTGTCGCACAAGGGATAGTTGGTTCTATACCAATCTTCTCAGCATATGCCCCCAAGGCACGATTATCGCGCGGGAAGCAAGGACCGCCAAAGCCATAACCGGGCTTAAGATATTTTGCTCCAATACGGGAGTCTGAGCCAACCGCATTAAGAATATCAAATTTGTCTGCGCCATATGTTTGATCTGCTATGTCACCAACCATGTTTGCATAGGCAATTTTTGTGGTTAAAAAACAGTTAATAGCAAGCTTGGCAATTTCTGCGCTGTCAGCACTCATGCGCGCAAATTTAGGCTCATTTTTACACACCTTACGATATATAGATTCCAACCTATCGCCAACTTCAGAAGAGCCTTCGCCGATAAGCACCATATCAGGGTGTTCAAAATTATCTATGATGCTCCCCTGCGCAATGAATTCTGGATTGTAGCTGATAGAAGTATTTTCACAGTCTTTAAGCAGCAAAGATGCTATATTTCTGATATAACCGGGGAAAACGGTGCAACAAATCACAATGTGCTTATTTTTGACTTTGTGCTTATTAATATTTGATAAAAGTCGACTTAATTTAGAATGATCATATGCTTCATGTGGACTTGAAGGAGTATCGACAATAATAAGAAATATGTCTGAGGAATTAATTCCTTCTTCAAGTGAGGTAGTGGCCTTAAAGTGGGTACTCTTTCCTAGGTATTCGGTAACGAAAGGTTCGTCTGAAGTAAAAGTTTTTTTATTAAGGCTGTCTACGTAAGAAGAGATAACATCAACCCCCAACACATCAAATCCTGTCTTTTCTAAGCAAAGCGCCATACATAATCCCAACCGTCCAAGCCCTATTACCGTGACAGCCGAATGCTGGTGAGCTTGCGAGGGTAAAGAAATGGTAAGTAGCAGTATTGTCAGTATAGTTGAAAGTGCTTTCATTGTGTGCTCCTATTTTTTGAAATTATATGTTTATAATAATGAAAATACCTCCAATAGTGTGCTAATTCGATTGATGTAGGTATGCTTATTTTTTACGAAATCCATAAGGTCAAGCAGTTCTTGCAAAGTGAGATGTTTTATTCTCTCTTGCGCGTCATAAAATAATTGTTCGGTATTCTCATTGTACACGATCTTTTTGTCAAAAAGCTCATAAACAGTTTTTGAATTAGTGATGCCAAGTTGTCCATAGCTTATGTTTTTGAAAATTCTGCAAGGGATATAGCCATGGTCAAGCTGCCATTGGCATTGAATAGCGGGGGCAAGATAGGATTTGAAAATTAAATTAAGATTTTCTTCTGGGTCCATAGCACCCGGCCAATGCTGTTTTTTTGCGACTCGAAAAGCAATACCATTCGCTTTGCAGGCTTTTATAAAAGGTGCGAGTTGTGGGGCGGGGCCCTGATAACCTTGGCCTGTTGACCCGATCCAATATGTCATATTTTCTTTTTTTGTTCCCCAGCTTTTCTTCACCCGTTCTTTTACATCATCAATTTCATGAGGAAGAAGGTCAGTAGCCCAGGGCATATATACAGCGTTATCCGCCATAGAACAATAAGTATAGTCATCAAGCTTTTGAAGATCTTGATGTCCATTAGTGAAAACATCATGGACATACACTTTTAACAAGAGTACGTGTTTGTTATCGAACAAATCATTATATTTAGGATCAGGGCAATTATGCAAAATATAATAACTGGTATCCCGTAAAGGAATGTCTTGGTCAACCTGTCCCTCAGTTATAAAAAGAGCATTATCAAAATCAAAATCCTTAAGGTCGTCTTTATTATCAAACCAATACGTATCATAACCAAGGTGTTTGAATGTTTTGTAAAAGGCATAATGAATATATGAGTGGGTATGGCTGTGCATTTTCCATCCCCAGATTACTACTTTATTAAAAGCTATGTCTTGCTTTGAGTAAAGTGAGAGTGGTAGCAGAAAGAATGATAAAAAAAGCTTTTTTGCATGCATACTACTTCCTTTTTTGTAAGATGGTATACGAGTTGCGATTAAGTATGTTTTATATACCATTTAATAGATAGTTGCAATGCCAATTTTTTCTCGCTTCATAAAGTAAAAAGTTTAAAAAAAGGAATGTTATGAAAAGTAAAAAAATATTGTTTGTTGGGCTAACAGTTTTGTTAGCGCGTGCCTCCGGTGTTCATGCTCTTGATGTCAACATGGTCAATTCTCATCCTATAAATCTTGTTGTTAAAACCCATTTGGGAGCAGGTTTTTTTGCTGAGCTTTCAAAGGTTCTTACAGCTCTTATCCGTTATGAAGAAGAGGGCATGCAAAGCGTATATGTTGATTGGGCGGATGAATTTTTTCCCTATAAAGATGAGATTCATGAGAATGGTTGGGATCTCTACTTCGAGCCCATCAATACCGACGATGCAAAGCAAGCTGGAGCGGTCAATGTTGTTTGCCAAAGTTCATTTCATGAAATCCATGACCAGGTATGTTCTGTACAGTGGATTGAATACGATAAATTTTTGCCATATCGCAAATTTTTACATGAAAAAATTACAAAATACATTCGCATTAAAGAAGAAATCCTTAGCGTTGTAGATGATTTCTATAAAAAAAACATGCTAGGTTTTCCATGCATAGGTGTTCATGTTCGTTTTACTAAGGGACACGCGCGCGAGGTGCCCGGTGGTCGTCTTCCAACATTGGAACAATATTTTGCAGAAGTTGATGCATTATTATACGCAAATCCTGATGCAGATATTAAAGTTTACCTTGCATCGGATAGCCATCAAGCTATGAATGCTTTTAAAAAAAGATATGGCAGCAGGTTGCTGTATATTGATGCCTTTCGCGCGATTGGAACGGAGGATCCGCATTTGATTGATGAAAATACACAGTATTGGGTCAGTCACCCCGAAGAGTGGCACAAGAAAAAGCCCGGTTTTGCGGGAGGCGTACCAGTACTTTATGAATGCCTGTTGCTTTCTCGCTGTGATTATTTGATTCATACCACAAGTAACGTTGCCAATTTTGTCAGCTTTTTTAATCCTGAGATTAAATCTATATATTTACCGCGCAATGCGCCATGTGTGCGATGCCGTTATAAAAATGATCCAAGCATTAAAAATAAGTTTTTAAATCCCGCTTGAGGCGAAGAGGTGAAATACCTGCTGCCATGCGGTGAGCATTTTTTCTCGGTGGGTTTCTGCAAAAGCCTTAATTTTTTTGTGCATTGCTTCATAATCGATTGTTTCAATTTTCTCTTTTAAATCATCCCATGAAGCAAAATAAACTATTAAGTCTTTGTGCTCCGGCATATACCATTCACAAAGTTCAAAGTTTCCTGTGAGTATTTCTGCATTATAGCTTACCGGTTTATTTAATTTTCTAAGTGCATTGATGAAGTTGATCGTTGGCACGAAATGGATAATTCCACGTTGTATGTTTTCAAAAAAAACTAAATTAGACCATTGATAGGGAAAAAAGATTATCCCTTTGAAATCTTTAATGTCTTCCGGGCCGCTGTATTTTCCCATGTACACGTTGATGTTGCGGCTTTCGCATTCTGTTTGCAGGTAATCAAATTGTTGCCCCGGGTGCGAGCCCCAGGATTCCAATCGAGGATTAACAAAAAAAGTATTTTTTTGATCAACAAAAGAAGGTATTAGAGAGGCGTCTGAGTGCCACAGCGCTGTCTCAATCGTCCCAATCGGCTTTACGACACACTCTTTCCAGTGAACGTTCTTCTTTTTTGCATAAAAGTGTTCATAAGGAGTGTATGATATAATTTTTACGTTAGGTAATTGAGCTGCTTTTTGGAATAGTTCGTAGTATTCTTTGTCGGGGAAATTACAGTCAAGACTTCCTCTATCAGCATAATCAAATCGATTACAAACCCATATGATCAATGGTTTTTTCCAGCCATTTTGTAAGAAAATTCTAGAAAGTGGGGCTGTGTCGGAAGTAAGAATGATATCAAACTGATTGAAATAGTTTTTATTCTTCTCCCATATTCGTTTTGCGCGATCATGACCTATGTTGTATATCGCAGCCCCCACCGCTTGATCATCAAATTGCTCCCTGTTTGAATGAATGTACCAAGAAGTGAGCTCAATCGGTAAATAGTGGGCGACTGCTTCAAATTCCTTGATACATCCCAAATGAAAGCTGAGATGCAGAACTTTTGTAAGATGGGAATCACCATGTGCCTGGGATTGAATAAACAGGCAGAAGAAGAAAATAAAAAAAATTGGCTTTAATTTTTTATTTATGTAATTATCACTAGTTTTTATCATTACAGCTCTCTATAGGCAAAATAAAAGCAATTATGAGACGTTCGATTATTGTTTTTTGCGTAACAGGACTTGGTACTCATTTTCGACGATTTCAAAACCATTCTCGAGTAGGTAGGGTAGTGCATATTTTGCTTTGCCCAGATCTGATTGCTCACCAAATTTTTTGGGAGTCTGATTTCTGACATCATCAATTAAAATGAGTCCGCCGGGCATTATCAAATCACGATGAACGATAATTTGTGCTTCGGCTAGCTGTAGTTGCGCCGTGGGCTCCAAAGGGGTCATGTCACCTGTATCCATATACAATAGGTCAATTCTTTGATTTGTTGTAGCAAGAAAATCAAGCGATGAGCAGACGCAGTAATGTATTATATGCGCAAAAGGGGCAGTAATAATCTTGCAGCGCTCAATGTGTCTTTTTGCTAAATCGACTGTGTAAATTTTTGGGTTAAGATGCATAAGACTTTCTGCTGCCATGCGGGTAAAGCCGCCAGCACCCCAATCCCAGTTTTCAGGTTGATCAGGGGTCCAGAACCGTACATCATCACTATTGCATCCAATAAGCCCCCCATGCACAAAGCTTCGAGTTGTTCCTAATTCAACTATCACAGTTCCTTTCTTTTCCGCAAATAATTCAAAGGCTCTTTTGAAGGTAAAGTGCCTGGTTTTTGGAGGTTTAGAAAAGCTGCTCCAGTCTTGACCAGCAAGGGTGCCTTCGTCTAAAAATATTCGATACTTGTCGAGGACTTGGTGTATCTGTTGTTGCGCGTCAGGGCCGCTGTTTTGCGCGAATTCATTAAAACTGGTGCCAAGTGTTAAAATCGTGGCAACAATGAATGTGTTTTTAATTCTCAGATTTTTCATAAACAATGTCCTTCTTCAGAAAATCAAACCAAGTATATTCGCTATGATATAGAAAGCCCTTTGCTTTGCAACTGCGCGTGCGCGACGGTTCCGGATTATAATTGAATTCTTAAAAGGCAAGAGTAGGAACGCTAGCCAAGTACGATAGATTTTGCCTTCATGAAGGCCTTTTTTATAAGATCGTACCCATCGCCCTTGCTGCAATACAAAGCTAATTTCGCAACGGTTTTGTACAGTATCGTTTCTACAGTTATGATACAAGAATCTTTTAGCCATAGAGTTTGGTTGCTTAATTTCTGCATGCTTTCAGGGAAAATTTTTTTAAAAATGGTATTCCACATGCCACTGTTATCCGTTTTGGCGGCAAGGAGTTGGTTATGCCTTATATATATTCTTACCAAGGCAGATGCCAGAGCGGTCAGATCAATCGCGGTGCTACAGTTTTCATAGCTGGTCCATGATGAGGGTTGTTCCTGTTTTTGCTCAGTAGGTTCAAAAAGATGCGGCTTGTTGTTGTGTAATGCCTGCAGTGCCTGTTCAAAACTCACTTCTGCTGCATTTGGCGCAGCACACACTAGATGTGTATAAAACGCGGCAAGATACATGTTTTTACGCAGCATTGGCCAGTGCGTCAGACGGTTGTCCTTCAACAATCTTTACCATATGGGTTATAAGAAACTCTCTGATGAATTCCAGTCGCTTGAGTTTGTTTTTTGCGAGCTCCTCCACTGAGTCTCGGTACCAAAACAATAAGCTCAGTTTGCATGTTTTTATCAAAGAAGAGTAAAAAATAAGGCGCTCCAGTTGGTTTTTTTCTGCTTCAATATCGGCGAGTGCCGATACAAGCTCGCGTGGCTCAGCCTTGTTATATTTTTTGTGTAATGCATCGCGAAGTACGTTGGCCACTTGCGTTATTGGTAGTTCATGTAGTGCTGCCACAGGAACTTCTTGTTTCCAGCTATCCCAGCGATCGCTATTTTTTATCGCGCGTGAGCGAGTAATCAGATAGGCAAGGAGTGAAGCATAGCCGCTTATGGCTCCTATGGCAGCAGAAATTAAAGATTTTTTTGAATAGAGGAGCTGCAGAAAATGGTTATCTTTCCATGCGCCGGATATTCGGCGCGTCAAAAGCTCTGTCATAGGGTCCCCACTGCTTTGCATTGCAGTGTGCTGCATGGTGGGTAAAGGTTGTTGTGCGAGGGCGCTGTTATGGTTGGTATTGTTTACATCTATATTTTGCGTGTAATGCAGTGCGGGATATATATTAATCTTTAGTTCGCTGTTTGCTGTTATGGTCGTGACGATTAAGAAAACAAAAATTTTTTTTATATAGTCCATCGTTTCATTTCTTTCCTTATGAGTGCAGTGACTTCGTCGTGCATTTTAGCAAGAGCTTTTTTGCTCGCCTCTTCTTTGGTTTTTCCTATACATTTTTGTATTTCTGAAGGAAGTTTGCTGTGCCAATCTTGCCACTCCTCCTCACTGAAGCAGGCAAGAATATCTTCTGTTCCCGAGTATCCCACAGTTCTTAAATAATTTCGCACGCAGCGAGGATTAAGCTCTAAGAAATTTTTTTTCAGATCCTCGCTTGATAGAGAGTTCATGCATTCATGCAATGCGGCGCCATATAATTCGCTGCACATGCAGTTTGTTCCGGCAGCATTGTTTTTGTTGTTATTATTGAGCGACATGTCTTGCATGATCGCGTGGTTAATGTGAATATTGAATTCATGTGGATGCGGGTTATCAATGCGTGCTGAATAAGCGGGTTC
The DNA here is from genome assembly GCA_963707655.1 of uncultured bacterium. GTDB lineage: Bacteria > Babelota > Babeliae > Babelales > Vermiphilaceae > JAKAUA01. Next base: position 863,294 of record OY970172.1, on the reverse strand, counting down.
AGGCTCAGCTTTTATGAATGGAAAAAACGCGATAGAAAAGATGACTAAAATAGATATCTTCACGGTGACTTCTCCCCCCTTAAAACTTACATCACTATGATTATTTATTGTATCTCATCGCGTTAACAAACAGCAAGAGTAGTTTTTGGTCCAGGGCGTTGACCGTGGGAGCAGTCAACTTTCAAAGCGGCGCGTGTCCAGAACGAATATTAAAAAAGTTTTTCAAGCGGTTTATAGGGCTGCCTTGAGCGCACATAAAGATCTATTTCTCTTTGTAACGTCTTACTTTTGAAGTGATCACTGATTGGGTTGTTGTCGTTATAGAGATACAATATTTGCGGAATAAATCTAAAGTGATCGCGCGCCTGCTCTATCATGGGAATCATGGTTGCCATGTCGGCGCACATTTCAAAAAAATCCCCGTTCAAGGTCAGGTCTTCTATTCTGATATTTTTGTACAGCTTTGCATAAAAAGTTCTTAAGTGTGAGGGGATGTGCCGCCACCGTCTAAAGTTATTGCTTCCTACCACTTCATGGGGCATAGGGCAATTGAAGCCAACTTGGCCAGTTACAATATGTTGAAATTGCCCATACGTGAGCCAAATATCGTTTTTCGAATAGACATCATTGAGAAAAGTTAGGACGTTTGCATGAGCCAACTGGTCATCACCGTCTAGAATAACAACAATTTCTTCATCTTTAATGTAATTATGAATGCCGTAATAATGATTGTATAAAGCCCCTTTGCGCTCAGTATTGTGAAAGATGGTTACAAGGTGTTGCCTTTGGTGTTGTTCAAGGATATTAATTGCGATAGCCAATGTATTATCTTGCGAGCAATCATCAATAAAAATGATACGGTAATGGCTCTCGGGATAGTTTTGCAAGGCAGAAATAATATTGTGCTTTGCGAATTGTTCGTTATTATACGATGCGATGAGGATAACAAAGTTTTTGTATGTTGCTTCTGCGCGCGATGCAATTGCTATACAGCACAATAATGGGATAAAGAATTTAAATGCCTGTTTCATAGCGACCCCTTTTTTTAACTGCTTTCTTTAACTACTCGTAGTTTTTTCTATCACGAGAGCAGAATAAGATCAATAAAAAAAGGCGCAAGAAGGGGGTTATTCTTGCAATCTATTGATGCTTGAGTATTATAATAAAGTGATTATGATCTAACGTTTTTGGGGGGGATTTTTGTGTCCGATATTAAATCAAAAAATAATTCTTTAGAAAATGATAACGCTACCTATCTATCACTCTCGTTTGAGATAGAAAAGGGGAAAGCACCGGGCATGCAGGTGCAGCTTTTAAGCGATGTGGGTGGTCGCAAAAACTACATCGTAGTTTTTAAAAAAGGTGACGAGGCTTTTGCCGGATTACATGAATTCGCTGAAAAATACCAGGTAAAAAATGCACGCTTTACCGCCATTGGCGCTTCAAGCAACATTGTTTTGGGATGGGTTTGTCCTGAAAAAAAATTATACAAAAACATCTCGCCGATCGGTCAGGTTGAACTGGGTGCCATGATAGGCAACATAGCTCTTTTTAAAGGCAAGCCGGTAGTGCATGCGCATGCGGTGGTCAGCGCATCTGACGGCACAACGCGCGCCGGACATCTTTTTGAGTTGCATGTGTGGCCCACGCTTGAAGTAATGGTTACGGCGGAGCCGACTGAAATGATCAAGCTGGTTGACCCGGAAATAGGTATTCCGTTAATTGTCCCGTGCTGCGATAGATAACGATCCGCTTAATCACGGTAGTTTATTTTACGCATTTTCTTAATAAGGCTGTGTCGCGCTTTACTTTGCAATCGTTTTTCGTGTGCTGTTTTGGATATTTTTGTGGCATGACGCTTCTTGGGAACCTGCAAAGCCTTGTTTACCGCGTAGTTGAGGCGCTCAAGTGCCAGTCTCTTGTTTTGATCCTGACTGCGCGATGTACTGCTATGAATAATCAAATCACCTTCAGTGGTTAATGACGATTGCAGTTTTTGCAGTACGCGCTCTTTTTCCTCATCATTGAGAACTGCGCTATTTTTGACGTTCCAGCGCAGTGTAATGCGCGTATTGGTTTTATTTACATGCTGACCGCCGGCACCACCAGATCTGCTGCTCGTGATTTCAATTTCATGAGGGGGAATAATAATTTTCATAATTACCTTATACTTAAAATGTATATTCACTATAAGTGTGCATGATAAAGGACTTAAGAATCAATGACCGCGCAACGAATTGTATATCTCACCCCGCCGCAGTTTTCTCATGAACATATCAAAGAAAAAATAACCTGTGTTCGCGCTCATAGAGAGCGTCTGTTTCGCCTGTCATCTGAACAAATAAGGGAAAAACTGGTTTTTCACAACTATGGCCAAGGTGGGGCCGGGCTCACTTTTTTATTTGGGAGCGTTAACGAATCAATGCGCCAATTTAAGCAGCAGTTGCTTGAAAATCCTGCGTTAAAAGACGAGCCAATAGCGGTGGTTGGTGCGGGTTGCTATGGTCTATTAACAGCGATCCATTTAGTGCACGCTGGCCACAAAGTGCGCATTATTGCCAAAGAAACAGAAAAAACTTCTTCTGCCAATGCGGCCGGCTTCTTTTTTCCCCGTTCGCGCAAAACATCAACTGATGATGAGCGTGCCGTATTTCACTCGCTTGGCATAGAATCATATGCCGTTTACCAACAAATTATTAACGGAGAGCATTCTTTTCTTAGTTGCGAGGCGGCAATGTTGCTGCCGGTCTATTTTGGCCTTGATATTGATCCTGGTTATGATTTTTATATTTCGCAAGGCGTTGTTGATAAGGCTGAAAAAGTTACTATCGATTTTGGCAACGGCAAAAGTTATGCGGCCATGGAGTATGAAACGGTTTTTATAAATGCGCATAAATTAATCAAAGAATTGCGGCGCACCGTAGATCAATTGAACATTTCTGTCACGAAGGCAGAGATACGCTCGTTTGATGATGTTCCCGAAGCAGTTGTCTTTAACTGTACCGGTATTGGCGCCAAACAGTTAACGGGAGATAAAAAAGTTATTCCTGTGCAGGGTCATCTTATTGCACTAAAAAATCAGGATTGCATGACCAAATTGCAGTATATGCTCAATATGAAAGTAGTAATGACTGATGAGCTTGGTAATCAGCGAGATGAATTGATCTATTATTCACCAAAACAATCGGGTGTGTTGGGGATAACTTTTATCAGAGGACAAAGGTCTTCGCTTGCCAATGAACATGAGTTTGACAGAATTTTGCAGCGGTGCCATGATTTCTTTGGTACGTGAAATTATTTATAAAAAGGAGCTTTTTGTGATGAAAAAATTTACTCTTTTATTCCTCTGTGCTGTGTCGGGTTCAACTGTTGTTGGCATGGAAGAAGTCGCTGAATTCTCACTATCTTCTGAAGAAGATAAATATTACGAATGGTATGACACACAAAAAGAGAAGCATGCACCTACTCTATGGCAAAATATTTCACCGCAAATGAAAAATGCGCTTCATGGCCAAAGTACAGAAAATGAGCTTAAAGAAGCGATAGGTGTGCTTGTAGGGGGATTTTATGAAAAGTTGAAAGAAAGCTCTGTTGAGACTCCCTATAGCCAAGATTCAATTGTTGATACATTACTGAAAATGCGTATTGCCATGCGTGAAAAAAAAGTTATAAAGGCCACTGGTCTGGCTACCGCGCGCATGTATGCTTTTACTCATTTGTTAACCTCTGAGCAAAAAGCTACCGTGAGTGAAGAGAGTTATCTAAATAATCCCGCGGCAACCGATGAAGCGATGAAATGTTATGCCGGTCTTTTAACCAATGAATTGGTAAAGCTTGAGTTGGTAGAGGATTCCCTCGAAGCGAGAGCAGAGTCAATACAATTTTGGCATACAAAGAAAATGACTGAACTGCGCCTTGCCTACGAGAAGCACAGCTGATATTTGAGTGCTTTTTTTTATTACTGCGCGCAGAGTTTTTTCAAGCTTATACTGGATCTGAGCTAGAGTAATCGTCACTCGCATCACTCGCATAACCTTCTGAATCTGAGTCATTAGTATCTTCGTGCTTTTTAATTACCTGCTCCGGAGCGATACTTGCAAGGTTATACTTACTTAAAGTGTCTATTAAGCGCTTACCAGAAGCGCTTGAAGTTTTTTGCACTACATTAAGATGGTCAAAGAGTAGCAGTATCTGTTGATTTATTAAGTCACCAGAGGCTGGTGCTTGTTTGTTATATACAAATCCAATATCAGCTAAAAAATATTCAATCATCTCAAGCGCTCGAGTGATATCATTATTTAATTCGTATTCATCAGAATCCGCATTAATTCTTGCCTGTGCCCACAATAAAACAAACAGCCACATCGCTTTTTTAAGATCGGGATCATTTTTTATGATAATTGGTTCATTGTACTGATCGAATACGCGCATCTCTCTAGTTTCAAAATAAATTCGTTGTGCTATAAAAAGAGCCATATTGAGCTCCAAGAGAACAAGTTGCTTTAAAGCATGTAGAGTATCAAGATCATCATAATGCTCTATCGGGTCAATACATTGTTTTAATTCGTTATATCTTTGGGTCCGGTTGTTTTTGTTGTATGCATTTTCATTCTGTTTTATAAATGCCGCATTAAATACGCATTTTTGCAGTTGGCCAGCAACGTTAAGTTCAGATTTGATTCTCGTCATCTCTTCTTGCGCCGTCAGTACCGTAATAAACAAAGAAAAATAGAGAACGTAAAGCTTTAATTTCATTTCAATATCCTTTTCATGGAAGAATAAATGCCTGATCTTCTTGAATCTTTTTTGTATGCGTTCCCGTCTGATCTTTATATTCGATAGAAAGAGTCTTTTTTGCACCGGGAGCAGGATCTGTAAAGAGGCTGTTAAATGACTGGTTTCCACCTTCAAAATCAAATGATGTTTCTTTTGTAGCTTTCTTCAAATTTTCCGTTACATCTTTTTGTTTATCGTCGTTGCCATATTGAGCTTTTATGATCGTATATTCAACAGGTGCGGCAGAGAAATCATTATTGCCAAATATTTGTTTGATTTTTTCTTCTACTTCTCTCTTGGTTGGATTTTTTCCGTCAGCTTGAGCGGTCATAACAGCAAAAATGATTGAGTATCTGTCATCAAAGCCCCAAGGAGCTTTGTAGCGGCCGCCAAGACCTGAAGGCCATGAAGGGTCAATAGGTTTGCCATATTCAGATGCCCAACCATAATCTATGAGCATAATTTTACCATTTTTGACCAATAGCTCTGCGTTCTTTATATCGTTGTGCTGAATGCCACGCTTTCTCAACCCATCAATGATATTTTTAATTTGCCTTGGCCAGTCTGCGGGAAGATTTTTTTTAGTTAACGGCTCTCCCCCATATTCCATATAAAAAGTCTTATTATCAAAATCTACCGCCAAAATTTTTGGAACATGAGAAAAGTTATTGAGTGCCATTAATGTTTCTACTTCTCGATTAAACACATCGTACTGCAGATAGTCTTTGACCTGTTTGCGTACCACATTTTTATTTTCATATACTGATACATCTGAAGTGGCACTTTTTTCCCCCGGTATTCCCCGGGCGTTATCGGCGCAGATTAAAAATTTAATTCTTTCAAAGGCCGTGCCTTTATTAAGAGTAGTAATGAAGGTAAATAAAAAAATAAATTTTACACAAAAATAATTTTTTCTCATCACATCGCCTTGTTTGTTCTGTCTGCATATTTTGCCGCGCTCAAGCGCGCACTAATAATTGTACTTGAAATTATTTTACCATGCGGCAGGCGAATAAATCAATAGTATAAAGGCTTAAGAAATGAAGTGTATGTCTAAAGGCTTTTGTTGATTGAAAAAAAGCTTAAAAAATCTCATTAATAAATTCGTTAATCTCTTTAACGCTTACCTGATTACCCATTGCTTTATAGAACTCTTCATCATATTCACGAGTTTGTATGACCACCGGCATAGTCAGGGCGTGGCCCAGCAAAAGAGCTTGTTTTTTGCTATCAAGTGTGGTGAGTATTGAGCGCAAGCTGGTGGCATTGTTTATACCGGTCAGCACTGCTTGAATATCTTTTTCATCATTTAACTGTGCTACAATTTTGGTGCCGATCTGAGAGATAATTTCAGGATCAATTCCCGAAGGCCGTTGATCAACAACTAACAAAGAAACGTAATATTTTCTCATTTCACGTGCGATAGTGCCAAAAATAGTTTGTCTTGCTGCTTGAGGATTTAAAAATTTGTGTGCTTCCTCAATAGTGATCATAAGTTTGCGCGGCTTGTCTTCTTCTCTTTGCGAGCCGAAAAATTTTTCTGTTCGCTCCACATATTCTGCATGAATACGGCGCGTAATAATATTGGCAATGAGTAGATAGATAAACGTAGAGGTAAAGTTACCAAATTCAATTACTACGCTGATGCCACGATTAATATATTCCATCATTTGATCAATCACCGAATGGTCTTTATAAGCGGCACCCAGAACGGTGGGTTTTAAAAATGGCAAGCGCTCAATGCGTTTTAGTTTGCGGTATAAAGCAGCGATAGATTCAGGATGGGCCCCTAGGCCTTGAGCAAATTCTTTTAAGTCTTCTTGGGCCAATAATTCTTGCAGCCAATTCTTTTTGTATTTGGCGGCAATTAAATATGCTGCTTCCATTGCGGTTGAATGTAAATTAAGCTCCTCTTGCAAGGAAAGAATGTCTTCAACAGAAATTGCACTGTAAGGCAATACAACCTCAACATCAGGGCTTGCGCCTCGACGTCGAGTTGATTCAGGATCAAGAGAAAATATAACCACTTTATCGTGGAAGAGTGTTTTTAAGCCTTTTACAAAATTGAGCGTTTTTCCCTCTTTGCGGGCTTGCAGGCCATATTCACTGTGCATATCAAAAATCAGATTTACCGCTTTTTCATTTTTTATTAATCCGGCAAGTACGAGACGCGTTAAAAACGTTTTTCCTGTTCCTGTTTTACCAAAAATGCCATTGCTGCGCTCAACAAGTCTTTCAAGATCAAGACACACAGGAGTTGTCATATCAAGCGGTACGCCGATATTGAAATAGCGCTTGGTTGGTTCATTTTCATCACCAAAAATGCGTGCAACATCTTTTGCATCAGCCTCGTGCACCGTGGCAAAATGTGGTGGCACTGTTTTTACCGGAGAGGGTTTTTCATCTTTGGCTAACATGAGCATTGGTTTAAGCTGCGCCGTTGCATAAATGTCTTTGTTCTTTAGTGCACGCGCAAGGAGCGTTTCTGTGGGTGTTGGCGGAAAGAGCAAAATATCAGGATGTGCAACTTCCAAAGAAATATCAGTGACCAAAGAAAAAAAAGTATGTGCCGTTCCCACGATCGAAACAAATTTACCTGTTTTGATCTGCTCCAAAGATACGTGTTGATCTATGCGCATCATAAACCCTTCGGTCAATGATCCGCCGCAAATGTATCCCAGAAATTTTTTCATGAGTGGGCTCGTTGTTTATGAATTTTGCGTGATGATCAAAATGGCCTGCTCGCGCGTAATTTCAACAACCGCCTGCTTTATCCGCAAGTTTACGCTCGTCTGTTCGCCGGAGGGCAAATACGTTACTAAGCTTTCAGGAGCAAGAACCAAAATTGTTGGGGCGTGGTCACTTTGGATCACAAAGTTGCCTTCAGCCGTATTTATTTCCAGCCACTCCACCGCATATGATTTTCTTTCTGTTGCACTTATTATCAGTAACTGCATAGGCTATCTCTTGCTGCGCAATTGAATTGCTTTTTCTTTTGCTTCTTCCAGCGTGCCAACCATGTAAAATGCCTGTTCAGGTAAATCGTCACATTCGCCACGAATGATTTTTTCAAAATCTTCTACTGCTTTGTCTTTTGGTACATAGCGCCCGGTAAGGCCGCTGGCAAATTCAGCCGTATAGAGCGGTTGTGTTAAAAAGCGTTGAATATGTTTGGCGCGATTGACTATTAATTTATCTTCAGGTGAAAGTTCATCAACACCCAAAATTGCAATAATATCTTGCAGCTCTTTGTAGCGCTGTAAAATGCGCTGAATATTGCGCGCAATGCCATAATGTCTTTCACCGACAATTTCAACACTGAGGCCTTTTGAGTTTGATTGCAAAGGGTCAATTGCGGGATAGAGCCCAAGCTCAACTAATTTACGTGATAGCACCGTGCTTGCGTCCAAATGCATAAAGGTGGTTGCCGGTGCAGGGTCAGTAATATCATCAGCGGGGACATAAACCGCCTGGATAGACGTGATCGAACCGTTAATAGTGTTGGTTATGCGTTCTTGAAAAGCCCCCATTTCAGTGGCCAGTGTCGGCTGATAGCCAACAGCGGAAGGCAAGCGGCCAAGCAAAGTAGAAACTTCTGCTCCCGCCTGAACAAAGCGAAAAATATTATCTATAAAAAGCAATACATCTTTTTTTTCTTCATCGCGAAAATATTCGGCCATGGTTAAACCGGTCATGCCAACGCGAAAACGAGCACCGGGCATCTCCCCCATTTGGCCAAAGACCAGCGCTGTTTTTTCAAGCACTCCCGATCGTTTCATTTCCAGCCACAGTTCATTACCCTCACGAGTACGCTCGCCAATGCCAGTAAAGACTGAAACGCCGCCATGCTCGGTAGCGATATTGCGAATTAATTCTTGCACAAGAATAGTTTTACCAACCCCCGCTCCACCAAACAATCCAATTTTTGAACCTTTGATATAGGGACACATGACATCAATTACTTTGATGCCGGTTTCTTGAATCTCGTTAGTAATTTTTTGTTCAATCAGAGGGGGAGTCGCGCGATAAATGGACCATTTATTGTCGGTGCTAATAGGCGCCAGGCCGTCTATTGTTTCGCCCATAACGTCAAAAATGCGACCCAAGACCTGGTCCCCGACAGGGACCTGTATAGGGTTTCCGGTATCAACAACTTTTAATCCGCGGCTTACGCGAAAAAGATTTTCAATTGCAATGCAGCGAACAACCCCATCTCCCAGCTGCTGAGCTACTTCTACGGTTGCTTTTTTAGCCTCTTGTTCTTTATCTGCGGGAATGAGTATGTGAAGTTCATTAAGAATGTCTGGAACATGCTCTTCTGCAAATTGAACATCTATAATAGTACCGCTAATACGCAGCACGGTGCCTTGGTTGTGGCGGGTTGCGGTATTTTTTATTGATGGAATCATAGCGATTGCCTTTTAAAAAAGAGATATTTTCGTATATTAAACCAAGGTAATGAAAGGCAAAATAATTGTAAAGAAGTAATCAAAAAATAGGCATCAAAATCTGAAATAATTGTCTTGCCCTGGAATTGCAATGTATGATACTCGTAATGCATGCGGTACATTTTTTTGATGCGTACAATATACTATGTGATTCGCAATTGCATGATCGTTAATTAATTTTGAGAAGGAGTTTTATGATATTCTTGTTAGCGTTACTACTGGCAATCCCTACTATCTATGCAGCGGAACCACCAATGAAATATGCACAGGTTGTTAATTCTCCTTATCCAGAAGTAAATGGTAAAATAGCAGCTATAAAAGGAGATGCAAAAGCAGTGTGGGGAATAGATAATTTTTATCACTGGACCGTCGTGCCTCTTGGGATACCCGCCGCCACTCGTTATATGAAAACGAATCATCCACGCGAAGGCACAGTATATTATGGAATCGTTGACCCTTTTGGTTATGCTTTTCATGAATCCTGGCTGAAAAGAATGGATGAGCAGGAAGCGCAACTGCTGATCGATCAAGCTAAAAAGGAGTTAATGGGCGACGCGGTTTTTCTGGGAGACGATGCTTGGCAAGGATACGCATCGGGTGAAGAATCAGACACGAACGAATCGTCAAGTGAAGAAGAAACATGGGGCTTCGCAGATTGGCTCGGGCGCAAGGTTAGTAGCTCATGCGCGAAGCGGAATGGTTACCATAGTATGAAAAGGGAATCGTGCGAGACAAGCTTGCCCAACGGATATCAGACTGACCCGGATGACAGCACTCGCTAGATTAAACTAAAGGCGGCGATTATTGTGATGATCGCCGCCTTTTTTTCTTTTTGCCGTTGGATGCTTTAAAGCATTTCATCAATCAGAGAATTATCACGAGTTGTTTGCTTCTTCAAGAAGTCTAGCTACTGCGTCGTCATTTGCTGCTTGAAGAAGTTCAGTTACTGCCGCGTCACGAGTCTCCAGCATGTGATTTTCGCGGCGAATTCTTGCAATTTGCTCAATAGATGTCATGCGCAATGGGGCGAGATCTAATCCTTCAGTACGTAACACATCAAGCGGCATATTGGCGATTTCCATCAGAGTTGATGCGGAATGAAAAGCTTGGAAAGTCTTAGGAAAGTTACGGGCTACATTTTGATTGTCGACTAATTCAGGCTCATCGTATGTGGGATATCCCATGAGTATCAGTTCTGCCGCTACCGCTGCCGTTGCCAAGTCAACCCGCGCACGATGAGGCGCATCTCCGATGGGAGCAAATACCATAACATGTGCGGTGTTAATCAATGCACGCAACGTGTCATGTTTCCAGTCTGGATTGTCCTTATCAACACGAGACAGTGCTTGTTGCGCAATGAATGTTGATAGAGTTGGTTGCTCACTTGCGCTAATAGAAATTGCCAGTAGGCCGCATAATACTAGTATCTTCTTTATCATGTTCGACTCCATATAAGGTGAATAGTTAATTATTTATAATGAATGTGGCTGATGTATGTTCATTTAAAACAATTATTAATATTATTTGGCTATTGATGCCAATCTTGTATAGTAAGGTTTTTGTTGTATGTACCAGTCTTTTTCAGTTTATATTTATTTTGTATTTTGGGCAATCAAAAATTCCGCTTGGTTAAGCAATTATTATTGAATCTTTTTATTTGTTTCCATGTGAAAGATTTTGCCCATAATGCCACAGGGATGCGCTTTCGATTTGTTGCACTAGTATGCCCAATATAATAAAGAATGAATTTCTGATATTATTCTTTATTTATCTACACGTTTAAAAGCGCTTGTTTGCCTGGCGCGCCCACCTTCAACAATTCTTTTTGGTTATTATGAGGAAAGACATGTCTAAGTATCTCTTAAAGTTTTCTATTGTTTCAGTCTTTCTAAGCTCGTGTTTAATTAATGCTGCTGAAATTCACACTTTTCCCCTGGAAATTGTCAAAAAAATTCATCCATTAGTATTGGCTTCAACAGTCAATATAGAATCATTTCCCTGGTTAAATAAGGCAGAAACGATAACGTGTTGTGATCTGAATACGTTCAAATTTCATCCGGCTGACCCCTTGACCTTTGTGTATGCAATGGGCACAACGCTGATTCTTCAACGTTTTCCAGACGATATGGATGAAGATCCCAAATCAACGATATGGAATTTCAATGTTAAAGGTCCCATTGAAAGGGTTGATTTTGATGCGGGGGGCAAATTTGTTGTCGCCCATTGCGCCGATTCAACGTATTACGCGGCCGCAGATTTTTCTGAAAAGATCGTGTGGGTGCTCCCATGGAAAGCAAAATTTGATGCTTCACGCTCCTTGTTGGTAAATGAAACAATGATGCATCGTATGGGCGATGAAATGGTTATGCCTATGCCGGAAAGCGATGGGCTGGCGCAAGAGCCATCTCTAGATGCCGATAAAGAAGAAGATTCGAGCGAATCGGCTTTGATTCCATCTAGTTTTCACGAGAAAAAGATACGTGATGTAGTCGCAGCGATTAAAATTTTTAATCGCTCCAGTGACACTGTGTTGTACGACTTTCCTTGTAAAAATGTTATTCTGGCATCCATTCAAAATAGATTCACCTTAGTGAAATCAACAATGCCTATTGAGCGCACAATGCCGCGCCCTCTGCCATTTGTGCATGAAGGGCATGGGCGATTGTCTGATTGGTTTATTAATCAAAGCGGCTCGTTATTGGCCACTTACAATGGATCCAGTGTTGTTGTGTGGCAAGCAGCTGCGCATAATAAAAAAATATTTTCAGATTTTTATAAACAAGCTTTGCGCTTAGTCGATCTGGATGCTTGCACCTTTGCGCAGGCATTACTAAGCAAACGTCGGCAGTTATGCAAAGATTCAGCCGCTTTGCTCAGTAACCCAACCATGCAAAGAATACGAACAGAATATCCAGATATGGGTGAACTACTTGCTATTGTTATTGATGCAAACCGATAATGAAGAGTGAGTTCTGATTTGTTATCAACTCGATGCTTTGAAGTGGTAATAATTGTTTTTATAGAAGAAATATTTTTTTGTATACTGCTTCAAAGCGATGAGAGATACATTCGTACAGTAAACAAGGCAGGGTTTCTATGAAAAAAATATTCTTATTTTTAAGTCTGACTTTGTACAGCGCCTATTGCATGGATCTGCGATACGAAGCAGTAACATCGCGCACAACCTACAAAGGCACTGAAATAACGCCACAAACTATTCTATCTCTCATGCCTGGAAGACCGGAAGGCACCAGGCGTGCCATAAAAAAATGGATGAAGCATCATGAGACGGTAGTTGATACCATTGAATCAATAAAGGTAAGCCCGAGCGATCCTAGCGAAGATATTGCGCCGATCTATGTTGGTGGTATGGCGTCAAAGAAGCCATTAGTCGACCGTGATGTGGTTGATCAGGGATCGTGGAAAAATTACGTATTTAAAATGGGCACTCTGCACTGGTTCGCAAAAATCAGCAGCGGGGTTGCCAGGGCCGTCAACTTGTTCATTTCCGCCGGAGGAAGCGCCAAAGCGTATAGTGATGGCATCCACTTGCACAAAGAATCATTTGGCATCGGTGAGCTTACTGACTACACAACCTATCAAACTATTGCCAAAGCAGCGTGCACGCTAAAAGCGCAAGAGGCTTTAGAAAAATTTAGCTGCCGTTATATTGCTACCCTTCCAACCTATCTGATACGCCTGCCGGGTCATCCTAAAATTGTGTGTGATGAGAATTATATGATTATTCAAGAGGCATTGCCTTCTCATGTGCCAAATAAAAGCATTGAAGATGCCCAAACCAAATTATCACAAATGCCTGATGATATAGTGGAAGAGCTTTTTCATGTTATCGTCTGGGGAGGTTTGGAAGATATTTTGTTCTATAAAAATTGGACGGTTGTGGGCAATAAAATTACTCTTTTTGATCTTGAGCTCTGTCCCTTTTACGATCGAGAGAAATTTTTTAATAAAGATCAAAAACGCTTTCGCGATGAGACTTTGTGCACTATCCATACCCTAATTGATCTGATCGAAAAAGATCGGAAGAAGAGTGGGATTTTAAAAGATCTTATCAGGACCCATTTTGCCGCAGATGAAGTGTCCCATTTATTAAATTGTTTTGGGATCAAAAAATAATTGTTGTCAGTAACGAGGATATATTTAATGTTTACAACTCTTATAAAAGTGTATGGTTCAATGCTCTTTTTCGCTGTGCTTTTTGGAGCTGAGGTGCCCGAAGCTATAGGGGCAATCAATACCTACAAAGGGCAAGAAATTACCTTAGATAATATACGCGAACTCATGCCTGTGCGACTGTCACAAGAGAGAAAGACCAATTTGAAAAACTTTGACAGCAGGAACGGCGGTATTTTGCAAACGTTGAGTTGCAATCCAGATGAGCACGTATCACAATGGAAAAAACGTGACATGAGTTGTTTTAAAGTTACTTATTACGGGGGAAGAAATTATACGATTCAACCTTCAGATGATACGATTATTAAAATCAGTAGTCCTGAGGCGAGGCGCGAGAATATCAGAGCTGGCTATTCAGTTAATGATAATAATCAGGACCGGACAACGTATCAAACTATCAGTCATGCAGCCAATTATTTGCGTGTGACTGAAGCAATTGAAATATTCGATTTAAAGCATATTAGTGTGCCGCCCACCTACCTCATGCGTGTTCCTGGCCGCTCAAAGAAGTGCTGCGATCAGAATTACGTTGTTGTTCAGGATTATATAACAGGGTTGAAGTCTACAGGGAAGGATTTCCAAGAGGCCTTTCAAAAGTTTTCTGATAGCATTGTGCCTGAGCTTTTTACCATGACTAAATATGTGGCATTGCCTGACGTTTTTACTGTAGATCGCAACTCGCGCCCGGCGAACATGGCTATGGATAATGACAAGATAATGATTTTTGATCTTGAACAGTCATGGGAGATTCCGCCGAGTGATTTTTTCAGAAAGAGTCCTGATGAATGGGAGGCTGACCTCATCGGGTCATTGGCGTGTCTTTCGATTGCGACCGAACGCTTGGGCACGACAAATCAATATAGTCAGCTCACTGATTTAATTAAGCACGATACTTTAGTGAGCAAATTTACAGAAAAGATTGCGAAATATTGTCAAAAGTTTCGCGATGTATATCAGTTTTAGGGGTGATAGTCATGGAACAAATCACCCCTGATTTCTTTTTACGCTTCCAGCAATGGCATAAGTACTGCATCCAGTACTTCTTGCGCATGAGAAACGAAAATTAAGTTTATGTCTTTCATAATATCATCGATATCAACCACGTCATGTTTGTTTTTCATCGGCAGAATGATATGCGAAACCTTATTGCGTTTTGCGGCAAGAATTTTTTCTTTCACGCCGCCAATTGGCATTACATCTCCGCGCAAATTCAATTCTCCCGTCATTGCGTAACGTGAATTTATTGGTCGCTGCGTTAAGGCAGAAAGAATTGAAGTCAACATAGTTATACCGGCAGAAGGGCCATCTTTTGGCACCGCTCCGGCGGGCACATGAATATGCAGATCATGATGGGTGAACGCACGCTCGGAAATTTTAAATTCTTTGGCGTGTGTACGGGCATAACTCAAAGCTGCCTGTGCCGATTCTTTCATCACGTTGCCAAGCTGTCCGGTAAGCATTAATTTGCCTTTGCCCGGCATAAGTACCGCCTCAATTTTAAGCATTTCACCCCCATAGGGTGTCCAGGCCAGACCGTTGGTAATACCTACCTGGTCGTCAATGGCATGTTCATCTTCCAGGAAGCGGCGCGGACCAAGATATTGGGGCAGATTTTGTAGATCAAATGAGATAATACTATGTTTTTCTACAAATGAACGGGCTGTTTTTGAGCAAAGCTTGCGAATTAAACGCTCACACTGGCGCACACCCGATTCACGCGTGTAATTCATGATGATATCTTGTAACAGATCATCATTGAAATGAATTTCATGATTTTCAAGGCCGGCATCCGTTGTTGCTCTTTTTACTAAATGACGCTTGGCGATGTTCACTTTTTCATCAAGGGTATAGCCACTCAGCTCTATGATTTCCATACGATCTTTAAGCGGCTCAGAAATTGAATCAAGGCTGTTTGCTGTTGCAACGAACATAGCGCGAGACAGATCATAAGGAATGCCCAGATAATTGTCATAAAAAGTCTTGTTTTGTTGCGGATCGAGCACCTCAAGCATGGCGGCTGACGGATCGCCTCTAAAATCAGAGCCAATCTTATCAAGCTCATCAATAACGATAAGAGGATTGTTTGAACCCACTTTGCGCAATGCTTGAATAAAGCGCCCGGGCATTGCTCCCACGTACGTGCGGCGATGACCCCTGATTTCTGCTTCGTCCTTTACCCCGCCCAAAGAGATGCGAGCGTAATTTCTTCCCAAACTGCGGGCTATTGATTTGCCTAAAGAAGTCTTACCGGTTCCCGGCGGCCCTACAAAGCATAAAATTGGTGCATAGCCATCTTGCTTTAGGTGGCGTATTGAAATGAAATCAAGAATGCGATCTTTTATTTCTTTCAAGCCATAATGATCTTCATCAAGTACATTTTTTGCGAAATTAATATCAAGAATCTCATCTGTTTCTACACCCCAAGGTAATGCAAAAACCCATTCCAGATAATTGCGGATTACGGTTGCCTCCATCGAATCGGGAGCGGTGCGCTCAAGACGCGAGAGTTGGCGTTGAATTTCAGTTTTTGTTTCAGCGGTTAATTGCAATGATTCAAGCTTTTCACGCATGCCATCAAGCTCTTGTACATCATCTTCGCCAAGTTCTTTTTTAATAGCGCGAATTTGCTCGCGGAGGTAAAATTCTTTTTGCGCCTTGTTCATAGAATCGCGGGCGTGATTGCGAATTTTTTCCTGCATTTCGGCGACTTCTATCTCTTTGTATAAATAATTATATAGCGATGCAAGCAGCTCTTGTTGGTTGTCAGTTTCCAGCAACATCTGCGCTTGATCAATCGACAAGGTGAGATGCGATAAAATAAAATCAGCTATTTTTTCCGGATCATTGATTTTTGAAATGATGAGATGAAAATCGGGGCTAAATGAACTGCTTGTTCCCGATAGTTTTTCACTCAAAGCTTTGATGTTTTTGATTTGGGCAATGATCATTTCGTCGTTTTCATTTTTTTCAGCCGCTTCTATCGGTTCAACGCTCGCGTAAAGACTTTCATTTTCTGTCAAAAGATTGAGCGCACGTGCTTTGCACAGACCCTGCACCAATATTTTTACCCCTCCTTCAGGGATTTTAATAAGACGCATGACCGATGCAATGGTCCCCACCGTGTGTAAATCCTTGGTGCCAATTACTTCTTGATCATCAAGCTGTTTTTTTGCAGCAAGTAAAAGTATAAGTTTAGATTCTTGCAAAGAATTATTGATCCCCGTGATAATTTTTTCATCTAAAACCATCAATGGCACGATCATGTGCGGAAATACCACCACATCCAGTGTTGGAATGACCGGTAAAATTTCTGGAATTGCTTCACGTATTTCTTTGTTGAGTAGTGTCTTCATTGTGTCCCCCCCTGTTTGGCAAGAAAGCATTGTCTTTCCCGCCCCCTCTTTTTTATCCCTAAACTCAGTGTAGTTGATGCTGTTTATACAAAACAATACTCATCTGATAAAATAAAAAAAGCCATGTGAATTACGCCTTTTTATAATGAGTCCATGTTAAATGAGCAGCAAAAAATCAATTATTACCCTTACCAATATATGCAAAACATATAGGCAAGGACCCGCGCTGGTTCCTGTGTTAAATGACTTGAGCATAGCTTTTGAGCAGGGCAACAGCTACGCAATTACCGGCATATCGGGCAGTGGAAAATCTACCCTGCTCCATGTAATTGCGGCTCTTGATCAACCATCGTCAGGAACCCTTCTTTATGATTCATGCATGTATGCACATATGAATGAGGCCGATCTTGCCGAGCTGCGTACCAATACGTTTGGCCTTTTGTTTCAGGTGCCGCATCTTATTGCAGAGCTTTCCGCAGAAGAAAATGTGATCATTCCCGGGTTAATTGCCGGTCGGTCATACAATAATTGTTTGCCACGTTCACGAGAACTTTTAGAGCACCTTGGACTGGCAGATCGAATGGCTCACAAGCCATTTCAGCTTTCCGGTGGTCAGCAGCAACGCGTTGCTCTTGCTCGGGCGCTATTTAATAAGCCAAAATTTATTATTGCTGATGAGCCAACAAGCAACCTTGATCCGCACACCGGCAAGCAGATTATTGATTTACTGGTTTCCTGCAAAAATGAGTGGGGCATGGGAGTAATAATCAGCTCTCATGACCGGTATGTTTCTGAGTGCATGGAAATTATTTATGAGTTACGCGATGGGAGAATAGCTAGAATAAAATGATTTTTATGTTTAAATTATACAGATTCATGTGATTACCTATACCTCATCTTTGAGAAAAGAACCACACCATGACACAAGTATTAACCAAAAATAATATTCGAAAAAAAACCATAGAGACAGGAAGCTTAACCCTTTTGAGCCGCGCTTTTGGTCTTGTTCGTGAGCTTATACTTGCGCGTTATTTAGGGGTAGCAGATACTTTTTGGGCAGCATATAGAATTCCCAATTTTTTTAGAAAAATTTTTGCTGAAGGCGCATTATCTGCCGCTTTTGTTCCCAGCGTGGTCCATACCATGCGCACCGGCGGCAAGCATGAGGTAAATGCTTTGATGACTTTGGTGTGCATAGTGTTTGAAGGATTATTGCTGCTCTTTTGCAGTATTATTCTTTTATTTTCAAAGCCATTGCTTGCGCTGCTCACGCCCGGCTTTACTCCCGAGCAAATCGTACAAACAGTGCCTATGTTGGTTGTTTTAACTCCCTTTGTTTTTTTTATTTCTGGCTGCGCCTTATTCGCCGGTGCTTTGCAAGCGGTAAATCATTTTTTTATTCCCGCCGTTGCACCGATACTATTTAATGCCGTTCTGATTGTGGGCCTGATGGTGAGCATGGCATGTAATTTCCCTACCATTTCATTTTGTTATTTAGTGGTTATTGGGGGATTTGTTCAGTTTCTCGCACACGTTATGATTTATTTGCACCTCCGGCTCGGTTTTACCGGGCCAACAAGAAAGAGTCTTGATGTTGGAGGGCAAATTCTTTTGAAATTTGTTACCTGTATCCCCGGCATGGCAATGGCAGAGGTCAGCTTGTTTATTGATACAGCATTCGCTTCATACATTCCCGGTGCTATTTCAGGATTACAATATGCCAATCGTTTTATGGGGATCCCTCTTGGCGCTTTTGCCACCGCTTTTTCAACTATATTGCTTCCCCATTTTTCACGCATCAGTAGCTATGCACCAAGGCGACTCAGCTTTTATTTGCTTGAAAGCACAAAGCTTATTTTTTGGGTGACGGTACCGGTCACACTGGGCATGATGTTTTTTGCGCATCAAATTTTTTACACTCTTTTTGTATCGGAAAAATTTTCTATGGCGCAGGCGGTAATGACAGGAAACATTTTGATCGCCTCTGTTGCGGGGTTATTCTTTTTCTCTTTGAACAAGATATTGCTGAACATTTATTATGCATCCCACAATACTTTTGTCCCGGCAATTATTTCAGTCATTTCGATGGGGGTAAATATTATTCTTAATTTTGTATTAATTCGTTGTATGCAGGCTCCCGGCCTCGCATTGGGAACCACCATCGCCGCGGCAGTTCAAACGGCTCTTTCTCTCTTTTTTCTTTATTATAAGCTTAATTTTTCTTTTTATGGCAAAGCATTTCTTGAATTCTTGTATCGGTACACTATACAACTGGCGGCAGTTGGAGGCGGAATGATGTTGGCCTATGCCGGGCTCTATTACGCCTTTGGGACGCTTGCGCCATCCCTTTCATATTTTTTGCTCCACAGCATGGGCTTTTGGCTATGGGTCGGCCCTTTGTGTGCAGGCGCATTTTTACTGCTTTTGTACACAAGGAAATTGTTTAAAGTAAAACTTTATTTTCTCGATTGATTCTTATGAAACATCAACAATCTGCCGGCATTATTTTATGCCGTTCTCGCAACAATGCTATTGAATATCTTTTGCTACAGTATGCCTCGGGCCATTGGGATTTGCCAAAGGGAAAAATTGAGCAGAATGAAACAAAAGAACAAGCAGCATTGCGCGAATTGCATGAAGAAACGGGCCTGCAGGGCGCAACACTGATACCGGGCTTTCAAGAACAGTTGTCATATATTTTTACTGATTATGATGGGAAGACTACAGAAAAAATAGTCTATTTTTTTCTTGGCAAGAATAATGAAGATGAAAAGACTATTGTCCTTTCCCATGAACACCAAGATTTTATGTGGCTTTCATTTGAGCGCTCATTAGAAAAATTAACCTATCAGAACGCACAAGATGTTCTCAAGCATGCATGCGCATTTTTGCAAGATAATAAGCATCTATAGTATTGGACCAGAGAAAATATGCGGCTCTTATGATCTTTGTTTAATCCATCGTTCTAGAGCAGCCTTTTTTTGCTGCGTTTCTTGTATCTCTTCGGCAAGCAGATCCAAGATTGATTCTAGATTCGCTATTTCATCGTTTGCCAATGAACACAAAACTGCCTGAGCATTAGATATTCTTTCAGATTCGGTATCGAGCAAGTTTTGCAATTGTTTTTGAGCAATAATAAGTTTTTCGCTTTCCTGGCGATGGCGGGTTAAAAGGCGCTCACTCAATAATTGAGTTTGAGCGAGCAGATCGGTGATCTCTTGACGGTGATTTGCCGGCAGCGCTTGAGTGCTGATCTCTTTTGCAACAATAATTTTTAGTTCAGAGGAATTTTTTATTTTTTCTGCCAATACGATGAGCCCACCCGATTGGAGCACGCTAGGGGCATAATCCGAGCACAGCGCAGCGCTGCGCATAAGGGCAAGAGAGCATAGTGCTATTTTTATCCTGTTCATCGTTTAAAACTCCTTTATTAAAATAGCTTGGCATTGCAACTCGCCGGTCCTACGGCTTTCCGCGTTATACACCACTGTTGTATTTGCAGTATGCCATAGAACAACCGTTGTTTGCAAAGGTACCATTATCATAAAGCATTGTCAGC
This sequence comes from uncultured bacterium, assembly GCA_963707655.1. Taxonomy (GTDB): domain Bacteria; phylum Babelota; class Babeliae; order Babelales; family Vermiphilaceae; genus JAKAUA01. The sequence continues at coordinate 842,964 of OY970172.1, read as the reverse complement.
AGCTGTCTTCTGGATAGTGAGAAGCCGTATATTCGTGATCTTAATTCGCGGTCATCGCAGGTTGCGACATCAAACGTCTTGGGGTTCGTCTTGTTTGGCGGCACTATGCGCTTCTTGACTAGCAAGGGCATGCAATGCGCTTGCTAGATTTTCAATGCTTTTTGCATAGTCTTCTGTGCTCGCCGTCCCGGCATCAAGACGCTCTGACCATTTATTGGCAAAAGAATTTAATAAACTGCTTAAACTCGCGCTGCGCGGAGAATCAGGATTATTTGGTCGTTGCCGCCCGGGGGACTGGCTTCGGGGAGTAGACTCCTGAGAGCGCGGGGAGGAGTTGGGTGATTCAATAGACAAGGCATCGCTTGAAGAATGAATCCTTCCCCGAGAAGATTTTTTACGGAGTACAATTCTGGGTGGAATTGAGACTGGTTTCTGAGACGATGGGCTGGCAGGATTTTCGCTTGCCATTGTTGAATAAAAGACGGATATGGTGAGTATCATAGCACTGTATTTCATCATTGTTCCTCTGTTGATAATTTTTTTCTATGTGTGCTCAGTGTGTCTGACGCGCTAGACGAGCTACGGTCAGCATGATCGGAAGAACCGGATTTGTTTTTTGATCTTTGGTCAGGAGACAATAGTTCTTCTATATCGAGCATTGCATGCAGTTCAATTAGACTCTTGCGCAGGATTGATAGCTTATAGGCTAAAGAGTCTTCCGGTTCTGGCATGGGCAATAAAGAGATGTTGTTAAAAAAAAGATCCTGTGCGGTGTAACCGCTTTTATTTATTTTAATAACAGATGATGGGTCCTGCTCAATAAGATATGCAAGAATAGGTAAAGGCGCGCACTGTTTTGCGGCGCAATGCAAGGGAGTATCGCCGAAGCAATCAGCCTGTTTAATGCTGACGCCAACATCAAGAATGGCAGCTAAACATCTGATAGTAGTTGTTTGGTGCCATTGGGCTCTTTGATCACAATTTTTACGTTCGATGATGAATTGCGGAGTGAGCAGTGCATGGAGCAGTGTTTGATTGGATCCGTTAGTCTCTTTAACTGTTTCCGGATAATCGCGAACAGATGCGAGTAGGGGGCGTGCATTTTTTGGCTTAAGTTGCAATTCTTGTGCTAGCAAAAATAGATCAAGAAAAGTAGGAGCTTTCACCAAAGCTGCAGGCGGGTTTTCAGCAGTTTTTTGTGAATCGTCCATGGCGATGACTGAAGTACTTGCAAAGCATAACGCGATGTATAGATATGTTTTATAATTCATTTTTACCTTTTTTGAGGTTCCATTGTTTCTTTGCACTACAGTTATTTTTTACGAGTCGGCAGTAAGCTCTTCCCATTGTGAAATAAATTCGGCCAACTCTTTTTTCAATCGCTGTAATCTTTGCGATGCTTGATAAAATGGGTTGCTTCCATAGGCGATATCAGCAAATGATGCTTCGAGCCCCGCAATTTCTTTTTCTGTTTTTTCTATCTTTGCTTCAAGGGATTTAATTTTTTTCTGTGTTTCAAAATTGTTCTTCTGCGCTTTTTCCGGAGCGCTTTCTTTTTTGACAGAAACGCTTGTTTGTTCCGGCTCGGCGCTCATTTTTTTCTGATACAGATATGAATCATAATTGCCCTCATAGCGATATAGGCCATCTGGGGTCAATTCAAGAATGTGCGTGGCAAGATTGTTTACAAAATCATGATCGTGAGAAACAAAAATTAATGTTCCCGGATATTCTCGCAATGCATTGAGCAAAATTTCTTTTGAGGGAATATCAAGATGGTTGGTGGGTTCGTCTAAAAGCATAACGTTAGCATCTTGCAATAATGTTTTCACCATCCCCACGCGGTTTTTTTCTCCGCCGCTGAGCACCTTCACCTTTTTCTTCACGTCATCTGAATCAAAAAGGAACGCCCCGAGCAAGCTTCTTACTTGTTGGTCCGTTTTTTTGGGGCAATTATAGGAAATGTTCTCCAAAATGCTCCAATTTTGCTCAAGACTCACATTTTGGTCCTGATCAAAGAGAGTGTGTTGCACATTGTGTCCAAAAGTAATGTCACCGCCTTGGAGGGTAATTTTTTTGGCTATAATGTTAAACAGCGTTGTTTTCCCCACGCCGTTACCCGCAACGATTGCCACTTTTTGTCCCCGCTCAATTTCACACGAGATATTTTCAAATATTTTTCTGGCGTTGAAAGAGTGTTTGATTTTTTCGATTTTCAATATAATTCTTCCCGGTTGTTGCAGGGCGGGAAAGTTGAAGCTGATACTTTTTTGCTGTGGCGGCAAGGTGATGCGCTCAATTTTATCAACCGCTTTCATCATGCTCTGTGCCATGCGAGCCTTGTTAGCCTTGGCACGAAATCGCTGAATGGTCTCCATCTTCTGCGCGATTTCTTTTTGTTGCTGTTTATAGGCGGCTTCCAGCAACTTGCTATCATGTTCTTTTTGCTGCATATACGTGGTATAGTTGCCGGTATACATCTTTCCCTTGCCCAGTTCCAGCTCCAGAATATGATCGCACAGTTTGTCTAAAAAGTAGCGTTCATGCGAGACGATCATAAAGCCAAAAGATGATTTCTTTAAAAATGTTAAGAACCAATCTTTTGCAACAATATCCAAGTGGTTGGTGGGTTCGTCAAAAAGATAAAAATCAGCTTTTTGTAACAAGAGTTTAGCGAGCACAATACGCATTTTCCAGCCAACACTTAGGTTGTTGACAGATGTTTCCAGTTGTTGCGCATTGAACCCCAGGCCCATGAGCATCTGTTTTGCTTCTGCACGAGCCGATTCAGGATTATATTTTTGGAGTTGTTCGCAAATAAATGCATAGCGCTCAACCGCCTCGGCATCATTTTCGCTGCTGCGCGCAAACTGCTGCTCAAGCTTAAGGCGCTCATCTTCCAGTGCTTGAATCTCAGCAAAAGCAGAAAACGTTTCTTGCATTACTGTTTGGTGGGATGCCAAGATAACTTCTTGCGGCAAATAGGCAATGCGTTTGCCTTTTGCTATGGCGATTGACCCTTCATCAAGTCTTTGTTGGTTCGCAATTACCTTGAGCAGTGTTGATTTACCTGACCCGTTTCTTCCTACAAGGCCAATTCTTTGGTCCTGATCAACAGCAAAAGATATTCCGTCAAAGACAGCTTGGGTCCCAAATGAGAGACGTAGGGAATGGGCATTAATCATGTTTTTCTCTGTTTAATAGGCTTTTATTGTTTTAATAATACCCGTTTTTTGCTCAGTTGAACAGGGCGATCTTCTGATTCATACTGATACAAAAGAATAGATTCTCATGATTGCGTAAAATAAAAAGTTCCGGCTTTTGAGTAAACCGGAACTTGTACAGATTGTTTTTACCATTAATACAGAGAGCGAAGACAGGAAAAAAGCTTGTCTGCTACTGACGAGCTTTTTCTAATAAAGATGCCTCTTTTTCAACATCGGCCCAGAAGTTTTCAAGAAATGTTCGTTGCTCTTCAGGGGGTAGTTTAGCTGCTTCAGCCTCAACCTCTTTCATGAGCCCGGTAAAGAATTGTTGTTGGTCTTCCGGTGTCATGGTTTGTACCATCTCCATCACCTCTTTTTCGTCAGGAGACAGATTTTCAAAAGGCGCGGCCATTGCGTGGCGAGCGCTGCTTGCGCAGCCCATCACGCTCCATTTGCCCGGCCCGGCAATAATAATAACAATAAGAAGAATGATAAGATTGAGAACGTATTCATAACCACCGTTTTGAATAAAGAGGCCGCGGTGCAGGTGTACTTTCCATAGAGCAACGAGCATAACAAGAATCAGGAAGAAGGCGGCTATTTTAGGCACTATGCCAAACACCAGCAGCACACCGCCAATCAATTCTGTAAAAGCAGCGCAATAGCCAAGAACCCCAGGGAATCCGAGTGTTGTAATATATTCTGCAAATCGACTCAGGCCGGGGCCGCCAAACAACCCAAAAACTTTTTGTGATCCATGGAGAACAAAGGTGATGCCTACCAGGAGGCGAATGATAAGCAATGCCCATGCGCAGGTATCATTAAAAAAACAAGTCATACTATGCCCTTTTTAGATTGATTGTTGAGAACAAGGTGATTGTATCAAGACTGTTTTTTGTATTACAAGAGATGGGGCAAAAATAAAAAAACCGCTTAAAAAAGCGGTTTTAAATTTGGTTGCGGGGGCTGGATTTGAACCAGCGACCTTTGGGTTATGAGCCCAACGAGCTACCAAGCTGCTCTACCCCGCGATATAATTTTCTGACTGAACAATTAAATGTTAAATCTATTGTTTAGATTAAGCCTTTTTAAAGCTTTGTCAATTTTATTAAAAAGTTACGGCTGTGAGGCAATATGGACCGAATCGATTTCCAAAGGTTCAGTGGGCTTGTCCGACGGCCATGCATAGTCCGCGAAATAGAGAGCAAGCGATGCTAATAGAGACAGGTTTAAGCGCAGCTCTGCTCTTGCCTCTGAAATCTGAATCGATTCAGTTACACACTGTCCAATGCCTCGTCCCCAGAGCACAGCTCTATATTTTTGGTTTGCAAATTGGTATGCGGGCTCGTCATTTATTTGATGCTTTTTGATGAGTGGAGCATATCTGCTTGCAGCGAATTCAGTTGCGCCCCATGTACATAAGTGAGCGCGCCTTGGAGTTTTGTTTTTTGCATACTGAGATTCAATTATTTTGTTCGCCAATCCATGAGCAAGGCCAATATTAATGCCGATCAAGAAATCTTGAATGGCGCCTACCGTACCTGGAGCTTCATCAATTTTAGCTTTAATAGTGATAGCCGCGGGAGCTAAAAGCATAAAAAACATTGCCAAGAAAAAACGTTTCATTGATTATCCTTTTGCTTATGATGTGTACAAATAGGCAGGCTTGCTCTTGTGTTGCACTTAAATCTGGCTTGGTTGGCACACATACAGAACATTGCCATACAAATCTTTGAATCCAAATGAAATACCCCATGGTTGTGTTTCAGGATCTTGTAATTCGGCAATGCCCAATCCCTTGAGTCTTTCATGGTCCTTGTGAGCGTCATTGCTTTCAAGGCTTACCAGGGGCTTATCGCCGGCCTGCTTGCCTACCAAGGCTTTTTCTTGTTCAGATTCAGCCTTCATTAACACCAGCTCCAAGCTCTTGCTGTCCGGTAGGTTTAAGGTGAGCCAACGCATAGTCCCAAAAAGAGCATCTGTGTGCACGACGAAACCAAGATTTGTATAAAAATTAAGCGCGGCTTCTTGATCATGCACAAAAAGCGTAATATGAGTAATTTTGGTCAACATAAAAATCTTTCTCTAAAAAACAATCTATTCAACGAAGGTGATTGCCTGGCCAATTTTTCCGGCGCGACCGGTTCGGCCAATGCGATGAATATAATCTTCGTGTGTTTGTGGCAAGTCAAAGTTGATTACGTGAGTAACGTTATCAATATCGATCCCGCGCGCTACAACATCAGTGGCCAAGAGAATGTCTACTTTGCCTTCTTTGAATGTTTCCAGGGCCCTATTTCTTTGTGCCTGGCTTTTATCCCCATGAATGGCGGCAACTTTGAATCCACGCTCAGTGAGCGCTTTTGCTAATTTATCAGCAGCGCGCTTGGTGCGTAAAAAGACAATGCTTCTTTTAACGCCGGGCCCAATGAGCACATCATGCAATACTTCAATCTTGTTTCGATCGCCGACTTTTATGATGTCCTGATTAACATTTTCCGCTGTTTGTCTTGTTTTAACGCTTACGGAAACCGGGTTGTTTAAGAAGCTGCTCATCAAGCTCTTGATTGCAGCCGGGATCGTGGCAGAAAAGAACAATGAATGACGGTTGTGTGGTAGTTGGCTAATGATTTGTTTGATGTCATTGATGAAGCCCATATCAAGCATGGTGTCAACTTCATCAAGCACTATTCCATTGTAGTTGCTAAAGTTGATCATTCCCTGGTTTTCAAGATCAAGTAATCTTCCGGGAGTGCCAATAACAAATTCAGGGTTGCTTTTCAAAGCTCTCATTTGTCTATCAATACTTACGCCGCCAATGCAGAGTGCAGATCGTAAGCGCATGTTAATCGCAAAGCTTTTGAACTCATCCTCTATTTGTCCGGCTAGTTCTCGTGTTGGGGTAATAATGAGCACGCGGTTTGTTTTTTTAGCGAGCACATTATTAATCAGGGGAATTAAAAATGCGGCTGTTTTACCGGTGCCGGTATTAGCCGTAGCAATAATGTCTCTTCCTTCAAGCAGCTCAGGAATACTTTGGTCTTGAATTGGTGTTGGGTTTGTATATCCTTTTGCGCTAATATTTTCTTTCAATTGTGCATTGATAGGAAAATCGGCAAATGTGTGTTTTGGAGCGTATACTTCTGCAACTACCTGTTCTTCAACTTTTTTAATAAATAATGAGGGATCAAAAGATTTTATTGGTCTTGGTTGGCGGGATCTGCCTCCCATGCCGCGTCTGCCGGCTGGTGATGATTGGGCGTGGCCACCTCTTTTGCTGGTGTGGGCATTCGCTGATTTTCTAGGTTTGTGATAAGCCATAGCTATCCTTTTTAATAATGGTGAAAATTAAATAGCTGCGCTTATGCCGCTGGTATAATTTCTGTTTTCAATTTTTGTTCTGTAGTCTTTTGTGCTGCTTCCAACGCATCTGCGGCTGCGCGCATCGCTTGTGCACGAGAAGCTCCTGTTGGGTGTTCTGGATCAAATGAAAGTTTAAGCCATGCTAACATCTGTGTTTGTTTTTGTACCCAAGAGCGGAATTCTTCTTGTGTCTGCTCGGCCTGATACTGAGCAATCAACATAGCGCGGATGTTTTGCATTTGCATCTGCCTTATAAGAGGAATACTGTGATGTGGTTGTCCGTCGCCGCAAAGAAAATCGATAATGTTTTTGTCGAGCATTTCGAAGAATTTTGCTGCATAACGTAATGCTTCGGGGTCGTTTGCCTGAGACATAGCATACGCATCGGCTTGAATTTCTTGATTGCGCGTCCATGTCGTAGTAAGAAAATTGGCAAATCCGCCGGTACTTGCATTTACCAAGCCGTACGATAGCATGCAGATAAAAAATTCTTTTATATTGGTAGGTTTTTCAAATAAAAAGCTGAAACGAGACACATTAACCAGGTATGATGATGCTGCATAACCAGCCAAGCTTGCGCCGGTCAATATCGCCAACCGCTTAAAGGAATCGCTGTTTTTAAGATGGGCTATTTCATGGTCTATAAGTGTTGAGTATGTTTTTATGATACCGGCTGATTTTTCATCGATGGGGTTTTCTAAAGCGCTCGCAAATTCATTGGCTGCTGCCGGAGAGAAAACAATGCCCGTATTTGAAAATGCCTCTATTAATCCGCAATCTTGTTTTACTTTAAGCTGAATCTGTTCATGATTAAGGCCCTGTGTCTTAAGCTTGTCATGGCACAAATTGACAATCACTTCAGGAGCGTCAGGAAGAGTTGGCAGTTGATTTTTGTAATCAATAAAGTTTTTTGCACTTATGGCCGGCCCCGCCAATGCATTCCAATGGCGCCCAATCGCAAACAATGCAGAGGCTGCTGAGTAGAAAGAATTGGCTTGTGCCTGCCCTGATCCCAAGAGAAGAAGAACCAAAGACAGTCTGGTAAGAGTTTTCATAAAAAAGGGTTCCTGCAAAAAGCAACGAGAAAGAAATGTTTTATGGTGATACGGTAATCATAATTCAAACAGCAAATTTGTCAAGTTTTTACCCTGTTTCTGCTGGCGCAAAGCAATAAATTTCTATGCCGCTATACGCAGGAAATTTGCCTATGTTCAGGGTTTTTGTGAGTTCCCTGCCCAAACCTGCCTATTTGTCTGAAGCGCGGCATTTTTTAGTACCACGTCAGCCGCTCTAGTGGGCTCTTTATCGCGTCACGTTAACATGCTGAATTGATATTTGTAGATTTTTTTACCACAATCAGATAATGTTTTCTTGAAGTCAAAACATTATCTACTCAGGAGTTTTTAATTATGGCCTTTAGTGTTAAGTCCAAAAAAAGTGGCAAAATGTATTATTTACACACCAAAGAGGTAACTCTTGTTGGTGATCGCAAGCAAAAAATATATTATTTTGCAGGAGAAGCGGGCAAAGATTCTCTTGATGCCTTGCCTGCCGGTTACGAAGTAATGGAAAACAGCCGCACAGGCTTGCCAATGTTGCGCAAGAAAAAATAAGATCGCAATACAACAAAAAATGCCTCCCGTAAAAAGGAGGCATTTTTATTACAAAAGGAGCGCGGTGTTATGAAGCATGTGTGTTGTATTTTTTTTGTTCTCGTGCTTAACAGTCTCCCTTCAAATGCCCAGTTGCCTATCTATGAACAGGTGTGCGGACAGTGGGCAGAAAAAACATTGGCATCTTTAACGGTGCGTGAAAAAATTGGCCAGCTGTTTGTGGTTGCCGCTGCATCGTGCTTTGATCAGCAAGAAGAAGCACTCGCCACGGCTTTGTTTAAAGCCCCCTACAAAATGGATCCTGAATATATCAAACAGCTTATTATCGAACATAAGATTGGCGGCTTAATCTTTCTTTTCAAGAGTACTCCCGATAAACAAATTGACGCGGTCAATGAATATCAAGCGCTCAGCGCAGTTCCTTTGCTGATTGGTCAAGATTGTGAGTGGGGGCTCAGTATGCGTTTGTACGAAACGATCAGCTATCCGCGCAATGGTGACTTGGCACATCTTACTGATAAGAATCTTGTCTATGAATTAGGCAAAGAGATTGGCAGGCAGTGCAAAGCGGTTGGGGTACATATGAATTTTGCCCCTGTCGTTGATGTGAATAATAATCCCGACAATGCAGTGATTGGCAGTCGCTCATTTGGCAATGATCCTGAATGTGTTGCTCATGCGGGGTTGCTCATGATGCGGGGATTGCAAGATGCGGGAGTTCTTGCCTGCGCAAAGCACTTTCCCGGCCATGGTGGTACCGCGGTGGATTCTCATTTTGATTTGCCGCTTATTACCCATGCCAAAGATCGCCTTGAAAGTGTTGAACTGGTGCCATTCAAGCATCTTATTGCTCATGGGGTCTGCGCAATCATGAGCGCCCATTTAGCCGTTCCTGCACTTGAAAAAGAAGCTCATAGGGCTTCATCTCTTTCCCATGCAACTATTACTGATTTGTTAGAGCAGGAGTTGGGGTTTTCAGGATTGAAAATAACTGATGGCCTTGGCATGCAGGCAATTACCAGCCATTACGAGCCGGGTATTATTGAGCTTGAAGCAGCATTGGCCGGTAACGATATTATTCTGTGTCCGTTAGATGTCCCCAAGGCGATAGATCTTATTGAACAGGCTGTCCGCGCTGGCACAATCGCAGAGCAAGATCTTGATAGGCGTGTTTTAAAAATTTTAAAAGCAAAAGAGTGGGCCGGGTGCCATACATTTGCGCCTATTGATAAAGCAGTTGCCGCTGCGCAACTGCATGCTTTGGCGGGTTATGCAGTGCAACAGCAAATTTACGCTGATTTGTCGTCAGCTTCTTTGTTATCGTAAAAGCAAGGTCTGATTTCATCTTTAAAGCTGCGCGTTGCATGGCGGTCTCGTATCAACTCTAGAATTTTGGTTTCTGCTTCAAATATGGTGCCGATTTCATCGATCAAGCCGCGCGAAAGAGCTTCGTGAGCTATAAAGTTTTGCGCTTCTGCCCATAGATCAGATTCTTCTAGATTTAAGTTTCTGTCTTCTGCCACCATTTTCTTAAATTCTGTATAGGCTTTGTCAATATCGTTTTGAATATAAACTCTTTCTTTTTCCGAAAGCTCTTGGTTGTGTGCGTTATACACGCCTTTATATTCACCTGCCTTAAAAATTTCCATGGTGTATTTTGTTTCAATCCCGTTGTTTTTCATTATTGGGTCTCGAAAGCGAGAAACTTCCATCATTACCCCAATACTTCCTATGTCTGCGCAGCGGTGCGCGATAATATAATTGGTAGCGCTGGCGACCATGTAGCCGCCTGATAACGCAACGGTCACCAGACTGATGATTGGTTTGAGTGCGCTGATTTTTTTAATAGAATCATGCAACATAGAAAATTGAGCTGTTCTGCCGCCGTGGTTGTCGACAATTAAAATTATTCCCAAGATTTCCGGTGCTTTTGCGGCATCAACTAAATTGAGTATGGTTGTTTTGAAATCCATATCATCGGTTATATAGATGATTGCCACGCGTGGTGCAATTATATCATCCTGTCGGGCTTTTATAGCTGTACTTCTTGTGGAAAGGAAGTTTTTCACATAGCTCATTCCCGAACAATCGGTGAGCGTCAGTGATAAAGAGAGAAATAGTATTAATTTTTTCATCGTGTCCCTTATGGATTAGTTTCATTGAGAATATTTTTTAAGATAACAAAAAATATCAATATTGGCTGCTTTTTACTGCCTTGATAAAACAATTCTCAAAGGATTAGTTTTGTGCCTAAATCTCTGCGTTAATTGCTCGTTATTTTTAATAATATTTACAAATATGATATTTATTTGTTAGTCTGAGTACGTGCTAATTAAGGGTTTAAAAAGCCTTTTATTACGATGTTAATCAGGAGAATAGTATGAAAAAGAAGCAACAAAAGCGCTTAAAATCTGCAGAAAAAACTGAACAAGATGAAGTGCTTGTCCAAGCAGAGGGCAAAAAAAAGCAGAAGCATAAAAAGTCGGCAGAAGCGCCGGCTGAATTGCAGAGCAGTATTGGTCGCTATATGAATAAAGACTAGAATGTGACCTGCTATCTGGATAGATGAGAAAAAAGAGAGAATGAACATAACAGATGTGTAAAAAAGGAGTTGCTATGCAAAATAACAATAACAACAATAACCACGGTAAGAATGAATCTGCGTGTCGCGGATGCGAAAAAGACAAAAATCATTGCACTATGAATATGAACAAAGGCTGCTGCAATTGTAGTGAGTGCAAAAACTATTGCAACAACAGCTGCAAAACCTGCGCTAAAAAATAATTACCCTCCCTAGAAAATCCTGTTTTTGTGGAGCCAAGGCCAAAGCCTCTCTGTGAAGACAGGATTTTTTTATTTTATATACCTGAAAATATGGTAAGATGGCATATAATCTTGCCAGGGCGCGGGGGTTCTCTTTTGTATCTCAAAAAAATGACATGCTCAATAAGATTTAATCTAGTTGCTCTGAATATTGCTTCAGGCAGAGATTTAAATTGCGGTGAAACAAAATAGGTATATTAAATAAAACTGGATATTTGCAGCTTCTTAATGATGAGAGTCTTTAACAAGAGCGCCTTGGGTGCTCTTCTTTATATAAATATCCTGTGTGTGGCTACTTCTATCAATCTCTATGCCTCGCCTGATCACACCATTGTCGTCAGCGCTGATCGGGAATCTCAACTTGCGGAGCTCGTAGCTGCCGGCATGCCGGAGAATATTGCGGTAGATAGCATCGGCTATGAGGCTGATGTCGTATTAAGCGAGAGCGAGTTTAGCTATTTAGTTGATATCCCCGCAAAGAGTATCCTTACGCATGAGCAAGTGGCACGAGCCATTTTTTACTTATTCAGAAAAAACAAATTCCAGACAATCACCGTTGTGTTTGAGCCAGCAATTGTTGGCTATAATCTTCATTTTAATCTGAAAAGTTACTGGACGTTGGGGAAAATAAAACTGCATGGTTTTCTTTTGGGAAAAGATCGCTATCAATATCAGTATTTGATGGAAAGAGGTGATCGATTTGATCATCAAAAGCACAAACACTCCCTTGAGCGAATTCAGGAAATGTTTAAGCAGGAAGGATATTATAACGCACGGATTAAAGAAAGATTAGTATACGATGAGCGCGTAAAAGAAATAACCGTACATCTTACCTTTGATCGAGGGCCATTGTTTCGTGTTGGCGCGGTTGACGTATGCCTGAATCATCTGGATGGATCGGAGAATAATGCGCTTGAGAGAAAAATCGCTTTGGCGATAAAAACTTTAAGAGGCAGTCGATATAATCGCACAGACCTTAATAAAAAAATGACAGAAATTAAGCAGTGTCTCTTGGAAGAAGGCTATTGGCAATCTGTTATCGAGCTGCAGGAGCGGCTGGAGAGTAAAAAGTGTCGCGTAGATTGTAATTTTTTTATTGATTTGCAGCAGCGCAAAGAATTTGTTTTTGTAGGCAATACCTTTTTTTCGAAACGACAATTGCTTGATCATTTGCTCCTGTTTGGCCGCTTTGCATTAATTTTGCCTACCGCATTATTACAAGAAGAGATAGTTGCGCTCTACCACAAGAACGGTTTTCCGCAGGTCAAGACAGAAATTGTAGAAGAGGATAATCGTCTTTTTTTTATCATAGAGGAAGGGAGCGCTGTTAAGGGTATTGAAGATGACTGCGGGGCGCCGGCTCAACCAGTTGCCGTTACTTTTCCTGGGATGCAGAACAAGGTCACCCCTGATAATGCCTTTGGCAAAACAGTGGTAATGGGAAGCAGCTCTTTTCCTTTTGAGTATCTCATGCGTGAACTCACTTATAGACCGGGAGAACCATGGAGTCCTCGCGATCTCAAACAATCGCTTGTTGCTCTTAAAGATCTTGAGCTTTTTGACAACCTTCACATTTATCCTTATCAGGGAGATGTGATCACGGGGAATCGCCCGCTTATTTTGAAGGCATTTATGGATGATCCTTTTGAATTGCGCTTTCGTGGCGGTTGTGCGGTTCAGGGGACACTCAGGGATTTACATTTTAATGGCCTTACCTATAAGTTGGGTGGCTCTGCTATATTTAAAAATCCTTTCAACCAAGCAGATTATTTTATCGCCAATGCTGATTTTACCCGCCCCTACCGCATTTTGGAGTTGCAATATTGGCGGCCGTGGCTTTTGAATAAACCAATACGCACCTTGTTTCAGCTCTATAACAATGCTTTTCAATATCCTTCCTTGCGCGGTATACAGCGCAATTTGTATCAAGTCACCCATCAGGGGTTTTTGCTCGGCCTCAGTCGCAAGTGGGCGGTTTTTGAAGCAGGATGCAACTTTGGCTTTGAATGGATGGAGACAGTAATTAGTAACAATGCTCCGCAAGAAGGGGAATTCAATCGGTTAGTGGCGCGCGCGATTAATTTTGAGCCAAATTTATTAGATGTGAAGGTTCCCTATTTTTTAATGGAGCCAACATTGTTTATCAACTACCTTGATGATCAGCTCTACCCGACGCAAGGATTTTTGACTGTGCTTTCTATCAAGGGAATGATCCCTTTGGATAGAAAGGGACAGGATACTCTGTTTGTAAAATGCATGGCAGAGCAATCATTGTTTGTGCCATTACCCCGCATACCGGTAGTTTTGGCGCTGCGGTTGCGATTGGGATATATTGTTTTTCAGCAATTTAACAATATCATGCCATCCGAGCGTTTTTATTTGGGCGGCGCATTTTCTTTGCGGAGCTACCAAAACGATTTGTGTCCCCCATTGGGTGCGATAGAAAATGGCTCAAGCAAGCCTGATTTTGTTCCGCAGGGGGGCAAGGCTATGCTTAATATGAACTTTGAGCTACGGTTTCCTGTTTACAAGCAATTAAATGGGGTAGTTTTTCAAGATTTTGGCTTTTTGGACGGGGGCTATTTTCGCGATCTTGTGAAGAAAGACTTATTGGCGGGAACCGGTTTTGGGTTGCGCTATAATACCCCGATTGGACCCATACGTTTTGATATTGGTTTCAAATGGAGCAGGCCTACTCCGGAAGTGTCTCCGCTAGCCTGGTTTTTGACCCTTGGACAAGCATTTTAAAAAACCGCTACAATGAGGCGAAATTATTGTTTGATTTTTACACAAAAAAGCTTATCTTGTAACGATAAGATGCATTGCACAATGTATTGCTTTTTTGGGGCAAATTTTAAGACAATAAAATATATAATTTAGGGGTATCTTTTTATGAACGACAAACATTCCAATATTTCTCATGATCACCATCATCATGACGGGGACCATCACGACCATAATCACGGCATGTGGGACGAACTGATTCACCATATTCCGTACGCGATTTTTTCTGTGGCATTGTGCCTTATTTTGTTGAGTTTCTTTGGTGCGATCTCGCTGAGCGGCATAGAAGCGTCAATAATGCGCAAGCAAACCAAGCTGCTTTTTCACAGCTTTCACTTTATGCATATCGTATTTGCGGCAACAGGGACCTTGATCACTTATTTTAGATTTTCTCAAAATTGGTGGCGCGGTTTGGCTGTTGGAATTTTTACCCCCATAATTTTTTGTACTCTCTCCGATTCTATTTTGCCTTATATCGGCGGCAGAATGCTTGGCGTAGATATGCATTTTCACCTATGCTTTTTAACCGAACTGCCTAATGTTATTCCTTTTCTCATTGCCGGCGTGTTTAATGGTATTGTAATGAGTAGGCACCACATATCTCGACAAGGTTATTATTCGGTGTTTTCACACTTTTTCCATATTTTGATCAGTGCACTGGCGTCGAGCTTTTATTTGGTTTCGCACGGCTACCTTACCTGGTATAAACAGATAGGTCCGGTCTTTTTATTTTTAGTGTTTGCGGTGGTTATTCCCTGCACACTTGCTGATGTCGTGGTCCCTATGGCAGTGGCCCGCTGGCATAGAAAAAAACAGTAAAACATTCTTAATAAGATGGTGATACATAGACAATGAGAAGCATTAGACTGGAAAACATCACAAAATCCTATGATGGCGAAGTCATTATAGATAATTTGAGCCTTATTATTCCCAGTGGCAAGTTTTTTGCGCTGTTGGGGCCAAGCGGAAGCGGTAAAACTACTTTATTGCGTCTTATAGCAGGCTTTGAATCGGTAGATGCGGGCAAAATTTATCTGGGTGATCAAGACATTACGCATGTTCCCATTAATGAGCGGCACATCAATACCATTTTCCAAAATTATGCGCTTTTTCCTCATCTCAATGTTTTTGAAAATGTTGCCTACGGGTTGCGCGTGAAAAGAGTCGCAAAAGAGATTATCGAGCAAAAAGTGAGCAAGATACTCAAGGCAGTGAATCTTGAAAAGCATATGTATAAATCAATCAATCAGCTTTCCGGTGGACAACAACAGCGCGTTGCTCTTGCTCGGGCAGTGGTTAATGAGCCGGCAGTCTTATTGTTGGATGAACCGTTGGCCGCGCTTGATTTTAAATTACGCGAACGCATGCTCCTTGAATTGATTGATTTGCAGAGCTCATTGAATACTACCTTTGTATACGTAACTCACGACCAGTTTGAGGCATTAACCGTTGCAGACAACATGGCAATAATGAACCATGATGGTCACATTGAGCAAATCGGTACACCAAAAGAGATTTACGAATTTCCCGTTTCATCATTTGTAGCCAAGTTTGTGGGAACTACCAATGTTATTGAGGGAGTTTTTCATGATGACGGGGCTCGACAAACGCTGAGAGTTGATGGGTTGGGGGAATTCGAGGTGGTTATTGCACGGACTAAGGAGTGGGCGCGTCCGGGTGCAACGGTGTTGATGAGTCTGCGGCCCGAAAAAATTGAAATTAGTAAGATTCCTTTGGCAGGTTTTTCAAATATGCTCAAGGGGATTGTTCAGTCGATCGTGTATCACGGTAGATCAACGCAGTACAATGTACGGATCGCCGATAATCACATATTGCAGGTGTTTGAGCAGAATGAGGAGCACTTTCCGCAAGAAGTGATTGATTATGATGATGAAGTCTATTTGTATTGGCAAAAAGAAAACGTGGTGGTGCTTGAACGATGAAAAATCGCGCTCTTACTTCAAAAGGAATTGCTAGCCAGCTCTACTTATTTATGAGTACGCCGGCATTGCTTTGGGAAATTTTATTCTTGTGTATTCCCCTTGTTTCTATTGTTGGCATGAGTCTCATCAGACCTTTCCAGGATTCAATGTTTTTTACCTTGAGTAATTATTGGTCGCTTTTCAATCCAATCTATTTTCGTATTATTGCCCGCTCAACAATCTTGGCATTCGTGAATGCCGTTTTATGTTTGCTGTGTGCGTATCCCGTTGTTTATTTCTTGGTGTTTCGCATCAAGCGCATGAAGCACGTTTTGCTCTTTTTGCTTGTTTTACCTTTTTGGACCAGTTTGCTGGTGCAGGCATACGCATGGTTTTTTGTGCTCGAAAAATATGGTTTAATTAACAGTATTTTATTGAAAATAGGTCTTATTTCAGCCCCATTGCATCTTCTCAACACCCAGTTGGCTATTTATTTGGTAATGGCCTATTGTTATTTACCTTTTATGATATTGCCATTGTACACGGCGCTAGAAAAAATAGATCGTAAGTTGATAGAGGCTTCGCTTGATTTGGGGGCGGGTCCATTGCAAACATTTTTACGCGTAACGTGGCCGCTTTCTTTGGGTGGCATTAAAACAGGATTCTTTTTGGTATTTGTACCCAGTTTTGGTGAGTTTGTGATTCCCGCATTGTTGGGTGGCACAAAGAGCTTTTACATTGGTTCATTAATAGAGCAATATTTTCTCGTCTCGCGTGATGTCTATACCGGCGCCGCGTTCACCTGTTTGGCAGGGTTGATTCTTATAGCCCTTGTTGCCGTTATTCAATCATATTTTAAGCGTCTTACTTCTGTTTCTAAAAGGAATAACTTATGAATCACCGTTCCTTTTTTGCCGGGTATTGTCTGCCGTTGATCATGATTTTGGTGTATCTCTTTCTGTATATTCCAATTTTTGTGCTTATCGCTTTTTCTTTTAATGAAAGTGGCGGCACATCACATTGGACAGGATTCTCATTGCATTGGTATAAAGAATTATTTGAGTCGGTTGATATTTTAAGTGCTTTAAAAAATTCTTTAATAGTTGCCTGTTCCGCTACCGCATTGAGCGTTGTTATGGGGGTCTGTTTTATTTTCTACAGCGCACAGAGCAGATTGAGCAGAGCTATTGTGCTCTTTTATGGCAATCTTGCAGCCCCTGAAATTGTGCTTGCCGTTGGATTGCTTATCTTCTTTTCTTTTTTTTCAATTCCGCTTGGTCTTACCAGTTTAATTGCGGGTCACACGCTCATTGGCTTGGGTTATGTTATTCCTCTCGTGCAATCGCGCTTTGCCGAACTTGACTACCGTTACATGGAGGCATCGCTCGATCTGGGGGCTACGCCAACGCAAACATTACTACGCATTATTTTGCCATTACTGTTACCTGCCATTATCGCAAGCGCGGTTTTAGTGTTTATTATATCGCTTGATGATTTTGTTATTTCATTTTTCACTGCAGGTGGTTCAACGCAAACGTTGCCCATGTATATCTTCTCGTTAATTCGCTCGGGTGAAACGCCACTGGTGAATGCTGTTTCAACCCTCTTGTTGTTGATGAGCAGTGTTGCAGTATTGCTCTATTCATTACTCACCATTAAAAAGGCGGATGTTGCGGAATGAAAAAGACTCAAGTTATAACCTCTTTGGTGCGCATTGGCATCGTAGTATTTTGGTTTCTTTGTCTGTTGGTCTTTCTCTATGCGCCCGCTTTGCTGAGAATGTTTCATCAAGAGCGGAGTCTCACTATTTTTACATGGCCAACAATTCTTGATCCCCAGTATTTACAAAAATTTGAAAAAGAGACCGGCATCAAGCTCTATATTACCTACTACGAAAGCAATCAGGAGCTTTTTAGTAAATTGCAGGCTGGATCAGCCACTGGGTATGATATTATTTTGCCTTCTGATTTTACCGTGAAATTGATGATTCAAGAGGGTTTGATAAAAAAAATTGACCATTCAAGACTAGGTTTTTTCTCGTCACTCAATAAAAATTTAGTGGACCGTTACTTTGATCCGGGCAATCAATATTCATTGCCATTTTTCTGGGGAGTATACGGTATTGGCATTAACAAAAATTATTTCACCGGCGGGATGCCACAGGCCCATTGGCAGCTGCTTTTTAATGCGGCAAAAAATGGTTATCGCGTAGGTATGACCGATGAAGCGCGCGAGGCGATTCTTCTTGCAGCCTTTTATCTTTTCGGCACCATAGATATTGAATGGTCGCGTGAGAATACTGATAAAATCATTGCGCTTTTAACGGAGCAGAAAAAATCGGTTGAAGCATACACGGAATCACGCTCTGAATATTTATTAACATCGGAGGCTGCGCCGGTTGTATTTGCGCTCAGTACCGATATTTATAAAGCGCAACATGAATTCCCTTATCTTGATTTTCTTTTGCCTCATGAGGGAAGTTTTATTTTCATAGATTCACTTGTTATTCCCAAGAATACGGTTAAAGATGATATGATCTATCAGTTTATCAATTATCTCTACGCGGCAGATTCTATCGAGCATCACACCGGCCTATATGGCTTCTGTTCGCCGCTGGAGACGAGTGAAAACAAATACTGTTCCTACCAATTTGATAAGCTTCATTTTTTTGAGAACGTGGTGCCTCAGGAATTAGTGAATGAAATTTGGATTACTGTTATGAGTAAGAATTAACTAAAAATGATAAGAAAAGTCGCTCAATGAGTAGATTTCATTCTTCGAATACCGTGCTGATACGCGTCTGCATCGTCGCTTTCTGGATTATTGCATTAATAGGATTTTTATACGCGCCGGCTTTTTTCCGCATGTTCCATCACGAGCGTAGTTTGACCATTTTTACATGGCCATCAATTCTTGATTCTCGTTATTTAACTGCATTTGAAAAAGAGAGCGGCATTAAATTGCACATTTCTTATTACGAAAGTAATCAGGAGTTATTTGGCAAGCTACAAGCCTCTTCCGGCAAAGGCTATGACATTATCATGCCTACCGATTATACGGTTGAGTTGCTCATTAAAGAAAAATTAATTAAAAAAATTGATCGCTCACGACTGAATTTTTTTAATCGACTCAATAAAGTTTTGCTCGGGAACTATTGTGATCCGGCGAATGATTACTCTCTGCCCTATTTTTGGGGAATCTATGGCATAGGAGTTAATAGAAATTTTTTTGGTGGCGAATTGCCGCAACCAACATGGAAATTAATATTTGATCCACAACTCGCGCCGTATGGTATTGGCATGTCTGATGAGTCGCGAGAAGCGGTGTTGATGGCCGCTTATTATTTGTTTGGCACGATCGATTTAACCTATGACAAAAAGACAATCGAGGCGATCAAGTCTCTTTTAATAGAACAAAAAAAATGGGTAGAGGCTTACTCAGAGTCGCGCTCTGAGTATCTTTTAACGTCAAACGGTTGTCCGGTTGCTTTGGCAGTGAGTCCTGATATTTACAAAATAAAATCAGAACATCCACACATCGACTTTTTAGTTCCGGAAGAAGGAAGCTTTGTTTTTGTTGATTCAATAGTAATTTCTGCTGCTACAGAAAAAGATGAAATGATTTATCAGTTTATCAATTATCTGTATACTGCTGAAGTAATTGAGTATCACCGTAAAAAATTTGGATTTTGCTCGCCTGTTTATGAGGATGCACAGCTGATACCCGAAGGTTTTTGTCCGTCAGATGAACAATTTGCCAAGCTTCATTTTTTTAAAGATGTTATTCCGCAAAATGTAGTGAATGATATCTGGATCGCTGTTATGAGCAGATAAACTATATGAAAGAATTTTTATCAATGAATAATCAAGAACAAAAATTTTATATCACTACCCCAATTTATTATGTCACCGCAAAGCCGCATCTTGGCTCCCTTTATTCAACCTTGATTGCCGATGCGCTTGCCCGTTGGAACAAGCTTTTAGGGAAAAAAGTATTTTTTCTCACCGGTACCGATGAGCATGGACAAAAAATAGCGCAGGCAGCAGAAAAAGTTGGCATGGCTCCAAAAGAATTTGTTGATAGCTTTATTCCTGCCTATCAAGATGCATGGAAACAGTATGAGATTGATTATACTAAATTTATTCGTACCACTGACCCTGAACATGTAAAAGCGGTGCAGTTGTGGCTCGAGCAGCTGCAGCAAAAAGGTGATATTTACAAATCAGTATATACCGGTTGGTATTGCACTTCAGATGAAACATTTGTCACTGAAAAAGAATATGAGACGGTAAAAGCGGGTGAAGCCGGACCGGCCTGCCCTTCATGCGGTCGACCAACACACTATCTTTCTGAAGAGACCTACTTCTTCAGATTATCTGCCTATCAAGAAAAATTGCTTCTTTTTTATCAGCAACATCCTAATTTTATTCAGCCTAAAGAGCGGTTTGCTGAAGTCATTAACTTTGTGCAATCGGGATTAAAAGATTTAAGCATTTCACGTACCACCATCTCTTGGGGAATTCCATTTCCCAATGATACCAAGCATGTTGCCTATGTCTGGGCCGATGCGCTGGCAAATTATATTACCGCCATTGGCTTCAATGAGGCGGGAAAAGAGAAAGAATTTAATTTCTGGTGGCCGGCAGATATGCAGGTTCTGGGCAAAGACATTGTTCGCTTTCATGCGGTATTCTGGCCAGCGTTTTTGATGGCTTCTGATTTACCAATGCCCAAGCGCTTAATTGTGCATGGTTGGATTAAAATGAATCAACAAAAAATGTCAAAATCATTTGGCAATGTTGTTGATCCATTGGTTCTGGCTGAACGTTATGGGGTAGAACCGGTGCGCTATTACCTCTTGCGCCAGTTGGCTATTACGCATGACAGTGAGTTTGATATTAATGATCTTGAGCAGCGTGTTTCATCCGATTTGGCCAATGATCTGGGCAATTTGCTCAACCGCTTGGTGACCTTAGCAGAAAAATATGACGCTATGGTTCTTGAAGCTTCGGCTCCATGGTCGGGTGCGGCAGTTGAATTACGTGATGCGGGTATGCACATGGTTGCAGAGGTGAAATTATATATGGCAGATGCGCTTATTCATATGGCCCTAGCATCTGTGTGGAGCTATATTAATCGCATAAACGCTTATTTTCACGCGCAAGAGCCGTGGAAAGTTGCAAAAAACAACCCTGATCTCTTCAAACAAATATTATCTGCAACGGCCCATGGTTTGCAGCTTGTTGCAACCATACTCTGGCCAGTAATGCCGAGTAAGATGGAGCAATTGCTGAGCAGCCTTGGTGTAAAGCTCGATGTAGCCCATGATTTTGAAAAAATAGCGTTGGGCAATTGGCAGCAAAAATTTGTATTTATGAAAATTCCGGTGCTCTTTGAGCGCCCATTAGACAAAGAAAGTGAAGAACCTATGCAGGAACAGGAAGAAATAAAACCAACAACTCCCTTAATCGCTATTGATGATTTTCTTAAAGTTGAGCTTTTGGTTGGCATGATAGAACAAGCAGAGTTTGTTGAAAAGTCAGACAAGCTGCTCAAGTTACACGTTGACTTTGGCCCGCAGGGCAAGCGCCAAATTTTTTCTGGCATCCGCAAGCACTATGCGCCTGAAGAGTTGATCGGCAAACAGGGAACCTTTGTGTTTAATTTACATCCACGTAAAATGATGGGCTCTGAATCACAAGGCATGATGCTCTTTGCTGAAGACGCCATGGGCAAACTGCAAATTGTTGCACCGGCAGCGCTGGTTCCTAACGGAACACAATTACGATAAATAATATAATGGTCAAGATGAGGAACAAACCATGAAACAAATAGTTGTTTTGGCGGGATTATTTTGTACACTATCAAGCGCACTTGGCATGGATGATCAGCCACCACTACCAGAGATAGCAGCAATTGATGCATCCCAGGTAAGCCATGTAGCCGAATGCATCGGTAGTGATGGTTCTGAAAGATTCAGCGTAATGTTCATAGACCAGAGTATCATTTGGTCTAGTCTATCTAGCGCGGGGGAGTATAAAGCCCTTTTCTCGGTTGTTGATTCCAAAGACCCGGCAAATCATGTTACAATCGATGTTACTGGCTCAAAGACACATGCTATGCTTAAAGAATTCATTATGGACTACAACAAGCAGGACGAAGAGCAAACAGAATCTTGATCTTGTGACCGATCTTTGCTCGAATATAAACAAGTGATTATATACTGGTTTTGTTCAAACTTTAAAATAATACAAGCCCGATGCATTTTTGCATCGGGCTTGTTTCTTACCTATTACTGGCGTGATATTTCTTTGCGCAAAAATGTTGGCACGTCAAGATCATGCACATCCAACGAGCCATGATTTTGCATTTCATTGACTGGATGCGCGGCGGGGATTTCTTCATGTTGCTCATCGCTGCTCATAGCGGCCGATACTTCAGAAGCTTGGTATTGAACTGCTTCTTTTTCAACAATCTTTGCCACTATTTCATCAGCACGAACGGCTCCTTTTGCTTTTACTTCAACAGCAATGGTCTGTTCTTTCTTGTTGACATCAAAACCGGTTGCAATAAGGGTAACGCATATTTCATTTTGCATCGATTCATCAATTACGGCCCCAATTATGATATGTGCGTTTTGGTGCGCCTGTTCATGCATAATAGAAGCAATCTTGCTAATCTCATGCAGACCCAGATCTTGTCCGCCGGTTATGTTTAACAGAATTCCCTGTGCCCCTTCAATGCTCATGTTCTCAAGCAATGGAGATGATATCGCATCAAGTGCTGCTTGTTCAGCGCGATCAAGACCCGATGCGCGGCCCGTTCCCATGACGGCAATACCGCGACCTGCCATAACCGTTTTTACATCGGCAAAATCAACATTGATATGACCCGGCTTGGTAATAATATCTGAAATACCCTTTACACAATGGCCCAAAACCTCATTGATCATGGCGAATGCATTAATCATTGATACTTTTTGATCCACCGCATCAAGCAATTTTTGATTTGGAATAACAATTAATGTATCAACATTCTTTTTTAACTCTTCAAGGGCGTCTTGCGCTATAGTTGCGCGTCGCTTTCCTTCAAAAGCAAATGGTTTGGTGACTACCGCAATGGTAAGAATGCCATACTCTTTTAATGCACGCGCAATTACTGGCAAGGCACCTGAACCGGTACCGCCGCCCATGCCGCCGGTTAAGAATACGATATCGGCATCTTTAACCAACTCCATCACTTTATCAATATCTTCTTCCGCTGCACGCTTGCCAATTTCAGGATTAGCGCCGGCACCAAGGCCCTTGCTTGATTTTATGCCCAGCTGGATTTTATATGGCGCTTTTGATAATTCCAATGCCTGAGCATCAGTATTGGCAATAACGCACTCAATATGTTCATAACGAGATTCAATAATGCTATTAACGGTGTTTCCGCCTGCACCGCCGACCCCTATCACCATTATTTTAGCAATCGGTTTTTCAACCTCTTGTAAAAATTCTATCATCTCTTCCCCCTTACCTCATTAAAAGAAATCTGAAACCCATGATTTCATACGAACAAAAATACGTTTTACCAGCGGTCCGGAAAGGCTATCCATGCCTCCTTGCATTTCTCTACGCAAAGTATTGATTAACAAGCCATAACCGGTCGCAAATATTGGACTATCAAGCAATTCGGGCAATTGGTATGAAAGACGCGGAGAGCCAATACGCACCGGCACTTTGAAAATCTGCTCTCCCAGTTCTTTAATCCCGCCGAGTAACGAGCCGCCACCGGTTAATACTAACCCGGTTCGCATAAATGTTTGCAAGTGGCGCGTTGTTATCTCTTGCTGTACCAACATAAAAATTTCCTGCGCTCGCGCCTGCAGAATAGCATTCATGTCACTTATTTGTATTATCTGTTTTTCCGCGCCATGAACCGCTTCAACTTCTATACAATTATCTTCGGAAACCAAAGGAGAATATACATAGCCAAACTGCTTTTTAATGCGCTCTGCTTCTTTAAGCGTGGTGCGCATGCCTACCGCCACGTCATTGGTAAAATGATTACCGGCCAATGGCAACACCATAGTGTGACGAATGTTGCCTTGTTGATACAAGGCTAAATCGGAGGTGCCACCACCAATATCAAGCACCGCAACACCCAACTGACGCTCATCAGCGCTTAATACCGCATCTCCCGAGGCAAGTTGTTCTAAAATAATATCAGTGACTTTCACTCCTGCCAGCTCACAACATTTGATTAAATTTTGGACCGATGCAATGCCACCCAAGATAATGTGCGCTTGCACTTCAAGACGAATGCCGTGCATGCCAAGTGGATCTTGCACTCTGTCATGACCATCGAGAATAAAATATTGAGGCAATACATGGAGTACCTGTTGCCCTTCAGGAACGGGAATAGCGCGGGCAGCCGCAAGTACACTGCTAATATCAAAAGGCTTTACGTCTCCATGTTTAAGCGGTACCACGCCGTGGGAATTAAGCGAATGTATGTGGCCGCCTGAAATACCAACACTGGCAGATTCTATAGAAATACCAGCCATAATTTCTGCTTCTTTAATGGCATTTTTTATAGAATGTACCGTTTTTGCAATATCAACAACAACTCCCTTCTTCAAGCCGTCAGAGGGAGATTTGCCTATGCCGATAATCTCAAAAGATTCACCTTCCAAAACGTGTGCCACCAGAACGCAAATCTTTGTAGTCCCCACATCAATGGAAACGATAATTTTTCTAGAAAATACTGTTGCCATGATATGCCCCCTTATTTCCATATACAATAAACTGATGATCAAAACGAATATCAGCAACCAAAGTTTTTTGTTTTTTGTGTGGCATTGTACCATTGCCTACTATCTGTTCTGTCATCAGTTTGCGCGCATTCGCATCAGGTACCGTTGTTAAATCTGCGATAAATAGTATATCTGCTTGCTTGTCATGAAAAAAAATCTCATGTTTGTTTTTCCACGCAATGTCATAACAACTGAAAAAATTAGAAGAATTATTTTTAAGATACGCGCACAACGCGTGCGCATCATCTTCAGTTAACCTATTTTTTAAAGTAATTTCACGAAGAGATTCAAGCGCTGTTGCAACAAAACATTCTTGTGTTACACATTTGCCGTTAAGGGTAAGCACGCTGCCGTTTGATAGCCGAGCGAGTGGCTGCTCCGCGGCTACTGATACGGTGCATATTCTTTGCGCACTGCAGCGGGCAGTAATCTGCTGTATGGAAGAAAAAGTAGCGACTAATTTTTGACAGAGTTGCTCGGGACCAATATCTGCTTGTTGAGTAATATGCGCAGAAATTAAATCTATCGTCTCGGCCGAAAAAAGTGGATCGGCAACAAGACAATATGACAGACTATTCTTCGATCGATAGACGCCAAAAATGGCTATCATTCCTATGCCAAGTAGCATGCACGCGAGTATGTGACGTATCCCTAAAAGCATTATTCACCCCTTATTGGATATAACAGATCAAGCAGCTATAATCCTTATTTCTTTTTATCTTTTTTTTACTACCAGAGTCAATAATTGAAATAAAATCAGGGAAGAAGAGCAGTTATTAAAAAAGAGTTCGCATCACCATCCATAAAGAAGAGGCTGCAAAAACGCCTGACCAGAATGAATAGTATTCTTCTGGATCTTTTACACAAGTAGCAATAAAGCCGCCAAGCACCAGCATGAGAGAAACATCAACAGACATGGCCAAGCCGCCAAGCACCAGCACCGGATTAACTTTAAAGTATTTCAGAACAAAACCAAATAAAGCGCCTATTACCATAACAGAATAATCAAAAGAATAGGCATTAATGAGGATTGCCCGCGATTGCGCCCGTTGAGCAAAAAGTTCAGGAGTTTGTAGACCAAAGTGAGTTATTAAAAACCAGAAAATAATTCCTATGCTCGCCGCGCACACCAGCACCCCAAGTATTTGGTACCAGATAATAGTGCGCCTATCGATGTTTGCCAATTGCCCCATTTTGCGTCCAAATAATGCGTCAACCGCAACCCCGCCAGAAATTTCAACAAATGCTGCAACTATGGTGGCTTGAACCCCATTAAAACCAAACAAAAGCAGTCCCGGCACCATAACAAAGGTGGCAAAGCGGCCAAGTGGCGCCAGACCAATTTTACCGGCAATGATAATAAGCTGATACGTGCATATAATAGAACCAATCACCAGATAACATTGTGCCAATAAAGAAAAATGAAAATATACGAAGAAGGGAATCAGTAGGCATGCAGTAAGTATAGGCGCGTGCCAGGGTATGTGTCGCATAATGTCTTTATGAAGCGTAAACGTGCCGCTTTTTTTACCCAGGCTTTTATAAGCGCGCTTACAAAGGGCGGGAAAATCAGCAAAGCTCATTAAGGCACCTTGAATGACCATGCCGGAGAAAAAAGCAAGATAAAAATTCTCTGCAGTGAGTGATGCAAATGCTAATTTGTGTAACGGTTCAAGAATTAAAAACTTTGAAAAAACACCGACTAACAAAGGAATGGTCAACAGTTTGCCGGTAATAAATCCTATGGCCAAAAATATAGGCAACAGATCAAGTTTAAAAGCAATTTGCGCTACCGAAACGCAACCGATAGAAAAGCGCGGCACAAGACAAAGCGATTGAGGAATTATCCCTTTCAAGAGCGATTGAAAAGCAACCAACGCAGAACTAACTCCCAGCCCGTAAAAAAGCTCGTATGATTTTTTAACCTGGTTTTGTGCAACAATCATTTTGTGCGTTAATTGCCCAATTGAAAAAGGCATAGCTTCATTAGAGAGAAAAGACAGCTCAACACTCTGCGCAACCAATAATCCCAAACCACTTGCGGCAATAACCAGCGCTGCCATTATTGCGCAAAAGTACCAGGGGTTAGCTAGCCAGGAATTAAAAAGAGCTGGCTGTAAAAAAAATAGCGTAGGAAAAGAAAAGGCGCATGCGGTAGCAATGATGCCTCCCATGCCGGCAGCAGCAGTGGTTAATCCGAGCACTGCAACGCGATTAGATGCGCGGGTATGACATAAACGAACTATCATAATGCTTAATAAAAGAATGGTTGTTTCTACCCATGGCCCTATGGGGGTTGCCATGCAGATATAGCTCATAATAGCGGTTGCAATAACGGTAACAATGATTGACCAAATAATTGCAAAAATTTTCATCAAAAACTCCTGTATAATAAGAGCTGCTATTTTAACAGATGTTTTTCATAAAAAAAACAGAGGATACCAGAGATGGAACAGACTAAGATATTATTTTTTACCCATGGCACTTGCTTGTTAAAGCCTTCTTCTAAAAAAATGTCTTCTTTTTCTTGCGGAATATCGCCATCCGCGTATAAACCTGCAGATTCGCACCCCTTTTCGGAGGCCAACCAGCAAGCAAATCTTAATAGATACTGTGTGTGGCGCTCGGAGAAAGCAGGATATGTTATTAAGCGTTCAATCAATGCTTCACGCGGTCTTTCAAAGGGAAAAGACAGTTTGAGATGACCAACAAGCGCTACAGTTTGCTTAGGGCCTGTCTTTTTATATAACCCATACTCTATTTTTGTTTCATGAGCACTAGGGTAACTATTACCAATCCATTCATAGCGTTCAGCCTGTGGCATTATGGGCAGATCCATAGAAACAATTGAACTAACATACAATAAAACTATTAAGTTTCGCATACATTTTTCCTTTCATTGCCGTTGGCGCACTTTCAATCGTCAGATAAGGTTTTTTTGTGTTCCTACAAGGAAAAGCAATATACCCGCAGCCACTGAAGCATTATAAGAAATATCATGCCCCTGCTTTTGTGGCAAAGTAATTTGAGTTCCTGCTTTTAGCAGCTGTGCTGAAATTCCTGCTCCTTCGCTGCCAATAGCTATGCACAAAGGATCGGTATAGGCAATTTTGTGTGCATTTTCACCTTTGAATGCGGCGACATACAGATGATAACCGGCGGTCTTGAGCTCTTGCAAAGCAGTTGCCGGCGAAGCAGTAAGATAAATATCTAAATGTTCTGCCAATCCTGCCGATGCTTTGAGCGCTGCAGCGTTTAAAGGGGCTGCCCCCTTTTGTAGAATAATAACCCCATCAAAGTTGGTGCAGTAAGAAGAGCGCAAAATGGCGCCAAGATTACGCGGATCTTGAATGCCATCAAGAAGCACCAAATGTTTTTGCTTTGTCGGCTCAAAGAATTTTTTACGATATACAAACGGTTTTGCCCAGGCAATCACGCCTTGATGGTCGGTAGTGCCGGCTATTTTAGTTAATGCATCACGCATAACATATTGAATGTTTACGCGCTTGCCTTCTAACAATTTTTCTATACGGTCCCACGCCTTGGGAGTCGGCTTGGTTGTATACAAAGTGATCAAAGGACGTTTTTTTGCTTTGAGTAGCTCTATAACAGGATTGATGCCATAGACAAGTTCGCCATCTTGTTTGACCGTTTTTTTTGTTTGCATAAGTACCTATTTCGATTAAAAGTTCCTTCATTCTACTTCGCCAGAACACCTCAAATTTAACTTGAGAATGAATGGAAAGTAGAATGAACCCTTCGAAGCTTTAGCGTAGTAGGGTCGGCTTCGAAGAACCACGCACTGTACAACGGGTTTCAACCCATTGAGTGCTTCACAAAAGTGTATCAAATTTTGTTATATTTTTCATTTTTCACTCAAATAATGATATAATAAGCGCAATATTTAACTTTACGTGGGGCTCGAGGCATCTATGAATTCTTCATCGGACATAAACAAAGGTAGAGAAAAAACAGTACCCTTTCCCTTCTCTGCGCTAACAAACATAGCGCCCTCAACTTGGGTTGAAATAAGCGCTCGTGCCATTAATTATAATATTGCTGCTTTTAAAAAAATTATTGGCACAGACAATTCACTTGGCATTGTTATAAAAAGCAATGCGTATGGTCATGGCATGGTGCCCATTGCACAACTCTGCGAAAAAAATTCTGCGGTTGACTGGCTCATGGTATCTCACGTGTCCGAAGCGGTTGAATTGCGCGAAGCGGGCATTACTAAACGCATTTTACTCATATCACCCACGCGTGAAAATTTGCTGGCAGCCGCATTTTATGATTGCGATATAATGGTGACTGATTACGATGTCCTAGAGCAGTTACAAAGAATTGGTCATGAACTTCAAAAGAAAATCCCCATCCATATTAAGGTTGATACCGGCCTTTCGCGCTTTGGCTTTACGCCGCACGAAATTATTCCGCTCATACAGTTTGTTAAAAATTTGCCGATGATCAGCATTACCGGTATATATACCCATTTTGCCGAATCAAACAATAGCGATCTTGCCTTTACCCATAAACAAAGCAACATATTTAACGAGCTCCTTGTCGACCTTGAACAAGCAGGAATCACTGTTCCTTTTCGGCATCATTCAAATACCGCCGGCATAAGCTCCGTTGCCAATGATAGGGTAAATGTATTTCGTTTAGGAGCCGGCACGTACGGCATCTGGCCATCAGAACAGAATCGCGCGCTGGTTGACGCGGCATCTCCTCTGCATCTTCTCCCCGCTCTGAGCTGGAAAACTAAAATAGTTCACATCAAAACAATCGCGGCAGGCAGTTTTGTTGGTTATAACCGCACGTATCTGGCAAATAAAGAAACAAGAGTCGCCGTGCTTCCCGTTGGGTATTATGACGGGTATGATAAACGACTTAGCAACAAAGGGGTGGTGCGCGTTAAAGATCAAAATGCTCCTATTATTGGTACTATTGCCATGAATGCAACCATGATTGATATTTCTCATATTCCCCATGTGCAGTGTGACGAGACGGTTACTTTGTTAGGAGATTGTCCACAAATCAGTGCCGCAGATCTGGCGGGCCAAACCGGCTGTTTTAATGCGCGCCAAATTACCACACAAATTAATGTTTCAATTCCACGCATAGTAGTGTGATTAGAATTCACGTTCAGCCAAGAGATACAATGAAAAAAATTATATCTGTTATTATGTTTATCGCCGTTGCTTCTGTTCGTGCAGCAGAAGATAACGCTCTTTTAATAGATCAACGAGTTGCTCAAGAAGCCCTTTCTCGAACAAGAGAAATACTAAATTCTGAAGAGCGTTCGCTCATCGCATCATATATCGCGCCATGGCCATTTTTGCGCGCTCAGAGCATGGAATGTCTGATCACTCTGAAAGGACACGAAGACTCTGTGAGATCAGCCACATTCAATCATGATAGCACTCTGCTTGCCTCTGCTTCAGACGACGATACAATCAAGCTCTGGGATCTCGCCACTGGGCAAGAGTTGCGCACACTGGCAGGGCATGCATTCTGGGTAAAATCAGCCACATTCAATAATGACAGCACTCTACTTGCCTCTGCTTCACGCGACCACACGGTCAAGCTCTGGGATCTCGCTAGTGGGCAAGAATTACGCACACTGGTAGGACATGAAGGCGGGGTAACGTCAGCCGAATTCAATTACGATAGCACTCTGCTTGCTTCTGCTTCAGACGACGGTACCGTCAAGATTTGGGATCTTGCTACCGGCCAAATGTCGCTCGCATTGATGGGACATGCGGGTTTCAAAGTAAGATCAGCTACGTTCAATTACGATAGCACTCTGCTTGCTTCTGCTTCATACGACGGTACGATCAGGATCTGGGATACCGCTACATGGCAAGAAGTGCGCACACTGGCAGGACATAAAGACTTGGTAGAATCGGCCACATTCAATCACGATAGCACTCTGCTTGCCTCTGCTTCACGTAACGGTATGATCAAGCTCTGGGATACCACTACATGGCAAGAGTTGCGCACACTGGCAGGGCATACAGACTGGGTAATGTCAGCTACATTCAATCATGATAGCACTCTGCTCGCCTCTGCTTCATGCGATGGTACGATCAAGCTCTGGGATACCGCTACATGGCGGGAGTTACGCGCATTGGCAGGAGATAGAGGCTGGGCATTGTCAGCCACGTTCAATCATGATGGCACTTTGCTTGCATCTGCTGTACATGACAACGCCGTCCAAATTTGGGGTATACGCCCAGAGAAATTAAGTGCTCTTGATCGCTTGAAGCAAACAATAACTATGTCTCAGGCAAACTTGCTCCATTCTTTAGCTACGTGCGTAGGTAAACGGGAGTTATTGAGCAAGAATACAAAAATTCCAAAAATTCGTGATGCGCAATCAAAAGAAATAGTGCGTAGCATAAAGCAGGATCATCCACTCATCTATCGAACAATTCGGCCATTATTTAAAATAGTTCGTGATAATCAAGAAAGAGACAAATGAAAAAACAATACATGCTTTTATCTCTTATTGCCTCTGTTTGCATTCGTGCGGCAGAGGATAATGCTCATTTAGAGAAGCTCACAGCGGCTCAAGAAGCCATTTCTCGGACAAGAGAAATACCTTATCCGGAGACGAGATCGCTCATTGCATCGTACATCGCGCCATGGCCATTTTTGCATGCTCAGAGCATGGAATGCCTGCAGACGCTGACAGGGCATAGAGACTCGGTAAGGTCAGCCACATTCAATCATGAAGGCACTCTGCTGGCCTCTGCTTCAGACGATGGCACAATCAAGCTCTGGGATATCGCTACATGGCAAGAGTTACACACTCTGGTAGGACATACCGGGAGGGCGACTTCAGTCACATTCAATTGTGATGGCACACTGATTACCGCTTCAGCCGACGGTACCAAGATCTGGGATCCCGCTAGCGGCCAAGAGTTACGCGCTTTGGCAACAGGACATAGAGGACATATCAGCTGGGTACATTCAGTCAATCACGATGTCACTCTGCTGGCCTCTGTTTCAACCGACGGCGCAATCGGGCTCTGGGATATCGCTAGCGGGCAAGAGTTGCTCGCGCTGGAGCAACATATAGGAGAGGTAATTTCAATCAGCTTCAATCACGATAGCACTCTGCTGGCCTCTGTCTCAGGCGACGGTATAATCAAGCTCTGGGATATCGCTAGCGGACGAGAGATACGCAGGCTTGAAGGATATAGAAGCAGGGTACAATCAGCTACATTCAGTCACGATAGCACCCTGCTTGTTTTTGCTTTAGCCGACGGCACAATTAAGATCTGTAATACCACTACCAGAGAAGAGCTACGCACACTGAAAGGACATACGCACGGGGTAAATTCAGCCATATTCAATTATGATAGCACTCTGCTTGCCTCTACTTCACATGACAAGACCGTCAAAATTTGGGGTATACGCCCAGAGAAATTAAGTGCTCTTGATCGCTTGAAACAAACAATAACTATGGCGCAGGCAAACTTTCTTCATTCTTTAGCTACGTGCGTGGGCGAGCGCGGGCTATTGAGTAAAAATACAAAAATTCCAAAAATTCGTGATGCGCAATCAAAAGAAATAGTGCGTAGCATAAAGCGGGATCATCCACTCATCTATCAAACAATTCGGCCATTATTTAAAAAAAGCCGTGAAGAATAGCAAATACAACGCCATAAACAATTAATAATGCTTGTTTCGATGTGTTAAATTCTATGCGCACCTCGGCGCAGGCTTACAAAACTGGCTGAGTGTTTGCCAATAAGGGTGCCCCTGCCAGAGCCAGCTTTTCATCATACGGCAAGCCATAATGCCGGTAAAAAGCATGCACTACTTTTTGGTAATCATCTGCATCGGCACTGATGCCGGCATTGTTGTGTTTCGCTTCTTGCAATTCAAAAAGATGCACTTGAGTATTGCCACTCGCCTTCATTGATTGATACAAAGCGCGTGAGCATTCTACAGGAACAAAGGCATCTTTCTTTGAATGAACAAAAAGAATGGGAATGTGCGAATCAATAAGGTGCGCTACGGTTGCCGGCTTTATTCCGGCAGCGTCATAAGCGGGGTGCATATATTTTAAATACAGCGTTCCTAGGCCAAGCTTATCCCAAAAGCCGATTTTATGATGAATAACTCGTTCAACCGTGTCAAAAGGGGCTTCGAGCACAATAGCCTTAACATTCTTTGGCTTATACTGAGCCATATAGGTAATAATAGTTGCTGCGCCCATTGACCGGCCAAATAATATGCAGTCACCGGTAATTTTTTCTATTTCATTTTTTAATGTTTCAATTTCAATATGTTGTGCTATCGATACTTTTTCCGGATAAGGGAGTCCTTTTTTAATCACGGTATGAGATTCATTTTGTATCGCATGAATTTCATCTGAGCTGGGATAATTAAAAAAATGAACAGGCTGATACAAAAGATAAAATGAACCGTCATCCTTAGCATGAAGCGGCATTTCTGTAATCTCGCCGGTAGATTCTATCAATGTTTTTACCTTATCCAAGCAATGGTCTTTTACATAGTAAACGGCATGTTCTCCCATGGAGCCCAGGCCGTGAGAATAAACATACGTAATTGGCGCATTTGCAAGAGCAATCGACCAACAAAAGAAAATAAAAAGAGTCGAATAAGATAAACATTTCATAATGATTCCTGTGAAATCAATTACATACGGTTATTGTTGAGGAAGTTGTAATTCTTTAAGGCGCTCAAAACTATTATTCAAAAAATCTCTGGTGTAATTCACACATTCTTGATCTGCAAAAATATCGTTGTGACCAAGCCCGGGAAGCGTTTTATAATATATGGCATTCCCCAACTTCGCGTGTTTTTGAGCCCATTTTTTAGATTCTTTATAAGGGATGGTCCTATCTTTTGAGCCATGCAGAATTAATAATGCTTGGTTCAATTTTACTGCTGCCGGTTGCTTGATATCAATTTCAACGAGCGACGAGCAACTTGCGTTCGCCGAGCCTATAAATGAAGACGTTGACCATTGAGGTAGTAGTATCCCCCATCCGGTAGATGCAATGGATGTCTCTCGTGCAATGTGGCTAATGGTTGCCGGAGGGTTAATAAAAGGTGCAAGCATCACAAAGCCGGCGGTGGGCTCGTGCCCCTGCTTAAATTTGCTGCTTAAGCGGGCTACTACTCCTCCGCCGCGCGATACACCCAGACAATGACTTATTGTTGCGCCTCGATCAAGCGCTTTTAGTTTTTGTTGAGCAATAAAATATTGATACGCGGCCATGAGCAATTCAAGCTGTGTGCCAATGCGCAAAGGTTTGTTTGTATGATCAAGAAAATCCGGTACAAAAGTTATTGCACGACCATCAAGCTCTTGCACGTAGTTTTGAAAAGAGTGACTGTTGTCCCCCAAACCATGATAGGCAATAATAGCGCGCGATCGTGCTGGGTCTAAAAGACGCAAAGGATGTGCTGAACTCCAGCGCTTTTCTGCATTTGCTCGAAAAACATAGCTAATTATCTTAAGGGCTTGTTTTTTTTCCCCTTTGCAAGAATCAAGTGCAGCTTTTATAGTTTCTGGAAATAGTTCATTGGCAGAAGCGCCGCTTAAATAATCATGCGCATTTTGCAAGATGTTTGGCCAAGATTCGTCCAAATAATCATTCGATGCATGCAATGCAGGAGCTAAGCGAGCAAAAACATCATCATACTTGGTTCCCAGTTTTTCAAATGGCCATAATGCATCAAAGTCATTATCGCTCAATGCATCTTCCGTTGTTCGAAATGGCCATAGATCTTCCATCGCTTGAAATGGCCATAGCGGATCTTTATTACCTGCTTTATCACCCATACCACTCATGGATCCCACAGACAACATGAGCATGAATACCATTCTTACAAAATTCATAATGCAATATCCTTTACTTCAACTTATAAAAACGCTGTTTGCCAACTTTAATGGTCGTGCCATTTTGCCAGCTTATTTGTGCCTTTGGATCAGTAATCACTGCACCATCAATATGTATTGCATGCGCTTCAAGCAAGCGACGGGCTTCTGCTGAACCGGTCACGGCGCCAAGCAGTTTCAGCAGGTCGACTATCCATACCGGATTTGGAGTATTTTCAGGCAATGCAACATCTTGCGCTTGGGAATAATCTTTTTTTTGGAACAACGCTTCAAATGTTTTTTGCGCTTGATCGGCCTCAGGCAACGACCAAAAGCGAGCAACAATATCATGTGCAATATTCTTTTTCATTTCCATGGGGTGAATGTTTCCGGATGCAACTCCTTCTTCCCATCCACTCAATGTTTGTGCATCAACATGCAACAACAGCTGTGCATAGCGCCACATTAAAAGATCGCTGATAGACATAAGTTTGCCAAATGCCTGATCGGCAGGGTCAGTTAAACCAACTGAATTACCCAAAGATTTTGACATTTTTTGCACACCGTCGAGCCCTTCAAGCAGCGGTGTGGTTAAAATTGCCTGCGGTGTTTGGCCATAATGCTCTTGCAAAAAGCGGCCCATTAACAGATTAAACGTTTGATCTGTCCCACCTAGCTCCACATCAGCGCGCAAAGCAACCGAATCATAGCCCTGCATCAGCGGATAAAATAATTCATGAAAACCGATTGTCTGATGTTCGGCCAAGCGTTTTGCAAAATCTTCACGCTCAATAAGGCGAGACAAAGTGACTTTGCCACACAATTGCAACATTTCGCGACTGGTGAGCTGATCGAGCCACTCAGAGTTGTAGCGGATAATTAATTTTTTTGGATCAAGAATTTTTCCTACTTGTTCAAAATAGGTTTTGGTGTGTTCGGCAATTTGCTCTTCAGTAAGTGGCGGACGTGTTTTTGAACGCCCTGTTGGATCGCCGATTCGTGCGGTAAAATCACCAATTAAAAAAATAACGGTGTGGCCAAGATCTTGAAATTGTTTCATTTTTGAAAGGACCACCGCGTGACCCAAATGTAAATCCGGCGCTGTGGGATCCATACCAAGCTTAATCTGGAGCGGTTTGCCCGATTGCAATTTTTTAAGTAATTCATCTTCGGGGATGATTTGACTGGTGCCTATTTTTAGCAGGTCAAGCTGCTGTTGCGCAGTTAGTTTTTGTATCATTATTTTTCCCATCCATTATGTTAGAAGGCCGGTCACCTGACCGATTACTGCGCATACTGACAAAAGACCATATATACAGAACGATTGCAGTTGCCGCGCAAAAAAGATAATAAGTATAAATACAATAATAAAGCTCATCTCACTCAAAAATGCTGCATATGATTGATAATTTTTTGAAAGCATTATGATGACCAGGAGCAACGCGCCATACAAGAAGCGGGCCACGGCAAAGAAAAGCACCAGCCCAACAAAAGTCACCAGCACCGACTGAAAAGCGAACAGAAATGATGAACCGGCACTCAAGGTAGCCGTTGCAGGATTCAGACCGACAACAATGCTGAGCACCAAGCCAAAAATCGCTAATCCCAGACCAAAAATTGTTTCGCCGAATAAAGCAAAAGCTATTTTTAAATTGCGAAACGGGGCGGTAATCATATGAATGTTGATGGGAACAGCTTTTGACCAGCCTATGCCGCATAAAAGCATGCATAAAAGACCTATGGGATCAAGATGGGCGAATGGATCAAGCGTCAGAAGGCCTTTGTCTTCAGCCGTTGAATCACCAACCATTTTACCTATCCAGGCATTAAAAAAGCCCATAGGGCCAATGGCCAGCAAATAGGCTAAAAGAAGAGTAATCAATGAAGTGATGCTTGATGTGGTGTTTGCGCTCAACATAAAAAGAATTCCGCCTAGTTTTTAGGGCCATGTTTTTATATTAGTCTAAATAAAAGAGTCACAGGGGTCAAACGATCATTCAGGTTATTCCGGCGCTACGCGAGGCTGAATTGGGCCATGGGTGTCCCCGGGAATACATTGATAAAAATAAAAAAAGTACATGAAATAAAAAAGGCCACAAAACCTGTAAGGTTACGTGGCCAAGAAGATTAACAAGCTGAGTCGCCCATTACTTTTTTCTTTTTTATTCTCCGGTCTGGTCCGCTGCAGGGGCTGATTCCCGTTCAATAGGTTGCGTTGTCGCCATGTTTGCTTTACGGCTAAATGAATAGGAATGGGATGGCATTGTTTTCATAAGAGCAAGAACGAGTGATAAGGTCATAAAAATTGTGCCCAATACCCAGGTAGTTTTTTGCATAATGTCTGCACCGCCGGTACCGCCAAAAAGCATTTGTGTTGCGCCACCCAAATTGCCGAGCCCCATGTTGCCTTTGCCCTGTTGAATCATAACAATCAAAAGCAGCAATAATGAGTTAATCACAAAAATAGTTATCAACAATTCATATAACATAGTAATGTCCTTATCTTTTGATCTATATTTTACTTTTTGTTAAAGATACTATGTTTTCAAATTTTTGAAAGTCGAGACTTGCGCCCCCAATTAAAAAACCGTTCAAGTCGCCAATGGCGCGTAATGCTGCCGCATTTGTCTCATCAACCCCACCCCCATATACGAGAAAAAAAGTATATTGAGGCAATAGCTCGGTTAATTCGCGTATCCAGGCAAGCATCTGGGCAATATACTCTTTTTCTACCGTGATTCCACCGCCTATTGCCCAAACAGGCTCGTAAGCTACGCAGATAGGTGTTTGAGAAGGTAGTGTAGAAAGCATATCCAAGACTGTTTTAAGCTGTCGGGCGACAACTTCTTTGCCTTTATTTTCTTGATGCTCCTGCGCCGTTTCACCAACACAAACAATGGGGCGCACATTAACTTCAAGCAGCCGATTTGCCTTATTGGCCACGGTAAGATCTGTTTCTCGTGTGTAACTTCTTTGGTCGGAGTGGCCAATAATACAATAACGCACACCAACTTGAGCAAGAGTTAATGCATCAACTTGACCATTGTAAGGACCACTTTCATATTCAGAACAATCTTGCGCAGCCAGATGAAGAGAAGACTTGGTCGCCAATGCGCACAATGGAGCCAAAGAAGGGAAGGAAGGTGCAAATATTATTTCAATACCGGTATTCAATGCCATTGAGTGCAGTTTTTCTTGATTGGTATAAAAATAATGCATTCCCTGGTCCAACGTTTTATTCATCTTCCAGTTTGCGATATAGAGAAAGGGTAAAAGGGCCATGCTCAATTCTTTCAAGTTAAAAAATGATTTATTGTAGCTTTACTCTCATCAATGGGTATTGTCACAAAGTAGCAAGCATTGAAACACAAGTAAATCAAGAGCACAAGAAGAATTATTATTGCAAAATGAATTATTTTTTTGTTATCATCAAATTGAAATATAGATATAAAAAACCTGTTAAAATTAAGGGAAAAAAATGAAGAAATCCATTATGCTCTTAGCTCTTATAAGCGTTGTTTTTTTTGGCGCTATGAGTGCGGGTGAAATCAATGATGAATTTGGTGCCGAAGTAATAGACGCTGCAGGTAACACGAGATCAGTAATAATACACAATAGAGAAAATAAAAATATTTGGGTTGCTCTCTTTGCTGCAAATAATGCAAATCCCCAGTCAATGAAACCAGTATTTATAGCAAAACAGCCAACATTACAACGTCCCGGATCAAGTGCCACTGCAAATTTAACTGCCAATACTGGTCAAGAAAGTATTCTTGCCGTTTGGTATAAAGATCCGGCCAAGGTAACTATCAGCAAGGGTCGCTTTTTTGGCTACAATATTACACCAACAGCTGATGTAACACACAGACTGAGCCCTTCTGATAAAAATATTTTTTTACAATTGAGTAATGGTAAAATTCAGGAGCAACAATGAAAAAACTTTTATTAATAGCGCTTTTAGGCGCACTCGGCTCAGTTCATTATGTTTCTGCTGATATTCTCAACGCGGTTGCCAGTTTTATTGGTGAGCCTCAGCCATATGCCACAACCGGTTACGGGGTAGAGGTTTTGAATAAAACAGGAAACAGTGTTTGGGTTTCTGTGATAAATGCTACCGGCCTCAAGGGTGTTACTTTTACTTTCAATGATCCTGTTGAAATCAAGTCGAGCGGATTGTTTGAAGAAGGCAGCAGGGCATTTAAAACAGACATTAAACAAAAAACTGCTTTGGCAGTGTGGAGCAAGAAGCCTCAAAAAATAGATATAAGTAAAAACCTTGTCTCAAAAGGGACATGGGCCGTAACGCCAAAGCCTGATTGGCTCATTGAATTTGCCACCGACAAAACTGCCTATGTAACGGTAGATAAAAATGGGGTTCGTCCTCAAACCGGTCCTCGCAGTGGAAAAGCAGGCAAAACCAATAGTGGCCTGAGTTTGAATCAAAACGTGAGCAATGGTGATATCACGGTTATAAAATAATGGTTCGGGTGCTTTTAAACTAAGCACCCGTTTTTTTAAAATGATTTGATGAGAGGGAAAACATGAAGAAAACAATAGTAGCACTGTTGAGTATAACAGTCGGATTATTGAACTCCGTAGCCTTGGCAGACACTGCCGCTTGCAAAGAAGTAGCGGTACAAACAACGGCCAATGCGAGCAGGTACTGGGTATTTGAATTGAAAAACAAAACAAAAGAACCCATATACGTACAACTTATGCAAGTGCAAAGCAACGCACTGGGAACACAAGGAAAGTTGGTTCCCTTAATTCCTGTTCCCGAAAACTTTAAGGCATCAAACAACAAAGAGTTGCCTCGCTTGCTCAATGAACCAAACCCAAACACCCGAGTGCAGGCTTCAAAAGGAAAGAATGAAGCTGACGCCGGTTATTTGCGTCTGGCTAATTTTGATCCATCGCAAGCCACAACCTTATTCATATGGGATCAAAATGCGGTGAAAAATCCCGGGCTTACGGTTAATATACAAGAAAAGCCGACCTATTCATTTTTTATAAAACAAAACAAAAATAGAAAAGCGATGTATCTCACGTGGGAAGGCAATAAGTTGCGCGTGCAAAAAGGTTCAGGGGATGAGACACAGTCAGGACTTCCTCTGTTGGGAAATATTGCTGACAATGAAATAGCAAAAAAATAAGGTAGAAAAATATCATGATGAAAATAACAAAAAGTCTTGTTTTCATTACCGCGATTGTATCAATGGTATCGGCATTCGCTGCTCCACTTGCGCCGAAAATAGAAACAGGATTTCCTGCAAGCAAACTCCTTGGCGCATCAATCTGGGATCTTGAATTTAAAAATAAATATGCGGCGCCCGTGTACATAACCGTTACTAATAATGGACGCGAGCTTCTGAATAAATTTGAAGTTCCAAAGCCGGCGGTCCGTTTTGATTTGGCCAAAGAAAAAGACTTTGGTTATGTGCGTGTGTCGGGCCTTGATTTGAACAAACAAACCAGCATCACTGTGTACTCGTATAAAACTCAAATAATGCCTGTTGCTCAGTACAAAATAGATGGCACAGGTAAAACTATTTACGTGAGCTGGGAAGATGGTTCATTGCGCCCGCAAAAAGGCAAAGGCATTTTTGATAAAACTACACAATCGGGCTTGAGTTTAAAAAACAACATAGAGACATTGAAATGAAAATAATTATGAAGAATCATGTATTGGGGATAAAAAAATGAATTACAAAATAATACTGAGTATCGCGATCTTTGTTGCCGGCAATATGCTGCAGGCAAGCGAGCGGGGATATCTTACTGAAACTACACCATTAGCTACTCAACGCTCTTCATCATGGGAATTTGAAATAGTTAACATGGATCAGACTCCAATTTGGGTACGAATTGTTGATAGTTGGGAGTTTCCGGAGAAAGTATTACTTCCTAAAACTAGAGTTGCTGCGATGCGAGACAATGAGCCTGGTGTCTTGAGAATGAGCAAGAAAAAGTTACCAGATTTGTGGGGTTATGACATTTCAATATGGAATAACGGCCCAGATGATGCCCCTTTTGCCACGTATGCTATTCATCCCGATGAAAACAATGCATATGTTGTCTGGAATAACAATCAGTTAAAAGCACAAAATGGCACAAAAACACGATCGGGTCTTACGATTCAAAGTACGTTTACTGATAATAATATTGTTTCTGATCGAGATTCTGAAGATGAGGAAGAGGATGACTTCTGGCCAACAATAGGCGAAGAGCATGATGGTGATGTAAATTTCGAAAATTAAATATTTAGTCAACGCATCTACCCTCCAGGATAAAAAAATGAATTACAAAATAATACTCAGTACCGTGTTTCTACTGGTGTTTACGCCTTCATATGCCGCAGAATCTTTTCCTGAGCATGGCGAAGCCAATTTCATTGTTTGTAATGCATCGCCTGAACCCATCAGTATTGGCATTGTTGATATCTCTTATTATGATTATGCAGACACTTCGCGCCATGGACAACCAATGATAATTAAAGCATTAGAGATTCCTGCCGAATCTTCTGTGCGGCGGTTGATAAAAACGCTAGAAGAGATATCGAGCGGATATCAAGTTTGGGTGTACGGGAAACACGTATGCAAAAAATACGCTGTCGCCAATTATAATCCTGCAATGTCGGCAGTGTTTTTATGGGATGGCGCAGCATTGGTATCAAATGGATCTGGTATCAGCGTTACCCAAGAAGAAGATTGTTTCGACAAATAAACAATCATTCAACAACAACCTGATCATTGCGCATGGATACTTTTACTGTTTTTACCCCCGCGTGCACAAGCAAATATCGTGAAATAGGCACAATAATCTGTTGCTGCACTACGCGTTTAAGAGGTCGTGCGCCAAATTCAGGGGCATAGCCTTCACGTGCTACATGGGCAACAACAGCATCATCAACGCTGAGCTGAATCTGTTTTTCCTGCAATCGTTGTGTTAACTCGCCTATGTGAATATACGCAATTTTTTGCACATCTTCTTCACTCAGTTTTCTAAAGAAAACAATGCTATCGATACGATTTAAAAACTCAGGTCTAAATGTTTTGTGTAACAATGCATCTACTGCCGAACGCACTGCCGGAGTAATTGTTGTTTCACGCAAAATTATATCTGATCCAAGATTTGAGGTCATAATAATAATACAGTTTTTAAAAGATACGGTGCGCCCTTGGCTATCAGTTAAGCGGCCTTCATCAAGAATTTGTAAAAAGATATTGAAAACATCAGGGTGCGCTTTTTCAATTTCATCAAATAGAATAACGCTATAGGGATGTCTGCGGACCTGTTCCGTTAATTGGCCCCCTTCTTCATAGCCAACATAACCCGGCGGCGCACCAATAAGACGCGCTACCGTGTGCTTTTCCATATATTCAGACATATCAATGCGGATAATGCGTTTTTCATCATTGAAAAGAAAATCGGCCAATGTTTTTGCCACTTCTGTTTTGCCTACACCCGTTGGGCCAAGAAAAAGAAATGAGCCAATGGGTTTGTCAGGGTCGGTCAAGCCGGCACGATGCATTTGAATAGTTTGCGCAATTTTTTCTATTGCTTCATTTTGGCCAATCACTTTTTGTTCAAGCAATGAGCTCATATTGAGCAGCTTTTCAGCTTCGCTTGCTTTAAGTTTTTCGACAGGAATTTTGGTCCAACGCGCAAGTACGCTTGCCACGTCATCAACGTCAACCTGTTGTTTGATGAGCGGCGCATCACTCGTTTTCAATTTGTTTTGTTCATCAATCAATTCACGCTCAAGTTTTGCAATCGCACCATATTTAATTTCCGACGCTTTGGCAAAATCTCCATTGCGCTCAGCTTCCTGAAATCGCACCGATGCGGCTTCGATATCTTCTTTAATTTTATTTATTTTTTCGAGCGGTGCCTTTTCTGCCTGCCATTGCGCACGCAGTTTTGTATGCTGTTCTTTTAATTCACCAAGCTCTTTTTCAAGTTCGGCAAGCCGTTTTTTTGAAGCTTCAATTTCTTTCTCTTTGGCTAAAGCAACTTTTTCTATCTCAAGCTGGCGAATTTTGCGTTCAATTTTATCAAGCGATTCAGGCTGGGAATCAATAGACATTTTTACCATCGCCGCTGCTTCGTCAATGACATCTATTGCTTTGTCCGGCAGAAAACGATCGGGGATATATTTGGTAGAGAGCAGCACCGCATCAACCAATGCCTGGTCAGTAATGCGAATACCATGATGCAATTCATAGCGCTCTTTTAAACCGCGCAAAATAGAAATCGCATCATCAACGCTGGGTTCCTGCACCACAACAGGCTGAAAACGGCGCTCAAGCGCAGCATCTTTTTCTATATATTTTTTATATTCTTTCAGTGTAGTTGCACCGATACAGTGCAAGGTGCCGCGTGCCAATGCCGGCTTTAAAAGGTTTGATGCATCCATGCCCCCGCCGGCAGAACCGGCGCCAACGAGCATATGCAATTCATCAATAAAGAGAATAACTTGATCCTCACCCGATTCAATCTCTTTCAGGACTCCTTTTAATCTGTCTTCAAATTCTCCCTGATATTTTGCACCGGCAATTAGAAGGCCCAAATCGAGCGAGAATATTTTTTTATTCTGTAAACTTTCCGGCACATCATGATTAATAATGCGTTGTGCGATGCCCTCTACTATTGCCGTCTTGCCCACACCGGGCTCTCCAATAAGAACCGGATTGTTTTTAGTGCGGCGGGACAAAATTTGAATCACGCGTCTAATTTCTTCATGGCGACCAATCACCGGATCCAGCTTGCCCTGGCGCGCAAGAGAAGTGACATCGATACAATATTTTTCTAAAATTTGATATTTGTTTTCAGCATTTTTATCAGTCACGGTTTTCCCTTTCCTCAACTCTTTTAAATAAGCAAGAACAGTTGCTTTGTTAATTTTTAAGTTCTTAAAAAAATCTTGTATTGAGCTTGGCATTACACTGTTGCTGACCCACTGAATTAAAAATTGCTCAAGACTGATGTAAGCATCTCCCAAGGCATCTGCTTCTTGTTTGCATGCACGCAAAAAGGTATCGAGTGACGGGTCAACAGCAAGCTCGCTCCCCTTCACTTGGGGCAATTTTGCGAGCTCTTTTTCAACTATATTTTTTAATTGCTCAACGGGTACACCTAGTGTGCTAAAAAAATCGAGGCACAAACTTTGGTTAAGGCCGGCGGCTAGTGTATGAATCGGCAACAGTGTACCGTGATGATGTTCGCGCGCAATGGTGGCACTGGCGTTAATAAGTTCTTGGCTGGCATTGGTAAATTGTTCAGGGCTCATACCGCTCCTTTAAATATCATTTGTTTTCTTTTGCGATGATAGGTGATAGCAAAATGGTGCGCATAATCACGCAGTCCAATTAATAATCGCCCAACGCCGGTATGAAGATCAAGCTTTTTGCCATCAGGAAATGTAGGAGAGTATAATGTCTCCTCACGCTTTGCCAATGAGACAAAAAGTGCTTGCGGATAAAGGTGCTTGACTGCATTTAATTGACCCTTGCCTCCGTCAATAAGAATTAAATCAGGAAGATCGTTTCCCTCTTTGTAGCGGCGGAGCACAATTTCATGCAGTGCCGCATAATCATTTTGTTCTTGTAGTGTTTTAATTTTAAAATGACGAAATTTTCGTTTGTCGGGTGTCCCATTGGTAAAGCGCACGCAAGAACCAACTATTGCCTGGCTCTGAAAATGGGAGATGTCAAAACAATCAATCGTGATGAGTGGCTTTTCAACACCCAAAAAGTTTTGTAGCTCTGTGGCCAGAGCC
This sequence comes from uncultured bacterium, assembly GCA_963707655.1. Taxonomy (GTDB): domain Bacteria; phylum Babelota; class Babeliae; order Babelales; family Vermiphilaceae; genus JAKAUA01. The sequence continues at coordinate 798,813 of OY970172.1, read as the reverse complement.
TGCATGTCGGCAGGGATTGTTTGTGGCGCCGTAATGCGTGCAACCTGAGCCGCAAATTTATCTTCAGAAAAACGGATTTTCAATACTCTGAAAATGTGTTGGATATTCAGTAAATATTCATGCAAATGCTTTGCTTTTTCAAATAAAAATTGGCGATTGTAATCAACGATCTTTTCTTGTATCTGTTTTTTAAAAGCTACCTGATCATCAGTAAGCGCGGCAAGAGCCAGATTGACTCTAAATTGATAATCGGCGGCATTAAAATCGGGTCGGCAGTTGCCGGCACAGGTACCCAAGTGGTATTTTAGACACCCTTGCTCAATCTTCATTTTACACAAGGTGAGCTGAAAAGTTTGCTGTAAAAAGCTGTATACTTTGCGCGCTTGCATTTTTTCTATAAAAGGGCCAAAATAACGCCCTTTTAGCTTTTTATTACGTACAATTTTAAATTCCGGCAAGTGTCCGCCGGTAATCATAATATATAAAAAAGGCTGTCCGTCTTTGAGCAACACATTGTATTTGGGTTGATGCTCCTTGATTAGTTGCGCTTCCAATAAAAGGGCTTCGGTCTCATTGGCGGTGACTATCACTTCAATGGTCCGATATTCTTCTTGCAAAGATTTGACCTTCCAGTCAGATCGAAAATCGCCGGAGGTTGTTTTTTGAAAGTAGGAACGAATGCGGTCGCGCAAAGAAAGCGCCTTACCAACATAAATAATGACATTGTTCTGGTCTTTGAAGAAATAGACCCCGGGACTGTTTGGGTATGATCGATCCATGGTTTTTGCCTCATTCATTAATTATTTAATAGAAATTATAACACATAAATCGGCTCATAACAAATGCAATAATTGGTGGAAAACGTATGAAAATAATCCTTGTCCCATCCATTCGGATAATTGACTTTTAGGAGGGCGACCATATAGGCTACAAAAAAGAATTATATCTTAATTTTTTCCAAAAAAAGGAGATTTCATGGCTATAAAATTAAATAAAGCAGCCTATGATCTTGCCGCATCAATGATTAAAAAAGGGCTCGAAATTGAACACGATACCAATAACTGGGATGAAGTACAGGCAACTCCGAGTGAACAGGTCCGCTACCTGAATACCCACGGCCTTGAGCAATATGGCACCTGGTTTCTGGGGACCAATACAGACGCAGACCCAAAAGATAAATCAAAATTTGTTTACCCATTTGGCGATTTTAGCGTAGTGCATAAAAGCGCCCTGCTTGTTGCAATAAAACAAGCCGGCCAAGATGGGGATCAAGAGATCAAAAAAGCAGCGGAACAATTGCTTGCAATGATTAAGTAATGTAACCAATATCGCGCATAAAGGGGCAAGACTCTTCTCTGTTTTGCCCCTTTAAATTTTATGTAGAACATCAGGATCTGTATTGTATAGTATGACAGGGGGAAAAAATAAATGAAAAAAGATCTATTTACCGGCCTCTCTGCAGAAAATTTAAAAAAACGTAAAAAAACAGACGAACCGTTATTCATGCCACTCATGCTGGCGACTCTCACAAAAGAGTATTTCTCCCGCAATGATTGGCTTTACGAACACAAGTTTGATGGGGAACGCTGCCTGGTGATTAAGAAAAAAGGCAAAGTATATCTTGTATCGCGCAATCAAAAAAGCATGAATAATACCTATCCCGAGCTGGTAGATGCCTTGCTCAAGCAGAAAGCAGATAATTTTATTATCGATGGTGAAATAGTAAGCAAAAACAAAGCGGGGGTATCAGATTTTCAATTGTTGCAGGGCCGGATCAATAGCCAAGCCGGTACAACAAAAGAAAAAAGTATTCCGATTCAATATTGTATCTTTGATCTCATGTATGTTGCAGGATATGATATACGCAATTTGCCACTGTATGCGCGCAAGGAGCTCTTAAAAAAGCTGCTTGATTACAATAAAATGCTTGTCTACACCGAACATAAAGTGGGCAATGGCGTAGCATTTTTTAAAAAGGCGTGCCAACTGAAATGGGAAGGACTTATTGCAAAACGTATCGATGGCACCTATGTTGGGGTTCGCTCACACGATTGGCTTAAATTCAAATGCATCATGCAACAGGAATTGGTTATTGGTGGGTACACCAAACCCAAAGGTGCGCGTACATATTTTGGCGCTCTGTTGGTCGGCTACTACGATAAAGGAAAACTTGTATACGCGGGCAAGGTAGGTACCGGTTATACTCAGACGGTGCTTGAAATGCTTGGAAAAAAATTGGCAAAAATAACTACCGCAAAATGCCCTTTTAGTAATTATGATGGAGAGACAAAAGATATTTTCTGGGTGAAGCCTGTAATGGTAGCCGAGGTCCATTTTGCAAATTGGACACAAGCAAATAAGCTTCGCGTAGGGCGCTATAAAGGACTGCGTGATGATAAAGATGCCAAAGACGTAGTCAAAGAAGTTCCCAAAGCAATAGGGCCTAAAGATTGAAAAGCTCTCGTCAGTTGGATGCGCGAGAGCTTTTCAATCCGTCTTTTTATAGCTGTTCCGATGATCCAAAGGACATGGGGAATAACGAACGCGACGATGGACTTGGCGTTGGGACCTCAGTCTTGATGCCGACATTTTTATTATTTTGGAACGTTTCCATGCTTGATGAGACAAAATCGTCTCCCACGTGCAATTCTCCCCAGGAATCAAAGGTATTTGGGTATCCTTCATTAGGTGAAACTAAAAAGGTAATAACCATGCCGAGCCATAGGGCAGGGTCCGCAGATCTTGCAAGTGGCCACAATTTAGTAACTTTATTATCGACCATTGCGCGCATCCACATTGGGGCTCTGCTGAGGCCGGAATGCTGATGCGCTCTAAAAATAGCCTGAATATTAATACCATTGTGTGCCGTCAGGCTACGAAGCGCTTGTATGAGCGGTTGGCCCATTTGCAAGCCTCTCCCGTCCATGAATTCAGCAACTGTTGTTTCATCCTCATAATAAAAATCGTTCCACAAAAAGTCTAAACTAGTTATATCTGTTATTTTAGGATTTTGCGTGTATTTCCCCGCGCCTCGCGGATACCTGTTGGCAAACGATTGAAGTGTGGTGCGAATGTCACCGGGTAATTGATCAAGTATGTCTTTGTAATGTAGCGTATCAAAAGCATGGTAGGTTTTATTTGCTGTTAAAAACGGCACTGGATCATAACCTACATCCCAACCACCATGGCAACACAAAATATATTCTTTTTTAGCTGCATTGCCCACTTGTGTGTATAGTGCAACAGGCAGGCAGTTATAGAGCGATGGAAGGAGTTTGGCAAGCTCATTCTCAATCTGAACGCCAAATTTGGTAGCCACTTCTCTGGTAAGTAGGCCATTAGGCAGCACGTTTTGGAAGTCTGCGTCTTCATGGTTCCCGCGTGCCAAGAATACACGATCGGGATTGGTGAGTTTTAAGCGCATGAGAGTGTATAAAACCTCTACGCCAAAAATGCCGCGATCAACATAGTCCCCTAAAAATATGAGGTAAAAATTAGGATCAGCTATTTTAAATTGGTTCTGCTTATCTAGATAACCTTTATCTGCAAGCGCTCTCAAATAACTGTTTAATGCCTGCACGTTGCCATGAATATCAGCATGGAACCCAACAATAGAGCCTTTGGGAATATGCACGCGTTCAACATAAGGTATGTTTCCTTCGGGAATATTGGTATTCAAGTTATCGGTGTTGAACCATTTATTTGCATTGGCAAATCGTGCTTTGGTCTTATTTATGAATATATTCATGGCCTGCTTAAATGCATCAAAAGATAATGGTTTAACCGCAGAATTTTGTAGCGCCGCGTTACAGCTGCTGTACCACTGATCAAAGGCAATATTGAACGGAGCGCTATCCGTTATCTCGCTGGCGGCGGGCTGATTTGCACTTGTTGCTGCTGGGATTTGAGAGTAAACGACATTGTATGCTGATGAAATCATCCACACATAACTGGCAGTGATGTATTTTTTTTCTGCATACAAATTATTAATCATCTCTCTGATTTTTGTATTGTCATTGACCCTCAATAACCCTTTTAATTGCTCATCGATATTCTTAAACGTATCTGGGGCCATTGTTAATGTATCAAGCAAAAAAGGATTTCCTGCGGTGTTTTGCTGAGGACTTCGATTTTCACGGTATATTGAACTCAAATCCTTAAAAAGGTAAGCATAACTAATGGCTTTTTCATACTCTTGATCTTTAATGAATTGATCTATCTGATTCTGCAATGGATTAAAGACTTGATAAGACTTGATAGTGTTTGCAACGGTAGGGAAAGCCGCTTTGTCTAAAGTAAATATATAAGCCGCTGCAAAAAGTGGGTCGCTCGCGCTGGCTCTGATGAACGCATTTACGGTGTTCTGATTGCTTGTGTCCAGCGACCCATAGCGGCTCTTGACCCCTTTGATAATTGTATCTTCAACATATTTTTGATAGGCGGCACCGGCACCCCATTCCTGCATTACATGCTGGAGCCAGCAATTTTTTGCAGCAATGGCATTGAAGGTATTCCCGGCCCGTATTCCTTGTTCTATACCATGAAGAAGAGCTTTGATTATCGCGGTTTTCGCCTCCATCTCTGATAAATTTTCTATGCTCGTGGGGATTTCATTTGCAGCCGGTACTTGCAGCTGTCCAGCCGCAATGTTTGCTGGTGCGCTTGGTGCTGGTGATTGCATGTATTGCCCTAGATATGCCATTGCAGGATAGAGTGCCGGTTTGTTCTTTGCCATTGTTGCAAGTACATGTGCCGGGACAACGGGCTGCCCCCGCAACGATGGAGCTTGTTGGGGCGGATTTACCACCGGGGCTGCTGGTGTAGGCAGTCGACCAGCTTGCGGGTAGCCTACTGGCGTTGGTTGTCCTTGGAGTTGTTGTCCAGGCATTATTTGCGGTGTTGCCGGGGTATTTGGTGACGCTGGTTGAAGTATCGGTAGGCGTCCAGGTACAACTCCTGGCATGAGCTGAGCTGTTGGTGATTGCGCTGGTTGCTGCGAATAGCTCACTGGAACCGGTTGATATGCCGGTAGTCGTCCAGCTTGCGGATAGACCACTGGCGCTGGCGCGCTCGGTGCGGCTTGAGGTTTTGGGAGCATTCCAGCTTGGGGATTAAATTTAGGTGCAGGTATAACTCCTGGCATTGGCTGAGGCGTTGGGAGTATCCCCGCTTGCGGATAGGCCATTGGCGCTGGCGTGCTCGGCGCGGGTTGAGGTTTTGGGAGCATCCCAGCTTGGGGATTAAATTTAGGTGCAGGCAGAACTAATGCCGGTTGTGGCGCGGGAGCTATCGGCTGATTCAGTTGTTGATAATTCGCCATTGCTTGCTGCAAAATTACTTGCAACTGTTTTACCATGTCTGCCAGGACAGATGCTGGCCCTGGAGCCCTGACGCTCTGGTGTGTGATCTGTAATTCATTGATGACTTTTTGTGCTGCCGCAAAATCGTTTTTTTGTATGGCCTCGGTTACTCGTGCTTTGGCATCATTGGCAATAGACTGAACCGGTTGTGGCGGTTGTGCCATTCCATGGAGAAGTGCAGGGGTCAACATTAACATGAATGTATATAAAATTGTTTTAAAATTCATGAAATTTCCTTATTTTACCATGAGCATAGAGAAATTATCTTTATTAATGCAATTTTACCACAAAAACAGCAACCACTGTCAACACATGTTTATATTTGAAATTATAATTCAATAAAAGCGTGTGAAGCAAAAGGCTATTTCTAATAACGTTTCCGGCGATATCATTACATAAATAACTCGATGCGGTATGGTGGCATCAAACATATCATTCGACAGCTGCAAAATCTTGGGTTTTTTCTGGTAAAGTAGCACAAAAAGATTTATATTAAGACACGGTCAAAAAGTTGTTTTCAATGCACTATAAAAAAGAGGTTGTTTTCAGTGGAATTCAAAATTAAATATGCGGGAATAGTTGCAGGAACTATTCTGACTGGTTGGCTGGGCTGGGGAATATATATCTATTGTTTTGATAGAGCGCTTCCGGTTATTGCTGTTCAAGGTATACAAGAGGGTTGTTTTTATTCGGGAGATCTTGTCTGTCAAATAGCGAGCAGTAAAGCAGGTGATCTGTGCGTTTTGCTCGATGGCCAGCCGCTGAGCAGCAACTATCGCCTTGGCAGTAAACAACAAAATTATCCGTTCACCATTCCTACCAAAACAATCGCAAATGGTGCCCATAATCTTACTGTTGAATTGACTGATTCAACGTTTCACAAGAATAAGAATTCAGTGCAGTATAATTTTATAGTTGATAACATGCCGCTGCAAGCAGCTCTTGTAAGGCCCGATGCCGATTATAAGGTATTCCAGGGAAGAACATTACACATTCAGTTTCAAGTAAATAAAGAAATTAAAGCAGCAAAAATAAATGCCTTGGCAACCGGCTATCACTGCGTAAAAGAGTCTTCCAAATCACCTATTTATGAGTGTTTTATCCCGATTCCTTGTGAAGAGACTCCTAATGAATATCTCTTTTCAATAGAAGTTGCCGATCATGTTGGGAACGTCTTGAACTTGGAAAATAAATTCCAAATCATTATGTACCCTTTCAAAAAGCAGAATTTGCAAGTGAGTGCAGAAACAGTACAAAAAGAAAAGCAGATCGATCTTGCCATGGCGGATCTAGAAGAAAACTTGCAAAAATTGGCGTTGCAATCCCCACAAGAAAAATTGTGGCGCGGCACTTTTTGCACGCCGATTGATATAGCAAAAATTACGTGCGATTTTGGCACCATACGCACCACTCAAGAGCGCGGCCGCTACATGCACAAAGCTCTTGATGTCATTAATGCTCCAAAGAGCGTTATTTGGGCAACGCAAGACGGGGTTGTTGTGGTTAAGGACCGTTACGCATTTAGCGGAAACACGGTAGTTATTGATCATGGCTGCGGCGTGCTTTCGCTCTTCTATCATCTCGAAGATTTTGCCAATATTACTGTTGGCCAAAAGGTGAGCAAAGGGAACCCTATCGGTACATTAGGAAAAACCGGCTATGCAACGGGCTATCATCTTCATTGGGAATTGCGCGTGAACAACACTGCCGTTGATCCAATGCAGTGGACAAAATCAACATTTTAATTTTAGTTTGAACAAGCCTTCATAAAAAAGGAAGAGTAGCTTGATGTCATATTTTATTCCTCGTGGCAATCGTTATTATGGTGCCATAGCGGGACTCTCTCGCGCCACACGTTATCTACTGAGCCTAACAATAATAAGTGCATGCATAATGAGTTGGTATTTACTGCTGCATAAACCGATTACACAGCAGCAACAAAGGTACGAAGCTGAAATGGTGCATTGCCAAAACAGAATAAAAGAGATTAAGCATATTCACCACTTAACGACCTCTACGGAGCAGGCGCTCGCGTTATTGCAAACAGAGTATGCTGCTTATGCTGCGCAGAGCATAAAAAATGTTCTGCTAATGATTATGCAAGATGCACAAAAAGCAGGGCTCGTTGTTACGTCATGCACACACAATAAAATTTCAAAAAAATATACTTGGTATCAAGTCGATGCTCTTGTTCTGCAAGCAGAGGGAGATGCGAATAAAATTCAAAATTATCTTCAAGCTTTGCGTGGCAGGCCAATGTTGCTGTGCAACAACTTCACGCTGCAATCTCATACTCATGACCACTATAAAATGAGTTGCCATCTAGAGATGATTACTGCAATCAGCCAGAAATAAAAATCCCTCCAACTATGAAAGCTGAAGGGTTAGGGGGGTGAACAATACAAAGATGTATTGTTCATTTAGGGACATTGTTAATAGCAAAAACTATTTATGAGGATGATCGTAACAACCTATTATATACATGTCAAGATCTTGATATTCAGTCAATACGAAACATCGCGGAAACAATGATCATACAGTCATTTTGACGCATATTGCTTCCATTCCCAATTAGTAACTGTACGATTAAATTGCTCAACTTCTTTTTGCTTTATGTATACAAACTCTTGGACAAAACGATCGCTCAATGCGCGCTTAACAAAATCATTTTGGCTCAAGCATATCAGCGCATCTTGCAACGATTCGGGCAACATAGTGATGCCGCTCGTTTTTATTTGTTCTAAAGAAAGTTTGTACAAATTTTGTTCTACGGGAGGAGCCAATTCCAGCTCATCTTCTATGCCCTGCAAGCCTGCGGCCAACAGCAAAGCAAACAACGCATACGGATTGCTCATGGCATCGGGCGAACGTAATTCAGCACGAGCAGCAGATGCTTGCGTTGCATCAATTTGTGGAATTCTGACTAAGGCACTTCTATTTTTTGACGCCCAACAAACATAGACCGGCGCCTCATAACCGGCAACCAATCTTTTGTATGAATTAACGGTAGGATTGCAAATCGCGCTCATTGCGGGCACATATTTTAAAACACCGGCAATAAAATGGTGCGCGGTGTCTGATAAATAGAGTGGGTTATCTTTTTCGTAAAAAGCGTTTTTGCATAAAGCGCTATCATACAAACTAAAATGAATATGCATGCCACTGCCGTTCATGCCGAAAAAGGGCTTTGGCATGAACAATGCGCGAAGGCCCAATTCATACGCTTGCATTTTTAGTACTTGTTTTGCGCGCACAATTTGGTCAGCCATAACCAATGCGTCAGCATAGTGAAGGCTTGTTTCGTGTTGGCCTTTGGCGACTTCGTGATGCCATTTTTCAACACCAATCTCGTTTCGTACCAATGCATTTATCAATGTGCGTTTTTGATAGTCAAGAGAAGTTGTGTCGCTTGCATCAAAATAACAGCTTGCATCAACAGGATCGTTGTTTTGATTATCTAATAAAAAGAATTCTAATTCTGGACCTACATAAAATTCATATCCTAATGTTTTCGCGCGCTCTAATTGTTTTTTCAATAAGTAACGCGGATCCCCCTCATAAGGATCGCAAGCGGAGCAATAAATATCGCATATGACATGTGCTTTATTGTCTACGATCTGCAATGTGTTCATATCGGGCTTGAGATGCATATCGCTTTCATAGATTGATACATAGCCGGGAATAGATGAGCCATCAAATTCCATACCGTTCTTAAAAGCGTCAGCAGCAGCGAGGAGGGGAACGGTTACACAGCGCAACGAGCCAAGAATGTCGGTGAATAAGAAATCAACGGTGTCAACGCAGGCAGCATGAAGATTTTCTATCAAGCCGTCATATGTTGAGTGAGCGTAGTTGTTATTGATGAGACTAAAAAACAGTACAACAGAATATAAACTCTTCATGCAAATCTCCTTACAATATATTTATTAATCGAGGAGAAGAATAAATCATTTGGTATTGCTCGTCAATTTACGCATAGGCACTTATGAAGAGCGTATCGGAAAATTACGGTGATTCGAAAGCGGCGTATGCGGTGTTTCCAGATCACCAGGGCCTTTGTTGTTGACAGGGGTGAATTAATTTATATAAGATAGAAATATATATTTGACAATAAGTAAAGTTTTTAAAAGGTGATGCGCATGGAAAGTGCATCTCAATGAAAGAGTTTATGTTTAAAAAATTATTCTTCACCTTCCCCCTCATATTATGCGCGGCAGAAAACAATAATCATGAGGCGCAAATGGATGTCAGCTTTATCCAATCGCAAAAAACAATCAATGCAGCCAGTTCTGTTAAAAATATAGAGGTGGGCTATAATCGAAAATCATTTTTTGTCTTGATGGACGGTAAAATACACTCTGTGTCAGATTGTAATGTTGACAAGCGTTTGCGAGCTGCGCACAAGCAGGGAACAATGGGTTCTTTTCTTGAGCGTCATAAGGTAAGGGTGCGTGAAAACCGTGATGGTGAATTCGTCCTGGGACTAGATGAGGGCAACGGTTATAGCGAGCCTCGCCGTACCGCCACGGAACGAGGCGCTACCGATGATTTCTTTATACATATCGATCGACACAATGGTTCTCAAGAGGATGACGTGTTGCAAAAGCGATCTACCCGCTAGATTGATCATTGGTGATCAAGGGATCAAACCCCTTACATTCTTGTGACAAGTTCTAAATAAGCTCAATTGCTCTTTTGCCCCCGTATTTACGCACTAATTGTGCAGCATGGGGATCTTTATATAACAGTTCGTCAAGGATCGTAATATGCTCGCCGCTGATTTGATTAAGCGTTAATGAAAGCTCTTGGGCAATATTCTGATATCTATATTTATCTGCCCATTCCAAAGCAAGCACCGCTCCACGCGGATCATCAAGGTGGCGCGGCAGCGCTCCTTTTTTAAGCAAATAGTGCACCGCTGCATAATTGTTAAGGCGTACCGCCTCCTGCAGCAGGTTATTTCCCGTTTTGTATAATTCCTCAAGTGGCCAGACTACATCACTAATCTCAGGATGCTCTTTAAAAAAATCAGATGACTCAAGAGAAGAGGCATTTACCAAAGAAGTGTGTAAATCACGTAAAGGATGTTCGGTCAGATAGGCTTCATTTTCAGATAATACGTGAATAAAAAACTGTAATACATCATTGGTTGATTGGTCATGAGATAATTTTTTTAATGCATGGTACAGGGTGATTTTATCTTTAAGGGGAGATGTTTCTTGAAGCAATACATGATAGGCAAGTGACAGGTAGCTACTTGCTTTTAAAGAAGGAAGCAAATCAAGGATTTCTTGCATGTTTTTTAGCTGTGCACTGCTGCTGTCCGTATCTTTTTTGTACAACATTGCCGGAGCAAATGAGACAAGAATAGGTTTTTTTTCGCTGTTTTGTTGTACGGTGGGCACACTATTTTTTTGTTGTTTTAAGGGGGCGTCTTGCTGCGCGATTTTTGTTCTTTTGATATGCGCGCATCCTGGCAACAGCATAAAAAATATTATTAATACTATCCCTAACTTCTTCATTACAAACATCTTTTTTATCGCGTGAGTTTATTGACCAAAAGGCACTATCGGAGATTATAATAAAAACTGGGGGAATTACAATAAAAAGATTATGAAGCCCGTTACAAAAAAAATTCTACTAAAACAATACATAAAAAATGGCTATTGTTGAGTAGCATTCGAAGAAGAAGCTTTTGGGTTGTTGCGCGTGCGCACAAGCGATTGAATTACCTCTTTTTTCGATAATGGTAGCTTGTATGTTTCTTGTTTCTCTATTTTCTTAAATATTATTGCATCAAAGAGCTCTTGCGCAACCGCAAGTGGCTTGTCTTGAAAAGTGGTAAGCAGCTCAAAGGCTTCTAGCATGGTAATGTGTCGAATAAAAAAAAGTGGCTTTACGTCGTAGATGCGAACAAGCCTATTTGTTGAACCAGACAGAATTTTGACGCCATCAGGGCTCCATGCCACTGAAGTAATGCGCTCGGGAGCAAGGTGTTTCTGAGTGATACTTTTGAGTATAGGTATGCTATCCAGGCCAGCGAGGACACCAAGTGGGGCGAGAAGTATGGCATAGATTGCATCAAGACGCGCCATATTTGTTGATAGAAGAGGGCCTGGTTCAAAGCTGGTGTTGTGTTTGTAGGTATTATTAAGGGTGATCATTTCATTTATTTCACGCCTCCTTTTAACCGTGCCAGGGCGCAAGAAGGCAAGATATCCAACAACGGCGTAAAGAAACGTACCACCAAACACGAAAAGTCTAGGAAGAGCCGCGCGCGCAACAGGAGAAAGCGCAGGACGGTTATTAGGAGTAGGATTACTTATTTTTTTAAGGTCGGCCAACGTATATAATGGCTGGCTTGTAATGACGTCCCAAATGCGTATCGTTTTGCCGTGTGAGCCGGCTACCTTGGAGCTGTCTGGACTCCACGCCACTGATGTGACGATGTCTGTATGACCACTGAGCACGTTTAACTGCTGGTGTGTGATAGCATCCCAGATACGTATTGTTTTGTCATACGAACCGGAGGCAATCTTGGTGCCATTAGGGCTCCACGCCACTGATGTGACGATGTCTGTGTGGCCGTTGAGCACGTTTAGCGGCTGGCCCGTGTCAGCGTGCCAGATGCGTACTGTTTTGTCCTGCGAACCGGAAGCAATTTTGGTCCCATCAGGACTCCATGCTACCGATGTGACAATGTCTGTATGGCCGTTCAGCACGTTTAGCAGCTGGCCCGTGGCGGCATCCCAGATGCATACCGTTTCATCGCGTGAGCCAGAGGCAATCTTGGTGCTATCAGGGCTCCATGCTACTGATGTAATAACAGATGCAGCAGGCGGCCGCAGCGTTTTTAGCAGCTGGCCCGTGGCAGCATTCCAGATGCATACCGTTTCATCGCGTGAGCCAGAGGCAATCTTGGTGCCATCAGGACTCCATGCCACTGAGGTAATCGCATCTGTATGGCCGGTGATCGTTAGGAGCAAAGCTCCCGTACGAGAATCATTTACGCGTATAGTGTTATCCCATGATCCAGAGGCAGCCTTGGTGCCATCGGGACTCCATGCTACTGACGTTATGTCATTTGTATGGCCGGTAAGACGCATGACCGAAGGAGCCCATAGATCATTGAGGCGGGGCTTAATCATGCCGTAGCCAATATCAGTGTTGCTCATATCGATGCCATAAGAGCTTAAGCGTATCACGGCATCCTGTTTGTTTTTGGAGAATTCTTTCAAAAAATTACCCTTATCTGCAGATAAACCTTCAATTATGATGGGGTTTAAAGGATGAAGAATGGAGGGAATATTCAGAAAATCACTATCTCCGAATAAGTATAGTTGTTCTTCAAAATTCAGTGTTTGCAGCTTTTTGTTAATATCTGTTTGATTTTGTATAAGAGATAATACACGCTTCAGTCTCTCTTTATTCATCGTAGACATGTCTAGAACCACCGCATTGTCTTCTGGTTGCTGGCTATTATTTGCAAGATCTCTCATTGTTTCAGATGCATTCACGAGAGAAGCCCATTCCTGTTGAGTTAAGTGAACCGTTCCGTCGCTACATTGTATTGATACATCCCAATTTTGAGCGGGAATTTCAGCGCCATGGATCAAAAAAGAGGAATATAGCCCGAGCACAAGCGCTATTTTTATCATACGTATCATTATTGTTTCTCCTTTGTTTTTCTGCCATTACCAAAATAACATTAAAAATATTCAGACTGCAATGATAATATTGCAAAACCATTGATTATTTAATCTAATCTGTATTAAAATTATCGTATATCAAGATTATTAAAAAAAGGGCTACAATGAATAAAAAAACACTATTATTGAGAATTTTTGCCATTGCACTCATGCTTCAAGCGGCATCCTTGCGCGCAGATTGCGATGTTGCTGATGATGTACCGTGCCCTTATGAAAATTCTGAGCACTCTATGCACCATCATCATGGTAGAGGATCAGGAGAATCTACTGAAAGATATACACGAAGTACTGATTCAGGCCCATTGCGACACAATAGGTCCGGCTATAGTTATGCAAATCCTGTTGGGTTAAGAGAAGATGATGAAAATTTTAAAGACAGCTATAAGCCCATACGACAAAATTTTGAAGATTATAATGATTCAGAGTGGGATTACCCTTATTATTCTAATTATTATTCTTACAAAAGCCCTACATATGTAGATTATTTGCCCCCTTATTATCGTGCATATCCCTATTATTTAGGCTATAAAAATGGGCCTTTTTTTGGTAATGGCTATGGATTTTAAATAACCATAAAAAGTACAATAAAAAAGCCGCGGTGCCTGTTAAAAATCAGATACGGCGGCTTTTTTATTTGTTCAAGCATCAATCTTGTACAGATAGTATGTTATTGCAAATCAAACGAAATACTGTTTTGGTAAAGATTACCCATGTTGATCAATTTTTTTTCCGAATCATGTCAAAAGGACCATTTATGGCGTTCGGATTTTCTTTAACAAAACCATGTTTTTCATAAAAACTAACACTCCCCGTCAGCGAGTATAACTTGAGGCCTTGGTTCAGATCGCCATGCACCCGCTTATCACATTCTTTGGTAAATAATTGCAGGAGCCAGCTCCCAACACCCTTGCCTTGCCAAGCATTCTCGACATTCAGACTCAGAATACATCCATAAACATCATCGGCATATGGCAGGTATCCGTTTATGTGCCCTATCTCATGCCCTCTGTCCATCAGCGTAAACTTAACATATGCCGGTGTTTCATTTCTTCTGTGTATGTCGAGCGTTAAAGAATAAGCTGGCCATTCGTCTTGAGTGGAGCTCTCAGCCCCGTGCGCATTGCCCATGGTTATGGTCGTAAGCGCGAGGCAGATATACAACCTTATTTTTTTAACGATGGTCATGATATGTTCTCCACTTTATTTGAGATTACTTCGAATGGGTGTTTGGCCACACTGTTTGTGGATGAACAAACCCTCTTTAATTAAGAGTATCAGTTGCGCATTGAAATTCAATTAGGTAATTTTGCAGAATGCTTTTCTTCGTTGCAGAACCAGAGCATGCTATTGAAGTTTCAGATGATTACGATTAGACTTACCTCCAAAGTTTACTATTCAAAAAACTTCACTGAGTTAATACGGAGAAAATAGCTCATGCGTATTACCATTTTCATAATTGTGCAATGTGCTCTCGCGCTACATACCATGCGCGCCGGTGAATCTTCTAGCGATGCGCCATGGCATCTGCGGCCTCTTTATGCGTTCAAAGATGGATACAATGGGTTTTCCAATAATCAAACCAACAACCGGTATGAAACAATTGCTTTTCGCATTGGTGCTTCTGTTGATCGCATCTTCTGCTGCTCGCGAGGCAAACGCGAACGGGAATACGATCTTTTTGTGCGGACGTGTGAATCGTTGGCTAAAACTATTCGCGATCACACGCTGGTAGAAAATGAGACCCGTGAACTGAATTCCCTTCTTGAAGAGCTCCTTGCTTCTGATGCAATTAATCCATGTGGCACAGATAATGATGTGCTTGTGCGTGAGGCAATGATTATCCGCGATCCAACGATCAAATCGATTTGTGCCAAGATCACGACGTTGGAGTCTATATCGCTAAAACTGAAAGCAGAAAAAGAGCTTGTACAAAAACAATATTTGCAATGCTACACAATAATTTATAACGAGGAGTGTCGGTGGATGCCCAAATCTTATCGTATAAATGGCGATGATACTCAAGCATTGAGAAAAGTCATAAAAAATCTCAAAAAAACGCATATAGATCATGCCAGATCTCTCAAGGCGCAGATCATTGCCGAACTCACCGGGCAACCGGTGGCCACGCCGCAACCCAAAAAACAATCGCGTATCCCCGAGAAAAAAGCGTATGGCAAGCGAGGGATGACAAGACGCCAGGCAATCACAAGAGCAAAAGCCAATCTATTAATCGCGATGAAATATGTGGGCGCAGATAACATATTGCCTGAAATGAAGTGCCTGAAGGAGGCTCAAAAATTTTGTATGATCAATCGTGAAGCAATGAATCCACGGTCTAGGTGTTATCCCGGCAGAGCCTGCGTGGCAGAGATGGTGTATCGCGACCTTGTAATATTGGAAAACGATCTCAAATCAAAACGCTTTTAGCAATACCCATTTACGGCACAGCGTGGTGCGCCTGGATAAAAATTAATTTCTATGGTAAAATTTTTAGAAGTGGTTAATCAGTGATTCACCATGGTTCAAAATCATATTTCATAGAGGTTTTTTATGTCAGTAAGAAATAATAGGCGGGGAGTGATAATCCTCGCGCGCACACTGTTTATTGTAATCAGTCTGTTGTGTGTAGTGCCGGGGGCATGGGCTGATGGCCACACATCATCATGGGTTGATCGATATGTCGGCGGATTGCTTGCCGCACTCAAAGAAATATCCCCATCAAACCATCAAATAAGCCGTTGGAACAAAAAAAAGATGATGTTAGCGGGCGGCACTGTAGCGGGTATCGGTATTGCTGGGTTTGCCGGCTGGTATCTTTTAAGGCCGCGAGCACCGGTGAAAAAAAGAAATGGCCTGCCACAAAATGCGACATTGGTTGAGCTTCTTGAGGATGCTAAAAATATACTTGAGGAGCAGGGCAAGATCATGGAAGATGAATTGGGCAAAGAGTTTCGTCAGCTCACCAGTGACTCTAGTTCTCACACTCCTGAACAACGTAGGGTTGCCTTAGCTGAATATAAAAAATCGCTGGTTCAGCGAGATCGTTATAAGAGCAAGATAAATGCGCTCAATACCGAGATACAAGAAGCAAAAAGTAAATACAAGAGCAATTAAAATAATTTTTATGAGAGGTTACTTATGAATATCAAGATAGTTATAGCCACATTGTTGCTGGTTTCTGGCAGTATTGCATTATCCATGGAGCACGATGGCTATGAAAACAGCGAAAACAGAGCAGGGCTTGAAGCATTGGCGCAATTAGCGGCAGAAAGATGCTTGCCTTTGGAATACGAAGACAGGGCGGCCTTATATGCGCAAGAAGAAGCTTTAAAAGCACAGAGTGCCCAAGCAGAAAAACAAATACAGATTAGAAGGGCCATGTTTGCGCAAGCAGGAGATATATCTGACCGCATGTGGATATATGATAACCTATTAATGCCGCAGATTGCACAAAGAAACAATCTCAAAAAACAAAGAATAAAAATTAAAAGAAAACGAGATGAAAAGCTCGAAAACATACAAGAACTGTTGCGGCTCAGCCAGATAGAGCCGCTGCCACAACTGTAAAACAGGCAAAATGGTAATTAATAAAAAGCTCTGATGAAGGTCAGAGCTTTTTTATTGGTTAACAGCAGCCGGACAGATACCCATCCACCTGATTAATAAGCCACGCGCCTGCACTTGTTTATGAGGGACCAAGGAAATGCGGAGCTCAAGCCATGCATAATAGCTCTTTTTTTGATACCAAGAGACGCTTATTATCCAAAATTTCACACAAATGCCTATATGACTCCGGAATAAGTACTTCTAAACCAAAACAAATAACTCACTAATTTTTTGATTCACCATAAAAATTAGCGCGCAGATATGAGCCTTTTTACGCTTCAATAAAAAAAATAAAAAATGTTATTCAAAAATGTTGACTAACGAGGTGGTAAATAATTTACAATTAGAATTAGAAATAAATATTTTTAATTTTTTTATTAACCAAAAAGGGTCCCCCTATGAAAAACAATATACAATTAATTGCCGCATTGTTATGCCTGACAATCAGCGGATCTGCACTTGCAGGGTCACAATTTAAGTTAGCTGACCTTACCAATCACACTGGCCAGCAATTGCTGATCAACGTATTTACTACTGAAAGAAATAATTTGGTGCACCAACGCTGCGGTAAAGACATTACCTGCAAACCACAAGAAGATATTAGCGATTTACGCCTTAAAACAGTCGGTAATAAGAACTTTAATGAGAATATTATTGAAATTGGCTCAGAAGAAGTGCCAAGCATGTTCCAACTTCATGTATCGGCGGAACATACCGGAAAAGGTCATGGTTCAATGATTACCAATACCATAAAACTCACCAAAAATGATAAAACCGTAGCATTTTGGCAAAACAAAGTGAGTGGAGAAAAAGAAGTGAGTAAACCACATCTTTATAGAATCTCTTTAGAATTCAATAAAGATAGCGAAAACAATATCGCTCCCGTATACAAAATAGACGTAAGTGAAGATCACAATCCAATGGCTAACTAAAATCCTCTATTTTCTCTTTACTAAAAAAAGCCGCTCATAAAAAAGCGGTTTTTTTTAATACCGAAGATATATTTTCTGATCTTATGCATCATTAAAAAGATTATCAACAATAAAAACTTGCAATATCGTTGTCTTTGATACTCTAATTGTATTAATATCTATATATGAAGCCTTGAATAAGAATGATATCTATAAAGGGGTTTGTCTCGATTATTTGCTTGTATAAAGGGCAATATTGTGACAATAGCGATAAATTTTAATATTTAGAAAGGGAATCATTATGAAAATTTTACGATACAGTATGATCGCTGTAGCGGTATTGGGATTACTCAATGTATCCCATTCATTATTGAGCCGCGGTGGCGGAGGAGGTCATGGCGGCGGTGGCGGAGGCCACGGCTTTGGAGGAGGAGGCGGACGTGGCGGCGGCTTTGGCGGCGGCGGACGTAGTTTTGGCGGTGGCGGAGGTTATCATGGCGGATACGCACGCGGAGGCGGCTATGCTCGTGCCGGCGGTGCAGCCGGAGCGCATACTGCAGCTGCACGAAGTGGTACCATGCATTCAGCACGTTCTGTTGGCGCAAGTCACGCAGCAACTGGTCATACGGCACACGCTGCAGGAGCACATGGCGCTCATAGCGCTCACGGTGCTCATGGCGCACACGGTCACAACGGTCATTTTAACAATAATCATGGCTGGCACAATAATTGGGGCGGCTGGGGTGGTTGGGGCTGGTTTGGTGGCTTATGGTGGGGACTCCCTTGGTGGGGCTGGCTCGGATTTGGGTTTTACCCATGGTTCTGGTTATGGCCGTCCATAGGTTCTAACGTTGATTCTGATGCTGATTATGACTATGCGCCAGTATATGATAACTCTGATGAACAACTGATAAATAATAAAAACCAAGGTGAGTGGAATGTCACCAATCGAACAGGCGGAGAGGTTACTTTTGGCGTAAATGGCAAAGAATACACTGCTCCTGCGGGCCAAACGGTCTCTGTTGATCATGGCAATACAAAGAGATTTTCTGTAACTACTGCCGATAATGCCTCAGGCACTTTCGAAACGGACGATACAGATCTTTATATATTCGAACGCGGTGGGAATATTCAGGTCGAAACTGAATAATATGCGTTATCATCGCATTATATAAAGAGTTACAATTACCAGCCAAATAATTGAAGAAATTTTAAAATGCCGTTTTTTGATAGTGTGGTCAAAAAACGGCATTTTACCTTTACAATAAGACATTACGCCGCGTCTGGAAACCACCATGATTGTTATAATCCTTACTTAAAAAATAAAATAGTTATTATACACCGTAAGTAATTAACATAAAAACAAAGGCAATACAACAGCTTTTTTAAACCGTTCACTTTAACGCGTATCTCATTTGCATTTTTCATTGATTTTTTTAAGATGTAGTAACATTTGTTATCAAACATTAATAGCCGCAATGCAACTCTTCTCCATAACCCATTAATAGGCAAAAAAATGATTAATACTTCTTTACAAAAAACAGACCCCGCACTCTTTGCAATCATTCATAATGAAGAAACGCGCCAGCAACAAGAAATTGATCTCATTGCTTCTGAAAATTATGCTTCATGCGCCGTAATGGAAGCAACCGGTTCTGTGCTCACTAATAAATATGCAGAAGGATACCCGGGAAAACGTTATTATGGCGGGTGCCAATACGTTGATCAGGCTGAAACAATAGCCATAGAGCGCTGTAAACAGTTATTTAATGCCGAACATGTAAATGTTCAGCCACTATCAGGATCAAACGCCAATATGGGAGTCTATTTTTCTGTGCTCAATCCCGGCGATACTCTTATGGGCATGAGTTTATCAGAAGGTGGTCATCTCACTCATGGTCACGGCGTCAATTTTTCGGGCCGTTTTTTTAAGAGTGTGCAATATGGAGTCAACAAAGAAACAGAAATGATTGATTATGATGAGGTTGAAAAATTAGCTCTGGAACACAAGCCAAAGCTGATTGTTGTCGGTGCATCTGCCTATTCACGCACAATTGATTTTGAGCGTTTTGGCCAGATCGCCAAAAAAGCAGGTGCTTATTTAATGGCTGATATTGCCCACATCGCGGGCCTTATTGCGGCGCAACTGCATCCCAATCCTTTTCCTCACGCTGATTTCGTCACAAGCACCACTCATAAAACATTGCGTGGTCCACGCGGCGGTCTTATTATGTGCAAAAAAGAATTTGCCCAAAGCATTGATAAAACCATTATTCCCGGGGTGCAGGGTGGCCCATTTATGAATGTGATCGCAGCCAAAGCGGTTGCCTTTAACGAAGCGCTACAACCTGATTTTATTGAATACCAGCAACAGGTAATCAACAATGCCAAAACTATGGCACAAGAATTTGTTACGCGTGGCTATCGGATTGTTGCCGGTGGCACCGACAATCATTTATTCATTGTAGATTTACGCTCAAAAGAAATTGCCGGACGCGCAGCAGAATTGTTGCTTGAAAAAGTTGGTATTACCGTAAGCCGTAGCACCATACCTTTTGATCCGGAAAAGCCATGGATCACCAGCGGCATTAGAATTGGATCTCCCGCAATCTCAACGCGAGGCATGAAAGAAAACGAGGCAAAAGAGATTGTTGCATTAATTGATGCCGCAATTACTCATCGCGCCGATGAACAAAAACTCACGGAGATTAAAGAAAAAACAAAGCAGCTGTGTATGAAGCACCCAATATATTAACTATTCTTTTGAGTGATCATATTTTATTTCATCATAATGCATTTTGATAATGGTTGTTTCTTTGCCGGTAATATTCATCTGCATAAGATCAACCATTTGTACTTGGCGATTATCATACGTGTGCCAATAATAACGTTTATTGCTTAGATCAGCTGCACTTGTCCATTGCGTGTAATCGTAATAATTTTTGCCTTCTTGCGTTTCACGCACCAGGCCAACGCTAATATTAAAAAGATCAAGAAGGCGAAATGCTGTCTTGCATGCTTCATGTTCTGTTTTTATATCTTGTGCAGACTGACTAAAAAATGCAGCGCGAATAAAGCGTGACGGTGGCGTAAAATCACCGGGTAACCCAAGCATGCCTGAGCCTTGGCCCAGTGGCGCAAATGATAATCCATTAGATTTGAGCGCCGCTGCATTAGTTGCACTCAGATTAATATAGTTGCTCATGTTAATCATGTGCCAATCAAAAGAAGGAGAATTAGTAATAACACCCAATGGGTTATCACGCATTACCAATTCACCTGCAATATATTCTATCATCAGACTTTTACCCTGCGCTTCATGTACGATGGCATGAATGGGTGGCACTATGCTCCATTCTTTAAAAACAATTTCTGCTACTTTTATTTTTGGTAATGCGGTGCGCACCTGATCAACAGTTTCACAAGTCGTAAGGATCCAGGTCAACAACTCCCAAGGAGCAATCGATTGTGCCATTTCATCGGCAGAAATTTTCTGATACGCTGCATATCCAGGAAAATAAAAGAGACCCCCGGCGAGCCCTTTTTCGTTCACGCCGTCAACAACACCGGTGATATTGAGCATGTTTGCACCGACAACTGCGTAGCGCGAGCGCCAAGACAATCCTTGCGATGCTTCACTTTTTAATTCATATTCACGGGGAATCATAATAATGTTTGATGCGGTCTCCTGGCCAAACTCCAAGGTGCGTGCATAGATGATTGATTTATTTTCCGCTTTTAAACGAATACCGGTACACATAGTACTACCCCTACCTTTTTTTAAAAAAATTTAATTAAAGCGAACGCCACCTTTAAGCCACACTGTCCATTGCGAGGCATTCACTTGAAGGCGAATGTCTTCATCACAAAAACCGCATAGAGAATTTGGTATGGAATTTGCCGTGCAGACGCTTGGGCATGTGTTATTTGGCCCATCAGGAGCTATTTCAATTTTGCAACCGCCACCCAAATATGGGGTGTACCAACAGCTTTCATTGTTCCAAACATAGTTAAGATTTATAAAGGCCGCATACGAAAGCCCCTGTGTGCTTGAGCGGCAATGGGCAATGCTTTTGTTGGCAAGCAATACCGGCTGGAAAGAAGTATTAATTGGTGCATCAAAGTTACTATTTAATAATTCAATGCCGGCTGCATAAGCGGGCACAGGATTATCGATGCCAAGATTATTATTAACCTGGCCCGCGGTGCTGCTATTGCTCATAAGTACATTTCCTCCTTCGTGAATGGTCGCATTGCTTTCAGTGGCAGAAAGCGCAACGGGGTCATGAGTGCCGGTAGTAAAGCCAAACATTTGTGCATCTCCTTTTAACGCCCATGATTGCACGGTAACCGGATTGGCACAGCCATATTTAATTGTTTTTATCTGTTCCGGTTGACGCACCCAGTAGTTAAAACCACAATCAGCTTCAAGATTGTGATGAGTAAAATTAAAAAGCAGCGTAATATCCGCTTGCCACGGAACAGAGACCCATGCGGGCATAGTAGTTAAATTGGCAACGGGATTAAACGCTTCATCATATTGAAAGTTTGGAGCTTTCCCCGATTCGTCTGACAATCCACCACTGATAAGATCGGTCATACCAAGCGCGAGCATGTAGCGGCTGTTATCCCCAAGCTTGAGATCAAATGCCCGCCGTTGCAGCGTGGAAAAAAGATGAGTCACCCATACCTCAAGATAAAAGGCAATTTCTTGTGTGCGATCAACATCGGCCCAAATAATACCATGAGTAGAAAAACCAAGTCCCGCTTCAAAAAAATGACCATTGCCAACGATCGGTTCAAATAAAAATTTACCTTTAGGGCGCGTACCGGTCGGAATTACCAGGCGCAGATTGCCGCCGATATGATAATCTTCATCTTGAATAAAGTTGTAGCCGGCAACTACTTGTAAATCAGCAAATCCTATTTTGTGAAGTGCGCGATTGGCCATTTTAGAAGAGCGCAATGGCATAAAGGTGGTGACATCATCTATAACCGGTGCTTTTTCTTCAGCAATGAACTGTGTAAAACTATTAAGCAGGTTTGCGCGTGGCACGCCCGTTTCATTAAAATATCCGGGTGCATAACCGAGGCTGCCGGGACTAATTATTATTTCAGACATGCCCAGATCCCAGCGTGTATACACCAAGGGACCAAAAATATTAATATACGCACCCTCTGCCCAGTCAGAAAAGCCGACATACAGATTAAAATCGAGCATAGAGTTTTTTATACTCGGCTTAAAAAATACATTACTTTGAAAATCGGGCGGTAGGCCAAAATAATCGGCCAGCCATTGATTTACCGCGTATCGGCCATTAACCGCGCTGCCGGAAATGGTAATATATGGGGTATCAAAACCTGGCTCAATCAAGTCACTGCCAAAAAGAGATTGGGCCAAATCAAGAGACTTAAAGGTTTGGCTATAAGCTGGCGTTATGGCAAGCGTGTAATATTTTTGTTGTGCGCATGGACGGTTAACTTGATGGGTCCAACCAACCAGCCAGCGAGTAGAATCTTCATTTTGAGATCGGGCATTAAAGAAAGGAGTTGAGTTTTGCTCCGCATAAGCAAAAGAATGCAGAAAAAATATGAAAAAAATAATATCACGAAAAATGCGCATCACCATTATTCCTTTTTTTGCTATACTATCATCAAGACTGATTTTTAGATAATACATCCGCGCTCAACGGATGACAACTACCGCGTAAAAAAATATAGCCATGACTCTGATTAAAAAACATGAACTTTTTCCTCTGTTAAAACCATATTTGCCGTCGTCGCCATGCATTGTAGAAGCCGGCACATTCAATGGTTCAGATACAAAAAAATTGGCTGCTTTTTGGCCAAATGCTACCATACATGCCTTTGAACCGGTGCCAGAAATTTTTGCGCTTCTCGAGCAAAACACTGCATCGTATCCGCATATTCATCGTTATAACATGGGGTTGAGCAACAAAACCGGCATGGCACTTTTTCATGTCTCTCAAAAGCCCTCACGGCCAGATAAACCGTTCCAGGCCGGCTCACTGCATGAACCGCATGAAAGATTGCTGCATTCAGATGCGGTGTATCCAACAACTATCACAGTGCCCACCACGACTCTTGATGACTGGGCAAAACGCTATACTGTTTCTGCCGTTGATTTTCTCTGGCTCGATGCGCAGGGGCATGAATTGGCTATACTGCAGGGGGCTCAACATATTTTAAAAACAGTAAAGGCAATTTATACCGAAGTGCATTTTATTCATGCGTATAAAGAGCAACCCCTGTACCATGAACTGAAAACGTGGATCGAATCACAAGGTTTTGCATTGGTCGCTCAAGACTTTACTGATCAACCATCATGGTTTTTTGGCAATGCTCTTTTTATAAAAAATGAACTGCTCAACACCTGAGTAATCTTGATTCATTGCAATGCAATGACGCTCATTTGTCTGCCTGAGTCGGCAGGAGAGCGACGATGAGAAAAGAAAGAATCATTTTCAATCGTGCAGTGTGCGTAGCGCAGGCTAATATTTTCAGACGCAACGCCCAAAGCTTGCAACTGCAGGCGGTTGCACAAAAGAGAATCGAAAAAAAGTTTTTCGCCACGCTTTTGTATGAGCTGATCTGCAAAAGAAAAATGGTGCAGATGAGATAAAAAATCGGGAGTAACTTCATAACAACATGAGCGTGCCATTGGTCCACAATACACGCGCAGATGCTCAGGATCGGTTTTAAACGCCGTGTGCATAGCCTGCAGTGCGTGAGCAAGAATCTGATTTACCGTTCCCCGCCAGCCCGCATGAACCGCGCCAATAGCATGGTTTTTCATATCATAGAGCAACAGCGGTGCGCAATCGGCAGTCATAACTCCTATGCCTATGCCGCGCTCTTGTGTGATTAAAAAATCACCTTCATGCAAAAAAGAGGAAAATGATTTTGCATTGTTGCCTACTGTAAGGCCATGGATGGAGTGAGTCTGACGCAAAAAGATAAGATTTTCTAATCCCATAAGCGGCTTGAGGCGAGCGAAAGAAGCATGCTCAAGCAATTGATGAGTATCTGTAAGTTTACGATATTCATCTTGATACAGCTGATCTTCCTTTTCGCCAAAATAAATTTTTATTCTCGGTTCATGGTATATCATTGATGAAGCCCCTAAAAGAAATTCCCTCTCTGTGCGTAACACAAAGAGGGAATCATTATTTTGCAAATAAGTCTAGATGATGCTAATCAGAAAAAGGATTTCCTCCAATTGGCTCTGGCGTTTCAGACTCTTCAGCAGGCTCGCTAGGCGATGCAACAGGCTCTGCTACTGGCTCTGGCATTTCAGACTCTTCAGCAGGCTCGCTAGGCGACGCGACAGGCTTAGAAGTATCTTCAGGGATATAGTCAGGCCGCTTAGGCACTTTGTAACGTCCCGTTTTTGGTTGCGCAGGAAGTTTTTTTCCTGCGTAAGCATTATTCGGCGTGTATGAGCATTTGTAGTTTGGGTTGACAGCCCATGCGCGTGCTTGATCTATGTAAGTTTTTTCGCTGTTTTTGTTGCGTATCGCTCCTCTTATCTTCTCACTGGTAAATTTGTAATGAAGGTCATTAAACATTTCTAATTGCTCGCTGGCCATTGCCTTAATTGCGTCTCTAGCCCAAGCTCTCCCTGCTGCTGAGCTATTCTTGAGAATACACAGAACCCATGTGCCGTAGTCTGTGCCGAGCTTAGAATCATAGTTCCATGCGGCATAAACAGCTTTTTCCACTAAATATTTTGCAAAGTTCGCATTGCCTTTGTCAGCTTGCACTTTGGCAAACGTTTGTAGCGCAGGTTCATTGTCGTTATGATCGAGCAATGCGACTACTTTTTTAAATGCCCAATCATACTGTGGTGACATAAGTACAATTGCATCACGGCTCCACTCATGGAGCGCTGGTACTTCAATTGTACCATTTTTTACCAGGTGCGTATTCTTAACTAACGCGTCTTCTGCCCACTTATGCCCACCTTGAGCCGCATTAATAATTATCCAACGAGCATAATCTTTAACACTACTTTGGTGGTTGTTGGCTTCGTTGAGTAAAGCTGTTTGCAGTTTCTTGTCATCTTGAGCACGAAGGGCAACTACGTCAAGCGATTCTTTAGTTGAAGATAATAAAATAGGCAGTGTTGCAGCGCGTGTTGCATCATCACCTAATAATTTTCCAATATCCGATGCCAATTGCTTTGAATGATTCACAATATCATTAATCTGTTCCGTGAAGGCATCAAGAGCTCTTTGTCTTTCTTCGTTAAATTTTCGCTCTACCTCTGCGGCTGTTGCTTTAGCCAGCTCTAATGCTTGCTTAGCCTGAGCTTGCTCTGTTGCGGCCCTTGTTATTTGGACCTGAAGATCAAGATTGTCCTGTTTGAGCTTGTCGATTGCAGCTGTGTCCCCTTTGCTCGTTGCGTCTGCGAGTTCACGTTGCAGGCTATCACGCTCTTGCATAAGATCATTAGCTCTTGCTGCAGACTCTTCTGCTTGTGCTAATTTTTCGCGATATTTGTTTTCCAACTCTGCGTATTCTTCTTCTCGACCGGCCAATTGTCCTGCTCTAGCTCTAATCCCTTCTTTCAAGGTCTCGATATCACGCTCCTTGCCAGCGGCAATTTTCCGATAAAGCGCTTTTTCTAGATTGGCAGCAATTAAATTTTGTTTTCTGCTTTTTAAGAGATTGATAATGTTTGTCACACCCGTAAGCTCTGTATCGCCAAAAATGTCTTGTTTTAAGAGTGCCATTGCATCGGCATTAGCTTTGTTCGTGCCAACACTCGTGTTTGGGTACTTGGCGGCCATTGCCATAGTGCCGGCGACAGCAAAAAGCATGATGAGTAGTATGCTTTGTTTGATATTCATAAGATATCCTTTTTATTGATTAAATTTTAAAATGAAATGCCACCTTTTAACCATATGGTCCAACGGTTCAACGTAGTGTTGTCCTCTTCAAATTCATAAGAGCCACCCAAGGCGATGAATCGTGGATATTCATGTGCATCGCAACGGTAGGTTACATTTGCATACACCGTATTGCTGATGATTGCCGGATGGGTAGCAGAAAGCAGATCAAGATCGGTTACCTGTATTTGCGTGCTGTTATAGTCAGCAACTGAGAACACGGCAGGAGCACCATCGGGATTAACTACGTTGTTGCCGCCATAGTTATTGCCTATTTGTTGCACGCTGTCGGTTGCGCCACCTAAACCAAGTAATGATTTAAGCGCCGGACCCACTTGCCACGGGCAGGCAAGCTCAACATACTCTGATTGGCGGGCGTAAAAGTTGTAGCCCAATTCAAATTGTTTGTTGCCATCGCATGAGGTAAAGACCACTGCCGTATTGCTGGTGCTTGAAAAACCGGGATACACTTGTACCGGTTGGGTTAGAATGTTGATCCCCGGTGTTGTATTTGAATAAAGATCGTCGGCAGCAAAAGCTGCTTCTGCAGCGGCTACGTTCGCGTACATTTGCATGTAGCGGCTCCATGGTTTGTTTTTCAAATCAAAAGAACGCACTTCATGTCTTTTAAAGAGAAATTGACCGTGAGCGCTAAATTCAAAATCAAGGCAGGAGCCATTTTCACATTCCCAGAGAGAAACACTGGCAGAGCTGCCAAGCAAGGCGCCAAAGTGGTGATTGTTACCAACTACCGCTTCAAACATCTCTTTTGATTTTACACGGCTGCCCGTTGGCGCGATCATACCAATGTAGCCATTCATGCTATAATCTTCATGAGCTATTGTTTTGTAACCAAGGAGCAAGGTAAGGTCACCCAACCCGGTTTTGGTTTTGTTTTCGCACAAAATTTTGCCAAAATCAAAAGCTGTTTGTGAAAACGCTTCTACCGCATTTGGCACGGCGCCGGGAACCGCCGGATTTACACCGCCACCATCATTAATAATGGTTTCTTCTAAATGCATGCCGGTTTTAATATTGATTATTGGTGCGGATGCCAAGAACCAGAAGGCGCGGCCATCACTGCGTTGCGCAAATTCTTGACGGTAAGAAATGCCCAATCCGCCAAAACTATAGCGGGGCTTTAAAGCAAGAAAGCTTTCAAAAGTGCCGTCTACGCTGTAAATATCCACTTGTTCAGATAAAATATCAGTGGCAGGGATGCCCGATTGTTCCACAATGTGCAGCACTGAACTGTTATTAAAGGTAAAATAGCGAGCCAAGTTGTAGGCATCGGTTGATTTTCCACCAAGGCCAACAAGCTGCAGCGTGCCGTTGCGGCATTCTTTGCCTTTTGCATCAAGGCGGTCATACCACCAGCCTGCTAAAAATTCAGGAGAGTTTAATTGAAAAGGAGGGCGCACCGAGAAAAATGATTTGCTTAAGGCTTTTACCTCAAGATTTCCTTCAGGGTTAAAACACTGACTCATCGCCAGCATTTTATGCGATGCAGAACTGGCTGCTACCAGCAGCATCAATGCAATGCGTTTATTCATTATACAACTCCCGTATTAAATAAGATGAAAATGGAACACTAATTCCATACATACCATTTTGTTTTCGCACAAATCAATTTTTTAAACAAAAAAAATTTGTAGTATGATAAGCTATGAAAAATAATAAAAACATGATTTGATTCCGATAGGAATTTTACTATGATTACCCGTGTTAAAGGCACCCAAGATTTTTTAGACCTTACTTTATTCAATTTTATCATCACCCATGCTTCAAAGCAGGCCGCACTCTATCAATTCAAAGAAATCATGCTGCCGCTGCTCGAGCAGGCCGATCTCTTTAAACGCTCTTTGGGCATTGAGACCGATGTGGTAAACAAAGAGATGTTTTATATTAAAACTCATGATGAAGAAGAAAGCATCTGTTTGCGCCCCGAGGCTACCGCACCCATTGCGCGCGCCTTTATTGAAAATGGTATCGATCAACTCCCCTGGCGCGTCTTCACCTGGGGTCCCATGTTTCGCTATGAGCGTCCGCAAAAAGGGCGTTATCGCCAATTTAATCAAATGAGCTTTGAAATTATTGGTGCACCTTCTATTTTGCATGATGTTGAGCTGATCGCTATGCTTGATCGTCTGTTTCATGAGCGATTGGCGATCACTTCATACGCGCTGCTTATAAACTTTTTGGGCTGCGCAGAAGATAGAAAAGCATATCGCGACCTTTTATACAACTTCTTAAAAAATAATCACTTTGAAGAGCTGTGCCCTCAGTGCAAAGAGCGTCTTGAAAAAAATGTAATGCGTGTTTTTGATTGCAAAAATCAACAGTGCCAACTGCTCTTTACCAAAGCACCAAAAATTACCGATCATTTGTGTAGCGCTTGTTCACTGGAATGGGAGCAAGTAAAAGAGCAGCTAGATCTGCTCTCTATCTCGTATGCGCATCAACCAACGCTGGTGCGTGGTCTCGATTATTACAGCAAAACAGTATTTGAATTTGTGAGTGCCAATTTAGGAGCGCAAAATGCCTTTTGCGCTGGTGGTCGCTATGATCATTTGGTTGCCATGCTGGGCGGCAAAACTGATCAACATGCTGTTGGCGCGGCCATAGGGGTTGAGCGATTAATGCTGCTGCTTGAGCAGATGAAAGATACACTCAAGTTACCGCAACAAAAAGCGGTACAGGCAATAATTCCCGTAGAAAAAGAGCAACAACCATTGGCGCTTTTAATTGCAGATGAGTTGCGCGCGCATGATATTGGGGCAGAAGTTTTGCTTGAAGGATCAATGAAAAGCATGATGCGCAAGGCAAATAAGCTTGGTGCGGCGCATGCATTAATTATTGGTGCGCAGGAGCAAGAGAACAAAATAATCACGGTAAAAAATATGGTTACCGGAACGGAAGAAACAGTGGCGCAGGCCGCGTTGGTTGATTATTTGAAGAAATAGAGTTATTGCAGATATCCTAGCATACGCAAGATTTCTTCTACCTGAGCAGCAGTTGATACATGATGAGCAGTAATGTTGCTGGATTCATCATGCTTGTCTGCCGCGCTTTTATCAGTATCAAACAAGATAGCGGGTGCATTATTATTCAAATAATGAATTCCCTTGCTATATTCTGCCGATGGACGGGCTTTATGCGAAATAAAATAGGGGATATTGCTCGTATCATAGTCGTTTTTATAAGGACCCTTAATTACCACCGCTCCTTTAAAGATATCGGGAATTACTATCTTGTGCTCCGATTCCATATGCTTAATATACTCTCGATAATGATGAAGATCGTGATGTGTCGCAAGAATGAGAGAAAACCCTTTTTTATGCAGGGTTTGAGCAAGTTGTATTCCTTCTTCTTTTGGCCGGGGTTTAACACCCAATGAGGTCAGGAGCTTGATTTGCTCCTCATTGAACTCGAACCCGAGATTTTCAAATGTTTGCTTGGTAACGCTGGTTGCGCCGTGTATTGTTTTTGCCAATTCTTGTCCCGTGGTTATTATTTGTTTCTTTTTCCAGCCCAGTTTTGTCAATATTGGCAGACTAAAACTTCGACACATCTTTCGCGCGCCGGAAAGACCCGAGGAATAGGTATCTTCTGTTGGCATTTCATCACTAATAAGATCTACGTCAAGTACAATTGTTGGATGGCTCATATCTTCGGTGCTGTCACTACTGGAAGAGTCCATTGCATTGAGTGTGAAAGAAATGCTGATAATGAAGATATAAACTGCTTTCATGCTTGCCATCCTCTTTCTTCGTCACTTCAATACTGACTCTATAATTAAAGTATACTGAAATGCGTTGCAGAAAAGATAGTATCAATCCCTATCTATTGGCCGAATAGCGTGAGCATAGAGCTTTTTACAATATAAAAGAAAATACTTACCGGCAGCAATCCGTCAATTCTGTCAAGCAGGCCACCGTGGCCGGGTAATAATGAGCCGGAATCTTTGATGTTCGCCCTTCTTTTGAGCCATGATTCTGCCAAATCACCCATCAGCGCCAGGCACGCAATAATAAGAGCCAGCATAAAAGAAGCAATAAACGTATTATTTTCTTTATGACTCAATAAAAGCATGGCGAACAGGAGTGCCAAAAAGCCGCCACAAAAACCTTCCCACGTTTTTCCCGGGCTGATGCGCGGAGCGATTTTATGTCTGCCGGCAATTTTTCCTGCCACATAGGCAGCAGTGTCAAACAGCGCAACAAAGGTGAAGAGTAAAAACAAGAGCCATGGCGAATAATAATTAAGAGAAATCAAACAGCCAAAAGGGACAAAGAGATACGCGGGGGTAACAAGCCACAACCATGTGCTGGTCCTGGCCAGCGTTGGCCATTCAACAAGTACAACTTCTGCCAACATAAGCAGCAATGCAGCTGAAAAATAAAATGGGGGCAGGTAGAAAAGAAATATGATAAGTAACAAAAAAAGTAATAATCCGGTTATTATCCGTTTTGTGACATTGTTCATGAGTTACCGTCAGTGTATGCATTGGGAATATACGTTAATACCGGTGCAGGCAGCGCCCCTTCAAGCAGCGCTACGTCAAATCGGCATATTTTTTCATCATAATGATGTTTGGTAAGAAATTCTTTGGCGGTAATAATAATTTTTTTTTGTTTGCTCACCGTAATGAGCTCGCTGAGGTCAAAGGAATTGTTGGTCCGTTGCTTTACCTCAACAAAGACAAGAATGTCGCTTTTTAGGCCTATAAGATCAATTTCGCCATAGCGGCTCATATAGTTGCGTGCAAGAATGGTAAAGCCGCTCTTTTCCAAAAATTGCGCAACAAAAGTTTCAGCCGCGAATCCTTGTTGTTTGCTCATAGTTTAAAGCCGGTCAGCTATAGATTGTTTGTTGATTGAGGCCATTTTTGCCTGTTCCTCTTTCTCTTTTTTTGCAGCCGCTTCTTCAGCCATGAGTCCAGAGAAAGTAACCATGTGGTCAGGATTAAATTCCAGCGTTGGTGCAAGACCAAGCTCTTTTTGCTTGGCAATAAATTCTTGCTTAAAGTGCGCTATCTGCATAGAGGCGTCGGGCAATACATCGACAAAATCTTTTTCAAGTTTTTCCAACCTTTTTTGTGCGGCTTTAAAGCTGTCGCGATTCAGGTAGAAGTGGAATATTGAAGCCTCGCTATCAAATATCTGCTTTTGACATTGACTATGAACATTGAATACTTCTTTGCGGTACGTAGAAAATTGTTCGTTGTTTTTGAGGAATTCGGTAGTCAGAACAAGCGTTTCTTTGGTCTTTGTCTGATCTCGGTCAGGGGAATAGATGGTGTGAAAACTGCATAAAATAGCTTTATAGTGAGCATACTCTATGCTCGTGTTGCCCGGATAAAAAGTATAGAACTCTTTGTAGCGCAATTCTGCATCTTTCAGGTTGCCACAATCAAAATAGAGATCGGCAAGTTCAAGAATGATATTCCCTTTTTCTTGTAGGTCATTGCACAGGGGAATCATTTTTTCCGCATATTTAATGGCAGTGTATTTGTCGTTGTAACTAACCAACAGGTTTTTGCGCTCCCCCATCTCTTGAAAGTTCATATAACGCATTGTTTTGGTTACATGGGTTTTGGCATAGGCCTGTCGCGCGGTTCTGCCCCCTCTGAATGGTTTGACATCACCCTCTTTGTGTTTGTGGGACCACAAGTAGCCAGAGCCGGGCAGGGCTTTACTGTTAAGGATACATAATAGGCCGCTAATAATGAGAATGGAACATGTGCGGGAGAAATGCATGGATATTCCTTGCTTGGGTATTTATATATACCTATACTTAATTTAAGTTACGATGACATAATATATATTAAAACATACTAGATTTTTAGCATCATGCCAATGGAGCTCTATCTCAGAATATTAATTTTTTGCTAAGATAGAGACTATATAATATGAATTAGGTATGTACTAAGCGGAGTTATTATGAAAAAGACTATCGGCCAACTCCTTATTGATGAAAACATAATTACTCCTGCTCAATTACAAGAAGCCGAGCAGGCCGTTGCATCGGGCGCGGCGAGTGTTGAAGCGTATTTGGTTGAAAAAAAAGCGCTTACTTCTGCTCAGTTGGCCCAGGCATATGCGCATTTTGCATCTCTTGGCTACTTAGATAAAATTACTGATGGAATGGCAGATCTCACTCTTCTTGCCAAAGTGCCGCTTAAATTTTTGCGCGATAACGTAGTAATGCCTCTCATGATTGACGGCAAGCTCGTGATTGCCACGGCCAACCCTATTAAGTTTCAACCGCTTGATGAATTAAATGTTTTGCTTGGCGGCTCGGCACGCTACATGGTTGCCAGCGAGCCGGTAATTACCGAAGCAATTAATCGCTATTATCCTATTCAGGGGGCCGGCCAGGTTATTGCCGAGCTTGAAGAAGAGGAAGACAAAGAGCTCAAAGATGTTGAATTCAGCCAGATAGAAGAAAAAGATATTATGGCCATGGCAACTGAAGCGCCCATCATTAAATTGGTGAACCATATTCTGTTTCAGGCGGCAAAACGAGGGGCTTCTGATATTCATATTGAGCCTTTTGAAAAAGAATTGAGTGTCCGCTATCGTATTGATGGGGTTTTGTATCCTGTCATGACGCCACCAAAACGGATTCAAGGTGCATTAATTTCTCGTATTAAAATTATGGCCAATCTTAAATATTGCAGAAAAGCGTATTCCGCAAGATGGGCAGAATCGATCTTAAAGTTGCCGGAAAGGCGATTGATATTCGTGTTTCTATTTTACCGGTAGTGTTTGGTGAGCGGGTGGTTATGCGTCTTCTTGATAAAACACGCAGCTTTGCAAAACTTAAAGATCTGGATTTTAGCGCAGCGCGATTATAAAGTACTTGAAGAAAATATTCAAAAACCCAACGGTATTATTTATATCACCGGTCCAACCGGATCGGGTAAAACGACTACCCTCTATTCTATTTTGAGTGAATTGAATACTCCTGAAGTAAATATTATTACTGTTGAAGATCCGGTTGAGTATCAGATGCCCGGTATTGGTCAAGTGCAGGTTAAAGAAAAAATAGGGCTCACCTTTGCTGCAGCATTGCGTTCTATTTTGCGTCAAGATCCTGATATTATCATGATCGGTGAAACGCGTGATGCAGAAACTGCTCAGATTGCTATTCAATCAGCGCTTACCGGACACTTGGTGCTCAGTACGTTGCATACCAATAGTGCGCCGGCAACCATTACGCGTCTTATTGATATGGGAGTTGAGCCATTTTGATTGCTTCTTCAATACACTTGGCAATGGCACAGCGCTTGGTGCGCAAATTGTGTGAAGCCTGCAAAAAACCATATCAACCTTCTAAAGAAATTTTGGAGAGCATAGGGCTAACTGCGCAAGAAGCAAAAGATATCACTTTCTATGCTCCTGTTGGCTGCGAAGTCTGCTTAAACACGGGATACAAGGGGCGCATTGCAATATTTGAATTAATGAGCATGACCAGTGAGATCGCCAAACTGACTATCGAGCGCGCCGATACTGCTCGTTTGCGTCGCCAGGCAGTTGCCGATGGCATGATTCTCTTGGTGCAGGACGGTTTGCGTAAAATCAAGCAGGGATTAACCACGATAGATGAAGTTCTTGCTGTTGCCACTATTGAGCAAGATTTGGCAGAGTAAGCGGCTGTTTTAAGATATGCGCCAATAGACATCCATTCACGCAGGTAGCCGGGAGGCAGTGCCAAATGTTCAGATTTTTTAAGCGCTAAACTGTCCTTTTTATGCGATTTTTCTGTTTGAAATATTTCTATTATGATGCATAATAGAAATATCAGAAAATTATTATGGCAATTATGCACGTTCTGCTGCCATAAGATAAAGAAACGAGGTTACTATGGAAATAAGAGCTAATAGTATAAAAATAACGCTGGCGCTTGCGATTTTATTCACACCGCTGACTGGATTGCATGGCGGTGAACAAACAGCGAGCAAATCTGAATGGTTCAAAAAATATGTTCCATTGGCTACAGGGATATATTTGGTGGCCTTGGGCGGAGTCTTGGGCGCAATATGGATTAGAACGGTTCACCAAAGAATCGCCAATTTGAAACAAACTATTGCCTTGCAGCAAAAAACTATTATTCACAGAGAAGAAGTTATTGACTGGCAGCGTCACATTATTGAGCGCCACAATCAAATGGTGAGGCAGGGTGATATAGTGCTCGGCGTAAGGCCGGAAGCGCAGGTAATGTTCCTCAAGTTCCGCAATCCCTACGGCAATAATAACAACAGGCTCTGAGAGATTAATAACGTAATAGCTATATCTGTTCTCCTCTATCGCACTCAAAAACCGATTCTATACAAACCAGCCGCCTCTTTTGTATCTTAAAAATTAAAAAGAAGAAGATATGAAAAATAAGGGTTTTTCTCTTATCGAGGCATTGGTGGTACTTGCGCTCATTACCTTGATAGCGGGCCTGGGGCTGTGCAATCTCCGCTCATTTTACGGGCTCATGGTGCGGGCCGATATAGAAAAACTGTATACCGTGTGCATGTATTTACAGCAGAAGGCATTGAGCAGTCAAACTAAGCAGGTTTTGCGCTTTGATGTCGGTAGAAAATCATACGCTTATGATGACGGGACACAACAGCTCAACAGCAGAGTTTGTTACGGTTTTATACCGGGAGTTCAGGGACCCCCATCATCACCCCATGCGCCGATCGGCAAGCAGCTATCTTTTGAAAATGATCACATTATTTTTTATGCCGACGGCACTATACAGGCGGGCACCGTCTACTTGGTTGATGTTAATAAAAAATCGCTCTATGCCCTTACCAGCGGGGTGGGGCACATTTCTTTTTTACGCAAATATCGTTATGATGGTTCCTGGCACGTAATCTGATTGGTACCCGATTATTTTTATGATTAAAAAAATTATTCTCTCTTTAGCTATTGGCGCGCTGACTGCTTTTACTCTTTTTCTTAATGAGCCATGGTTGCACACGTGGCTCGAGAACAAAATTAATAATTCTTTTGCGCAGGCGCTGGGCTGCTCGGTTTCAGGAAGATTGCACACATTTAGCTTGATATCTCCCACGATTTCTATTGAAAACATGCGCATGATGCCGCATGATAAAAACAGTGATTGGCAGTGGCATTGCAAAAAATTCATACTGCATATTTCTTGGTGGCAATTGCTCGCACATAAAACGATTGCGCTTGATATTGAAGTGGAGAACTTATTAGCTCATTCTGGCTTTTCAGATGGTACATTTGCCATCGAAGAACACATACAAAAAATGATAGAAGATGCACCGTTGCCGGTTGCTATAGCGCTCAATTGCGTAAAAGTGCAAGACGGTTCATTTGCGATGCATGACCATGCAAACAAAAGAGAATTTTCCTGCTCGTGGGGCTGCGTTATTGAGCGGCGAGGAAAAAACTTGGATGCAAGAATGCAATTGCATCATGCGGCAGCATCGAACAACGGCTCTCATTTGCTAACAGAATGCGCCGGTCGTTTTAGTTGCAATTGTACTGAAAATGAGCCGCTAAAGGCTCAAGCGGAGCTTGTGTATGTATCGCCCTTACTCAGCGCTCAACAATGTTCTCTTGCAGCTTCTTATGCAGATAACGCATTAGCATGTACCGCGGCGATTGCTGATAAATCACTCTCGCTTGATAACATTACGCTCACTAAAAGCAATGATACGTGGCTGTTCCAAGTAGCTGGCACTGCATCATTATCATCTGTGTGCGGCCCGCTCTTGGGAGCAGATCAAGCTTCAGGCTTGTGTCAGCTGGAAGCAAAAGGGCAACTTAATAATGGTTTTAAGGTAGAAGGTTCTCTTGCGTGCAATAACATTTGCCATGCCGCTTTGCCTTGCACCACTGATGCGAAAATAACTTTTGCGGGAAACATGCAAGAGCTCAGCGGCTCTGTGGTCATACGTTCCGACCAAGGGAATGTTGCGGGAGCTTATGCGGTTAACAGCACTGATCGCACAATTTGTCTTGCGCTTAATAATGTCACGCCGCTGACAGCTCCTTTTGTAGAGCTTACTGTTCCTGAAAACAGCTGCTCTTTGCAATGCACCGTTTCTGATTGGAACAGCATGACGCTCGACGCATCTGTTGAATTCACCGATGGTGAAAATAAAAAAACCACCCTGGCGCACATAGCGGGAGAAAACTCCACATTCACTTTAAAAATGCCGATTGTTTTTATCCGAGGGCTGATTAAACAGTGTGTCCAGCTTGATATACAAGGCGATGGCACCATGCGTGTGCAAGGACAGTATGCTGATAATAAAATTACCAGCACTATATCTTTAGAATCGGCGGTAATTCGTTTGCCGCAAACGTACAATTGCATGAGTGATCTGCGCGGATCATTTATTATTGATTGCGCCAAAAGAAAAATAACCGGCACTGATCTACGCGCCACATTACATCGGGGTGAGATTGTTTGCAAAAATTTACAGTGTCACTTTGCCGAGGATAACTTTGCGCCTACGTTTGTCTATGCTCCTTTGGTCTTTGATTCAGTATTGCTTCATTTTAAAAAAGATTTATTTACTATACTCTCTGGCTCAGTGGTATGTGAAAAGCGTGAAGGTGCGAGTCCGTCTTTGAAAGGGCATATCTTTTTTGATCGTTCACAATTTAAAGAAAATATTTTTTCACCTGCATTTCAAAAACAACTTTTTTCTCAAACAAAAACATCATTACCGCTCTTTGATGCAGATATTGATTTAGTCATTGAAACCAAAGAAGCCATTCGGGTGAGAACGCCACTGCTGGATACTAATATAAAGACTCGACTCATTATCACCGGCTCCGTCAAAGAGCCGGTAATGAGCGGCAGCATGTCTATTCTTTCCGGTAGCATAGCATTGCCATATCGACCGCTTTTTATCACCAAAGGGGTGGTGAATTTTTTGCCGGACAGCGGCAGTAATCCTTATATTGAGTTTGTAGCAAAGAACAAAATTAAAAAATATAACATTACCATGTCACTCAGCGGCTTGCTGCAGCAGCCAACAATACTGCTTGAATCATCACCACCCCTTACGCACGAACAAATTGTTTCACTCTTGCTTGGTGGCTCAGAAGATTCTTTGGGCGGCGCTTTATCAAGTGCGCTTATGCATGCGGTAAAGCATATCATTTTTGATAGTGAGCATAGCGATTCAAAACTGCATGCGGCTATTGATCAACTTTTTTCTCCCTTTAAACACGTACACTTTATTCCCAGCTTTAGCGATCAGACGGGCAGAGCAGGGTTGCGCGGCGCCATAGAAATTGATATTGGCGAGCGTTGGCACGCTCTTATACAGAAAAATTTTAGTCTGTCAGAAGATATTCGTTTTGAAGCTGAGTATGCTGTTTCTGATGAGATCACCGTGCGTGGATTTCGTGATGAGCATCGCGATATTGGCGCAGAAGTTGAATTTCGTTGGAAATTTTGAAGAGATAGTTTTATCTTTTCAATAACAGCAGAGAAAAAAGCTGCTCTCATATGAATAGAAGTTGAAAGGAAGTGGCATGAAGCAGATGAGTATATATTTTTCTCTAATTTTAAGTAGCCTGTTGTGCAATCTTTGCATCACTACAGCCAGTGATGCGGTACATACTTTTGGCAAGACACACTTCATTGTTGGCTTGCCCAAAGAGCAGCATGTATTGCAAGACGCGCAAGCAGCAGAGCGGGGCTCAAGTAATCTACCGTTCACGTCATCAGTCGCAGGCATTAAGCAGGCTTTTTTCAGTCCGGATGATGATATAAAGAAGATATTGATTGATCTTATTGCGCAAGAAAAAAGCGGTATCAAGGCAACGATCTTTATGTTAACTGATAAATCTATTGCTCAGGCATTGATTGATGCAAAAGCGCGCGGGGTACGCTTAGAGATTATTGCAAATGGGGCTTCGAGCAGAGAAAAATTTAGTAAAATCAACATGTTAAAAGATGCCGGCTTGATGGTGTACCTGTACGAGCCAAAAAATGAAAGTGGTATGTTTTCTGAGATCATGCATCATAAATTTCTTGTTTTTGAAAAGAACGTGCATGATAAAGCATTACTCTGGACCGGTTCATTTAATTTGACCAAATCGGCAAACGAGCGCAACCATGAGAACGTAGTAATTATTCAAGAGCCGGCCCTTGTTGAGCAATATGATAAAAAATTTGATCAGATCAAAGAAGCGATCATCAAGAACAATAAAGAATCAAACATGCAGACGAAGAAATATACATATCAAAAAAATAAGCGTAAGAAGAACAGGTTAAAAGCTGCGGATGTTTGCTAGAAGATAGCATTTGCATAAAAAAGAGCTAAGGAGTGTAAAGGTCCGTTTTGGGGACCGCTTCATTACTACAATTCCTTCTTAGCTCGAGCACAATGCTATTGATCTTTCAGAAAAATGCAAGAAAATTTTTTTTGCTTTGGTTTTGAATAGTGCATTCTGAATTTATTTTCATGATCTGTTTTTGATTTAATTTGACCGGCGGGCGCATGAGTGCACGCATCTGCACGAAAGAGAGAAGCTTTTCATTTGCATGATTTCAAAGTGAGGATATACTGCACTCGAACAAATAAGACAATGGCAGCAAGAATATGAATACATGCAAAATAGCCCAAGGAAATTGTATATGAACTCTCTCTCCATTATTTTCTTACTCTGCGTGGTATCGATTGCAGGAACATCAGAAAATTCTGAAAGCCCCACGGTGCGGCGTCACAAAAATAAATCACCTCAAGAAGAAGTGGTGTTTGCTGAGCAAGGACCCGTTGCTCACCGATTGCCAACTGATTTTAAAAGTCTTGGCTCTCTGCGAGAACTACGGAAAAATATTCACGAGTACATGCAGGACGAGGATTTTCATAATCGAAGTAGAGACTTGATGTGTGAAGGTCGAGATAAAGCTTCTTATGGGTGCGAGTGTGGAGCGCTGTGGTGTTGTGCAGGGTTTGCTACAGTAGGGGGTGCCTTATTTACGCGCCCAGAAATCCCTACCACTGATCTTTATGCATGCGGTCCGTACGTTTGCTTATCTGTTTTGGGTGTCTTGGTGGCCTCAAGAGGCATGAAGATGGTAGCGCTATCTTGGGAAGATGAGGATAAGGTGGAACTCTTGGCAGAGCAACGGGCAAGACACAAAATTGATTGAATATTGTTTGTTCGGGGGCATCATTCGTCGCACTATCTGTACGAGTTGCCCAACAGGCGCTCAAACATGAATACGTTCCCAGCCGATTTCATTTTTTATATCGGATCATTAATAAAAAAAGGGTAGTTTTCATATTTGCGGAGCGCTTTGAATCGCTTTTCTTGCAGAAAGGTAATGGGCCAGTTACGCTTATAGCGAGATAAGAATTCATGATGTTCATCCATAAGAATCTTAACAATAATTTCTTTTTCACGTAGAAGAGCGGTGAATCTCCCAGAATCAGTCCTTATAGCAATAGATTTGTAAGGCACCCTTTTTAAGATTCGTCGTAATGTTTTTCCACCTTTTTTTCCATGCGCTACTTTGTACAAGTTGTGATAATCATTAAGTGATAATCCAAATGAATCTGTTTTTAGCAAGGGTTTATTTGTATGATATTTTTTTTCGCAATAGCTCAATGCGTCGATAGGTATGGGGGAAGAGATTTCTGACCCGAGATCTTTCACGCGTGATGCAACGTAGTCATGAAAACGTCTCGGACCACTTGTAGAGTCCCTATCAGATGCTTCTTCCATACTATAGACATATGCACCATGTGATAGTGCTGCGTAGAACATGATACCAATGAGCCATCGTGATTGCTTCATGAAATCCCCTTTTTTCTACGGTTCAGTCTAGGCCATCGTGCTTCTTTTTGATAGAGCTCTATCTCGTTGCAATTACGCTTTTATTGGACCAATTTTAGCACAACAGCTTCTAAATTATCTAGCGTTGATTCAAAATCTTGTGGTAGTGGACAGGTGAACAGATGGCTCTTGTTTTCAAATTCAAATTCAATGGCATGGGCATGCAGCGCGTGTCTGTGTATCAGTTTTGATGCTCTCCCGTAGGTTTTGTCCCCCAAAAGGCTGTGGCCCAACGCAGCAAAATGTACTCTGATTTGATGGGTGCGGCCGGTTACCGGCTTGGCTTCCACCAGCGCCGCATCCTTAAAATAGCGTAAAACTTTGTAGTGCGTTATTGCATCACGAATAATTCCTGATTTTCGATCGTGGGGGGCAAAAGTGGTCATTTTGTGGCGCAGTGTTGGATGGCGGCCAACAGGAAGGTTTATAGTTCCCTCTTGTGGCGGCGCTCCGTGCACAAGAGCAAGATATGTTTTGTGAATGGTGCGGTCCTTAAACATGGCGCCAAACTGAGTGTGAGCGTGGTTGGTGCGGGGAATAACTAAAAGGCCGGAGGTCTCTTTGTCAAGGCGATGTACAATGCCGGGACGATCAATAGCGCCCACGTGTTTGATTTCTTCAAAATTATTGATGATCCAGTCAACAACAGTAGGCTCACTATCACTGCCTTCTGCTTTGTGCACCATCAGGCCGGCAGGCTTATTGATGATCAGAAAGTGTTCCTCTTTGGCTACAATAGAAATATTGTAAGAATAATCTTTTTTGGCCGCGTTTTGAGTGGCTTGCGTGGCAGCGGGAGGAAACGTCACCTTAATAATGTCATGCTCTTTAAGCTGTGCGCTTGATTTGCTCACTGATATACCATTAATAGTAATCAGGCTATTGCTAATGACTTCTTGCAGAAAAGTACGCGAATATGCGGGAAATTGGGTAACCATGAACTTGTCAAGGCGCCATGCTGCCTGATCGGCTTTTACCTGAAAGGTAAAAATGCTATTTGATAGTATTGATAATGGTTGCGTCATAATGTCCCTCTGTTTATAAAACCCCTTTATTTAGCTTAAAATATTGGATTTTAAAGTCAAATGGTGAATTAGCATAGACATTGAGAAGTGAATGCTTTAGTATGGTACTAAAAGAAATAAAAGAACAGATAAACCAATGTTCACGGCGGTGGAATAATAAATTCTGGACCGTTGGAGGGGGCACTTATGGATGCTAAAAATATTCTGCAAGAAATGAGAGACAATATGCAGGCTGTTTTGCAAGAAGACCCAACCCTGGGTAAACCTCTCTGGCAAGAATTTATTGATCTTCATCCGGCCGATATTGCAAATTTTTTTACCGACAGCTCACCCGAAATTTTTCAGCAACTCTTTGAGCGGCTTCCCAAGACGCTCAAGCTGGATGTCTTTAATGATTTTTCTGACGTTATGAAGGCACAAAGCCTCTCTTTTATGACGGAGCATGAACAGGCTGAAGCACTGAACGGCCTCCCTGCAGATGAGCTCACCGATCTTTTTGATCTCTTTTCTGATCATGAGTTGAAAGAGAATTTAAATTTGCTCCACAAAAAAGCGCGACAAAGAGTGCTTTCGTTGATGAAATTTCATCCGGAGTCTGCCGGCGGTATCATGGAAACAGAGGTCTTTACTTTGATGGAAGACTTTACCGTAGAAAAAAGTATTAAGTTGATGCAGCGCCTGCAGCTGAGTAAAGATATTCATCAGCAGATTTACATAACTGACAGAGCCCATCGCTTGGTAGGGTATATTAAGCTTGAAGATTTAGTGTTGCACCGTCCCAATGCACGCATTTCTACCATTATGAAAGATACTGAATTTGTGGCGCGGGCCGATGAGGACCGTGAACAAATTGCCGGCAAAATGGTGCACTATGATTTAATCACTATCCCGGTAGTCGGCGATGGCAATCATTTTTTGGGGGTGATTCCAAGCGGAACTTTAATTCATGTATTGGTTGAAGAGGCCAGCGAGGATTTGCAAAAAATGTCTGCCTTGGCTCCCATGAAATATGCCTATTTTGATACCTCATTTTTGCGTCTTTTTGTCGAGCGCAGCTCAATTTTAATCACTTTGCTGATTACCCAATCGTTTGCAGCTATTATTATGCGTTCGTTTGAAAATACCATGATCGTTCCATTGATGTTTTTTACCACCATGCTTGTAGGCGCTGGAGGGAATTCTAGCTCACAAACTTCAGCAGTAGTTATTCAAGGGTTGATGGCCGGTGAATTACGTTCAACTAATATTTTTCGTTTTTTACGCAGAGAATTTTTCATGTCGCTTCTTTTGGCGTTTGCACTCGCCAGTGTTGGCTTTGTGCGCGCATATTTGACGACCGGCAGCTTGCTGTATAGTGTGGTGATCAGTTCTGCACTCTATGCCATTGTCTTTTTTGCCGTAAATTTGGGTAGCTTAATTCCACTGCTGCTTAAAAGGCTTAATATAGACCCGGCATTTTCGGCGGGACCATTTTTGGCAACATTAATGGATCTTTTGGGAACATTGATTTACTGTTATATCAGTCAATTAATACTGCCGAGCAAATAAAGAACATATATAATAAAATATTGTTTTTCTTGACAAAAAGATGATGAATTTATACATTCTAGTAGTGAATTGCAAAAAAATTCATTTCTTTCTTTTGAAATTTTAATAATTTGTGTGAGCCGCTAGCTCAGTCGGTAGAGCAACAGCCTTTTAAGCTGTGGGTCGTTGGTTCGATTCCAACGCGGCTCACCAGTCTTCGTCTATCCAGGCCTACCGGCTTGGCAGACTACGTCTGGCTCTGCCAGTTTTCGCATAACGCTTCGGCGGACATGCGACTGGCACAATACAATTCTATACGCGTCCCCATCGTCTAACGGTTAGGACACCGCCCTTTCACGGCGGTAATGGGAGTTCGATTCTCCCTGGGGACGCCACTTCATTTCTACACGATATATGACTCGCCTTGTTCCGCAAGATAGCCCTGAAGCGCCCCTAAATTTGCTCATTCAGCTATAAAAAGTATACTAAAGTATTACTATTTAATTCAAATGGAAGGCCTTCACTATACCGCCCCCCCGATTGGCATGTTGGTGACGGGAGGTGCCCTACTAAAGCTCATACGAAGCTGATTAGGAAAGGGCCATAGACTCCGCCTTGGACATGTTTTTCAAAACGTTATTCATTGAGGTTTTATCGTGAAGTTATCCAAAAAGATTCTTGTAGCTGTACTTTTTGTTTTTTGTATTTGGCTTGGTGAATATTTGTTTCCATCTGCTCCAGTAGAAGATCGCCCTGGGCTTGTTATTCGTTATATCTCGAGCGCAATTAGCGATTTTTTTACTGGTCTTACCCAATCTGCTTCAACAAAAGATCCCCATGACCATGATAAGTTCCTTGAAGCTCTAAAGGGAGGCGACACCGACACGGTCAAAGCTTTTATAGCTGCGGGCGTTGATGTTAATGCTGGAGATCACAGAGGTCTTACTCCTCTTATAAAGGCTATACATGCAGGCCATGCAGACATTGTTAAAGTTCTTATACAGAAAGGGGCTGATGTTAATCATAAGCCTGAGAACGCTTTTTCGGCTCTTGTAGCGGCTTGCGGAAAAGGCCATGCAGACATTGTTAAAGCTCTTGTACAGGCAGGCGCTGATATTAATGCTGGGTTTGAGTCCGAGTATAGTGCTCTTGTAGCGGCTTGCGGAGAAGGCCATACCGACATTGTTAAAATTCTTATAGCTGAGGGTGCTCATATCAATAGTCGGCCTGGGTGTAGTGCTGCTCTTGTAAAAGCTGCGGATCGCGGTCATACGGAAACTGTTAAAGTTCTTATAGATGCGGGTGCCGCATCGGGGTCTAAGAGTAGTGCTCTTTTCCAGGCTGCGGCTCGCGGTCATACGGAAACTGTTAAATTTCTTATAGCTGAGGGTGCTGATGTTAATATCGCAGACAAATCTGGTAGGACTCCTCTTGTAGAGGCTGCAAGAGGTGGCTATACTGAAGTTTTCAAAGCTCTCGTGGCTGCTGGTGCTAATGTTAATGAAGGAATTACTTACTCTCTGCACGATGGCGACTGGGATA
This sequence comes from uncultured bacterium, assembly GCA_963707655.1. Lineage (GTDB taxonomy): Bacteria > Babelota > Babeliae > Babelales > Vermiphilaceae > JAKAUA01. Next base: position 754,386 of record OY970172.1, on the reverse strand, counting down.
GGGATGAAACGGTCCCACTTTCATACTATGCTGCCTCGCGTGGTTATGTAGGTATTGTAAGAGAGCTCATAAAGGCAAAAAATAAAAATGATGATATCAATTGTCTTCTTCGGGTTGCTGCGCAAAAAGGCCATGCAGAGGTGGTACGCGAGCTTATACAAGCAGGCGCTAATGTTAATACTGTAAATGGGCTCGGTGAAACAGTTCTTATGCGGGCCGCCGCAGAAGGTCATGCAGGCGTGGTGCGAGAACTTATAAAGGCAGGTGCTGATGTTAATCGTGCAGGTAAACGCAAGGCAACAGCTCTTATACGTGCCGCACAAGAAGGCCGTGCAGCCGTGGTGAAAGATCTTATACAAGCAGGTGCTGATGTTAATCGTGCAGATGAGGTTGGAAATACTCCTCTTATTGAAGTTATGAGCCATCATAGCTACAGTTATCGTCCCGAGCAGGAGAGAACAGAAATTTTACAGGCTCTTTTAAAAGCGAACACGAATGTTAATCATGTAGGCGAGAATAAAGATACTCCCCTCATGCACGCTATACGACGCCATAATATTGATGCGGTGCGAGCTCTTTTGCAAGCGCCAGGGATTAACATCAACTATGCTAATGACTCAGGGGATACAGCTCTTATAAATGCTATACAGTCTATAAAGACCTTGTATAGAGAAAGCGACAAAAAAGAGTATGCTGATTGTGTAAATAGCCAAAATATTGTTGAGCTTCTTTTAAACACTCCAGGAATTAATGTTCATCACGTTAATAAAAAAGGTGATACAGCGATTAAGTTACTTAAAAAAAGAGAAGAAACCCCTTGGGCTTGAGGCAGCAGTTCAGGCTTGTCTATAAAAAACCTTATTCGTTCAAATTTTCCAATGGAGGAGTACACTCTATCATCGCTAAAATTAGCCATGCATCGGTATCCCTAGGATAATTTTTTAGTAGACGAGCATAATTTGCAAAGTATTTAAAATCGCAATGCGGAAGAGCATTTGCTAAAAAATTGTGTTATCAATCTTTTGAATAGTGAGTTTTTTTATGAAAAAAATGATCCTTATATTACTGTGCAATTTTTACTTTTCTCTCTTTGCCGGACTTCCCGATGCTTCTCAACCATTTGTGTTTGTTCCATTACCGATTAGCACGGAAGATATAGCTGTGCTGGAGCAATTAGAAATAAAAGACGCTCCACAGTTTGAGTATTATGGCTCAATCAAAGAGATCAAAGCGCATGTAGCACCCTTTTTGCGAGAACTTGGCAATACCAAGGAAGAGGATATTGCTCGAGCATGCATGGTAATTAACAGCATTGTGCAATACGCAGGAACTATGGTTAACAAAGAAGCTGTCATGATTTTTTTACGTGCGTCGGAGCCAAATGATTCCTTTGCCATACCACGCTGGCATATTGACGGTGGATATTACAAACCATATGATAAGAATCCTCCAAAATTTGTTGCAACATTCCAAGGCCCGCACACACTTTTTTTCCCCGCAACAAGTGAAGAGCGGGAAATAGTACTTGACGGTCTGCGCAATGAGAATGAGAAAGCCGGAAGAATCCATGCGGCAAAGCAGCTGGATCCTGCCAAGAGTGTATCCCCAAAACAAGGTGAAGGCGCTTTCTTTTTAGTCGGCGATTGTGACAACGCGGCCGTTCATTCAGAACCAAACATCACCAGTAAGAGATTATTCTTAGCGTGTGTTTTTGGTGATAAAGAGCAAATCACAGAAGTAAAAAAACGTTTCCAAAAATAAAAAATTGTTCGCTTTAAACGCAAAAATTCTTCTTCGCTGCTCAATGGTCGTCCACTGCTGGATACAGTAACACTCACTTATCCTTCATCAATTTCTCGGCATGCATACAGCCAATTCTTGAATCTATAAAACTTCGAAAAAAGAAGTTATTATTTTGCACTAAAAAAAAATATTGACCTCAGGGACAACGAGGTATTACACTCCAGTAAAATCAGTAAAAAAAAGGGAAGCCCAAAGAATGAAATTCAATAATCGTGATACTGCTGTTGTTGTAATCGATCCACAAAATGATTTTTTAAGCGAGAAGGGCACGAGTTGGGGTTTGGTTGGTGCCAGCGTCATTCAGAACGGTATTATCGGGAATCTAGAGCGGCTTTTTAAGTCCGCGAAATCGAATGACTATGAACTGTTCATCTCACCCCATTACTTCTATCCCACCGATCATGGCTGGAAGATTAATGGCCCGCTCGAAGAGGTAGAGTTGAAAACGCACACTTTCGCACGGGTCGGACCGCTCGATCTGACGGGGTTTTCAAATTCTGGCGCAGACTGGCTAGATCGTTTCAAGCCGTACATACAAGATGGCAAGACAACCGTTGTTAGCCCACACAAGGTGTTTGGTCCACAGACCAATGACCTGATTCTGCAGCTGCGCAAGAGAGGAATCGGTAAGATCATACTAGCCGGGATGTTAGCGAACATGTGCGTGGAATCCCATCTGCGTGAATTCCTTGAGCAAGGTTTTGAAGTTGCCGTTGTAAAGGATGCGATCGCCGGGCCTCGCCATCCGGAATGGGGCGATGGCTACGAGGCGGCGTTGATCAACTACCGCTATCTGGCTCACGCGGTACTATCTACCGACGAGGTGCTCGCCCGGATGGCATAACCTTCCTGCTAGTTGTCTTCATTCACGCGCCAACTTAATTTTCATAAAATATGTGCATTAATTGACAACCTCGAAGAATAAATTATACGATTCCTTCATGATTATTCGAAAGACTTTGTTCCTCTATATTTTTCTCCTGTTTGCATTTCAATCTCTTTGTGCAATGCCTCTGGCAGAGCAATTCAAGCAAGCAGGGTATGTCGAAATTTGCGATAAGAATCATGGAACGGCAACGTTTGATTCTCTCTATGCATATTTTGATGAGCTCATCGAATTTCTTCAAACAAATCCCGTTTGGGCACAAAAATTATATAGCGCAAAAGAACGTTTTATTCGCTCAAAAGATAGAAATTACTACTCCACTGATTTTTTTGGTTTCTACGACGAATCAGAAAGAGAAGGAAGAAGCCAGATCTCCTTCTATTATTCGACCCATTTCCATGAATTTATTTGCTCTCACTACCCAGAATTTAAACGCAGTTCCTGAAATCATCCGTTTTTTTGAAGCTTGTTCTGAGATTCAAAAGCCATACGGAGATCTATTTGATGAGGCGGCAGCTGAGTTAGGTTTGGAAACGATTTTTTCTTCTCAATACGGACAGCCCCCTATTCTTTTCAAGGTAATCAAATATCTTCCCTCTTACAGTGCCATCAAGGCCTCATTACGATGGAACTGCGTTTTCTCTGTTTCTTGATAGCACAGACAACGAATCACTTCTTCTTTCTCCGTATAAATCATCATTCACCGTCGATGATTTTTCTTCTCCTCTCAGAAAGTTTTCTCGCGGTTAGGATCAAAATTCTATCTTACTCATTCCCGGAGCGCTTCTCACAGAATTTTCCATCTACCCAACTCCTCACATTGTCGCACAAAGTGGCAAAATTCGCTATGCAACGATTGCATTCGCTATGAGACCTAACTACATTCCTCAAAAAAACGAATTTTCCTCTCTTCCAAATTTTAAGCATTGAATAATTTTTTCTTACACACTATGATGCTAAAAAGATAGTTGCCTGACGCTAAAAAATAATTAAAGGTGTTTCTCATGTTCAAATTCAAATATTTGATTTTTCTTTTCACTTCACATTCTTTGTGTGCCTTAACAACGCTCAATGTAACAATAAGCTCAGATAATAATCCGGGTGGCATTGGAGAGGTGGGTGATCTGAGATATTGCTTGAATACAATGAATCAAGGTTTAAACACAACACCCGATGATTATGCGATTGTTTTTGCCTCTCCGATGACTATTCAACTCAATGGAATTCTGCCGATTATTAACAATTCCTCAAATCCTGTGAATATCACCATTGGCAACCCAGGCTCTACTCCTACCGTCACTATTGACGGTAACAGCGGCGCTTACAGCGGATTTTTTATCCCAATGGGGAATGTGACGATCCAAAACATGATCTTTCAAAACCTGACCGCAAAAGGAGGCAATGGCGGAGACGGAATTTCAGGCGGCGGCGGTGGCATGGGTGCCGGAGGGGCCATTTACGCACCTCAATCCTTTTTAAATGGTTCAAATCCTTCAATTACCTTGATGAATGTATCGATCAACGATTGCTCTGCTGTTGGTGGAAATGGAGGAAGTTATTTAGGTCTCTTTACAGGCAATGAGGGGGTGGCGGTGGCGGCGGCTTTAGCGGAAATGGAGGTTCTATTACAACCACCGGAAGCACCGGAGGCGCTGGAGGAGGGGTTTTGGTGGAGATGGTGGAGATGTCACTCTTTCGACAGACGACAGTCGGTGGAGGCGGCGGTGGCGGAGGCGGAGGCCTAGGATCTCGCGCCACTATAGGAACGCTCACGAATCTGGGGAATGGAGGCTCGGATCAAGATGGCGGACAGGATGGAAATGGTTATGGTCTCTCAATTACCGCTGGTTCTGGTGGAGGAGGTAATAGTGGAGGAAATAATGCGGGCGGCGGCGGCGGTGGAGATGATAGCGGAGGCGGTAATGCGGGCGGCGGCGGTGGTGGAAGCGCCGGATCGAATGGATCTCAGCCTCAAGGCATCTATACCACCAGGAGGTAGTGCATTATGCCTTCCGGAGGCAATGGAGGAGATGGGGGAGGAGGCGGAGGCGGCGGAGTCGTCATAACTGGTTCTAGCAATGAATTTGACGGACAAGCTGGGAGTGGTGGCTATGGCGGGGGCGGTGGCGGTGGCGCTGGCACCGGGTGCTTCTGATATATGCTTATACGGTACAAGGTGGATCGGGAGGAGTTGGCGGAGGGGGCGGTGGCGGAGGAGTCAACCAATCTGGTATTACGCCTGCAGAAGGTGGTAATTCTCTTGGCGGCGGTGGCGGTGCAGGCGGTGGACCCTCTAATGGCTCCACTGCCTCAGGTGGAACTGATATAGGAAATCTGGGTGGAGGATCTGGAGGAGTTGGGGCCAGCTACCGTTGGATCAGGCTTTGGCGGCGGAGGTGGTGGCGGCGGAAGCGGTCTGGGAGGCGCTATCTTTGTGGATAGCGGTTTGAATTTCACCCTACAAGCACTCTCCGGGGATTCCAACCACGTTCAATACAGTCAAATAATACAACACAAGCAGGAACTCATGGAACTGGCGGTCTCCGGTGGTGGTTCAGATGGCTCCGATGGATCAGCATTGGGAAATAGTATTTTCCTGCGCGCAGGTTCTTCTCTCACATTCATGGCGAACGATGCTAATGATCTTTTGACACTCGGAGACCAAGTCGCGTTTATTGATGACACCAGTTTCGGCGCAGGAGGAACAAATGTCTTTGTCAAAGGAAATGGAACTGTTGTTTACAATGGAACAACTGATTATCAAGGGAACATTACGATCAACAATGCGAATTTCAAAGTGAATGGATCAATCGATTCAGCATCGATTTTTGTCTGTAGAAACATTGGCTTTAGCGCGCAAAGAGGTACGTTGAGCGGGACCGGGACATTGACCGGAAATGTCTTTGTCAATTCCGGAACGATCTCTCCAGATAGCGGGAGGAACACTCACTCTTGGCAGTTTGACCCTCAATTCAGCAGATCCAGTTACGGGCACCCTCGGAAGCCTTGTCCATATCGAAATCGATTCCGGCGGCACATCTTTAGTCGCTGTTACCGGACCTGCATCCTTAGCAGGCACCTTGGAAATCGACCTAGATCCAAGTGCCATTCCGGGAACATACACCATTCTCACTTCCTCTGCCATTACCGGCACCTTTGATTCCGTAACCTTTACGGGAACAACTCCGAATTATTCGCTCTCTTATCTACCGATCGGCAACCCTACGTTTGTGCAATTTGATTTCTTGGGTTTTGCACCAACTATTTTACCCCCATCAAATCTTCAGGGTATGCAAAAGAAAAATAATTTTGGATTTGAATATGAACTCTATAATCAGCTGACATGGACATCGAGTTCATCAGCCGGAGTGACCGGTTATCTTATGTATCGTGATGGCTTACAAATCGCTACGGTAAGCGCCGCTACGTCCGTGTACCAAGATCATAATCAGGTACCGGGCGTTGTGGTAGTATATTCGTTAGTTGCGTTTGATGCCAATGGCAATATGAGTGCACCGGTTACCGTCACCGTTCCGTGAAAATAAAGGATATGAGTATGTATAAAAAAATCGCCCGACTTTCTCTGCTGCTGTGCGCATTGACACAGTATGCGTCCGATGTGACACCGTTGCTCGAAATAAAGCCAAGCTACTTTTTCTTTTCTGCATCTCCGCTTAAGAACATCTACAATCATGGTGGCTTTGAAATTCAAGGGAGTGTATCGCTCCCTTTATGTGATTATCTTGATCTTTATGGCAGCATCGGCTATCGCCACGCACGGGGCCATGCATTGAACTCCTGCGAAAAAACAAGCTTGGCTGTAGTACCGGTTGATATTGGTTTAAGGCCCATAGTAAATTTCTGTGAACGCTTTTACTATTTCTTTGCAATAGGGCCACGCTACTTCCACTTTCATCAACACAACAATTCACCGTATGTTGACTGCGTAATCAAAGGCAGTGGTATCGGCTTATTTGCCAATACCGGTTTTAATGTGTTGCTCGCCGATTGTTTCTCACTCGGCATTTTCGGCGAATATTCGTATGAAAAGAAAAGAGTCTGTCCAAAGATGGCAAATGTATTCAGCAATGGCAGGATGCAAATAGGTGGATTTGCATTTGGCGCAAGCTTGGGTTATGCATTTTAGTTCATGATTGTAGGGGTAATACTCATAAAGGTTATGACAGAATATTCACTTCATCAATATGCATAAATGATGCGGGCTGAACTGTTTCAAAGCTTCTTTTTTTGCATTGATCGTTATATAACCCTTTGCATTATGATTATAGAAGGAAGCTAAGAGAAAAATAAAGGATTCTGAAAAATGTTGTTGCACTATATCCATCAAAAGTAAGCTTGGTCTTTTAAGTCTCAAAGAATTGACCATTATGCGCACTAGCAGCTATGTATTTTGCTCAAAGCATTTTGCGTAAAGATCGTATAAATGTATAATATAGGGCGTATGTCATAATTTTTGTCACCATATTTCACTGTAGGAAGAAAAAAATGAAAAGTATCTTATTGTGTAGCTTGCTATTGAGTTTGTCTGCTTATGGGATGAGTGATACCGGTTCTAAAACTGCAATTCAGCAGAATGCTGTCGAAGATTCGGGCATGAGAAACTTGATTTCATTAATAGAAGCTTTCATGGCGGGAAAATTGCAAGCAAAAGAAGTGCTAACGAAGAAGAGTCTTGCTTATAATGATTATAGAGACTCATCTCAAATATATGAAACCTCGCTAGAAGAGGCGCATAACACATTAATTCGGATAAATAGTATAGCGCGTTGGATGGCTGATGGTGATGAGCAAATGGCAGTACAGATAAAACTATGGGGCTTGTCACGATTTGAAAGGCTGCAATATTTACGCAACAATTTAAGCGAGATAGATAAGAGTCAATTTCAAATGCTTCGTTTATATGATTTTTTGCGCCCTATAAGAAGTCAAGAGCTGTCACACATTGCACAGAACCGTTCAGCTCTTGTCCAAGCTTTAAAGGAAGGCGATGTGTATAGGATCAATCTTGCACACAACAACGCTACAGATTTAGGAGAGTTTGTTGCGCTTGAGCAGCGTATACAACAAATGGCTCATGCTGTTGAAAATGGTCGAGAAGATGAAGATAGTTTGCTCGTTCCACGGAGTTCATGCGTTATTAGTTAATTTTTGAATACATTTTTGTTGGACGGGCTCGAACATCGAGCCCGTTTATTTTTAATATCATGCGCTGTACAATCTAAAAAAATTCAAATTATGAAGAAAACTAAAAATGTTTTTTCTTCAACAATTTCTCAGCATGCATACAGCCAATTCTTGAATCTATAAAACTTCAAAACGCATGCTCGATAGCATGAGCTTAATAAGCTTTTTGCCTGAAAATTGCATTTTGTAGAAAAATGAAGACTGTTAATGGTATACATGGTGTGTCGTTGTAGCGGTATCCTCTTTTTTAAGGAGTTTCTCTATGAAAATGCATTATCTATGTATAGTTTCTCTTATATGTTTTGCAGCTTCAAGCATGGGTTCAGAAAAATCATCATCGGCTCTGAAGATTGCCAGTAATGGAAGAAAGACTACACGCTCGGCGGTAGGGGTAGAAGCAGCGGCTGCGGCCGTCTCTTCAGAAACTGCAAAAGTAAGCTCGGCACTGACCGGCGTAACCATTCCAGCAATTCCGGGCAGCAGCGCTGCTACATCGGAAGCTAAAGCGGCCGCTATAGCAACGCAGATAAATGGTTACAAGAATGATCTTGCCTCAGCATTAACAACATTTAATGCCTTTGCCGGTACAGTAGGCACGTACGTGCCACAAGTTGCGGCAGTTGAAACCGGCGTTGATGCGATCGGTGCGGCGGTTGAAGGGGTTTTGTCTTTAGCGGCACTACTTGCGCCACAAGTAATAACATTAGAGACTGATTTTGAAACAGCGAAAGCGGATTTAGCTGCGTTGGAAGCAAAGTTCGCACCACAAATTGCTGCGCTGAAAACAAAGTTATCTGCAGCGCGAAAGAAAGCAGCAGCACAAGCAGAAGAATATGAAGCCAGGATAGGAGAACTTGAAGCAGATTTGGCGGCTAGACTTAAGATTGGTGTGGAAGAGGTAGAGCAAGATGTTAAGGGTTGCTTTGGCACAAAGAAGAAAAAGACTGCCGCGACCAGCAGCGCGCCAGCACCAGCGGCAAAAAAATAGCAGCGCGATAAAAAAGACACAAAAAAAGATAGCGGGGCATTATAGAGATGCTCCGCTATCTTTTTTTTAATTATTGAATTCTAGTTGCTAATTTGCGTTGGCGAATATTGGCGTTTGATTGCGATGAATTTTCCATCTTGTTGCGTATATTATTTTGTGTTGCTTCAAGTTTTTGTGCGGCTTGTTTGACTTGAGCAGATCCGGCCCCTTGAGCCTGTTTAATAAGGTTTTGTATCGCTTGTTGATGCTGTTCAACAAGTTTTTTTACCGCAGCAGGTGGTTGGTCCCCTTGTGAAGCGGTGCCGGCTGCGCTATGCTGCATCTGGTTAAGTTGATTTTGAATGTGCACAACCTGATTGGCAGCATTTTTTATCTGTTGATTTTGATCTTGGCGCGCCAATCTAATAAGCGCATTTAGTTCCTGCTGATGTTGATTAAGTAAAGCCATAACATCGGCAGATGGCTTTTGGTTTTGTTGCATAGCATGCGTTGCGCAGAGTCCAAGAATTAATACGAGCAGCTTCTTCATTTCTTCTCCTTTTTTTCTTTTTTGTTATTTATTTTTAACTACTTTTGTACCCACATTTTTTATCGGTGCAAAGCAGGGTTGCGTTTCCTTGTTTATCAACTTTCTTTGCCATGTAAGCGCGCGAACACTGCGGACATGGGGTTTCTTCAATATCACCAAATACGGCGAACTTACATTTTGGATAGTTTGAACATCCCCAGAAAGTACCGCCGCGCCAACGACGTTCAACCAATGAGCCGCCACATGATAAGCAGGGAACTTCCGCCTTTTTTTGCTTAATATATTTGCAGTCAGGATACCCTGAACAGGCAACGAAGGGACCAAACTTACCAATAACCTGGCGCAGATGTTTGCCGCATTTTGGACATTTTTCATCGAGCAGTTTAGGGCCCTCAGTTTTTACAATTTCAATATCCCCTTTTTCATCACGTTTAAAATTGGTAGTAAACGCGCAATCAGGATAATCTGGGCAACCCAAAAATTCTCCTGCTTTTCCAAATCGAATCACCAGATTGGGTTTTTCACATTCTGGACAGGTAATGTCGGTCGGTTCGGCAACTTTTTTACCATCTTTGCCTTTGAATTCTTTTACATCTTGCTGGAACGCTTCATAAAACCCGCGCAATAACGTATCTCGATCAAGATCACCTTGAGCAATTTTATCAAGATCTTCTTCCATATGTGCCGTGAACTTGAGATCCATAATCTTTGGTAAATTTTCAACCAAAATTTTGGTTACCGTCATTCCCAGTTCAGTCGGAGTAAATCTTTTTTTGTATCAAGAGCGGTATAGTGGCGCGCCTGAATAGTGTTCATGATAGTGGCATAGGTACTTGGTCGGCCAATGCCCTCTTTTTCCATCTCTTTGACCAATGAAGCTTCAGTATATCGTGGTGGCGGTTGAGTAAAATGCTGCTTTGGCATCACTTTTTTAAGATTAACTTTTTCTTTAGCTTTAAGCCCTTGAGGAATAATTCTTTGTCTTCTTTTTCATCTTCGTCCGCGGCGTACACTTTCAAGAATCCATCAAATATGAGGGTTGAACCGGTGACTTTAAAGGTAAATTCTCCCCCTTTAATAACCACTTGGCGCTGTGCATATAATGCTGGCTTCATTTGGCAGGCAACAAAGCGCTTCCAAATAAGTTCATAAAGCTTTGCAACATCTTTGGGTAGATATTTATGTGCTTTCTCAGGAGTGATGTTCACATTAATCGGACGCACCGCTTCGTGAGCATCTTGCGCTGCAGCTGCTTTGCCTTTTCCTTTTGCTTTTTCATAAACGTTGTGCTCTTTGGGCAAATATTCTTTATCAAAATTTTTGCCAATAAAATCGCGCGCTTGTTTTAACGCCGTATCAGAAAGGCGGAACGAATCGGTACGCATATAGGTAATTAACGCAACGGGAGTGCTTCGTCTTCTAGCGGCATACCTTCATATAATTGTTGGGCAACTTGCATGGTTTTTTTAACACTGAAGCCCAAGCGATTAAATGCTGCCTGCTGCAAAGTACTGGTCATAAATGGAGGCAGTGGATTTTTGGTGCGTTGCTTTATCAATAATCGAATCAATAACATAGCTTTCTTTTTGGATGTTTTCAACCAGCTCATCAGCTTGCTGTTGATTTTTGATTTCAGCTTTATTTTTGCCTATTTCAGTCAGTTCTGCTTCAATAGAATCTTTACCATGTAAAAATTGGCCGACAACGGTCCAATATTCTTCTGGCTTAAAGGCGCGAATAGCTTCTTCACGATCGGCAATCAGGCGGAGAGCAACAGATTGCACGCGCCCGGCAGAAAGGCCCGGAGCTAATTTTTTCCATAAAATAGGGGATACTTCATAGCCCACCCAGCGATCAAGCACGCGGCGTGCTTGTTGAGCGGCAACTTTATCAAGATCAACATCTCCCGGGTGATCAATTGCTTCAAGCATGGCCGGTTTGGTAATTTCGTTAAAGGTGATGCGATGAATTTTTGCCTTATTTTTAACGACTTTTTGTATTTCCTGCTCAATGTGCCAGGCAATAATTTCACCCTCACGGTCAGGATCGGGCGCTAAATAGATTTCATCAGAAGTTGAAGCAGCTTTGCAGATTTCCGCAATAGTTTTCTCTTTGTTCTTAATGGGAACATAATCAATATTTATAGATTTATTAATGGTCACCCCCAGCTCTTTGGTAGGAAGATCCTTGACATGGCCCATAGTGGACATGATCTTGAAATCTTTTCCCAAGAACTTGGTAATCGTTTTAATTTTGGCGGGTGACTCTACAATTAATAATTTTTTCATAAATAATTATAATCCCTAATAATGGGGTAAAACCCTTTTGTCGTGTTTGGTTGGAATAGTAAAAAGTAATGTATATTTGTATCATGTGAGCTTATTTTGTCTACTACTCTTTTTTATAATATGTGAAAAATTTTCTAAAAGTCAAATAATCGGCCAAATGGGTAAAAAACATCAATTAATAATGCTCATTAGGAATTGAAGGGAGGTCAGGGCGCTGGAGCACTCAAGGTTTTCCTCTTATGGCTCTCAAAAAAGTTTTTGGCCCATTCCCGCTAAGATGGGGGAGAAAACCTGGACATAAGGTTTCAATGAGAGTCGCGCGTTAAATTCAAGTTGACTTTTTTTTGAATCAGCCTAAAATGAAAAATATATATAAGTGTGATAATTATCAATTATTTTAATGGATGGAATGTTATGAATAATAATAAATTTAATCGCCTGGCATTGGTAATTTTGACTTGGATCACCTTTTGTAGCAACAGCTTTGCCATGGATCAGATTGCCGGAGACGCAACGGTGAGCGCTATGCAAAAAATGTTTAACATAGACTCTTATTTAGAGAATAAGAAGCGTTTTTGTAATCCAGAAAGTACTCAATCTCTTGAGACCATGGGCGAGAGCTTGCTGCGATTTTTATCCTTTCAAATAGACCATATCGAGTTTTACGGCAAAGAGGCTAGGTTTTGGGACGTTACAAAAAAAATGACCTGCTATTGTAACTATCATGATATAGTTGAATATCTTGACCTTTGTGTAGAAAATGACGTTCAGCATGAGATGGTACAAAAGATGCGAGATGCGCTTTCCTCAGCAGCAGCAATGGACTTTGAACATGCAAGGCGCATGAGTGCTGTGAATAGAGGAGCAGCAATATTCGCAATCGCAATTGCCGGAACAGGTCTGGTTGCGATAACTGCTAAAATGCTCTATGACTGGATGGCCAAAAAAGATGCTACCCCGACTGAGCAAGCGCAAAGCGGCAATGATCAACAAGAAAAATGTGGTACCAATCAATAACAATCTCAACAACAAACATAATTTTTTGTATTGAAACAGTACATATAACTTATAAAGGAGGAGACTCAAAATCTCCTCCTTTTTTTGTGCCAACATTTAAAAAAATAAAAAACGAGGTAAAATGAATCCTGAATTTACATACAATATTCAGGAGAAATAAATGAATTTGTTAGAAGCATGGAAAGATTCACTCGAGATACTGCGACCAAAAAACTTTAAGCTTTTTTTATTGGTCACTCTCAATTCTATAGTGCAAACCTACAAAACTCTTATAACTCGTCTTGGGTTGTTTATTGGTTTATTTTTCGCTGCGCTGTTTGTTTTTTCTTTCGTAGTTCCGCGCACTTATGCTTATGCAGTAGTAGTCTTTGCGTTTGCTGTGTTATTTGTGTTGCTCTTACTTTTTGCAACAATACTTGCTGCCCGGCCCTCAACCCTTAAAAAAAATATTTCTTATTTCTTGTCGTATAAAAAGCATTTTCTTTATTTTGTTGTTTGTCTCGCGCTGTTCGGTGTGGCTGTTAGTGCTCTCGGATTTCTGTTATTCAAACTTGGGTTGTTCCCTTCATTTCATCTCATATTTAAATTAGATCAGCCATTGTGGTGGGCTTGGATTCTTTTTTTTGTTGATACCAAGCCGAGCTTTGTTAATTGCTTCATGGCATTATGGCGCACCATTAAAATGTTTATCTACAATGCGCCATTTTGGTTATTTGGTTATTTTTTACCTCTGTGGGTGGTGCAATCTATATTCTGGCCCATCTATGCATATTTGCCGGCATCTGTAATGCCGGGTACGCTCATAGCTGGGGGATTGGCGCTCGTGATACCCATCTGCTATGTAACTAACTTTTATGTCAAAAAAATACATGATCAATTTAATCTTTATTATGGTAAAAAGTCTTAAAAGGAATCTATGAAAGCAGCAGTAGTAGCTCAAACACTTTTTTCTCGGTTCATTCTTTTTGTTCTCATGGCGACCTATTTGGCGCCGATGCTCATTCTTTTTCTATTGCCACGCAGGTGGGGATTTGAAACAAAATTCTATTATTGGCTCGAATATAGCTTTTGTTGGCTGATGCTCAAAACTTCATGCATGCCGATCAGCTATAGCGGTTTGGAAAACATGCCGCATGAGCCGGCAATTATTGCGGCCAATCATCAATCATCGTTGGATATTCCTCTGCTTGTTTATGCGTTGCGTGGCTACCCGCATGTGTGGATGGCGATTAATACCTTGATGTCGTCCCCTATTTTGCGCTTTATCTTGCCCAAAGTTGCCGTCTTGGTTGATGTGAGTAGTCCTATAGCAGGCATGCGCACTCTGATTGCGGCAATAAAGCGGGTGAATGGCAAGCGGTGTCATGTAATTATTTTTCCTGAGGGTGGGCGCTATGATGATGGCAAAATTCATGATTTTTTTGCCGGCTTTGTTATACTGGCAAAAAAAATGAATCGCCCAGTAGTGCCGATCTTTATTAAAGGAGTAAACATTGCCTATCCACCGGATACTTTTTGGATACACTGTGCACCAATAACCGTGACGGTTGGCAAACCGCTTTATAAAGGCGACAATGAATCTGATGAAATTTTTCATGATAGAGTGCATCGCTGGTTCATTGAGCAGAACAAGGAATAAAAAGTGTTCACTACTTCTTTCCAATTTGTTTATCCTTACTTGTTTTTATTGCTTATCCCCGTTTTGCTGTTGATACTGTACGCAAAAAGATTTTGGTACACGGGGACCGTCTATAAGTACTCATTGGGTGCTCAACTACAAACACATGGTCATGCCTCCACACATCCGCATAAAAAAATTCTCGCCCTTATGCGCGTGGTGGTATTTTTACTTTTAATTTTTGTTATCCCCATGCCGCAGCTGGTAGATGTGCATTCGAAAACCAGCATGCATGGTATTGATATTGTGTTGGTGCTTGATATTTCCGGCAGTATGCAGGGAATTGATGATGAAAAAGATCCACGCTCGCGCATTGCCATTGCAAAAGAAGAGGCATTGCATTTTGTAAACAAACGCACCAACGACTCAATAGGATTGGTGCTCTTTGCGTGGGAAGCATTTTCCCGTTGTCCATTAACGCTTGATAAAAAAATGGTGCGTGACATTATTGCCGACGTGCAAATTGGCTTGCTCGATCCAAATGAAACCTGCATCTCTACCGCATTGGTCACAGCTGCTAATCGTTTAAAAAATTCTCCCGCAAAAAGTAAAATTATTATTTTGTTAACCGATGGTGCACCGAGCGAGAGTGATCTTGATTCTCAGGTTGCCATTTCTATTGCCAAGCAATTAGGAATCAAAATATATACGATTGGGGTTGGCGGTTATAAACCCTATTTCTTCGTGCCGGGATTAGGCATGGTTCCCACGCAGGGATATGATAAAAAATTATTGCAGACAATTGCGCATGATACTGGCGGACAATATTTCAAAGCGCACGATGCAAAAGATATGCGTGGCGTATACGACACGATAGATGCACTAGAAAAAACAAAATATGAGGTTGATCGCTACACGCATAGTCACGATATTTTTATGCCATTTATTTTTGCAGCTTTGATACTGCTTTGTTTTGAGTTAATTCTTTCATCATTGATATGGTTTAGTTTATGAACAGATTTGATATTCATTGGGGATCGTATGAGCATGCGATTCTTTTTTTTATCTTGGTTCCCGTTATAACTCTTCTTGTGTATATGGTGCAACGGAGACAAAAGGTTGTCTCAATACTGACTGGGGGCGGCAAACAACGCTCGTTGATACAACATTATTCATTGAGTAGGCAGATTATTAAATCATTGTTGTTCTTCGCTGGTATAACATTACTTATTCTTGCCCTGCTTCGCCCGCAATGGAATAAAAAAGAGGAACAGATCACATACCAGGGGCGCGATGTTTTGATTGCGCTTGATATTTCTCGCAGCATGCTTGCCAAAGACATGACTCCTGATCGGCTCACATTTGCCAAAGAAAAAATTCATTCATTGGTTAATAGCTTGCCTTTTGATCGCGTTGGCTTGCTTTTGTTTGCAGGTGCTCCGTGCCTTGTGTGCCCGCTGACTACCGATTATGATTCATTTTTTATGTTTTTGGATCAGGTTGATTCCCATTCTACTTCTGCGGGAGGAACAGCTCTTGATCAGGTTATTAAAGAAGGAATTGCGCTGTTCTCAAAAATGGCTGACCGTAAAAATAAATTATTGGTAATCTTGACCGACGGAGAAGATTTTTCTGACGATTTGGCGCGGGTTAAAAAAGAAGCGTTAGCGCTCGATTTGCGCATTTTTGCATTTGGTGTGGGCAGCACCGATGGGGCGCCGGTACCGTCATTTGATCAGCGCGGTCAGCAGACCGGCTATGAAAAAGATAGCAAAGGGGCTGTTGTGATATCACGTTTGAATGAGCCATTGCTAAAAAAATTGGTAAAAGAAACGGGTGGTTTTTACCAACATGCAACTTCTGATGCGACTGACATTCAGGTTATGATAGATCGGTTGTCTGCGTTCGATAAAGAAAAAATTGATGAAACTAAAAGAGAGAGCTATGAGGAAAAATATGCTTGGTTTGTATTGTCCGCTTTTATCTGTTTGGTGATTGAATGGCTACTATGAAGCATTTTTTTATATCTACATTTTTTATTTTATTTTCTTTTGGCTCTATGCAAGCAAAGCCATTATTTTCTTATGATCGCGCAGTGGCTGCGGGCAACAAAGGAGATTGGCAAAAAGCAGAGCAGTTGTTGACGCCTGCACTTGTTGATCATCCTGATGAGGCGCACTATTTGTATGATGCAGGAGTAATTGCGTACAAAAAAAACAGTGTTGATCAGGCAGTCAGTTATTTTGAGCGTGCAGCTCGCCTGAGTAAAGAAGAGGCCTCTTTATTGCATGAGCAGGCATTATTCAATCTAGGCAATGCTTACGCCAAGCAGGATAAATTAGAAGATGCAATTGCGCGTTATGAAGAAGTATTGCGCTTGAATGCTGATAATGAAAGAGCTAAAAAAAATCTTGAGATTGTGAAAGATATGCTCAAAAAGAAGCAAGAGGAAGAGCAGAACAAGCAACAACAGCAGCAGCAAAAAGATAAAAACAATAATCAAAAGAATAAACAAGACAAAAAAGATAAACAAAATTTTGATCAAAAAAATGAACAATCAGAAGGATCTGATCAAGACAACCAACAAAATGAAAATAATGAATCAGGTTCTCAGGACCAATCAAAAGGACAGAATAAAGAGCAATCGCAGAATAGCGCCGAGGAGCACGAAAAAGATGATCAGGGGGAGCAAGAAGAAGAGTCAGATTCAGGAAAAGAACAATCAGATAAAGGAAAAAAGCAGGAACAAAAAGATTCTGAATCGCAACACAATGCTGACAAACAAAAAAATAATAATTCCCAATCATCCGATGCTATGAGCAAAGAGGAGCAGGCCAAGCAAGAGAAAGCGGACGCCGGGCAAGCAGCTGCTGAGAAAGATGAAAAAGAAGAACAAGCGGGAAAATCAGCCGGTGAGCAAAAGCAGGAAACTAGAAAAAATCAGGGCCTGGAAAAGCTTGATGCTGCTTTGGCAGAAATTGTTGAAAAGCAGGACAAACAAGATGCACAGCTTAACAAGCAACTCATTAAAATGATGATTGATAATCAGCAACCAAAAAGGAGCAAAAATGGTAATGCCCCGCGTTGGTAATTTTATATGGTCGATTCTCATATGTGTTATTTCTGTTACGCATGCTCAAATCAGTTTAGATGCGCGCATGGCAAATGGCGAACAATTAGACACAGCTGGAATCGGGCAACCTTTTAATTTAGAAGTGACTATTGAAGGAGGCACCGCAGATTTTTCTACTCCTGAAATTAAATCCCCCATTGGCCCGTTGCACCGAACCGGCTTTAAAATGGTAAGTATAAATGGGGTATCACGCGTTACCTATAGTTTTGCTGCGCGTATTGACAAACCGGGCACCTACACATTTGGCCCTGCACGAGTGAAATCAGGAACTACTGTTTTGGTCTCAGAGCCGATTGAAGTTGTAGTGAGTGATCAAGCAGTTGCTCGTCAGCAGCAACGGCATCAGCAACAGCGTCATCAAAAAAAGAATGACGAGTTAGCTTTGGCTCATTTGTTTTTAAGTAGTGAAAAAGCAGTAGTCGGCGAAAAAATATATGCTACGCTCCGTTTTTATCGTCTTGACCCGTCTATTGAGTTTCATACGGTTGTTGAACCCGAGCCGGAGAAAGATCAGGGATACATAATTAAAAACCGGCAAGAAGCGCGTGTTGGGCGCGAAGAGGTTAACGGGGTTGTGGCCGACTATATTCAATGGCAATGGGAAATATATCCCAACAAGACCGGTCAAATAGTTGTCCCTGCATACCGGATTGATTACACGATGCGCCCGGAGCAGTATGATTTTTTTTCAACCCTTTTTGGCACACGTATTGCAAAAACTATATATTCCAATGCGGCTACTCTTATGGTTGATCCGCTTCCGCCGTACAAAGGCAGAGTTGATGGTATTGGTCATTGCCAAAAGATATATGCATCTCTTTCTCCGTCAGTAATGCATGAAGGGGAAGGGGCCACTCTCACGATAACGCTTGAAGGAGATGTTGATCTTGAGCAATTTCCGCTGCAAAAAATTCCCGATGCATTAAAGGTATATGAATCAAAAAAATATTTTGCCGGCGATAAGCAATGTTTTGAATATGTAATTCAGGCAAAAAAAGCGGGCGAGATAGAAATTCCTGCGCAATCAGTTACCTATTTTGATGTTGAGCAGCATAGATATATCACGATGCATACTAATGTAGTGCCGGTAACAATTTTAAAATCTGAAAATCAGCAACAGCTCTTTCATGAAGAAGAAGCACATGAAAAAGGGCATAACGAGAATGATCGCCCTGAAATTAAGGGGATTGTTCGTAATCTGTATGGCATGCGCGGACATAGCGCTCATATGCCGTGGTGGCTATTTATCCTCTTGGCGCTAATGCCGCTGATATATATGGTATGGGTGGCCACTATACACAATAAAATAATGATTGATGAAATAGTACCCAGCTTTAGACGATGGCGCTTGATGCGCATTGCACGCGCCGACCTGATCAGCGCACGCGCCAAAAAAGATTATGCCCAGCTTTATTCAGTTTTCATAGCGCTTTTTGCAGCAATTCTCAAACAAGAGCCATCAGCAGTAACCGGGGCTGCAATTGAGCAGTGGTTCGAACAACATGCAACGCGGCAGGACTTGGTAGAGTGGCAACATTTTTTCATAGCGCTGACTCAAGCGCGGTTTTTCACGGCTACATTGTCACACGATATGCTCTTTAACGAGGCGGAAAAGTGGATCACCTTTTTGAAGAAAAGGGCTTCTTTATGATTATAGCATTTGTTTTTTTCTGTATGTTTTCTGCTCTTCACGCCAATAGTGCGGACGAAGAAACGTTTTTGCGCGGCAATCAATTATATATGCAAGAAAAATATGCCGATGCGATAAAAAGCTATGAACGCATGAACAATACAAGTAATGCGGTTTGGTATAACCTAGGCAACTGTTTTTATCAACAGGGAGATTATCTAAGGGCTTACGCGTATTGGCGCAAAGCAGCAAAAACTGCCTCCGGTCATCAGTATCAGGCGATTGCTGCAAACATCCGCATGGCAGAAAAGCATTTGGGTAAAGAGCCAAATTTTTTTGATACGACATGGTCCGTTGTTGACTCTTGGTCCCCTTTGGCGACACAGCTCTTATTTTTGTTTTTTTGGTGTATACTTTTGGGGCTCGCGTGCGCGTGGTACAAGAAGAGGCGATGGTTGTTATTGCTGATTCTTGTTTTTGTCGCGTTGTGTGCTGCAGGAGCAGTGGGTCTAAAGTATTATCGAATGCATCGGCAGATTGGCATAATAACAAAAGATCAGGCACAGATATTTACCGGTCCTGATACGAGCTATCAAAGTATTGCACAATTGCCGCATGCAACAGAAGTTGCTATTGTAGAGCAGCGTGAGCAGTGGATAAAAATAAAAGACAAGCATCTTAAGGGCTGGATGGCTCGGGAAGATCTCCTACTAATATAGCGTGGCATATACAATTACTACGGGGAACATGGTTAAAAAAATATATACGCATTATATCGTTGCAGGTATTGTTGCCGTTTTGCTTATGGTCACGGCGGTTTGTTCATTGCTGATGTACGAATATTTTTACTTTAAAAACCAAGCAGAGAAATTGCTTCAGCTTAAAGAAGAATATCGCAGTTATGTGGTGGCAGTGAAAAAAATAGTCGATGAATATAATGAGATGCAAGATCGGGGCGATTCTACGCAAGAGAATAGCGAAAAAAAAAAGAATCTGATGAATTAAAAGAATCATTTGTTGTGGTTAATCGCGATCAACTCTATCTAAAGCAATCAATGCTTGATTTTTGTGATGCGCATGACAACATACGCCATCAGATAAATTTGAGCGATTGGCGCGATTATAATGAGCAATTAACAGAGAGCGCATCAAATAAAAAGAGAGCATCTACGCGCAATAGAACGAGGCGAATAAAGAGTCAGCAACCAATGCGCCAAAAACCATCCGTGATGGATGGCAAGCGGGATATTTACTTTGCATGGCCGATTGAAAATTCACAGTTCTGGCTCAGTTCATTCTTTGGCCCACGCAAACAGCCAAGCGGCGCATGGGGCTTTCATTATGGTATTGATATGGCAGCATTGAAAGGAACACCGGTAAAAGCAGCGTATGCCGGCATGGTGGTTGAAGCAACTCACGGGGCCGGATTTGGCAAGACCGTTGTGGTAATGCACAACAATAAATATAAAACTCGTTATGCGCATTTAAATACTATATTGGTGCGCATAGGACAAAAAGTAGAACAGGGAGAAATCATAGGAAAAGTAGGAGACACGGGCATTGTGCGCAGCAAATCGGGCAGAGACCCTTCGCACCTGCATTTTGAAGTGTACAAGTTTGGTAAACGGGTGAATCCTATGTATTATTTAGTATAGTGATGTATAAAATATTTTTTAAGGGATGATTAATGTTGGAAAAAAAATCGAATACGCCTTTTTACAAAAAAAATTTTGGTAAAAACAGTTGGGGCGAATTGCTTCTTTGGATCGTTGTTATCTTTGCTGTCAGAACATTTGGTTTTGGCTTGTACCAAGTGCCAACCGGATCGGCAGAAACAACCATGCTGATTGGCGAAAGTTTTTTTGCTGATAAGCTGACCTATTGGTTTCGCGCACCCAGACGCGGGGAAATTATCTCGTTAAATGATGTGACCTTCAAATATTCCTCAAACCCTGTCAAAAAACTTTTTCAGTATTATGTCTGGGGTCCAACCAACGTAACCAAGCGTTTGATTGCTGTTCCCGGTGACACAATCAGGGGAGTTATTGAAGATGGCAAAACAGCGGTTTACCTCAATGGCGAAAAGCTTAATGAACCGTATCTTAACCAATATCCTCTCATTGGTATCTATGGCATAGATCCCAAAACGATAGAAAAAGAAAATCTAAAATATGTACTCAGCGGTCAAATAAGTATGGAAGAATTGCAAAGTTTTTCTTCAGAACAAGCAAGCTACAGCACTCGCTGGAAAACGTACGACCCTTCAAAGCCATTTGATCACCAACCGTTTTATAATATTAAAGAAAGCGGAGTAAGAAGAAATAAAGCAGGTGAAATAGAATTGCGCTGGCCGGGCACGCCTCTAGAAAAATCGAAGCACCACAAAGCATTTCGCGTAGGTAACAGTTATTGGAACGGTACTGATGAGTTTTATGTTGAGCTCGGTAAAAATCAATACTGGGGCATGGGAGACAATCGCGAAGGTAGCTATGACTGCCGTTTCTTTGGACCAATCGACGGCTCACTCATTCATGGAAAAATGTTATTTAGAATTTTCTCTGTTGACAGCGCACATACCTGGATTATTTTTGATCTCTTGCGTCATCCGATTGATTTTTTCAAGCGTATCCGCTGGAGCAGATGCTTGCAATTTGTTAAGTAGGATAGAAATTTATTATAAAAAGGAATTAACGCATGAAAAGATTAGCTCTCATAGAGATGTTAGAGAATTATGCTTCCTCGGAGACAGAAGAAATTGCATTTAAACGTGATATGATCAATTTTATAAAGGCAAATCCTGATTGTTTTGAACGCTTTTTAGAAACCGGTCATGTTGTTGCGTCAGCAATAGTGCTCAATAAAGATCGTTCAAAAGTTCTTTTGATGCATCATGCCAAACTTGATCTGTGGGTTCAGCTTGGGGGCCATTGCGATGGAGATCCAGATGTTTTAGCTGTTGCTATAAGAGAAGCACAAGAAGAATCGGGCATCATGTCGATTAGGCCGGTACATGACAAAATTTTTGATATAGACATTCATCTTATTCCTGAAAATAAAAAAGAAAAAACACATTATCATTATGATGTTAGATTTTTATTGCAGGTAGTGGGCGATGAACAGCTAGTGCAAAACAGCGAGTCAAAAGAATTGCGGTGGATTGATATTAATGCAGATGAAGTGCCTACCAAAGAGCGATCTGTTGTTCGTTTATTTGAAAAGCTTAGATTGAGTGGACAGCTTCCTTCTCTTTATCCGCAAGATTTATTCACCAACGTATAATAAAAAAAAGGAAGAGTTAGTATGGCGCATTCAAAACAGAAGCAATCAAACAAATCTTTATATAAACAATGCAGAGATGGGGGTTGGCGCGAGATATTGCTGTGGGTCACGGTTATTTTTTTAATAAGAACCTTTGGCTTTGGTCTCTATCAAGTTCCTACCGGATCAATGGAAACAACAATGCTCGTGGGAGAAAGATTTTTTGCCGATAAAGCAACCTATCTTTTTCGTAAGCCGCAACGAGGCGAAATTATCTCATTCAATGATCCGCTTTTTCATTACTCCTCTTCTTTTGGCATGTCTCTTTTCCAAAATTATGTATGGGGGCCAAGCAATTGGACCAAGCGAGTGATTGGTGTGCCGGGGGATATTGTTAAGGGCGTTATAGAGGATGGCAAGCCGGTAGTTTATGTGAATAGCCTTAAATTAGATGAGCCGTATTTAAACAAATATCCTTTGGCTATGAGCTTTGATGAAGATCCGGAGACTTTGTACGGGCGGATTAAACAAGAACAAGACAAGACCTTGTTGCAAGGAGATGTGCAACGCGCCAATAAAAATGCCGTTGAAGAATTTATGGCAGACCATACGAATCCGCGATCGTATGATCCGTCAGTGCCTTTCAATAAGCAACCATTTTATTTGTTAAGAGAAAATCGCCTTATTAGAGACGAAAAAGGGGATTTGATACTATTGGAGGCCGAAACGCCACTAACACGAAATCCGACTTGTGACAGAGAGCGGTGTGAAGGCAAGAGCCGCTGGAATTGTTCCGATGAATTTTATGTTGAATTAGGCAAGAATCAGTATTGGGTGATGGGGGACAATAGACAAGGAAGTAGAGATTGTCGTTTTATTGGACCATTGGATGGCAGGCTGATTCATGGGAGAATTCTTTTTAGGATTTTTTCAGTTGATAGTGAATATGATTGGTGGATTTTTGATCTGCTACAACACCCGATTGATTTTTTTAAACGGGTGCGCTCCGCCAGATGTTTACAATTCATTCATTGATATGATACCGTTTGGTATTATGATTGATATAAGAAATTATTGCGGAATGCAGAAATTTTGTTACATTAAAAAGACTTTTTAAGCAGAGGAAAAAACGTGAACAATAAATTTTTATTCTTTTTAGCGGTCCCCTTGTTGTTGTTGCCAGGTTGTTGGTTGAATGATCTTATGGGCGGCAAAGAAAAGAAGGCATCATTATATATAATTAATGTGCTTGATAAACCGTTTTATGATGATTGTCATATTAAAGGCTCTGTTCATGTCCCCTTTGAAAAAGTACATTCGTTTACAGACAAGTTGAATAAAGATACAGAATTGGTAATCTATTGCAGTAATTATCTGTGCACCGCAAGTGGACAGGTTGCCAGTGAGTTGATTGCCAATGGCTTTAAAAATGTCTGGGCTTATGAAGCAGGAATGGCTGATTGGGCGCAGCATGGATACCCGGTAGAGGGTGTTTGCCAAAAACCATATCTGACCGCCGCAAATAAACATCATGGCGAGGCAGAGAAGGTGCCGGTGATCAGCGCAGAAGAATTAAAAGAAAAAATGGAAAAAGCAGGGTTGCTCTCAAAGTAACCGTTTAAAAGAAGATGGTAAGGCGGCATAGCCAAGTGGTAAGGCAAGGGTCTGCAAAACCCTGATCCCCGGTTCAAATCCGGGTGCCGCCTCCACAAAATCTACGAAATTATTATGGTGTGCCGGGATGGCGGAATTGGTAGACGCAAAGGACTTAAAATCCTTCGGGCTTATAGCCTGTGCCGGTTCGAGTCCGGCTCTCGGCACCATACTTCGCTCTGTTAGAGCTTCGTACGGTAGGCCAGCCTCTTTAGGAAAGAGCTTAGCCACCATTGCAATTATGGCACGTAGCGAAGCAGAGCAGCCTTCGTTTATCCAGAGTTTCCGCCTTGGCAAAACTACGGCTGGCACGCCAAATTAATCAGAACTAACCGCATTAAATCTAGTTTCAAGCATCTTTTTTACCCGAGATGTTTCTACTCTATCTAGCCATTCATCTAAATCATCTTCTCCGGGCAGAGAAATATCTTGTTTGTCTACCACTTCTTGGTCAAGATCTTGATTGTTTTTATCAGCGTCATGTACTAAAAATGGATTTTTATTGCAGCGGTGTCGTTTTAAAAGGGTTATATCATGAAAACCTTTATCGCAGTAACAAATGAACGTTTTTGAGTCTTTGTTCCATGCGGCTTGAATCCAGCGTTCTTGATCAGTTATGGCGGTCTTTGTTAATGCCTGATGTTGTGCGCTGTTTAAGTGTCTTGCCCAATGCCAGCCATCAGCGACTTTATAATTGCATGGAGCGCAATTAAGCTCTTTTTCAAGGTTAGAAAAATTATCTGTCAACATGCATTCATGGTTTTCAAAATCGGATAGACGATAAAAATACTTATCACAAATGCAAATGAATTTTCTCTGTGCTCGGTTCCAGGCTGCCTGCACCCGGCGTTCTTGGTCAGTGGTAGCGGTCTTTGTTAACGCCAAGTGGATAGCGTTTTTGCGATGTTTTATGAATAAATCAGTTTCTGTGGTTTTATAATTGCAGGTGGTACATACAAAGCCTTGTTCAGAATCCAGAAAACTATTTTGGATACAGTCATGTCCTTGAAAAAAATCTATACGCGAAAAAACATTGCCACAAGAACAAATGAATTTTTTTTGTTCTCTGTTCCATGCTGCTTGAACTCGGTGTTCTTGATCTGTGCTGGCAATTTTTGTCAGTGCTTCATGGTGTGCGCTTTCTAAGTGCCTTTGGAAGCTGGCAGGCAATCTGTCGCTATGATTACACGTGGCGCACGTCAGATGCTGTTCAGGAGTTATAAAATTTGCGAACTTTTTTTGCAAAATGCAGTGGTGGGCTTTAAAGCGGCCCATGTCAGAAAAAAGTGCTCCACAGGAGCAAGTGAACTTTTTCAGTTCTCTATTCCACGCTGCTTGAATCCGGCGCTCTTGGTCTGTCGTAGCGGTTTTTGTTAATGCTTGGTGTGTCGCGTTGCGCGAGTGTGGCCTATATTGCCGAGCATCTTTAGCGGTATAATTGCAGGTGACGCAGGTTTTTTGAAGACTAGTTAAAGCAGCTACCGCTTCTCGATCTTTGTCTCGCTGTGCGGCAAACTGTCGTAGCGTTTGCTCTTTTTCAAGAACAAAATAAGAGGAAATGGCATTTCTGCCGGATCCACTGTCCATGCATGTCAATGAACAAACTTCAAGCACGCTCAAGGCTAGTATATATTTTTTCATAGCAGAATAACCTTCTCATGACAGGACACCATCAAAATGAATGAAAGATCGGTGTTAGGCATCTTTTTCACGAGAATATGCGGTCATGTTTCCCAACCATTCACGCAAATCCTCATCGGTGCCAAGAGCAAGGTCCTGTTCATCTTGATACGATGTTGAATCTATTTGATCATCGATAGCGCCCCGAGCGTCTCTAATAACATCTTGTTCAGCTTGCAGTTCTTCATTGAAACCTAGAAGATCGCTTTGATCAGTATTGTTTGCTAAAAATCGAATTTTACTGCAGTGATGCCTTTCAAAGTGAGGCACGTACAGAAAAGCTCTATTACAAGCGCAAATGAATTTTCTCTGTTCTCTATCCCACGCTGCTTGAATCCGGCGCTCTTGGTCTGTCGTAGCAATTTTTGTTAATGCTTGGTGTGTCGCGTTGCGGGAGTGTTGCTTATATTGCCTGACATCTTTAGCGGTATAATTGCAGATGACGCAGGTTTTTTGAAGACTGGTTAAAGCAGCTACTGCTGCATCAGTGCCAAGAGCAAGGTCTTGTTCATAATGTGTGATGCTTGGATAAAAACTATCTAGCCAGCCATTTTGCTGAATCAAATGCTCATCCATAGCGCCCTGAGCGTCTCCGATAACATTCTGTTCATCTTGTAGTTCTTCATTGAAACCTAGATCGCTTTGATCAGTGTTGTTTGCTAAAAATTGAGATTCATTGCATCGATGATTTTCAAAACGAAACGCATTCGGAAAAACTTTATTGCAAGCGCAAATGAATCTTCTCTTGCCTCTATCCCATGCCGCTTGGACCCGGCGCTCTTGGTCTGTCGTAGCCATTTTTGTTAACGTTTGGTGTTGTCTAGTGTTGCAGTGGGTTTGGAATTCCGAAGCCATTGTATTGCTATAATTACAGGTGGTGCATGTCAGGCTTTGTTCAGAACTCACGAAGCTTGCCAGATTTTCTTGTAAAATGCAGACATGGGTTTCAAAGTGAAATACATTCGAAAAAGCCTTGCCGCAAGTGCAAATGAATTTTCTCTGGTCTCTATCCCATGCTGCTTGTATTCGGCGTTCTTGGTCTGTCGTAGCGATTTTTGTTAGCGCTTGGTGTTGTCTAGAGTTACAGTGGGTTTGGAATTCCGAAGCCATCGTATTGCTATAATTACAGGCGCTGCACGTCAGGCTTTGCTCAGAATTCACGAAGCTTGCCAGATTTTCTTGTAAAATGCAGACATGGTTTTCAAAGTGAAGTACATTCGGAAAAATTTTATTGCAAGCGCAAATGAATCTTCTCTGATCTCTGTTCCACGCTTTTTGTATCCGGAGCTCGCGATCTGTTGTAGCGATTCTGGTTAGCGCTTGATGTAGAGTAGTTTTTTTGACGTGTCGGTTGTAGTCAAGAACGCTTTTAGCCTTATAATTGCACGTGATGCAAGCCGGGCTTCGCTCAAAGCTTTGCGAGCCACCAGGTTCTCTTGGCACCTGGCATCTCGACGAGACAAATCGCGGAAAGGTCATTTCTTTTTTAATCACAAAAAAATCAGAAACGGTCTTTTGGCCGGGTTTATTATCCATGCACGTGAGTAAGCAAATTTCAAGCATGCCCAAGACTAGTATATATTTTTTCATAGCAGAATAACCTTCTTATAACAGGACATTATCAAAATGAATGATCTGTGCAGGGTTTATGTACAAACAGAGTTTACATTACCCAACCTAGCTCTTCTTGTCCATGCAGCAATCTATGTTAGGCATCTTTTTCATGAGAAGATGCGGTCATGTTTCCCAACCATTCACGCAAATCCTCATCAGTGCCAAGAGCAAGGTCCTGTTCATCTTGATACGATGTTGAATCTATTTGGTCATCATACGTGATGCTTGGATAAAAACTATCTAGCCGGCCATTTTCCTGAATCGAGTGCTTATCCATAGCGCTCTGAACATCTCTAATAACATCCTGTCCATCTTGTAGTTCTTCATTGAAACCTAGATCGCTTTGATCAGTGTTATTTGCTAAAAATTGAGTTTTACTGCAGTGATGCCTTTCAAAGTGAGACACGTTCAGAAAAGCTTTATTGCAAGCGCAAATTAATCTTCTCAGTTCTCTATTCCATGCTGCTTGAATCCGGCGCTCTTGGTCGGTCGTAGCGATTTTTGTTAGCGCTTGGTGTAGCATAGATGTGTTAACGTGTCGGATGTAGTCCCGAGCGTTTTTAGTCTCATAATTACATGGGGCACAAGCCAGTTTTTGTTCGGAATTCATGCAACTTGCTAGAGTTTTTTGTGGAATGCACTGGTGATTTTCAAATTGAAACACATTCAGAAAAGTTTTATTACAAGCGCAAATGAATATTTTCCGTTCTCTATCCCACGCTGCTTGGACTCGGCGCTCTTGATCAGTCGTGGCGATTTTTATTAGCGCTTGGTGTCGAACAGTTTTTTCGACGTGCGTCTTGTATTCATAAGCGCTTTTAGCATAATAATTACAAGGGACACACATCAGGTCTTGTTCGGAATGCATGAAATTTGCTAAAGTTTCTTGTGCAATGCAGTGATGCCTTTCAAATTGAAACACATTCAGAAAGGTTGTATTACAAGCGCAAATGAATTTTTTCTGGTGTCTATTCCATGCTGCTTGAATCCGGCGCTCTTGGTCTGTCGTAGCGATTTTTGTTAGCGCTTGGTGCTTTCTAGTTCTTGAGTGTTCGTCGTATTCCCAAGCCCTTTCAGTCTTGTAATTACATGGGACACAAGTCAGTCTTTGTTTAAAGTTTTGCAAGCCAGCATTGATTCCCTGTGCTTGGAACCTGGACGAGACAAATTGTGGTAGGGTCATTTCTTTGTTAATCACAAAAAAATGAGAAATGGTCTTTTGGGCTGATTTACTATCCATGCATGTCAGTGAGCACATTTCAAGCATGCCCAAGACTAGTATATATTTTTTCATGGCAGAATAACCTTCTCATAACAGGACATCATCAAATGAACGAAAGATCCGTGCAGGCTTTATATACGAACAAAGCTTACATTACCCCAACCTCACTGTCCTTGTCCATATCGGGAAGAAAAATTTGCGAATCATTATTGATTTTGTCATTCGAGCATTTCACCCATAAAAATAAATATGCTGTTGTGTAAGCATATTTATTGCACTCGCCAATAGGGCAACACAAAAATCTTGACAGAAAAATATCCTGTTACTATTTTACCAATTAGTACTAGCTTTTTTTGTTTGCTGTTTAACAGGTGAATCAGAAAAAAGGATTTTATACATGAATAAGGCAAAATTAGTTGAAAGCATGGCGAAAATGACCAAGATGTCGAAATCACATGCAAAGAATGCTTAGAAGCTTTTATTCACTCAGTGAGCACGCATTAAAATCAAGTAAAGATGTTGTTTTAACTGGCTTTGGTACCTTTACTGTGATGAAAAGAAAAAGCAGAGTTGGTGTAAACCCTGCAACCGGCAAGAAAATGCAAATCCCTGCAAAGAAAGTTCCTAAATTCAGAGCAGGTAAAGCATTACGCACTATGATTAAGTAGTTTTATAAACTATCTAGTTATTCGTTGGGAGAGACTATGTCTCTCCCTTTCTGTTTGATGGAGATAACTGCTCAAGATTGACGATACTCTTGAGATTATGGTTTTCATCTCTATACACTAACAGTTATATTCAGAAAAAATAAAAAAAGAGGCACATATGCAAGAAAAGCCAATGAGTTTTTTAGATAAAATTGGTGATAGGGCGAATCATTTTTTTGACAAGATCGATCTTTCAAAACATAAAATCTTGGAACTTTTTATTGCGGCCGGGATAGGATTTGCGTCAGGCTTCTTTCTAAAAGATATGCCAATTATGTATGCGCGTTTGTTATTTTTTTAGTGCTCATGGTGCTGTTCAAAAATGTGAACTTATCCATGTAATTATCAATGATGCTAAAGTAGAAGAATTTTTTGGCATACGTGCTACTCATCTAACTGGCAATGCATTTTCGATGTTGTGGGAGTGGGTTACGATCAATGCTGCACTGAGCGTTAGCTTTATTGTGGGGCTTTTAATCGGATTAAAGTGTTCATAGCATAAAAAGGAGAGAGGAGATGATAAACCAGCAAGAATTTGCCCAGGCAATTTCGGCAATACTGGCAAAAAATAAAGTTATTTCCACGTCTGAAGCAGAAGGTTTGCAAAAAGGCTTCTCTCAATCGTCTCACGATTGGTTCATAGAATTTTTATTGGAAGAAGCCTTTGTTGATAAAGAAGAGACTCTTAAAGCGCTTTCCAGTTATTATCAAGTACCTTTTTTTGATGTAGAAGGTTATTTTTTTGATCATTTGCTCGTGCGCGATTTCCCTAAGGATTTTTTGTTACGCAATAACATTATTCCGGTAGAGATTGATGAAGATATATTGATGATAGCAGCGAGCGATCCGGGTAATGCAGATTTGTTGCCTGCGTTACGAAAATATACCTCTGATGATATTCAATTTTATGTTGGCATTGCCCGCGATATTGAAGATGCGGTTAAAGAATATTACGACAAGTCATTGACTGATGATTATGATCTCGTTGAAGATTTGGAATCAGCTGATGAGGAGCGTAAAGAAATAGAAGAGATTGAAGAAGGTGAAGGGTGATTGGATTACAATCGCATACACTTCATGAAGAAGCGCCCATTGTTCGGCTGGTTAATTCATTGTTATATGCAGCCATTGATCAATCTGCCTCAGACATTCACATTGAACCGGCAGCGCACTCAGGACGTATCCGTTTTCGTGTAGATGGCATTTTATACGATCAACAAATTATCGAAGCAGCATTTATGAGTCAGTTGAGCGCACGCCTCAAAGTGCTTGCGCGCATTGACATAGCTGAAAAGCGCATTCCTCAAGACGGTAAATTTCGTATCGCGTACGAACATAAAGAAATAGATTTGCGCGTATCCACGTTTCCCTCTTTGTACGGTGAAAACATGGTGGTGCGTATTTTGGATCGCTCCGCCCAAACAATAAAGCTTGATTCGTTGGGCTTTGATTCGCAGATGTATTTTACCGTTCAGGAGCTTTTGAGTAAGCAGCAGGGATTTTTATTAGTATGCGGCCCCACCGGTGCGGGAAAAACTACCACGCTCTATGCGGCTCTTGATACTCTTAATCTTGCTGAAAAGCATATTATCACGCTGGAAGATCCGGTTGAATATAACCTTTTGGGGGTGACGCAGGGTCAAGTAAACCCTGATGCCGGTTTTACTTTTGCAAAAGGAATGCGCTCTGTGTTGCGCCAGGACCCCGATATCGTAATGGTGGGGGAAATTCGTGACCGTGAAACGGCACAAATTGCACTGGAGGCATCGCTGACAGGGCATTTGGTATTAAGCACCATACATACCAATGATGCGCCAAGCGTCATCATGCGTTTAATGGATATGGGCATTGAGCCATTTTTAATCAACGCTTCGCTAACCGGTGTGCTTGCCCAGCGCCTGGCAAGAAAAATTTGCCTGGCATGCCGTGTGATGGTTGAACCAAGTGAAGAAGAGCAGCTCATGTTACAACAGATGGGATTAATGGTTGAATGTCTATATAAAGGCATTGGCTGTGGGTCCTGCAAAGGCCGGGGATATAAGGGCCGTGTAGGTATTTTTGAGTTGCTGGTTATGACCGGTAACTTGCGCTCTTTAATTGTTAATTCTCCGATTGTTGATGACATTATTGCGCAGGCACGCAATGACGGATTGCAACCCTTATTGGTTGACGGTGCTCGCAAGGTAGCGCAGGGTATTATTACCCTATCTGAACTGTTAAGAGTCGCCGTTTAAGCAAGCCAATTCTGGCTAAGAATCGCTTTTTTTATAGATAAATAGTATGATTATTTACAATCTTTACTTTTTTATCTGGGGATTGTTATGCAAAAATTATTGTATCTTTTTGCTTTTGGTTTTTTATTTTCTGCTCGCATAACAGCACTGGGTTATGATGCAGAAACGAATACCGATATGCCGGCAAAAAAAGAAAAATCACGCGTTTTTGCTTCATTTTGCACTAAGCGGCTTGCCAATGCGATTCTCAATGACCCTGAAAAAGTTAAGGCTATTCTTGAGGAATGCCGCAAAGAAGAGGGTACCGATCATGAGCAATATGATAAGGTTCGTGAATATAAGGTATCTTTGTATGGAATGAGTGAGCAAGACGCTGAAGTCATAAGATGCGCAGAACGAGAGCAGTTTAACATAGAGCACCGCGGCGAAAAAGATCGTTATGCCGTGGGCTATGGTATGTTGGGCTTTGCTTCAGGTATTGGCCTTGCTGTTCTGGCTTGTTATTTCAAATGGAAACCACGAAATGTACCAGAGTAACTGTATGCAAAATCTCCTTGTTATTGATAATCTTTCTGTTGCAATAGAAGATGTTTCTATCATACATAATCTTACTTTGCATAGTGCCCCCGGCCAAATACATGCCATTATGGGCCCCAACGGCTCAGGGAAAAGCACGCTCGCGCATACCCTCATGGGTCATCCCTCATATCAAATAACCACCGGTAATATACTGTTTGATGGCCAGTCATTACTAGGGCTTTCTCCCGATAAACGTGCACAACTCGGTCTATTTCTGGTCTTTCAGCATCCATATGAAATTCCCGGTCTGAGTATCGCCACTTTTTTAAAAGAAGCGTACCAGGCTATAACAAAAAAAACGATTTCTGCTGCAGATTTTACCAAACTTTTGCATGAAAAAATGCAGCTGCTGGCTATGGATCCTCAATTGGCCAATCGTTCCGTTAACGAAGGTTTTTCAGGCGGGGAAAAAAAGCGGCTTGAAATGTTGCAAGTGCTGCTTTTTCAACCCAAACTCGTTGTTCTTGATGAAATTGATTCGGGTCTTGATATTGATGCATTACAATTAGTGACCGCCGCTTTAAACGTTGTGCGTACAGAGAACCCATCAACTTCTTTTTTAATCATTACGCACTACAATCGCATTCTTGAATATATTACTCCCGACTATGTGCATGTTCTTGTTCAGGGAAGATTGGTTGCCTCGCGGGGGGCGGAACTGGCTCTGGAAATAGAAAAGAGTGGCTATGGCATTTACCAACAATAATTATAAATTCGCCAAAGGGCTCAACAAAACAGTTGTTGCCGCCTTGTCAGCGCAAAAGAATGAACCGGCGTGGATGACCGATTTTCGCCTTTCTGCTCTTGCCATTTTTGAGCGACTTCCCTTGCCGGGCTGGGGTGCTGATTTGAGCGAATTGGACCATCAAGATATCCATTATTACATCAAACCCCTTGAGGGGCAAAAAGCATCATGGCAAGAAATTCCTGATGAAATAAAAAACACTTTTGAAAAACTGGGCATTCCTCAGGCAGAACAAAAATTTTTGGCCGGGGTTGGTGCGCAATACGAATCGGAAATGATGTATAAAAAGCTCAAAAAACAATGGGCTGAGCAAGGAGTGCTCTTTTTGGATATGAGTGTAGCCATCAAAGAATATCCTGATCTTTTCAAAAAATATTTTGCTACCGTAATTCCACCGCATGATAATAAATTTGCTGCACTCAATAGCGCGGTATGGAGTGGGGGCTCGTTTATTTATGTGCCCAAAGGTGTGCAGATTGATATGCCACTGCAAGCATATTTTCGTATTAATAGTGCCAGTATGGGACAGTTTGAGCGCACGCTTATTATCGCCGACGAAGGCAGTTTTGTGCATTATGTTGAAGGCTGTAGCGCGCCGCTCTATCGCCAAAATTCTTTGCATTCTGCCGTTGTTGAATTGATCGCATTGCCCGGTGCTAAAATTCGCTATACTACGATTCAAAACTGGTCACACAATGTGTATAATTTGGTCACAAAACGAGCGATCGCTTATGAAAATGCTACGGTCGAATGGATAGATGGTAATTTTGGGAGCAAAGTAACCATGAAATATCCGTGCGTAATCCTTAAAGGGCGCGGCGCAAAAGCACAAATTATCTCTATTGCAGTGGCGGGAAAAGGTCAGCAGCAAGATGCGGGTGGTAAAGTAATCCATCTGGCTCCGCATACCCGTTCCAATATTATTTCAAAATCAATCAGTAGCAAGGGTGGGCGCGCCAGTTATCGCGGATTGCTTAAAATTGGAAAATCAGCAACAGATGCTCACGCGCGCGTAAATTGCGATGCATTGTTAATGGATGAGTTATCACGCTCAGATACCTATCCGACCGTTGAAGTTAATGCTGAATCAGCCGATGTTGGCCACGAAGCTTCAGTAAGCAAAATTAGCGATGAACAGATTTTTTATTTGACCAGCCGTGGATTGAGTCAGGAAAAAGCGCGGGCGATGATAGTAAATGGCTTTATTGATGCATTTGTAAAAGAATTACCCATGGAATATGCGGTTGAGATTAATCGCTTGATCGCCATGGAGATGGAAGGGTCCATAGGATGATGCACACAGAATCTTCTCATCGCTTTATCTCCATTTCTACCGATGCGAATGCGCTTGCACCATTAATGATTTCTCCTGCGATCGGCAATGAGATAACGACCATGCATATTGAGCGCAATACATGCGCAACCGTTGTCTGGCATTGCGATGATCATTATGATAAGACACGGTTACATATTACACTGCATCAAAATGCTTCTTTGTCTCTTTATATTCTTCAGAATGAAACAGGCCGACACGAGGTCGAAATGTTGCTGCTTGGCGAGGGAGCACAGGCGCAGGTACGAGGTATTGTGGCGCTCAACAAAGATGAAGCCGTTACCATAACCACGCGCCAAGAGCATCGCGCGGCGCATACGAAAAGCGATGTGGCAATCAAATCTTTGCTGGCCGGCTCTGCACAGTTTATGCATGAAGGATTAATTGAGGTTAACAAAACCGCTCGGGATACCTATGCATCACAACAGAATAAAAATATTTTATTGTCATCTCAGGCGCGTGCGTATTCTCGGCCGAGTCTTGAGGTGAAGACCAATGAAGTGAAGTGCGTTCACGGTACCGCAACAGGTCCATTAGATAAAAATCAACTTTTATATCTTGTTTCGCGAGGTATTTCTTCTACACAGGCGCGGCATATTTTATTGCGCGGATTTATTGCAGAAATTATCAAAGAATTGCCAGATTCAATGCAGGAGAGCTTATTGAACTCTGCAATGGAAAAAATAGAGGAAGAGTAATGGATATAATGAAATTAAGACAAGATTTTCCGCTTCTTAAAAAGCCATTAATTTATTTTGATACCGCTTCTACCAGTCAAAAGCCACAATCGGTTATTGATGCGGTGGCCCATTTTTATAGCCAGAGCAATGCAAATGTGCACCGCGGGCTCTATGAACTGGCAGAAGAAGCAACGCAACTGTATGAAGATGCACGGGTTAAAGTTGCCCATTTTATTGGCGCTCGTTCAGATGAAATAATTTTTACCCGTGGCACAACAGAAAGCATTAATTTTGTGGCTCGCGCTTGGGGCGATGAATATATTCAGCCAGGTGATGAAATAGTTATTACGCAGATGGAGCATCATTCCAACATGGTACCCTGGCAACAACTTGCCAAGAGAAAAGGGGCACTTTTAAAGCTTATTCCCCTGCATGCTGATGGTACGTTGAAACTTGAGAGCCTGCCCGGCTTATTGAGTAAAAAAATAAAAATTATTGCGGTATCACAGGTGAGCAATGCTCTGGGCATTCATAATGATATGCAGATATTGCAAGAATTTGCGCGTCAGAGCGGCGCACTGTTT
Organism: uncultured bacterium; assembly: GCA_963707655.1. Lineage (GTDB taxonomy): Bacteria > Babelota > Babeliae > Babelales > Vermiphilaceae > JAKAUA01. The sequence continues at coordinate 719,000 of OY970172.1, read as the reverse complement.
TTGATTGATGCTGCGCAATCAGTGCCGCACCAAAAGATTGATGTAAAGAATTTGAAGTGCGACTTTCTTGCATTTTCCGGACATAAAATGCTGGGGCCCACCGGCATTGGAGTGTTGTATATAAAAAAAGATTTGCATGATATTATTTCGCCGTATCAATTTGGCGGTGGCATGATATTCCACGCCAATGCACAGAATGCGACATGGCTCAAAGCGCCGCATAAATTTGAAGCCGGTACGCCACCCATTGCGCAAGCAATTGGCCTGAGTGCCGCGATAGATTATCTCAACAAAAACATTAACTTTGCCGATTTGCAAAAACATGAAGCAGATTTATCTGCACGTCTGATTGAGGGATTGCTTTCTCTTGAAAAAATAAAAATCCTAGGATCTATCGAGCAATTGAAAAACAACGGCCACATGGTAAGTTTTACCGTTGATGGCCACCATGCACATGATGTGGCAACTTATTTGTGGCAACAGGGCATTTGTGTGCGTGCAGGCAATCATTGCGCTCAGCCGTTGTCGCAATTTCTCAACGTTGATGCCATGATTCGTGTCAGCTTTTATTGTTACAATACGATAGAAGAAGTTGATGCGCTGGTTAAAGCGATGCATCGTCTTTTGCAGTAGTATGCTTTGCATGCTGATTGTAATAGATTGTGTAGAGAGTCAAAAAGCTGAGCACTGCCCCAAAGAAACACCATATAGAAGTAAAACAAGCATAGTAAAAAATGTAAGAAACAATATAAGAAATGGCTAATGCTGCCCCTGAAAGCCACACCCGTGGTCTGCTGCAGATTAAGAGAGGTATTATTGTTGCAACACAATAGAGTGCATTGAGCAGCAAAGTGAAGGCGAGAGAAATAGTGAAATCAAAAATATAACATATATGATGATGTTCAATTTTTGCATGAGCACCGGCAATTAATAGTACACGTAAAAAATAGAGAGAAATGCATGCACCGGCAACGACGCACAAATACATACCCATTTTACGCAGCCATTCTTTCTCGTAAAAAGAAACAATAATTGGCATCCACAGCGGCCAAAAAAGAAAAACAAAAAATAAATATATATACGTAGCCAGATACGCAAGAAATCCGTTGCCTGAGGGTAACGTGAGCCATAATACTCCTTCGCTTGCTTGTTGAATGGCAAAAAAGAGTGGTGTTAAAGAGAGCAACTTTTCAGTGCGTGTGCGCGAAATATACAAACTCATCAGGCTTATAAGGGCAAGCACACCGGCGGCAATAAAACTCACCTTTGCAGAAAAGCACATGTGTAATCCTTTTTTTATGGCGTATAATACGCATTAATTTAAAAATTCTTTATTTTTGCATTTTAATTTAAATCTCTTATAATTTACAACACTTGCGCGAATAATACGCAAAAAATATTGATCCAGAGCTCTTTAATAGGCGGATTACATGATTTTTAAAAATAGAGTGTTAATTTTTTTCCTCATGGCGAGCCTTTTCAATCAGATATCAGTACAAGCAATGAGTAAATCTTTGGAGCAGATAAATGCTGCCGCATCGGTAATTAAATGGCTTCCTGTGGCTGCTTGTGTTGCTGGTGTTACCGGCATGGTTGTTCATCAAAAATTGCGGTCTTATTATAACGATCCACGTCTAGATGCTTTAGAGCGTACCACGGCAGCAATACATACAAATGTTGATAGAGCGATATCTGCACTTGACGCAATGCGATTAATCACTGATGCCATTCCAGGTCAATTTGAAACGGTTAATACAGGAATCAGTGCATTAAATATACAGTATTCGGCATTGCATGGGAGTTTTGATGAGCACAGGCAAGAGAGCGCGCATAGACATGATATGACCATTGCAAGATTTAATGCTGTTGATGCGGCAAGCGCGGAAGCACTGCGGCGGCTTGAAAGCTTGGGTCTGTTATTAAGTGGTTTTGATGAAAGAGTTAACCAGCTGCCGACTGTTGAGGATGTAAAAGAGCTTTTAGCGGCATGCGCAACGCGAGATGATCTCCAAAATCTCGAGGCTACACTTCTTACAGCGCAACAAACATTAAAGGCAGAGTTGGTCGGCGAATTTCAAACGATACTTAAAGAAGCACTTGCACCTTTTGCGCAGGCATTGAATGTAAAAATTGAGGGCGCACCAAGCGTCCCGGCAAATGTTGCGAGCCTGGTCATGTCGGCAAGTTGGCGAAACCGAGGCGGTAAAGTGATAGCGTTTAATGGCTGTCAAGATCTGGGTGGTCTTTGACAGAACTCTAGTAATTGTGCACAAAATTTTTATATACTTATCATTATAACAAAGAAAACAAGGGGACAGGGGAAAAATGAAGCGATTTCCAAAAAAATTAATTTTGATTTTTTCTTTCGTGGCGATTATTTTTCTGATTTATCAATTCGGTTTTGCCAAATATTTTTCACTCGAACAACTCAAAGAGCACAGTGCTGTCTTTAAAGAGTTTGTCTCAAATCATTATTTCTTTGGTGTGCTTCTGTATGTTGTATCTTTTGTCGCAGCGCTTCTGTTTGGGTTGCCGCTTGTTCCTTTATTTGCCCTTGCTGCCGGCTATTTGTTTGGCATAGGCTATGGCATTATCTATAGTGAAGTGGGTGCCGTGCTGGGCGCCACTGTCTCTTTTCTCGTGTACCGTTCCTTTTTTTATCAAGTGATTCATGCAAGATATAAAACAAAATTTGCAAAATTTGAGCATGAAATGAAAAAAGGGGGAGCAAGCTATCTGCTTGTTTTACAATTTCTGGGCGTGGTTCCTTTTTTTGTGATTAACGCTGTTGCTATTTTGGCCGACCTCCCTTTGAGGACCATGATATGGACCACGGCGCTGGGAACTTTGCCGTTTTTGGTGATTTATGTGGTGGCCGGAAGCCGGTTGCGCACCATTACTTCAATGCAAGATCTTATTTCATGGCAAACCTTGGGCTTATTACTCATATTTGCACTCCTCGCCTTGGTGCCATTGATTATTAAAAGGGTGAAAAAAAATTACCATATCTAACAGTGGAAAAGTGTTATGAAGACAGTGATAAGGCGTTTATTCCTTGGCATAGTATTGATCTCACTCATTGTGCTTCTTCATTTTTCAGGCATTGTTCAGCTCTTTACTTTTGAGCAGCTTAAAAAGCATAGCTCTTATTTGCAATTATACGTTGAGCGCCACTATTGGCTATCCATGTTCAGCTTTTTTGCAATCTATACAACATCAGTGGCTATTTCTATGCCGGCTGCCTTTCTCTTTGCGATTGCCGGGGGGTTCCTTTTTGGTACGTTATTAGGAGCTGTTTTGAGCATTATTGCTTCAACTCTGGGTGCGGCATTTGCTTTTTGGAGTGTTCGTCATCTGATTGGTAATTTTATTCAGCAGCACTATCGCTCTCAGCTAATCAGTTTTAATCGGGCAGTTGCACATTATGGCACTCAATTTTTGGTTTTGATCCATTTTATTGCCATTGTTCCTCTGTTTCTCGTGAATCTGCTGGCTGGGCTGACTACTGTTTCTCTTTGGACCTTTACGTGGACAACCTTTTTGGGCGTGATGCCGGGAATTTTAATTTTTTCCTTTGCCGGCCACCAATTGCAGCATCTCAATTCGCTACAAGATGTTTTTTCTCTTAAAATAACCATCGCTTTTGTTGCCATGGCCGTATTGGCCTGCACCCCCTTGATTCTTCGCTTTGCCGGATTTCATCTCTTTAAAAAACAATGATCGCATTGTGATTTTTTCCAATCCCTGCTACTCACCCTACCGATGCGCAGCGAATTGCACAGATCGCTACATTAGAGCAAGAGCTTAAAAACGTATAAAAAGATAATTGGCTCCATTCGACAATGAAGAAATAAGAGACCAGGATTTAAAAACTAAGCGGATGAAACGGATTGATTTCCTTTCATCCGCTTTTTTGCATAAGATCATTCGCGGCGATAGGGCAGAACAGTAATTTTTTTGAAAATTAGTACCAAAAGTTGATTGCATACTATAATATGAAATAAGGCTGATGCGCATAGTTTTGTTATAAAAGGAAATTGGGTATGGCTCTTAATCTACGTCTCTCAGGGAAAAAGAAGTATGGTAAAATTATTCGCTTAGTTTTTCATTATCTGTGGGTAGATGACTTTAATATGCGTTTTCGTATGGCGGGCGCATTGTTTTTTGTCGTGCTTTCTATCTGTCTGAATATGAGTATCCCTCTTATCTTTGAACACATTATTAATAAATTATCAACCTGCATGGTTATTCCCTCTGGCTTGGTGCAGCTTTTACTCATTGTGTATGGGGTAACCTGGATTTGCAGTAAGATTACTCTTCAGTTGCGCGAAATCGTGCTTGCACGGGTTATTGGCAGGGGGGTAAGAATGTTGAGCATTGCTGTGTTTGACCATTTGCACAAGCTCTCTCTGCGCTTTCATCTTGAGCGAAAAACCGGGGCGATCGCCGCTATTATTTCACGTCTTCAGCGCGCATTTCCTGATATTTTTATGGAAATTTTTATATTTTTACTCCCCACTATTATAGAAATTTTTATAGCAATTGGTGTTTTGTGGTACTTGTATTCTTTCACGTATGGGGCTCTTCTTTTTATTGTTTTGGGATTGTACATACTCTTTAGCGTGGTGGGCATTGAATGGTCTTCAAAAGCATTGCTCGTAAGCATTCAAAAAGAAGAAAAAGTTGCCTCGCGCATGGTGGATAGTCTGTTGAATTTTGAGACGGTGAAATATTTTAACAATCAAAAATTTGAACATAATGAGTGCAATCAAGCGCTTATTGAGCTTGAAGACGCTATAACCAAAAAAGAAATTCGCAGCGAAATGGTACACATGGGCCAAGGGGTTATTATGGGGCTCGGGCTTTTGGCCTTTACCTTGATTTCGGGATCGGCTGTTTTAAAGGGCCAGATGAAAACCGGCGATTTTGTGTTGATTAATAGTTATCTATTACAGTTCATCTATCCACTGAGTTTTTTCGGTATTATTCTGCGCCATATACGACGCGGCTTTGGAGATATAGAAAATGCACTTCATTTGCTTGAAATGAAACCGGATATTGTAGATCGTCCAAATGCTCAAACACTCAAGCCAGAAAGCGTTGAAATCACTTTTGATAATGTAGTGTTTGGTTATGGACCCCAGCGCTCCATTTTAAAAGGCATATCTTTTAAAGTTCCTGCAGGAAAAACAGTGGCCATTGTGGGCTCTACCGGCTCGGGTAAATCAACTATTACCCGCCTATTGCTGCGATTCTACGATGTTACCGATGGTCGTATTTTAATTAACGGCATTGATATACGTGATATTACGCAAGAATCATTGCGTGCCTTAATAGGGGTAGTACCGCAAGATACGGTGCTCTTTAATAATACGTTGTATTACAACATCTCTTATGGGAACCCTCAAGCATCGGCAGCTGAAGTAGAAAGGGCGATTGAGTTAGCTCAGTTACATAAATTGGTCTTTGCACTGCCAGAAGGAATCTCAACCGTGGTGGGGGAACGGGGCCTCAAACTATCTGGTGGTGAAAAGCAGCGCGTATCCATTGCGCGTGTTCTGGTAAAAGCTCCCAAGATGTATGTTTTTGATGAAGCGACTTCAGCGCTTGATACCCGTACTGAACGAGAAATTCAAAAAAATATTGAAGAGATTTCCAAGGGGTCAACCACCCTCATTATTGCGCATCGTCTTTCCACCGTGGTAAATGCTGACCAAATCGTTGTATTGCAAGATGGATCCGTTGCCGAGCAGGGTACCCATGCAGAACTGCTTGCCAAGCAAGGCATTTATAAGCGCCTGTGGGACCAGCAAGCGTATGAAAGCGAATAGTTCTTGGTAATCAATCTCCTCCTTTAGAAACATCATTTTATTGCGCTAAAGTTCACTTTGATTACAATGAGAACGTTAATGCTTTGTGTGAAAAAATCAAAAGGATTTACTATGAATGGTATTCGTTTTTTTTCAGTGCTCTTTGTTCTCTGCTCCTACCAAGCAAGCAATGCTTTTTGGGGATCATCAGCCAATCAGTCATCTATTCCTGTCATTCAAGCCATTCTTAATGATGAAGAACTGCGCAAAGCAATTCAAAATAGTGAGCTGCGTTCCAATGCCATTAAACACTTAAAAGAAGATATAGACGCCTGTAGTACGCGCATGAGGCAGGCAAGAAAAGAATATGAGATAGAAAGTGAAAAACAGCGAGAATTACAACAGGTTATGCTTGCTCAGATGTTTGTTTTTTGCAAAGAGCCAAACAGAGAACCTTGTCAGGAGAAGAAAAAAGAATTGGAAGCAATTGCCAAGCAAGCACAAGAAAGCATAAAGAAAATAATTCAGCGAGAAAATGAATACTTGCTGCTTATTTCAAATGGAAATGATTGTCTTGTGGGGGCCCAGCAAGAATTAAATGAGCTCAATAAGAAAATAGCCGGCTACCGTGAAGAAAAAGCTCGCCAGGATGCTGAAGAGCAGTACATGGTGGAGGTTGCTGAGTCGGTAGATTCCGATATCGGGCAAGATGAGAATTAATTGAATGAAAGCCCTAGTTGACTAAATGTTTGAAAAAAATTAGATTAGCTGAAACAGAGTATTAAGCTTTTTTTCAAAGGAATATAATATGAAAAATAACAGAATAATTTTGACCATTCTTGGCGCTTCTTTGGTTGGTACTGCATTGGCAGATTCAAAACCGGCTGCTCAGGTGAAAGCTCCTGAAGCAAAAGTTGCTGCCGCTGGGGATAAAAAGGGGCAAGAGCTCAACATACGCGTTGTTGATGCATTTGAAGTGATGCAAAAATCGTCATTGGGATCAGAAGTAACACTCGGCTTGTCAGACACAAATCAAAAAATGTCCACAGAAATAACCCAAAAAGGCAAAGAAATAGAACAAGACATTTTGGCTTATGACAGCAAAAAAGCAACAATGAGTGAAGCATCACGTGAAAAAGAAGAAAAGAGATTGGTAAAAGCAAAACGTGATTACCAAGTTCTGGTAGAAGAGAAAAATCAAGAGTTCCAAGGGTTGCAAGCAAAAGCATCAGAAAGAATTCTTAAAGAAGTGCGTGAATCAGCAGCAACCATTGCTCAAGCAGAAAGCATTGATATCATAGCTGATAAAACAACCGGTCAAATACTCTATAGTTCAGCTAAAGCCGATGTAAGTGATAAACTTATCGGCGCAATGAATACAAAGTATGCGGCTAACAAAAAAGCAACCGCAACTATTGCAGATAACAAAAAGAATGTGTCAGCAGTAGCGGCCAGCTAAGATTAACTGCCTTGCAGTAATTTATATAAAACATAAAGAAGCGCGACTACAAATAGTCGCGCTTCTTGCTTTTAAAAGAGTTTTTTATGAAATATGATGATGTGCTCATTGTTGCTTCCAGTAAATTTGATCTTGCTGACCAAATAGCGCGCGCGCTGGGCAAAGAGTTGATTGTTCCTCATATAACGGTATTTGCCGATGGGGAACGAGATATAATTTTTGATGATCTTACATCTTTCGCCAATAAAAAAGTGGTTGTTATTCATCCTACCTGCCCCCCTGTTGCAGAAGAAATTATAACGTTGGCATTAATGGCCAATGTTATTCACTACGCAGGAAGCGCAGAGCTTGCTGCCCTTATTCCGTATCTTGGTTATTCGCGCCACAGTAAGGTGACCGTTAAAGGAATTCCTCCCGCGGCGCAGAGCATTATTCGACTATTGGAATCGTTGCCTATTGATCGTTTTATCTGTGTAGAATTGCATGATCTCCAGGATGAGGCATTTTTTACAAAGCAGATGCGTTCTATTCATGTTACTCAGCTGCTTGCCGAGTATATACAGCAACGCATTGTGGGTGATTATTGTATTGTAGCGCCCGATAATGGGGCGCGTGAGCGCGCACATGCGGTTGCCGCCATAGTGAATAAGCCGGTCATGTTTTATGAAAAAAAGCGTATTTCAGCAGATACTATTGCTCTTGCAGGGGTATCCGATTTTTCTTTGCACGAGAAAGCGATTATCATTGATGATATTATTGATACGGGTGGCACTGCAATGCATGTTGCCCATGATCTGAGGCTACGCGGTTTTAAAGAAATATATGGCTTTTTTATTCATGGTATATTTTCAAAGCAAGAGAACGTGCCATTAATTACCCATGTTTTTGATAAAATTTTTGTTTCAAACTCCGTACCGGCATCTTTTCACCATAATAAAATAGAAATATTTGATATAAGCAGCGCATTAGTACCCTCTATACAATAAGAGTGAGCAAACATGGATCATGCAATTAAAGCAATTATTGGGCTAGGCAACCCCGGCTCGGCCTATTATTATCAACGCCATTCAATCGGCTTTCGCGTTCTTGATGAACTTGCTACTCGGTATCATGGCAGCTGGCGCAAAAACCAGGACATGGAAATTGCCGAGATTTCTTTAAACGGCTCTCAATTATTATTGATAAAACCGCAAACATTTATGAATAGCTCGGGAAGAGTGATTCCTTATTTGCTCAAAAAAGGGATAAAAGCCGACAATATTTTGGTGGTGCATGACGAATTGGAACTTCCCTTTGGTCAGATTAAAATTAAAAAAGGGGGAAGCGCAAAAGGGCACAACGGACTTAAATCGATTATTGCGGCCAGCGGCGATTCTTTTGAAAGACTGCGTGTGGGCATTGGGCGCCCAACAGAGCGTGAAAATGTTCCTGATTATGTATTGCAAAATTTTACCGAAGCTGCTAGTGATGTAAATAGTGTCATTGAGAAATCGGTGGCGATGATTGAAAAAATATAAATACAGAGGATTAAAAAAAGGATTCTCACAATGAAGAAAAATCCTGTTGTTTTGTTTTTTTGTCTTTTATTATTACCTACGTTTTCTTGCGCTTTGAATGATACCTCAGAATATGTTTTATATGAACATAAGCTACGATGGATGCCGCAATTTTTACAAACATTATTTGCACATATTGGGCAACTCAATAATAAAAAAATAGCGGTTCGTTATGATGCTGCAGACTCTCTATGCGCAGAGGAAGAAGCAGTAATTGCCAAGCGTCTTGCAACAGTATGCAGCGCATTGAACGCCATGGGTATTCAGACAAATCAAGATACTTGTCCCCGCATAGCATGGTGCTTTAGTGGTGGCGGTTTTCGTGCAATGATTACTGCATTGTTCGCATTAAAAGCGGCGCAAGAAGAGGGGTTGCTTGATAGCGCATTATACGCGGCAGGGCTCTCAGGTTCAACATGGGCCTTAGCGCCATGGATCAGCTCCGGCATAGATTTGCCTACCTATATTAATGGCCTTGGTGCAAAAACAGAGAATGGATTGAATGCTTCGCAGGCGGCTGATGATCTTTGGCATATTTCAGATTATTTAATAAGAAAAGTTGAGTCGGGACAAGGTTTTTCATCAATCGATATTTATAGCACTTTTCTGGCAAATCTCTTATTGCAAGAGTTTGGCGATAACCGTTTTTTTGTAACGCTCTCAGATACTCATAAAGCGGTAGAGAGCGGTGCATATCCTTTGCCTATTTATACCGCGGTAACGCCGGATGTTTACCCATATCAATGGTTTGAGTGTACTCCTTATGAGATGGGGAGCTCGTATGCCAAAACCTATATCCCAACACACGCGTATGGCCGCTCATTTGAAAATGGCGTTTCAACTGAAAAAGCGCCGGAACTTTCCCTTGCGTATATGATGGGAGTGTTTGGGTCAGCATATGATGCGAATGTGCGCGATCTTATTAATAGCTACAGCGCTTCTATTTTTGCCGATGTTGATGCATTGCCCTCTTTTATGCAACCGGCTATCACTGCTATGTTGCATGATATTAAGGTTAATCATGCGGCCAACACCGTGCGCATAGCCCCTTCAAACGAGAAAAATTTTTCATACAAATTTGTGGCAAGTCCTCTTAAAGATAAAACCCATCTTACGTTGATGGATGGCGGCTTGTCATGTAACCTGCCGTTTCCCCCATTGCTGCGCCCTGCGCGTGCGGTTGATATTATTATTGTGTATGATGCCACTGAGGGCAATCAAAATTTTGATACGCTCAGACAAACACAGGAATATGCAGAACGCAATAATGTGCCGTTTCCACCGATTGATTACACCGATTTAGGGACAAGTGTTGTGCGTGTATTTAAAGATGAAACAAACAGCGCATGTCCGATTGTTATCTATTTTCCTATGATTAGCAATAGTGATTATTCAACCAGCTTTGATCCGGTTGCTTGCGAAAATGAATATTGTGGTACTTTTAACTTTAAATATTCACAAGAGCAGATCAATACGTTGGGTGGCTTGGCCTATTTTGGTATTAAGCAAAATGTTGATCTGATAAAGCAAGCCATTCAAGAGGTCGCTTTGCGCAAAAGTTGAAAATGTTTTGAGCGAGAAGTTTACTCAAGGTGTATTTCGCCTCTTTCAACTGCGTGCCAGTACCTCTCCCGGCTCGCCCTTTGCTGTTCTTCCGCTTGCCATTCTGCAATAGACATCATCGGGTTATATTGAAAAGAGATATCGTGCTTTTTGAAAAATTTTTTTAATTTTGTGACCGCTGGCTTATAAACATCTCCCTCAGGCTTTGGGATGTAAACCTCGAGAAATTTTTGGTGTTGCTCAGCCACCTTCGCTCTAACACGTTTTCTCGCGTGCTTGGATAAAGGGTCCATAATAGCTTGCATTTTCTCAATGTTGTTGTTGCAGTTTGCCACGTAGTACAGAATGGCCCATTGTTCTAAGGATATTGTTTTATAACTGAGCCGCTCCATACCTGCGCCCACTGTGTCCATGCCGCTTATTTGTTGTAGTAGTAATAGGCAAGACATCATAAATAATTTTTTCATATATTTTCTCTAATTAGCTGATCTGATAAAGCAAACCATTCAGGAAGCCGTTTTGCGCAAGAGTTAACAATGCTTTTGTGGGTAGATTCACCACTCCATTTTTATCTCCTCTAGAATCTCACGTGCCGTCTTCACGGCTTTGTATTGAAACGTGACATTGTAGCGTTTAAAAAAAAACTTTAAAGCGTTGACTTCATTCTGCTGCCAGTGTGGAAAATAAAAGGGCGTGTAGTCGCGCGTGAGAAAATCTTGATGTTCTTCAGCTACCTTTGCCCGTACAAGTTTTTTCGCCCGCCTGGACAAAGGCGCTATAATAGCTTTCATTTCGTCAAGTTGTGCGGTGCAGTGTGCAACATTATACAAAGTAGCCCATTGCGCCAAAGATACTGTTGTATACTCGTTTTTCTTTGGCCGCTCCATGCCCGCGCCCACGCTATCCATACTATTTATTTGTTGGAGCATTAATATGCAAGAAATGAGAAATATTTTTTTCATATATTTTACTTGGCAAGAGTTAACGATGCTTTGTAAGCTCAGTCAAGTGCCTCTTCTCGCGCCATCCTCTGAAGTCTTTGAAGCGCAAAAAATTGTTCCTCGGTAAGCATCTTTTTGTACCGAAAAGTGATCTTGTGACGTTTAAAAAATTTCTTTAAATCTTTGACCTGCGGCTCATCTAAATCCCCTATAGGAGTGGGCGTGTAGTTGTTAAGAAAATTTTGATGCTCTTCAGCTACTTTTTTTATAACACGTTTTTTTGCGGGCTTGGATAAGGGTTTAATAATAGTTTTCATGCTGTCAAGGTAGTACTTGCAGTGTGCAACATTATATAAAATACCCCATTGCGCTAAAGATATTGTGTTATATCCTTTTGGCTGCTCAACGCCCATACCCACTTCATCCATGCCATGTATGTGCTGTAGCATTAACATGCAGGAAAGCAGAAATAATTTTTTCATAACATTTGCCTTTTTATTCGATATTCATTGTGTCAAAAACAGGATTATAATAAACAAATTAATGTATTAATGCCAGACAAATTCTTACCGCGGGGTAGTATCAATTGCTTCCAATAAATGTTTGACATCAAAAGCAAGTTGCAATTTTATGGCCCGTTTTTGTTGTTTAGTGTAATAACAGAGGCAATTTTTGGGAGTATCATTATTTTTTACAAAGGTGTTATTCTCTTCCTCAATTTTTTCATAAAGTTTCTGGCGCACTTCTGGGTTGATATTTCGCAAAATATCAATTGCTTTCTGTGACGATTTTTTTCCATGTGCCACATGATAGAGCGTGTGATAATCAGCTAAAGATAATTTGTTGTGATAGATATGCTCTGGATCATCCGCTTGATTGTAATATGTTTCATAGTATTGTAATGAATACACGGTGATTTGTTTGGGCAAAAAAATGCTGCCGTGTAGCGATTGTGCTAAGCCTAGGCACAGAATGAATAATAGATGTTTCATGGTCACTCCTGATAATAGGGATCGTTAGGGCTCATTTCAAATTGTCCTTCGGCTACTAGACCTTCTTCTGGGGCAAATTCTGACAACGGTCTAAAATGGGCAAGATTTTGCAATTTCATGGCGCGTCTTTGTTGCTTTGTATAAAAACAGAGAGCTTTCTTTGCGCTATCATTGTTGTTTAAAAAATTGTCATTCTCTGTCTTAATTCTTTTATAAAGTTTTCGACGAACTTTTGGCGCGGTATTTTGCAAAAGAGCAACCGCCTTTTTTGCTGATGTTTTGCCGTGTGCTACGCGGTAGAGCGCGTGATAATCAGCTAAAGACAATCCATGGGAATGTATATGCTCGGGCTCATCAGCTTGATTATAATATGTTTCGTATTCAGATAATGAATGGACTGTGATTGCATGTCGTTTGGTTTTCGGTTGAGAGCCACCGCCACCACCTCTGTAGACGTTACTGTGCGCTGATTGCGTTAAGCTTAGGCAAAAAATTAATAATAGTTTTTTCATTGTTACTCCTCTATTAAAATAGCGCGTGCCGGAGCCGCCTCCAGGCCCATTACCGCTAATGGTAAACAGATACATTGGTAGCGCCCTGCGTTTACATGGCCCAGGCGCAACCCCTCGATAATAGTAACATCATGCTGCATCAATGCGCGATGGGTTGTGTGTTCTTTTTGATTTCGTTCAATGCCAAGATAGTCTATACCCACCGCTTTTATTTTCTTTTCTACTAAATATTCAGCGGCTGCAGCATCTAGGTATATAAAGTTTGCATCAAATTTTTCAGTTGGCGCTCTCTGGCTATTGCTTGTTTTAAAAAGAATAATATCTCCGGCTTCAATGTTTTGGGTTTGTAAGAACTCAACGGTAATTTTTTCATGTACGTTTATACAATCGATTACCTTTGCCATGCCTATCAAAGAATTAAGGCTGACCGCATCAATAGTCTTCCCATCAGGCAGAAAATGAGCCGGTGCATCCACATGGGTGCCCGCATGCGAATCAAGCTGAATGCCGGTTTCTAATACAGCATCTTTTGCTATTGTTTTTCTGGTTTCAAACCGCACCGTTATTCTATCTTTATAGCCGGTTATTGTCTGGCTGATGGGCCAACTAATATCAATTATTTTCATGATTTTTTCTGCTTTTTCAACTCATGGCCCCCAAATGCATGGCGCAAGAGAGCAACGATTTTGGTAGCATAGTTACCACCCGTTTGTTCTGACCAGGCGCGCACTTTTAATGCTTCTTCAATCACCGGTAATGAAATATTATTTTCATGAGCATTTTCAACGGTCCATTTTCCGGTGCCATTTTGTCCGATTGATCCTGAAATATGATGAAATTCCTGATCTTTTTCAAAAATGCCATGAGAAAGATCAAGGATCCATGATCTTATAATCGAGCCATTGCTCCAAACTCTACTAATTTGTTCCAAGTCCGGATTGCTGTTTTTAAAGCTTCCCTCTTTAATCAGCATAAATCCTTCTGCATATGCTTGTAGTAGCGCATATTCTATGCCATTATGCACCATCTTCACATAATGCCCCGCGCCCGATGGTCCAACCAACCCCAGTGCTCCCGGCGCAGCAATTGCAGAAAGTAGAGAATGTATTTTTGTATAGCTTGCTTCATCGCCGCCAACCATGAGTGAAAAACCAAACTCTCTGCCCTGTAAACCGCCTGAGGTACCACAATCAAGAAAAAATATTCCCTGCTTTTCTAACTCTTGTGCGCGCCTGATTGAATCGGTAAATTTGCTGTTGCCCCCGTCAATAACAATGTCATCTTTTTTGAGGTAGGCGCGCAGAGCTTGTAACACGGTATCAACGATTTCTCCTGCGGGAACCATGAGCCAGATGATGCGTGCCTCTCGAGCCAATGCTTCAAGTGAAGGTGCGATCGTTACACCAATTTTTTCTGCATCGGCACATGAAGAGGGAGAAAGATCAAAACCAATAACCTGATTGCCTCCTTCAATTGCTCGCTGTGCTATGGCATTGCCCATTCTGCCTAATCCAACTAATCCGATTTTCATAGCCGCTACCTTATTTTATGTTTACGTAGAAATTTTTCTAATTCCTCTGGGCCCTGCGTGTTTGATTGGTAAGAATACAAAGGGAGGTTGGCTGCCTTAATAGCGTCAATAATCTTCCACGAATATTCAATTTCGTCAAAACGGACAGCGACTGATTGATCTGCTTTATAAATAGCTTCCAGCAATGTTTCATAGGCAAGTGGCGCGCTGTTGTTGTGGCAAAAGTCCATTAATACCGGTTCAACTTCTGACGAGGTACCCATTTTTTTTGCGTTTACTTGCAGTGCAAAAAATTGTTGCGGCGCAATTTGTATCGTTAAGGAATTGGCTTGTGTGGGACATTGTTTTGCGAGTAAGCAATCGACTTTTTTAAAAGTAATCGTGATGCTCGTTTGTTTCGCGGACATCTTTTTTCCTGTTTTCAGATAAAAAGGAACACCGCGCCAGCGCTCATTGTTGATAGTCACTATAACAGCAGCAAAGGTTTCTGTTTTTGAATCGGCTGCTACAGCTGGTTCTGCTCTATAGGTGTCATATTGTCCCACTATGCCGTCAGCAAAATTAACCTGCGCCAAGAGAGTTGCGCGTGCCGTGCGTATATCATCCCCAGTGAGGGTTGCAGGGCTTTCCATTGCTATGAGTGCAAGCATTTCAAGCATGTGGTTTTGCATCACATCCGCCAAGGCGCCAGATTTATCGTAATAAGCGCCACGCCCGTCAATACCAATTTTTTCATCTAAAATAATCTGTATGTTATCTATGTAATGATTGTTCCAGATCGGCTCAAAAAAAATATTGGTAAAGCGGAGCAGAGCAATATTGCTTACCAACTCTTTGCTTAAAAAATGATCAACACGATAAATTTGCTGCTCAAAAAATGATTTTTCTATGCACCGGTCAATATGCTGCGCACTTGCAAGATCATGGCCAAATGGCTTTTCATAAACAATTCTATGCCATGTTTTTTCCTCTGCTCCCAGGCGCTGTGCAAGGCCCGATGCGGCGAGGTTACTGGTAATCGCACAAAAAAATTGTGATGCAGCGGCGACATAGATGATTCGATTGCCGCTCATACCATATTTTTTTTCATATTCATCTGTTTGCTGCTGTAGGTCGGCATAATCTGCTGAATTGGTAAAATTTAATGGCTGATAGAGAGCGGCCTTTTTTAGTTTTTCCCAGACAGCAGGGTTAATGTTTTCAATAAATTCTTGCGCGCGCTGCAGCATCTCATCGGAGGAAATATGATCAATTGCTGCACCGATGAGAAGAAACTTTGTTAAAATGTTGCGCTCAACCAGGCGATAGAGAGCAGGGATTATTTTGCGCTTTGCCAAATCACCGCTGGCGCCGAATATTATGATAGTACAGTCATTCATGAGCCAATATCTTTCGTGTTGCTTGTTTGTAGAGCTCTACCTCGGCTTGGTCAAAGGGATTTATGTTCAGCAAAAAGGCCAGATAGACTATTTCAACCATTTTATATTGGAGCAATTGACCAATGCAATGTGCAGATTTTTCTTGTATGGCAATGGCGCAAAAAGGGCGCTGCTTTTCTTCGTATGCATGAAAAACTCCCTGTAAAATAGCAGACATAATTGATGCAAGCTGCTTATCTTGAATGTTAGGAACAAGCTTTTCAAATGCATTTTGTCGTGGTACGACCAGATCTGATTTATTTGTTTCAACTGATAAAAAAGTAGTGTACGTGCTGCTTGGTCCGGCTAAATAAAATTGCACCATTGAATGCAGGTCTGTGCTGCCTATAGCAGTGGTGGGCAAGATGCCAATCGCCGCTTTTTCTCCCGAGCGTACTTGTGCTTTGCCTATGCTCTCTGCCATTAATTGCCGGTACCACGCGCCAATTCCTTGTAAATCAACAGAAAAAATAAAGAAATTATGAATGGCAATCTGTTCTTGATAGTGCGCAAAGATATGCGCAGCACTCAGCGCGGCATTGTTTGAGAAAATGTCAGTGTCAAGCAGGGAGGGGAGTATTGATTGTGCTCCTCGGAGTAATTCCTGAATATCAATGCCTATCATGGCAAGGGGAAAAAGCCCTACCGCAGAAAAGACTGAGTAACGCCCGCCAATCTTTTGTGGTATAGACAGACAAGAAAGTTTTTCTCGCTGCGCCAGCTGCCAGAGCGGGGAGCCACAATCAGTAGTGGCGACAATATAATAATGATAGGTATCTTCGTAATAATTTTTAAAGAGATCCAAGAAGATTTCAAAATTGGCGATGGTTTCTGTGGTGTTTCCTGACTTACTTATTACATTGAGAAGCACCGTTTCATCTTTTTCAAGCGCCTGTTGTGCCAACAAGAGAATGTCATTGGTATAATCAGTATCAACGGTATCAACAAAATAGATTTTAAGTTCCGGTTGATGTTCATTATAAAACATACCGTAGAGTGCTTGTTGAATTGCCAAGGTGCCCAGATTGGAGCCACCAATGCCAACGATCAACAGAACAGTTGGCTGTAGTTTTTTCTTTTCATGCACCAACTGCTTTATTTCATCCAAAAGGGGTGCATCGTTAATTATATTGATAAAGGCATAGTCAGTATCATATTGCAAATTTTGTGCCTGCTGCAGCCGCTCAATCTCGCTCACCAATGTTTTGCCCAATTCGGCAATTTTTTTCTCACTGATTTTTGCATGGCGATAGTCGCTGGTAATAGTATTCATACACTCCTTTCAATCAATTTTTATCTGTCGTGTGAAGTTGTGCTTCGCATGGAAGAAATAACTTTTTTTGTTGTAAAAAAATTGTTTTTTATTAGGCTTTAGCTGATATAATTTTTTTTATAAAGGATATACTAATGAAACGATTATTAATTGTATATAGTTTGGTACTGTCAACAGGATCACTGCTGGCTGACGCACCGTCTCATCATCATACAGGGAACAAAATGAACCGTATTAAAACAGATTCCGGTTTGGAATATGACATTCTTCAAGCCGGCTCAGGAGAATCACCCCGCAAAGGCCAACATGTTACCGTGCACTATACTGGTTGGTTAAATAACAAAGGTGAAAAAGGATCACAATTTGATAGCAGCATTTCTCGCGGACGCCCATTCGTCTTCATCATTGGCCAAGGTCAAGTTATTAAAGGGTGGGATGAAGGGGTTATGTCTATGAAGATTGGGGAAAAACGCCGTCTTTATATCCCTTCAAAATTAGGCTATGGCGTGTATGGTGCCGGCGCTTTAATACCACCAGGAGCGGACCTTATTTTTGACGTTGAATTAATCAGCGTCAGCTAAAAAATATTTAAAGTTATTTAAAGCCAATTGTTTTTTGTTCATTGGGCAAAAGATAATTGGCTTTTCTTATGTGCATTCTTGAAACCCATGCATTGATAGCCGCATGTGGTCTTGCCAAGAAGGGCGATTGTGTGCTAGTTTAACAGCCATTAATGTTGAAACAATGAAATCGATAAAAAAAGGATGTCCATGCAGCTTCACCGATGCTTATTTTTAGCAGCACTCGTGTCAATTTTATCTAATTTTGCCGCAGAAGATCTTGATCCGGATGGCGACCTCTTCTCTAAAGATGGCAATGTAGCTTTTAAATGCAGTGATCTAGCTTTTGTAAAGGCGGCCTCTGCTGCTCAATCCGAAGACGATCTACTCTATTACCCTCTGCGCATCCCGCGCAGTTTTATCTCAGAAAGCCCTGATAAGCAAAGCGTTATTGGCGTTACTAATGGCTTTGTCGCAAGGGGAAGAGGTTATGAGAGTAATTCGCTGCAGTTGTGGCGACTTAACCCCTTGCTAGAAGGCAAAGTAACATCAGTTCGCGAAGATTTTGCTATACTTCGAGATAACGGTTCATGGCGCGATCCAATTATATGGAGCCATGATAGCCGTTACGCAGCGGCGGTTTTTGATAAGAAAAAAGACGCTGGTGAGGCAAAAGCTGATGCATGTGCAAAGCTTATCTGTGTAGATACACATACTGACAAATGGATTGTGGTTGGCCCCTTCGATGGTCCTGTTTCGTCAATTAAAGTGTTGGCGGCAATCTGGGCACACTCTAAAAATAAGCTGATCTGTGCCCAAGAAAATAAAGAGAAAACTATGCGTGAAATAGCGGTTTATGATATTACCGACGATCTTAGTCTACACTGGGATGGTAGCCGCGATCCTTTGGTTGAGCTTGGCAAATGTACTCGATCGGTTGTATTTTCTACCCAAGGGTCCATAATAAAGCTAGAGAACCTGATGGTGCGTGGGTATAATAATTGGATAACATGCACTCTTGAAGATCCTACATCGCCAGGGGAAACCCAGATTGTTGATATGCCGGCAGGTTTGGATTGAGTTAACTAACAAACATTTAAAATTATTCAAAGCAAATTATCATTGTGTTCGTTGAGCGAAATGATAATTTGCTTTTTTACTTGGACTTGTGAAGCGTGTGCCGCCTTGCCTGCAATAAAGTTTTGTTTCAAACTTAATACAACTCTAAATCCAATACATCATTGAAGCGCATTGATTTAGCCATTCAATTTTTTGCCAAAAGAATATTCATCGTTTTTAATTTTGTTAAAAATATAATTGCGTAATTCATTATCATCAATGCGCTCAAAATCACGAACAAACCAACATAAAGGATCAGGTATCCCTATTTTGCTGACGTACATAAGCTTTGCTAGCGCCACTTGAGTTTTTTGTAATAAATCAAAGTATTTACCTGCAGTTGTTGCATTCTCAGATAATTTTATTTGGGACAAAATATATTTAATTTCTCGGCTTAATGATAAAAGCTTCTCCGCTAAAAATTGGCCATTCTCTTCTATTTCTCTTAATTGTTCTTCTAATTGTCTTTCATCGATCAATAAATTTTTCATACATTATCCCCTTATAGGTTGTAAATGCCATACTTCTTTTGTGGAAGGATTATAAACCATTTCCCAGCCATCCGCTACGTACTTATAAAACCCTTGCTTGAATTGGTCAGCTACAACAACTTCAGGGCTTTCTAATATCAATTTCGCTATTAACGAAGGGGCAGGTCTGCCGCTATCCCAAAGACGCTTGTAGTAACGCTCACTAAACTTAAATCCATTAATCTCATAATAGCCATTTTTTAAAATAGCCTCACCAGATTGATTTGTAAGATAGTTCAGATCTATTTTTCCAGTTTGCGCAATTTCCTGAGCAAGAACATTCTCTGAAGCTGCTTTTCCAAGCGGTACTTCTATCCCTTCGGCGGTTGCGAGCGCAATTTCTTCTGCCGTCTGTGCTGATTTTGCTGCTTTAAACGCTTTAAATATTCTTGTTTTTGTGAATGTGCTTATGTGGGACGATAAGTATAATGCGCGGCCAAAAAGATAATTATCCATCGCCAGACGGCCAACCAATTTGCCGCGCTCACGATCGGTCAATTTTGCGTAAGCGATTAAACGATCGCGAAATGCAGCGCCCATCATCTTCCAATATACTCCTTCTTCTTCAAGAAAGACTTTGGTCATTTGTTTCGCTAGGGTGCGATCGGTAAGAAGAGTAATTTTTACCGTGTCCAGGTAATCGATTGTCTTGTTAAAGTGCCTAAATAATTCATCCAGATCTTTGCCAATAGCAATAGCACCATTTTTAATCGCTTGCGCTGTTTTTATCGGATGGCATGCTGCATGTGCCACATTACAAACGCTGTGCCAAGCCCCTTCCACTAACCCTTTCGAATGTTCAACAAGCGTATGGCAAAAATTGGCTATACTAAAGGCTTTATGGGTGTATCCGGCATGATTAAACTCTTGCCCCACAATAACACCATCAACTAACAATGATTGCAGATCTTTTTCATCTATATCGGCTGCTTGTGCGAGCAAATCAAGAAAACCGCGATGTAAAAACTGCTGCATATTGTTGCCGGTACATTGCCCGAAAAGCTCAACCGGAATCGCTTTTGTGCTCAAAAGAGCCACGCCTTGCTGATCAACAGAAAATGTTTCTGTGTAAGTTGCCTTATCATTGCCATCGAGAAAGTTGCCAATGATTGCTCTGTAATCCGACCAACGGGCAGGTGCGTCGGGATTGTTCTGCGCTATTTCTGCATAGCGGTTATAGTGATATATCAATTCCTCTTTCACTATCTTGTCTTCACGCGTTTTTTCCATCAAAGCGATGCGTTCAGCCTCTTTAGCTTCAAATTCGGCAGCGCGCTTTTCCTTGATTTGTGCGGATAAATTGGCTACGACATTTTTGATTATCTGTTGCTTTTTTTCACTCACCTCATGATAATCGAGCGACATGTTAAAACGTGCCTGATCAGCGTGCAAACGCTCTACAAAAGCTTCAAATTCGGGAAATGATTTAAGAAAATCTATGTAGCCAGAGTATTCATATAATGCATAATCATGCAATAAGCTCATTCTAATTTCAGGAGTGAAAACATTAAAATAGCTGCTCTCGGCATTATTAAATGGATAAGAAAGTCTTCTTTCATTGATACAAAAAGAAGCCCACGCATTTGCATTAAAAGTACCGCAATTGTTGGGTAATCGATTGAGTGTCGCTAACGTTGTCTTTATCCATCGAGCAATATCCATGCATAAATTTATTATCGAAGCAGGAGACGCGCCCACAAATAGAGGTAGGCCTAACATTTCAGATTTGAAGTCTACGCTGATTCGCGGCTGTTTGTTGAATAATGCTTGTTGATCTGCGCTTATATACGTCTGAATTAATGCGGTACCGTCAACACTATGAGTAATCCCCGGACCAAATGCAAGATCATGCACATACAATGGCAACGGTAATGGCAGTGGGGACGTTTGCTCTATAACACAGTGTTGAGGAATGGCAGAAATAAACAAACCATCATATTCTCTTTTCCCCTGCGCACAGGCAGTAATAAACAATACTATCAGTGACCAATGTCTCAAATTCATTAATACATTCCTCATGGTTGATAATCGGTTGCATAAAAAAAGCTCATCGCAGTATAAAAAAATCTAATTTTAAAATCAACGGACAAAAAGATTTTGCAATGTATCAAATAAGATAAAAAATAGCTGTTTTTGGCGAATTATCCACGTATATAATAAAAAAATATTATTTTTTTATTTCACTTTTTTGGCTCGTTTGCTTTGACAAAAGCAGAAAATAGGATAATTTGAAATCTGATTTTTTATCATTTTAAAAAAGAACAGAAAAAACATATCTTAACAATATTTCATTTGTCAATTTTTAAAAGACAATAAAGCAGAAAGAATTCATGAAGCATACGAGCTATTATCTCTTGATTTTTTTGAGCATATATTCATTGCACGTGCAAGCGTCGCATAAAACAAAGGCTTCCTATATACCGGTAGAGCTGACTGAGCAGCAAAGAATTGCACAAAAGCAGGAAGAGATTCGCATCATAAACGAGTCATTAAAAAACCGAAGTCGCCGTTTAGATAGCGAATATGCAGACTTTCTCATAAAATATAGTCCCGCAGAAGTAAAAGAGTTGTTACAACATTTTGAAGCTATGGAAGCAAGAAATAACGAAAAGGACAGAAAACG
Source organism: uncultured bacterium (assembly GCA_963707655.1). Classification (GTDB taxonomy): domain Bacteria; phylum Babelota; class Babeliae; order Babelales; family Vermiphilaceae; genus JAKAUA01. The sequence continues at coordinate 697,113 of OY970172.1, read as the reverse complement.
TTTTTTGGATCGAACTCTTTTGCTTACTGGCCCAACGGGGAGCGACAGAGCGGACTTGGCAAAAGCGATTGCTCAACACATGAAGGCTCGCGTTCTTCAAATAGAATCATATGTTTTCAGCGCGTGCGAACCTTATTTAGAATGTTTTGCGCGGGCCGCTAAAAAGCGCAATGAGCAACTAATAATTATTTTGAACAATATGGATCATCTTTTAGAGAACAATGAGCATGCGCAATATCCTTTGTGCAGTTTTATCGATCGATGCGCTTGCAATAATATTTTTCTTATTTGCACAACCTATGACATGGCAAATTTTCCTCCCCGCGTAACGAGTCGACTCAACCGCCAGCATGTTGCCATAACATATCCTAGCCAAGAGGCGCGTGTAGAAGCTTTCAACATCTTTTTTAAAGATGCCCCGGAAAACAAGATGATCAATGAAAAATTTATTCTGTCCTTGGCGAAAAAAACCAAAAATTTTTCCTATGAACATTTAGCCGCGTTGTCTCGCTGGGTGGAGGATTTTCTTGATGAGCCGGCAGAAGCTTTTGATGAGTGCGTAGCGAGACAAGTCGAAGCTTTTGACAATGACATCAAAGCCTTTAACAATGCACGGCACGGAAAAAAGGAAAATTGGCAGCAGCGATTTTGCAGAAATCATCCAGCAGTAATGCCTTTTGTGGGGGCCTTGGGAAATTCTCTTGCTATGTACAATATCGGCTATGCGGCGGCAGAGAGAACAAATGTGAAAAAGAAAAAAGAAGAAGTGGAAAAAAACAAAAAACCAACAGAGCCCGAGGACCAGCAACAAATTGCCATAGCCGCGCCCATTACTCAATAAATAAAACATTGAACTTATCAGCACATTTCATTATTAACAAGAAGGAATTATAATGAAAATTATTCGTTACAGTATCTTAACCATTGTTCTGATGCTCGCACAACTTAATGCCATCACACCCGAGTTCGTCAAGAACCCTGCGCACGATAATGCGTATAGCGATGAGAGTTTGCAAGCGCATCTTTTCCCCAAAAGAGATACCGCAGAATATGCGGAAGAAGAAGATTTTTACGAAGAAATAAACGGAGAAAGCGAGACCGACAAGAAGAAAGACGAGCCGCTGTGCGATGGTTGCCTTGATCAAGAATACGCTGATTTTCTCATAGAAACCTGTCCTAAAAATTTACGTGACACTGTAAAAAATATTAAAAAATACAAATCCACAGATGTTAAAACAAAAAAGAAGCATCTCATGACCTCGGCTATATTATTGGTTGGACCTCCGGGAGGGGGCAAATCACATATTGCGAAGGCTATCGCGCAAGAAATAAACGCGCCTTTTGTTTTTCTCCAAGGAGCATCGCTTGGTAATGAATACCAAAATTCAGCTGAAGCAAATCTACAAAGGTCCATCGAAAAAGCGCAGGCCATGAATAAAGATTTTGCCGTTGTTATTTTAGATGAACTCCATGGCTTTAGTGACATCAAAAAAATTCACAAGCAGGATACAGGACTTGCACTTGGGACTTCTATAGATAATGCTTTGGATAACGTAAATCTTTTCTTTATTTTCACTGCCAATAGCACTGATAATCTCCCAGACACGCTACGCAGCAGGGTTGCAAGTCATACAATTACTATTGGGTTACCCAATCAAGAAGAAAAAGAAAAAAGTATAAAATTTCGTATGGCAGATGAACTTAAAGAAGGCACTATTAATGAACAACTCATTGCGACTATTGCGCGTGAATGCAACGATTGCTCGCATCGCGATCTCGAATTTTTATCAAAAAGAATTAGAAGCCTAATATGTGATCACCACGTTGAATTAACACCTGGAGTAATACAGCACGCAGTTCAAATTTTAAAAATAGACAGCCCTTCCGAAAAACAGGAAAGCGAATCTTGGGAGAAGCGCTTTTATAATGATCATCCTATTGCAGCTAATCCAGCAACATATGGTCTGTTGCTCTCAGCCGGTTCAATGATCCTTTCTGGTGGGCAATGGCTTTTTAGCACAGGGAAAGTGGTTTGTGAGAAAGCTGGAGAACACAAAGATGCAATTGATAAAATTGCGGAAGCTGCTGCTCTAACAGCCGCTTCTGGGGCGTCGACAGCCGCAGGGCTTGAAACAACTGCTGTAGTAGCGACGGTGGCTACCGGACAAACAGTGACGGCAGCAACTCTTCTTGGAGGCCTTAAAGCGACACTTGTTGGGGTGGGAGCAAGCGTCGCTGCAGCGCCAACAGCGGTAGTCGTTGGGGTGCCTGTTGCGGTAGGTGTGGGTGGTTATTTTATATATCGTTATTGCAAACGCGCGCCCAAAGAAGAAAAAACTGCTTAAAGATTCATTTAAATAAGACTCCGAAAACATTCACATGAACAAACTTTTGTATCAGCTATTTTTATTAAACATCTGCCTGTTCAGCATAGGCATGTACGCAGAAAATGAGCAGCCTGAGTTGTCTGATGACAATTATATGATGAGCGACAAGACATTTGAAGAAATGTTAGAAGGTGCCGGAAAAAAGGGTTTTCCTACCTCCATAGACATACCGCAAGAGCTGTTTTGGTCATCTTCAGTAGGCACGCAATCAGCGGATCAATTTTCTGATGCATTGCCCCAAGAAGATAGACTGGACGATACATTGGTTGCCTATTTATTGCAGGATTGCCCTGCACGGATTAAAACCATTATCGAACGTTTTCAACGTGCACCCCATGCGTTGCCGGCATTGCGCTCTTTATTAATAACCGATAAGCTCCTGCTCGTTGGTCCGCCGGGCGTTGGCAAATCTGATATAGCAAAAGCAATTGCGCAAAAAATTGGGCGCCCCTTTATCTTTCTGCAATCATCTCTTTTAGCTACCGAGTATCAAAATTCCGGCGCTCAAAACCTGAAGCGCATTATTACCTCTATCAAAAATAGTAGCCAGCCCTATGTGATTATTTTGGATGAAATTCATTGTCTTATTGATAAAAAAAAGAACGATCAACGAGCCGATCAAGATGTTGCCGTTGCTTTATGGCAATTGATTGATGAATGCTCGTCTCATAAAAACATACTCTTCATAGGCACCACCAACAGCCTAGAAAATATTCCCGATGCATTAAAAAGCCGATTCAGCAATCATATTGTTGCCATCGATCTTCCCCATAGAGCAATGCGAGAAAAAATAATAAGTTTTTATGCAGCCAATAGCATTGACCCTGAGATGGTCAAGATGATGGCGCACAAGATTGATGGCTTCTCTGCACGGGAAATCAAAGAGTTAACACAAGAAATGCTCGCGTATGCAGCGGTGCGTGATGAGGCGCATCCGTGTCAGCAAGATTTTAGAAATGCATTGGATGAAATAATGCGCAATAAAAAATTATTTGAGTCTTCGTGGAAAAGCTTTATTAAAGAACATGTTAAAAACAATGCCTTGTCGATGGCAAGTCTGAGCATCAGCGCGCTAAGCTTAATCATGCAATACACTCATCACTATTCTAAGAGCAAGCCGTACAGCATGTATCCTGAAGGCATAGGAAGCCAGGTGGCTGGCTACGCCCAGGCACTACAAGACACACGCAATAAAGATAGAGCTACGTATCCTGATTATTTATTCTCGTTAAGCTGATTGTCGGCAGAAATAAGCCTGCGCATAGGTACCGCCACTTCAATGCCGGCCTCTTTGAGTATGCGAATCATAGAAAGACGCACATCGCTGGCAATATCCCATTGGTCGAGCGTATAATTTGAACTCAAAAAGCCGCGGACCATAAACACATAACCGTTTTCACTAAAGTCATCAAGACGCACGACAGGTTTTGGGTTTTTCAAAATGTAAGGGTTTTCGCTCAATACAGAGAGAAAAATGCGCTGTGCTAAAATTGCGTCAGATTCATACGATATGGTAATCAAAATATCATCAAAAGCGATAAAGTCGCGCGTATAGTTCCAGTTAATAATGTTTTTATTGATTATTACCGAGTTTGGAACAATAACGGTAGTGCTGTTTCTGCGTCTCATTAATACCGATCGTGGCGTGATGCGACGAACCACACCAGGAGCTCCCTCTTCTTCAAGCCGTATTAAATCGCCCACCTTAATGGGGCGCTGTACCAAGATAATAAAATAGGAAACAAAATCGCTCACCGGGTCTTTAATGATCCAACCGATACCCACTACTAATGCAAGCAGCCAATACAGCAAGGAATTAAGCCCGACGACATTGAATCCGATAATCACCGATAAAACAAAGCAGAGATAATAGGTAATGCTTGAAATCGTATTTTGAATACCCGGTTCAATGAGTAAAATATCAAAGATTTTGCCCATCACAAAACGGTTAAAGGCAAATGAAACGCCCAGGCCGCCTAAAATAAAGAAAATAAGGCGCAAAATGGTCCAGACAGAGACAGGTTTTTGATCGACATTGGTGAAAGGGTGTTGCAATCCGTGAACAATGTCGCGAATGTGAGATATTTTTGCCAGCTGCTCCGGCCATCCCCATACTTTTGCCAATATAATGAGTCCCAGGAAAATAAAGAATAAAAAGAGTAAAATTACCGCAAAACCATACCAACTTTTCGCATGGGCGAAACGCTCTCGCTGAACATCGTCTTCTTCTACAAAGAAGAAATAGGCACAAAAACGTTTGATTAGACGATGTAGCCATAGAAGAATTATTACTACGATGATGGTATAAAGAATGCGCCAGATAACATAGGCAACCAGGCGGCCAAAACCTACATATGGATTGCTCATGACGATAATGGTGACTATGCACAAAATAACCAAATAATAATAGCGATTGATTTGTTCATGTATCCATCCCCATATGTCATGCGTCGGAATCAAATTAACAATCTGATTCTTTGGTATAAGGGCAATAAGAACAACCTGGATAAAAATAAAGTTTAAAGCAACAAGCACGCTCGGCAATTCGGAGCGGCGGTAATTGCCCAACATAAAGGCTTCTTTGAAGAAATATAAGATAATGGTCACATACAAAAGAGCTGAAAACATGAGCGTAAAACGAAATTCAAAATCTTTGCTTAAAAACAGATAGCCATGTTCTTGATTAAATGAGGCAAAGTAAGAAATAAATTGATGTGCCAAATACAGGAGATACGGTATTGAAATTAAGTAAAAGAGGCTGTACAGATAGGGATTATCAATAATCTGTAATTTGAATGATCCATACATCACCAACCATACGGCTATGCCATTAAAATGGATGAGTAAAAAACGGCCAAGAGCGACTAAAAACATGTACAGCGTATAAACATATGCTCTAGTTTGGGCAGCTACCTGAATGCGATGTAGTGCAGATGGTAACATGATTTTTGCGAGCAGCAAAAGCAGGATCATGACGAGTAATAATAAAAATGAGATAAAGAGAGAAAGCGGATTTTTAATACTGTTTTTGAAGGCATTAAGCAAAACAACCGGTTTTACTTGACTGAAATAGCTGGTCAAATCGGAAGCAAACCGCTCAACATCGGGTATAATGCGCATCAATCCTTCCCAGGAAATCGCATATTGCGGACGGTACCAGATGGTCGTTGAATTCAGTTCTAAAACAATAAAATCTATCTGTTTGCTGGTTGAGCTCAACAAGAAAATAATGTCGGTATAGGTTGCCATCGTTTTATTGATGAGATCTATCTGTGCTCTAATGCGCTCTATTGCATTGGTGATAAGCTCAAGGCAATGGGTGTAATCGCGACTATAGTCCTTAAATAACGTATCTTTAAGAGTGTTTTTGATATCATTTCTGAGCTGGTCTATATTTTCCAAGGCTCGTTTTTGGACTTCTAAAAGTTCTGTCGCCATATTTTTGCGCTCATTGTACAAAGAGATATGAGCTCTGATGCCGGCCTTAATCAAATCATAGTTTTTAAGCTCCTGATCGAGCTCTTTGGCGCTAAATTTTGCAAAACGGATTTTGTGAAATGTTTCTTTGATTTTGAGAAGTGTCTCTTCCTGTTTAATTTTTTCATTTTCTTTATGTATCAAGCTTTTGAGGTAATCTTTTTTGCGATACAGTGCAAGCACAATGTCGTTTTCGAGTCCGACTTCACAAATGCCTACATAAGAGCTTACCAATTGCTTTGGCTCTTTACTCCATTTATCCAAATCAGCATCAAGAATTATGTTATAGCGCTTGGCGAGAATTTCCAACTCTTGTTTATGCATCTTAAGGTCATTACTGCTCTGTTCAATGGCATAATCAACAGATCGTACATTAGTGTAAAATTGTTGCCTTTTCTTTTCTAAATCTTCTTTCACATTGGTGACATCGGCCTCGCTCACCTGGACCTCGGATGTCATGTCGCGGAATGTATCCCGCAAGGTATCCCGCTGTACACGTGCAATGAACATTTTCAGTCTAATCAACTCAAGCTTAAGTTTAATTTCTTCAAATTTAAGCTCGTCAACGCGTTTTTTATCGGTAAATAAATGCTCTTGCAGCTGCCATAGCTCGCCCCCTTCAGCGCGTGTCATGCCTTCAGGTACGGGACGCTCACTCTCAAGCAGCTCTTTGTGCTGTTGGTACAAAGCATTATCTGCATTTGCAGCTCGTTTGCGATTGTCTAGTTCAGAAATCGCATTCTTTTCCTGATCATTCAGGCTTTCAAGAGATTTTTCTTCTTCGATAGCTTTTTGGTATATAACCTGTAGCTCTTCAAAAGTTTTCTTTTTTTCATGAAACTGTTCAATGAATTTTTTATTTTCAGGGTCGGCCAAATAATTCGTAAGATTTTTAATAATCTGATCAATCAAATGGCGCTGTTGCTCAAATGCCTGCTGGTATTCTTTCAAAACATAATATTTTTCGCTCAGCAATGTTTTTTTTCTTTTTAAAAATTCATTGTCAGGGTCTTTTCTCAGCACTTCCTCAGTCACCCTGATTTTACTCAGGGTCTCTTCCAATTCAGTGGTAATAGCGGGAGCATTCGTTCTATTTTCTTCTTCCAAACGTTTTTTTTCTGCTTGATAGTTGGCCAGCATTGCCTGTTTACTTTCAACATTACTCGTAAAGATCTTTTTTTGATCCTGCGTAGAAACGCTTGCGCTGGCGGGCAATAAATGTTTTCCTAATTTTTCAAGTTCAGCGATAGGATCTGCGTGCATGCGGTGACCAAAGGCAGCTAACAGGCATATTATACCGTGCAACAATTTTTTCATATTTCCCTGCAACTATCTAAAAAATACGTTGTTTTAAATTTATCTGCTATTGGATGAGATGCGACACACAAACGCAACCATTCGTTAACAGTCTCTTCATCATAAGAATCTATATCTCCGCTCAGCATCTGCGCAAATGGCGCAGTGACCAATCGATGAAATGACGGAGTTCTAAATTTTTTGTCCTCGGGGTACAATCCCAGCAGTACAAATAATTTAAGTAAAAAAAATTTTTTAACGGCCATAGTGTGTAACCAGCCATCACTCATATACAATACATGTAACAATGAGAAAATCGTAGGATTATAGCTTTTTATTGGCATAAAATAATAACAAATTTCCAGTACGTGATGCAAAAAAAGAATATCCTCTTGCGCGAGCGCAAAAGGCACGTCGTGCACATTAATACTATAAAGAAAAGAACATGCCGGCTGTTCAACCAAAGAATATTCGATTAATGAACCGGCAGCAACATGAGTTCCTGCTGTTGGAACGCCGCTTATTTTACCCATTTTGTTATCGAGTAACGATAGCTTGCATTTCTTGGGAAAATAATTTTTCAGAACTATACCAATATGCTTCTCTTGCACGACTCATTTCTCACTATGCATCAATATATTTTTATTTGCTTTATAGCTTAACCGCTCTTCTCTGATGATGCTAGTAAAAAATGATAGAGCAAGAAAAGAGTTTTAAAATGAAACGCGCAATGAATTTTACTTCTATTGCGCGTTTGCGTACTTCACTCTTTTAATATGAAAAGATCGCCGTTATTGACCTAGTCCCAAGTCGGCCAAAAATGCTTTTTGATTTGGTTTTCTACCCAGGAAGTTTTCAAGCAGATCATTGGGATCGACGCTGCCCCCTTGGCCAATAACCTCGGCCACATATTTTTCACCCACGGCAGGATTCAATAGTCCCATTTTTTTGATTTGTGCAAAAAGATCAAGCGCAAATACTTTGGACCACATATAGCTGTAGTATTTTGCCCCATAGCCGGTTAAATGGCCAAATGATGCATACATGTGATTTTCCGGATCAAAAATCATATGCGGTTTAATAGTGGTATAGAGCTGTTTCATAATCGCATAAGGGTCTTTAGTTGCCCCCGGTGCATAAATATCTAATGAAATAAGGGAATAATAGGCTTGTGTTTGCACAAAAGAGCCGGCATCAAATTGCTTTAATGCAACAATCTTATTGATTAATTCATCAGGTAATGGCTCTCCCGTTTGATAATGAGAGCTGATCATGGCAAGAATCTCTTTTTCATCGAGCCATTCTTCAAGCATTTGTGATGGCATCTCTACGAAATCACATTTAACGGCGGTTCCTGCCTGAGTACTGAGCATGGTTCTTCCCAATAATGCATGCAGTGCGTGACCAAATTCATGGAAGAAAGTGGAGACGTGATTGCGTTCGAGCAATGCCGGTTTGTCACCGATGGCGCGAGGGAAGTTTGCAATAACAATAGAAAGAGCCGGTTTTATTTGTCCGTCAGCACCGTAGACTGCCGGAACAATGGTAGCATGACAGGCATGACTGTATTTGAAAGGGCGCGGGAAAAGATCAAGCAAGAAGTACCCCAACAAGCTATTATCGAGTGTTGAATAGACTTCCATCATGGTCACTTCATCGTGCCACAGATGTTTGATTGGTTTTTGCTCAAAGCGCAATGAAAAGAACTTTTGATAAATATCAAGCAACCCTTTTACTGTTGTATCGAGCGGGAAATATTCGGCGATCTTAAGCTCATCAATTTGCAAATGCTTCTTTTTGTACTCATTGGCTACGTAAGCGGCATCCCAGGTAAACATTTTACCGTCTTGAAGTGTAACTGATGCGGGAAGGTCGCTTGTTAATAGAGCAAATTCTTTCTCAACTTTTGTTTTTACTGTTGCCAATAAATCATTCAAAAAACTGTAGGCTTTTTCAGGAGTTTTTACCATTTGATCGTCAAGATCCAAGGCTGCATAACTTGCTTTGCCAACTTTTTGTGCTAGCAAGTCTCTTTTTGCGATAATTTCTTTGAGCAATGCATCATTCTTTGGATACGCGCGATCGCCATACGCGCGAGACATTTTTTTACGGGTATCGCCAACGGAACAATTTTGTGCAATTTTATAAAAAGTTGGTGCATCAACCCCAACTTTGCAATTTCCCTGCTCATCTTTTTCCAATGAGGCAATAAAGTCTTCGGGCAATCCGGCCAGTTCTGCAGGAGATACAATAACTTTTGTTTGGTCGGCAGCAATATTGGTATCAAAATCAAGAATCAGTGCAGCAATATCTTTTTTAATTTTTTTCAGTTCATCAAGTTGATCTTGCGGCAAGTCGAGCCCTGCGCGCTTAAACCCATCAAGCGTTTCGGTCAGAAAGTATCTTTGCTTTTCGGTAAGTTCCTCCGATCCTGATTTTTGTTCAACATATGCTTTAAATGCTTTGAAGATATCAACATTGTTGGCAAGTTCATCAACTAAAAAGTCTTGCATCTTTATAATTGCTTCGTGGGCAGCGGTACGAATTTTTTCATCAGGGCTCACCATTTCAAGAATAGAAATAGAGCTACCTACAATAGCCTGATTTGAAAGGCCATAAATTTCATCAAGTTTTTGTGCCGTATTGGCAAAAGTGCGTTCTTCATTTTTAATAGCAAGAAATGCTGCAATTTCTGCGCGTGATTGAGCTATAACTTTGTCTACCTCATTATTGATATCGTGAGCGCTTTGAGGAAAAATGCGGATAATATCGGCAATGTTTTTTATATCGGCGTACATTTTGGGGGACCCTTGCTTGGTATAGATGTAGTAAAAAGTGCCAAAACCAACAATTAATAACATTAATAATAGTTTGTGTTTCATTATTTCATCCTTGCTTTTTTTAAAAGAGAAAACATGATGATGAGTATAAAAAAATAAAGGGAAAAATGAAATGATAATAATTAGAGAATGTTTTACTGCGTAGAATTTTCAGTCTGCTTTTTGAGCTGAACCCATTCTTCACGCAAGGCGATTGCTTTTTCAAATTCAAGGTCTTGAGCAGCCTGCTGCATTAATGATTCAAGCTCAACCATGCGTACGTGTGCTTGCTCGGTGTTTAGCTGCGCAGCTTTTTTCTTGCCGCGTTTGCGTTCAGATGCCTGTGCAATAGCCAACTGAATATTGGTGATTGTTTTGCTCACCTCACGCTTTACCGTAACCGGTACAATCCCATGCTCTGCATTGTGTGCTTCTTGCTTCACACGGCGACGCTGCGTTTCGTCAATGGCACCACGCATAGATTTGCTTACCGTGTCAGCATATAATATCACAACCGATTCGGTATTACGTGCAGCGCGACCAATGATCTGAATCAATGAGCGCTTGTCGCGCAAGTAGCTTTCAATATCAGCATCCATAATTGCCACCAACGCAACTTCGGGTAAATCGAGCCCTTCACGGAGTAGATTCACACCGACCAGGCAATCAAAAGTGCCAAGACGCAATTTTTGAATTAATTCAGTACGCTGGGGTGTTTTTAATTCGCTGTGCAAGTAGCACACCTTGATGCCCCGTTCTTCAAGATAATGGGCCAATTCTTCGGCCAATTTCTTGGTAAGTACGGTAACCAGGGTTCGGAATCCTTTTTGATTCGTATTTTTTATCTGCTCAATCAAATGATCAAGCTGACCTGCGCGTGGATGTATCTGAATGACCGGGTCCAAAAGCCCTGTTGGGCGAATAATCTGCTCAACGGCGTGCGCAGAATTGCTCAATTCATAATCGCTCGGTGTTGCCGAAACAAAGATGACATCATTAAAATAGCCTTCTATTTCTTCAAATTTTAAAGGCCTATTATCCGCAGCAGAAGGCAATCTGAAGCCAAACTCAACTAATGATTTTTTACGCGCTTTGTCTCCCGCATACATACCCCGCAATTGCGGAATGGCAATATGAGATTCATCAATAATAAGTAAGAAATCTTTGGGAAAGAAGTCGAATAAACAAAATGGCTTTTCGCCCTGTCCGCGGCCGTCAAAGTGAGATGAATAATTTTCTATACCGGAGCAATGGCCAACTTCTTGTAACATTTCAAGATCATGAGCCACCCGTTTTTCTATACGTTCCCGGTAGATTGGGTTGGCAACCTGGGGTGCCCATTCTTCTAACTCTTGTTTAATGCTTTTAAGAGCTATTTTTTGTCGCCCTTCAGTGGTCACAAAGTGTTTGGCCGGAAAGATAATGGTATCTTTGAGCTCAGACACCACGGTGTTGTTGTGCTTGGTTACCCACTGCATCGATTCCAAGGTATTGCCAAAAAGTTCCAGCCGTAGCTTTTCTTTCTGATACGGAACCTGAATTTCAACCGTATTACCCAAAACCTGGAAAGTGCCCGATTTTTTATCAATATCATTACGTTCATATTGAATAAAAATGAGCTTTTTTAGTAATTCGCTTCGTGATAATTCCTGACCCACTGTTAAGGGGACAGACAAATTTTTATAATCGGTGGGGTTACCCAGCGAATAGATACAAGAAACTGAGGTAATGATAATGGTATCTTGCCTGTTGATCAAAGATGCGGTTGCCTCAACACGAAGGCGCTCAATTTCACTATTTATCTTGGTTTCTTTGGGAATATAGATATCTTGCGCCGGCAAGTATGACTCGGGTTGGTAATAGTCGTAATAACTGACAAAATAACCCACCTTATTCTCAGGGAAAAACTGGCTAAATTCCTCATAGAGCTGTGCCGCCAAGGTTTTGTTAGGGGAAAGAATTAAGACCGGCTTGTTTTGATTGGCAATAATATTGGCCAGGGTAAAGGTTTTCCCTGATCCGGTAACCCCTACAAGCGTAGAGCGTCCGGGCCGACCTTTGGTCAGTTTTTCTATGGCTTCCGGCTGGCTGCCGGCGGGTTTGTACGGTGAGTGCAATTTAAATATTTTTTTCATATTGTAATTATATCATTTTGTGTAAAAACATCAAATTCCCCTTGTTATCAAGGGCTGCTGGCTTTTTTGGCATGTTTTGTTACGATGGGCAGAATATTTTACACTCAAGCAAAAATAGTGATTCGAAGGGGTTATATTATTTTATGAATACTAAAATTAATTTTTTTATGCTGCTCTGTACCTTATTGACCACGCATATCTATTCTATGGGTCCACTCGATCAGATTCATACCATTGAGAAGAATGAAGCATTTATTCACGATGGCGCAATAATTTATCCGGGGATCAGCATTTCTTGCCCCTCTTTTAAAGGCTCTGGCTTGCTCGCAGCTCGGCGCGTTTATCTGCGTGCCCCAGGAATTTAAGTTTACCGGCACCATTGAGTGTGATGAATGGTGCATGATTGTATCAAGAGAAAAAATTGATGAAAATATGTTCGTTATGGCGGGAGCAGGGAGATTTATCATTATGATGAATCCCCGCTTGACTCTCACAGAATAATAGAATCGTTTGCATGGTGATCGTGCCACACACCTATTTATGTGTGCATAAAACCGCTCAGCGGCCACGGGGATGAAAAGTCGAGGTGATAGTCGCGTAGCGGCTTGTGCTGTACCTTAAAATAGATGCGGGGTACCGCCACCCCGTTTTCGCGCAGAGTTTTAAGGAGCCCTTCCAGCCACATCCATTTATCATAGGCGGCACTCTCTTTATCAAAGGGGTAACGATCAAAAGAGATATAGGCCTGGTTGCCCGATACGGCCATCAACACGGCGGGCACCATTACTTTTTTTGTCATAACCCCTTCTTCGTCAAGCAGGGTGAGCCACTTATTGGCTAGCGCGGCAATAGTTTCAGCCGCATCGCTGCCCAGCATGAGTTCGCTCTTTTCATATTTCCAGGAATCGGCGCGCCAAAAAAAGAGTTTAACTTGTTTTTTTGCTATAGGCATTGCGTTTGCAGGCATCTGCGTGTTTGCTGAGGGAAAAACAAAAATAATGTTCCCCCGGTAACACAATGCCGCCAGGCAACCGGCAATCAAAGCAACCGTAATACCCACTATCTGTTTTTTATTGCGTATCATTGGTAGTGCCTTTTTCATAATCTCTTATAATGGTCACAATGCCGGAAAAGCAGGGGTCAATGAATTGGGGCCAATCATCTTTATTTTTTAGGCCAATTTCAATGGCAATGCTGCTTGCTTTGATGCCAAGCAATGGTTTAAACGGAAGCCGGCAGACGCGGGGGCATTGTAACTTTTTCTTGTACTGTTCCTGATTTAAAGCATCGCAAAACAGATTTGACCATTTTTTTGTTTGTGCCGCATGATACAAATGAATCTGATCATAGCGATAAAAACAAAGATCTATCTGGCGGAAATCAGCATCATCATGTTGCGCATAACTATAGATATATAGGTGAGGAATTACCTCTTTTTCTTTAAAGAAATTGATACTTATGTATAAATCAATTGCCATGCGATTGGCAAAATGGGCATTCTGAAATTCAGTTATCGTTTCTCCCGGCAGACGGGTAATAGCAACACGTACTCCTGGAATACGTTCTTCAAGCAGTTGTTTGAGTTGTTGCGTATATTGCAAAGCGATGCCACGCTCAAAAGAATCATCAATGCAGCGCCCGGTAATTTTTGCGTCACCGGCCGGCTCGAGCATAATTGAAAAGGAAAAAAGAGAAAACGGTAGCAACACAAGTAACACAATTGAATACAGCATTAGCGGCACTTTAGTTCGGTGGTTAAAAATTCTTTTAAAAAAGTGGTGCGGACAAGACCTTTATTATTTTTTACTGCCATGGCAATAGCGCGTGATTGACCAATAAGAATGCACAATTTTTTTGCCCGCGTGATTGCCGTATACAACAAATTACGTTGCAATAAAGTGAAGTGTTGCATAAAGATTGGAATAATCACTGCCGGGTACTCTGAGCCCTGGCTTTTATGAATTGAAAGGGCGTAGGCGAGTACAAGTTCATCAAGATCTCCCGCATCATACTCAACAACACGCTCCGCATAGCGTACATGCACAATCCGCTCAGGCACATTAATATCTTCAATGTCGCCGCAATCCCCATTAAAAACTATTTTGTCATAGTTGTTTTTCACCTGCATTACACGGTCACCTATTTTGAATGTGGTACCGTGGTACACCAGTTGTTTTTCTGTATTGGCAGGGTTTAACAGTTGTTGCAAGACATGATTCAATGAGTGAGTGCCAACTATGCCACGATTCATGGGAACCAAAACCGTTGCCTGATCGCTTGGTATACCCATCATAGGCAGCCGTCGTTTAAATAATTCATGCATGTGCGTTGCAACCGCCTCGGGATTATCTTCTTTAATATAAATAAAATCTTTTTTTGCATCGGGAGATGCTGTTGTGGGAAATTCACCGCTGTTCACCCGGTGAGCATTCATAATTATTAAGCTGTCTTGCGCTTGTCTGAAAATTTTTGTTAAACGAACGCATGCTGTTTTACCGCTGGCAATCAAATCATTCAAAAAGTTGCCGGCGCCCACTGAAGGGAGCTGATCAACGTCACCGATAAATAAAACATGTGCATGAAAGGGAACCGCTTTGAGGAGAGAATGAGCTAAAAAAATATCAATCATAGACGCTTCATCAATGATCAGAAAATCGAGCTTGAGCGCATTTTGTTCATTGCGCATAAAGCCGCGCGTAATAAAATCAAATTCAAGAAGGCGATGAATTGTTGCGGCGTGTCGACCAGTGCCTTCGGTAATGCGCTTTGCGGCCCGTCCAGTTGGCGCAGCAAGACGATAACTTATTTGATGACCATCTAAAATAGCGAGCAGCTGTTTGATCAATGTTGTTTTACCGGTTCCCGGGCCACCGGTGATAATGCTCATTTTATGTGATAAGCAGGTGATAATGCCATGTATCTGATCATCATTAAGAGCCACATGTTTGCTTTGGTCAACGGTTTGTAATGTTTTGTAGACCGCCTGTATATCAAGCGTGAGCGTGCTTTTGTTTTGCAGTTGCATGGCAATACGCTCGGCCACGCCTTTTTCAGCGTGATAATGGCTGCTCAAGGTTACAAAGTGGCGCGCGTCATGAGAAACAAGTTTAATTTTAGTTTCATTATATAAATCATGCAGTGCATGTTTGATTTTTGAATCTTGATCCTCAGCTAATTCAAGCAAGAGGGCGGTTTTTTCTTTCAGTTGTTGCAGATCAACATAGAGATGTCCTGAGCTCACTTCTTGTGATATTTGATACAAAATTCCTGCCTTCACTCTCTTTAAAGAGTCGCGAGGAATACCAACATTTTGTGCGATCTGGTCAGCAACCTTAAAACCTATTCCCCAAATCTCTTCTGCCAGGCGATAGGGATTTTCTTGTACTACGGCAATTGATTGCTGCCCATATTTTTTATAAATTTTTATTGCATAGGCGGGCGACACACCTTTTTCTTGTAAGAAAACCATGATGCCGGAAATTTCTTTTTGATCGTGCCAGGAAGTGATAATTTGCTGCGCACGCTTTTCACCAATGCCGTTCACGCGGCGCAATCGTTCAGGTTCTTTATCAATTACTTCAAGCACTTGTGAGCCAAACGCATTTACCAGCTTGTCAGCGTATGCAGGGCCAATGCCTTTGATTAATCCGGAGCCTAAATATTTTTTAAGACCAATAATGCTCGTTGGCACATCAATGCGGCAACTTTTTGCTTCAAATTGCTTACCGAATTTGGGATGCATTACCCAAGTACCGCTCACGCTAACCTGTTCACCCGGATGAATTTGTGCCATGGAACCACGAACCACTATCTGTGTGGCTTCATTGACTTGCAACACAAATACAGAAAAACCGCTCTCCTCACTATTAAACAGCAAACGGTCAATGGTGCCCGTAAGCTCATGCAGCTGTTGTTCCATATTCTCTGTGCTCTATCTGATAAAACAAAAAAGTTTAAATTTTACGCGCATACAGAATGAGCAAGCCAGTATTCAGTGGCCGCCAGATTTCTGCTGCGCTACCATGTGTTGAAACTGCGCCCATGCTTTGGGACAACTTCTCATAACATCTTGAAGAAAGTGTATCAAATCTGTGCAAAAAGTATCAAATACGCGAAAATCAGTTATATCCCCATCAAACTGTCTTTCTTCTGTGCCTTCTCGCGCGGCTCCCCAGCGCAATAATACACTATCGTAACGCTTTCTTTTGTTGCATGACTCTTGTATTAAAAGAAGCATCATCGGCTTGGCTCCACGCGCAGCATTCATAAAGCTCATAACGTGTTTAACAAAATCTTCTTTTGCTTTTTTCAATAACGGCTTTAATGATACCAATGCCGCCGGATCATTTTCTCGCATTTCTGTTTCGAGTGCAGCGAGCTCTTTTACGCTATAATCCGTGTTGTTCAAATGATACAGTCCGATAAAATTACCTTCTGTGTTGGGAACACCAAGCTGAATCTTGCGCACTTCTTTACGCACCCGCATCATGCGCAATATTTCCTCTCCATCGATTCCCAAAGATGAGCCATCACTTATTTTTATGACAGAGCATTCGAGGATAATTGCTCCCTCTTTTTTAAACATGTCGTCGGCATTAGGATACATTGTGCCCCAGACCATAATCATCATACTGGCGATGTATACTATTTTATCGTTCATAGTTGCTCCTTTTTTCTAGAAGTTGAGATCTATATTCAATGTTATCGTAAAATCTTCTCCCACGCCCGAGCGCAAAACAGTCGTATCTGCATTAAGTGAGAAAGCCCATTCCCTGTCTTCAACAAAGCAAACGCGGTGCACAATACCTGCAAACATTTTGCTTTGGTAAGCCAACGGCCGCTCTGCATTTGCTATTTCTAAACTATTAAAAACTGCGGCGGAAGATTCAAGAGTTGTAATATGTTCTTTTGTACGTATCCACATATCGCTGCCCACAAAGCATCCCCACACCGGGCCCTCATATACCGCACGCGATGTTGAGCGAATCACTATACCGGGAAACACCATTGCATAGATAAAGGGAGGGAATAAGCGATTTGTGAGTGTTTGTTCAAGAAAGATGAGATTTTGTTGTGCGACGGTCGGATCATCAGAGGTGAAATCATGGTTTTCAAATGCAGCGGCATTATTTTTTGGCACAAAGGCACGATATTCGGTGTTCGGCAAGAGATACTCAAATGACATCCTACTTTGAAAATAGATATTCTCGGCCCATGGGCGCGAAACAAATTTTGTTAATGAGCTCTTGGTGCGCCACATGATCCCAATGCCGGGATGACCATCATGGCCCAGACTGGTATTGAGTAGTATGGCAGATAAATTATTAAATGCTTGAATAATAAAAGACTGCGCATTGCTATCAGTTACTGCACCGCCACCAACTATTTCGGCAACTAACTCCTGAATATCAAGGATGGGACGCACGCAAGGGGGGCGGAATTTTGAACCAATGAGGCCGTAGGTCCAGGGAAATGCTATGGGGAAATCAGCCATAAAGCCGACACGCGCCTTAAAAGTTTCGGTTTCAATCAGAGGGAAGTCACATTCCAGGCGAAAATCCCCAAAGCCAAGCTGATCTTCAATTAAAAATTCTTCAGCGAATGCCATTTGCTCGTCTGTGCTCGGCGTGCCAAGGTAGGGATCAAGGATCCGATTTATTGCTTTTTGTACAGCCGGCGTTACGAAATGATTTCTTTCATGCAGGTAGACGGGTAAAAACCAGCGCAATCGTGCATCATTTATTTTTTTTTCTCCATCGAACATAATACCGAGCGAACGATCTTGTACGGTAAAATGTTCAAAGAGGGTCAACAATTCTAGCGCCATGTTGGGATCAAAATTGGGATACACCGAGGCAATTTCCTGCAGCGAGGTTTGCAATTTTTCAATAAAGCCGTTGCCCGCGATGGCCAGATAGGCACTGATCTTGTTGCACTCTTTTGCAAAAGTCATTTTATTAGTGGCATTATAAAAGAATTGGTAGCCCAGCTCTTTGCAACGAGAATGGTACCAGGGAAAAGTAAATAATGGTAAATCAAGAATATAGCGTTTGTTTAAAGGATATGACTTGTCATATAAATTTTCTTGTAATAAATCAATAACCCCAAACTGATTGAGCAGGGCAATAATGTCAGAAACGGGTACCGGTGCGCGGGTTGCTGTTTCAAAATTGGTGTTGTCGATAAGATTTTCTACCGCCGGATAATCCCAGGAGAAATCATCCATGGCTTTTTGGTTACCAAGAGGAACGGATACAAGAAAAAACAAAAAAATATATTGTTTGCTACTATTTATCATTCATGAATCACTTCTACTACTATGCTTGATCAAAAGGCTATTTACAGAATATCTTAAAGCCATTGTATTTTAACCTATTTTATAAATTCTGCCAAAAAGGAATTCTTTCTCTGTTCTTTTGCATAAGAAATGTTTAAATCTATGGAAGATCTCTTATGATTGTTTACAATAAGTTGTATCATTACAAAAAGAGAGTAAATTAAAGAAATATAATACAATTACTTACACTTACCCCGAGAAAGGATAATCATGAATGATGGTATTTTCTATGCAAAGGCTGCTGCATTTATCGGAGCTGCCATAGCGATGAGCATCGGTTCGGTTGGGCCATCTATTGGTCAAGGATTGGTGGGAATGAAAGCATGTGAAAATATAGGAAAATATCCGGCAAGCGCAAGCACTGTTCAACGAGTCATGATTATTGCTATGGGTATTATTGAAAGCTCTTCCGTATACAATCTCATAATAGCAGGTGCTCTTATTGTGGTAAGTGTTATCTATCTTTAATAGGGTTATTATAGTTCATGATTGCAATCAATATTACGTTACTATTTCAGGTAATACATTTTTTTATTGCATATCTTATAATACGCGGGTTGATCCTCAAACCCGTTCTTACCATTATCCAACAAGAAAAAAGCGTTCGTGAGACGCTTCTTTCCTCATTGCAGCAGATCAAAGAGCGTATTGCCATCAATGAACAAGAAAGGCTGAACATTTGGATGCGTTGTAAGAATTATTTTGCCGCGCACAATCCTTCACGCGAAAAATTCACTCGGCACAAGCCCGTGCCAACCGTGAGCCTAATTCCTCTTGATTCAGCAACGGTGCAAGAGAATATTGCAAAAATGACAAACGTGCTCATACAAGGGGTGGAAAAATAATGTTTTCAGCTGTGGTTGCCTTTGCCTTTCGTCTCATAAATCTGTGTGCCCTTGTGTTTCTGGCAGTTTATGTTTTTAAAAAATATCTCCTTAATTCGCTTGAAGATGCAGTTTCAGAGCAAGAAGCATTTGAAACCGGTCTTAAACAGCAACAAGGCATGCTTGAATCTCGCCTTGATGAGGGCAAGCAAGAGCAGCGCAATCTTGAAAAGCAATGCATGCTATTAAAATCTAAAGTGGATCAGTGGCACATCAACTTTAAAGCCAATGAAGAAAAATTGAATCAAACAAAAAAACAGATTCTTGAGCAGATGGCGCAGCGGACTGATCAGCAAACAATGCAGTTGGCGCAACAAACGCTAACGCGGCTTGTCATGGTGCAAGCGATTCCGCAAGCGCAAGAGAAGCTGCAAAAATATTATGAAAATAGTGCACATGCAGAACAGTACATTGCCACAACACTTTCATTATTGAAGAGGAGTGGTAAGTGAATAAACAAACAATGCTCGCGCGCAAATATGCGCTTGCTTTTGCCCATTCTTTTTCTTCTCTGTTCAGTCCTGAGGACATTCAAAAGCTTGCTCGTGCGCACGAGTTTTTTGCTCATCATAGTCACTTTACTTTTTTCCTTAATCTTTCAGCGCTTGCACCGGAAGAAAAAAAGAAGGCGTTGCAAAAAATTTTAATTGAACAGTTTGGGCTTCCCCGGCACGCGTTTGATGCGCTCATCAATTTACTTATCGCCCACAAAAGAGGTATTTTAATAACTCTTATTTTAAAATATCTGCATGAAATGATCATGGAGCAACAAAACATTGCTTCCTTCACTATAGAAAGCGCTCACCCGCTCTCTGCCGAGCAAGAACGGGAAGTGGCAGATCTTCTTGCGCAGCTGACCGGCAAGACTATTATCTATGAATATATGATTAACAAAGATTTAATTGCGGGGCTACGTTTGCACAGTGCCAATTATCTGTGGGAGCGCTCGCTTGAACAATATCTACGCAATTTCACCCATACGTTTACTCAATAAAGGCATACAATGAACGTAAAAAATATTGATCTTGTTTCATTATTTGAACAATCACTACAAGAAAAGCCAAGGCAATCGCTTGATGAAATTGGCATTGTAGTCAAAGTGGGTGATGGCATTTGCTACGTGCATGGCCTAGCAAACGCAATATTTGGTGAACTTATAGACTTTGAGGGTGGCAACAAAGGAATAATTTTTGATCTTGATGAAGATGCTGCTGCAATTTTTGTTTTATATCGCACCATTCCTGTCGCAGAACTTGAAGTAGCAAAAAGAACGGGCACCGTTTTTAAAGTGCCGGTAGGAAGTGCACTTATTGGCCGCACGGTAAATGCGCTGGGTAAACCCATAGATGCTCTTGGTGAGCTGGAAGCGACGGAGCTGCGCGCTGTCGAAGAAAAGATTCCCCAAATTATTGAACGGAGCCCTATTAATGAATCATTGGAGACCGGCTGTATTGCCATTGATACGCTGTTTCCTATTGGTAAAGGGCAACGTGAGTTAATTATTGGTAATCGTAATACCGGTAAAACTTCTTTAATTATCGATACCATTTTGCATCAAAAAGGCAAAAATGTTATCTGTGTCTATGTTTCCATTGGCCAGCGACAAGCCAACTTGGCGCGCATTATTGGTACTTTGGCAGAAAATGGGGCGCTTGATTATACGATTGTGGTGAGTGCAAATGCCAGTGAAGCGGTATTGGATCAATACCTTGCTCCGTATGTTGGCTGCACCATTGCTGAATATTTTAGAGACAACAAGCAAGACGCGCTTATTATTTATGATGATTTAAGCAACCATGCAATTGCCTATCGTGAAATGTCTTTGCTTATGCGCCGCGCTCCCGGCCGTGAAGCATATCCGGGTGATGTGTTCTATTTGCATTCACGTCTGCTTGAACGCGCGGGCAAAATGGCTTCTGGTGGATCATTAACTGCGATTCCTATTGCACAAATTCAGAGTGATGATATTACCGCCTATATTCCTACCAATCTCATTTCTATAACTGATGGGCAGATATTTTTGGATGCAAAATTATTTAATCAGGGAATTCGCCCTGCGGTAAATATAGAGCTTTCTGTTTCTCGTGTTGGCGGTGCTGCGCAAACAGCAGCAATTAAAAAGGTGACCAAGGCGCTTCGTCTGGAGTTGGCACAATACAATGAGTTGCTTGATTTTGCTCAGTTTGGCACCGAGCTTGATGAAGTGTCGCAACGCAAATTAGTGCGCGGTGCGGTGGCAATAGAAATATTAAAGCAGCCGCTCTTTGTGACCTATTCTTTTGTTGACCAAACATTAATGCTTTTCTTGCTCAAAGAAAACTTCTTGGATTCATTGGCGCTCACCGATGTGCGTCCGTTTGTTACCCAATTTGTGAGCTATGTTAAATCATTGTATCCGGAATTGTACGAGAGCATAGAAGAGACAAAAGATTTAAATGATGCAATTATTGAGCCGCTTAAAGCAGCAGCGCATGAATTTGGTAAAATCTTTGTTTCAAACAGCAAGCCGATTTTAGAATAATACAAAAAAGAGAGGGACATTTTTTACGTGTCCCTCTCTTAAAGTTTTTAAGAATAGTAAAAATGATTTTTAAAGAAAAAATTCAAACTCATTCTTAGGATGACCTTTTGGATCACAATAACACCTTGTGCTGGTAGTGCCATCCGAATGAATAATGCTTGTCATCAAATATCGTGTATCGTCAGGCGACATGCGATTAGTGCGATCAGGAGGTACTGTTGCGCCATCTTTTATGCCTAGCCTTCGAGAGAGTATAGTGATTTTCAATAGTGTTTGGTTCACAGCGCTTTCGTGCTTAATTTTCTCTTCCCATGCTTGACGAGCGCGTTGTTGAAGTGCCAATGCAACAGAATCTTTTCGTATTTTTTCGTTTCTTATCCGTTCAGCTTCAGCTTGCTGTACAAACGAATTAGCGCCTAATGGTATTTGCTCAGATGGAAATAATGTCTCCAATGTATCGGTGCAAAGTTTTTCTGATGCTTCTGCATCTGTTCTTAACACGTGCAGGTGTTTTAATTTACTTTCAGCATCAGACAATTCACTCTTTAATGTTGGTTTTTTAACCCAGTGCCACCAGCCAAAATAGGCAAAAATTCCCAAGCCACCAACAGTCGCTGTTCCAATAACAATTTTATTCTTATGTTCTTTAACGATGGGAGACGATGTTACGCTCTGATACGCTCGTCCCGTACTTTTGCCTATGCTGCTAAAAATCTTTCCTAGGCCATCGTTCCATTTATAATCTGCCTGCGCTGACACAAGATTGGTGGCAAGCATAAAGACGAATAATTTTTTCATGATATTCATAGTCAAATCCTCGTAGTGGAAAAACCTCTTTAAAGAATGTCACTCGCTTGTGTGTAAACAACCTCAGTTCGAGTAACTTGATCTGGATTATCTGAATCATCATAATATTTTGTTACAATATTGTGATTGTCATCAAAACTGGCTACTGATGTTTTTCTTGTAGTATGCTATGACTTCTTCTCGGGCTGTTCTTATAGCTGCCACATCACAAGTTACATCATCTTTCCATCCGCTTCTAGACTTATCAACGTATTCTTGCCATCCACTTGGCTTGATAAGAATAGGAGATGAATTTCCATCCGCTCTGCCTAGCTGATATTTAGCTTGCATAATTCGATAATAACTACTATTGGTATATAACGGCTGACTTGCGTCAATCGCTGAAAAGTCATCCTTTATGTCTTCCAATTCCTGGGTAATTTCTCGTGCACGATTGCTTTCTGCTATTTTAGATTGACGGTCTTCCTCAATTCTCTGTTTGCCTGCCCTATTTAGACAAGACATCGCCGGTGCCCCAACAAGGTTGTCAAGTTCTGCTGCAAGCTTCCTGTGATATCCATTCATGTGAATAGATAACTTATTTTGATTATCTCGCTCTATTTCCGCCTGCAATAAGTCTGCTTTAATTTGATTAATTGCCGGCCTTTTGAACCAATGCCACCAGCCAAAATAGGCCGCAACGCTCAGACCGCCAACAGCAGCTGTTCCTGCAATAATTTTGTTTTTATGTTTTTTAATAAGGGGAGATGATGTTACGCGCCCCGCGCCATTGCCTATGCTGCTAAAAATTTTTCCCAGGCCATCGTTCCATTTATAATCTGCCTGCGCTGACACAAGGCTGGCGGCAAGCATAAAGATGAATAATTTTTTTATGATATTCAATCGAACCTCTTTAAGTTTTAGCTTTGAAACATTTTTTACTTATTTTATCCTATTTTTAATAGTAGCTCGTTGACAAAAATTGTCAATTAGAATTTGTGGACTGGCGGCAAAAAGATAAGCTCAACTAAATGCCATATCTGATACTGAGCCGTAGGCAAGCTCGTTTTGCCTTAGCTAATAGTTTTGTTGACTCGGTGATTTATACAAGACTAGTATGATCATGGATTATATAAATCTTATCTTTTTAACAGAGAAAAAACATGTACAAAAAACTATTAGTTATTGCCCTGTCTACCTTTAATTTTCTATTCGCTTATCAATCAAATACTATTATGTATGTCATACCGGGCTTTCACTTTGTACCCATAACCCATTTCGATGCTCTTTTTTCCCCTATACCCGGTTTTTCTGTTCCTTTGTCTCTTGCAGTAACCCCAAATGGAGAGTTTGTCTATGTTATAAATCTGGGCAATAACAGCGCAAATGTGATAGTTACCGCAACTGACACCGTATTATCAACACCGGGCCTTGATAATATTTTCAACGTTCCACAGTCGCTCGCAATAACTCCTAATGGCCAGTTTGTCTATGTCGCAAGTGCGGGTAATAATAGTGTGGTAGTGATATCAACTGCAACCAATACCGTTGTATCAACCCCAGCTTTAACGGGCACATTTAATGGTCCTGAATCAATAGCAATAACTCCTAATGGTCAGTTTGCTTATGTTGCCAATGGCGGTGCCGGCGTGAGTGTTATTGATATTGCGACTAATACTATTTTATCAACACCGGGGCTTGATACTGGCTTTATTGCTCCAGATTTTATCGCAATAACTCCTGATGGTCAGTTTGCCTATGTTACTAATCTTTTTGATGGAGTAACCGTGATAGATACTGCAACTAATACGATCGTCCCTGCTCCGGGCTTATCTTCTGGTTTCACAACTCCTCAATCAATTACCATAACTCCTAATGGCGCTTATGCATATGTTACCAACGGAGGAGGGAGTGATACGGTGACCGTAATAGATATAGCAACTAATACAATCGTACCAACACCTGGCCTAACTGGTGTCTTTGATGCCCCTGTTTCGATTGCTTTTACTCCTGATGGGAGCTATGGCTATGTTTCCAATGCTGCAGGCAATACCGTGAGTATCATTGACACAGCAACTAATACGGTAATCTATACTATCACCGGATTTAGTAATCCACAGACAATAACTATTACCCCTGATGGACAGTTTGCCTATGTTGCAAATGCAGGAAACAATACGGTAACTGTTATTTTTATCGGTGTGCATTTACCAATGTCATTCACCGGCTGCAAAAGAAAAAACATCTTCTTAACCGAAATCGATAATTACAATTACTTAACCTGGTCCGCACCTTCAGGGGGGAACACCATAGTCTCATATGCGATTTATCGTGACCCAGGGTTAACACAATTGGTAGGAACGGTTCCTGCATCAGGGCCCTTGGTCTATTATGATCACGGGAGAAACCCAAACATAAATTATACTTATTATATTGTTGCCTTTGATGCTTTGGGAAATATGTCAGCAACGGTGATGACTACCGCGAATCAATATTGTTGAAATTTCTTTATTTTTCGAAAAATAACATTAGCTCGAATGAGCGGCAAACAGCGGGGATTAATCATCACGTAACAAATGCTTCAAGTAATGCTCATGATTATCAAGAAATTGTTTGGTAATTTTATAATGATCCGTATCTTTGTAGGCAATTTGCGTGAGCGCCCCGGTATCGCATGAATAAATAGTTGCGTTGGGGCACGCAAGCAAAATTGGTGAATGGGTAGCGATGATGAACTGCGCGCTTGAATCTTTGCATAGCTCATGAATGAGAACCAGGAGTGATAGTTGACGTTGTGGTGAAAGTGCCGCTTCAGGTTCGTCTAAAATGAAGAATCCCTGGTCTTTGCGCATGCGGTTTTGAAAGAATGCAAAAAAGCTTTCCCCATGTGATTGATGATGAAGCGACTTGCCATGATAAAAATCGAGCACGCCATCTCCTATAGCATCAATTTTGCTCGCCACATTATAAAAACTTTCTGCCCTAAAAAGTAACCGTCTCTGGGTTTTTGATTCCATGAAAGGGTCAAATGCTCGGCGAATTGTTGAGAAATTGTATAGGTGCTTTCCTCAGCTGTTTTAAAGGCAATATTTTTGCCCCCTCCTTCTGCTCCATAGCCAACATGGGTGGCGATAGTTTCAAGCGGAGTTGATTTTCCTGCGCCATTTTCACCGACAAAAAAGGTAACCTGGGTAGGAAAATGAATCTTCGTTAAATTTTTGATAATCGGAAGAGAAAAAGGAAATTGAGCGAAATCAATGGATGAGCGATCTTTAAGAATTACTGCATCAAGAAGCGGGCGGCCATTGAGTGATGAAGAATAATTTTTGCGCTTAAAACGAACCATGAAACCCCCAGAAGTGTAGACGTTGTAGAAACGTAAAAAGTGGCGTTACTTAAAGACTATTGTATCATTTTTTAAACTTTATCTCCAGGCAAGACCCGAGTCTTATTGCGCAAAATGAGTTCAAATTGCTTGCCATAAGGTCCTTGAGAAATACCGCTATCGGCGAAGCCATATTTTTTAAGCGCACGGTGGCTTCGTGTATTGGTAATATCAACCTGTGCCGTTATAAAAAGAGCCTGGGTGCGAGCAAAATAGAATTGGGTAATTAATGCTAATGCTTCCTGATATCGCCCACCGCCCCAGTAGTTTTCATTGAGCCAACTATACAGCTGCCCGGGGTATTTTTGCGGATCGCGGATAGCAATGGCACCAATCAACTTTTGGTCGCCAGCATGGTGAATAAGATAAAAAAAGGTTTTCTCCTCATGCATTTCTTGTAAACAGCTCTGTAGATAGTCGCGCTCGGCTTGCAGAGTGCTCACATGAAGCGCCGCCATAACTGTTGAAGAAAAAGAAGAGAGATAATTTTCTATGTGAATTTCTTGCAAAGGAGATAAGGTAACAAGTTCTCCTGGCAAGAATGAGTGATGTGTAGTGTCTATATTGTTCATGTTTTCTCCATCTCCATGGCCAACGTGCTTTGAGGCTATTTTCACGGTTTGACAAAGAAATAAGTTCTATAATGTTTAAGCTCTTCAATAGATTCGCGAATGTCAGCCAGCGCGCGATGAGCGTTGGGTTTTGGGAAGAAGCTTTTTTCATTGTTCGGATACCAGCGACGAACAATCTCTTTTACTGAACTCACATCGATCAAACGGTAGTTGAGATACGCAACAATCTTTGGCATATGCTTCATCAGAAAATATTTATCTTGCCATATCGAATTGCCTGCCAAGATAGCTTTATTTTCTATGCAATGTGCAGCAATGAATGCCAATGTTTCTTCTTCTGCTTGTGCACTGCTAATTCGAGAGGCCCGGACTTGATCAAGCAAGCCAGATTTTGTGTGTGTCTTGGTTACCCAATCATTCATGGTACTTAAAATCGATTCTTCGCATGCAATAGTTATGACCGGCCCTTGCGCAATTTCTTGTAACTGTCCGTCGGTAATAATAGTCGCAATTTCTAAAATTTTATCTTGTTCCGGATCAAGCCCGGTCATTTCAAGATCGATCCAGACCAGGTTCTGTTCTTTGTTCATCGCTTGATTCCTCTTCTTCAACTATAAAAGTGACGTGTCTTTCTTGATACAGTTTTTTGGCACTGCCGGGAACATGCAGATCATTCAATACATCATGCAATGCGGCAAAATCTTTGGTTGCAATTTGTTGTTGAATGGTATCCCCGTGATTCACGATTTGAGTCAACAATTTAATACCAATCTTAATGCGCAGCAAGTCATCACCGGCCCGTTGTAGTGATGTTTTCAAAAGATCCAAGTGTTTCTTTTCAATGGTTCCATCTCTATTCACTCTACTTGCCAATGCCCACGAGTGCTTTTTCATAACAGAGATCCATTCTTTGTCGTGCCAAGAATTTGTTCCAAGGGCGGTCAGCATAGTGTTAATTTCTTGGCCGGTTAGCATTGGCCCGATCTGATTATCCATGCACCACACATTGTGTTGTATCATCAAACAAATAACAAAACAGAAAAATTGATACGTTTTCATGCAGATGCACCGATCTTTGATAAGATGTATAAGTAATGGGATGCGCTAGTCATCATATCACATAATATAACATATTTTACTTTTTACTCTTTACTCATATCAACAGCCTGTTATTCTTAACTGAGTATTTAGCAGGGGGATTAAAAAATAGCTATGAAAAAACTGCGTGTTGGCATATTAATGGGTGGAACATCAATTGAAAGAGAAGTCTCTTTCAATTCCGGTCGCACGGTATGTGACCATCTTGATACTCATTGCTACGACATTGTTCCATTATTTCAATCTTTACACGGTACGCTATACGTGTTGCCCTGGCATTTTCTCCACAGAGGCAAAATAACTGATTTTGAACATCGACTTGAAAAAGAGGCCCAAAAAATAATATGGGATGATTTAAAGAGATGTGTCGATTTTGTTTTTATTGCAATGCATGGGCAATTTGCTGAAGATGGGCGACTGCAAGGATTTCTCGAACTGTTGCGCATCCCCTATCTGGGCTCGGGAGTGTTGGCAAGTGCTTTGGGCATGAATAAAAGTATGCAAAAAGATATTCTCTCTATGCATGGCATTCGCGTTGCACGAGGGATAACTCTTACTGTTGAGCGCATCAACAATTTTGAACAGCACAAGCAAACAATTTTGGCAGATCTTGCGCAAAAAAAAATACGAGCACCCTATGTAGTCAAACCGTGCCATGAAGGCTCAAGCTTGGGAGTGCGCATTGTATTGCAGGAAGATGATTTATATGATGCGCTTTGTTATGCATCTGCCATATCGCCGAACGGGCAGCAAGAGGTGTTGATCGAAGAAAAAATTGAAGGTATGGAATTTTCATGTGTGAGTTTGTATGATTACACGAAAAAATCTTTCTTTGCCTTGTCTCCCACAGAAGTGGTTCATCAGCAAGAGAATACTATTTTTGATTATGAACAAAAATACATGCCCGGAAAAGCAGTTGAATTCACGCCGGCTCGCTGTTCGCAAGAAAATAGAGCAAAAATTAAAGAAGCCTGTATTCAGGCAACTGAAATTCTGGGCATGCGCACTCTTTCTCGTATTGATGGTTTTTTAACCAAAGAGCATGAAGTAATAATTATTGACCCCAATAGCTTCTCAGGTCTTTCACCATCAAGCTTTGTCTTTCGGGAGGCGGCAGAAGAGGGGATGAGTCATCCTCAGCTGATCAACCACCTTATTCAATCATCTCTTGAGCAGTATGGCATGCTTGAGCAGGTAAATAATAAAAAAGAACAGGAAGATCTGATGCCGACACAAAAAATGCGAGTTGCTGTTTTAATGGGCGGCACATCAAATGAAAAAGAGATTTCATTGGAATCTGGGCGCAACATTGTGTATAAATTGTCGAGCGAAAAATATACTGTTCTTCCTCTGTTTTTAAACAAAGACTCAGAGCTGTATCATATAACACAACGTTTATTGGTGCGCAGTTCAACAGCAGAAATTGAACAGCTCATAGAGCCTTCATCACGCGTAGCCTGGGGCAGATTGCCTGAAATAGCTGATTTTGTGTTTATTGCGCTGCACGGTGGCCAGGGTGAAAATGGCTGTGTTCAGGGAACTTTAGAAATGCTTGGTCTTGCCTACAACGGCTCTGGGGTTCTTACCAGCGCTTTATGTATGGATAAATTTAAAACCAACGTGTTTTTGAAAAATAAAGGATTTAATGTTCCGGGTCATATACTTATCGCCAAACATGAATGGCAATTAGATCAAGTAATGATGGCTAAAAAAATTACAGAACAGATTCCCTTCCCCTTAATTGTCAAACCGCACGATGACGGTTGCAGTGTTATGGTACAAAAAATAAGCAGTGAGCAACAGTTACTACAGGCACTCAGCTGTATCTTTGAGAATAATAAAGAGCATGCACTTGTTGAGGAATATATTGTTGGTATGGAGCTTACCGTTGGGGTTATTGGCAACGCGAGAGCGCATGCATTACCGCCAAGTCAAACCATAACAACAAAAGACGTGCTTTCTATTCAAGAAAAATTTTTGCCCGGTGCAGGCGAAAACCAGACGCCGGCACCATTACCATCGGCAGCAATTGCTCTTGTGCAGCGAACAATGGAAGCGGTGTATGAAACTTTGGGATGCAAAGGATATGCGCGCATTGACTGCTTTTATCAAAATGCGCAGCAAAGCAAAACGGGAACGGAGCGGGTAGTGATTCTGGAAATCAACACATTGCCCGGCATGACTCCCGCAACCTGTATTTTTCACCAAGCGGCAGAAATAGGCATTAAACCACGCGAATTCATCGATGTTATAATCGCGCTTGGTCAGCAAGCGGCAGGAAGAAACGCTGAGGGAATATCGGTTGGGCCACTCTTTAATGATTTAGTAAAAGATAAACAACCTGAGCAGTCATAATATTGCTCAGCATAGCAATGGCAATCATATGCAAGAGTTGAATGCGGTATCTTTTATTAATCAAATAAAAAAAGAACGATTGCAACAACGCATAAAAAATTCCCAAAAATAAAGATGCCACAAAGCTGCTATATTCACCGCTGTAGGCACTTTCTGAGGGTAAATAGTTGAGTCCTACAACAAAGATGATGATGCTCCCAACCAAAACAGTAAATGCTACAAGGCCAAAAATATTTGCTGAAACTGTTAAGGCTAACGTTGAGCGTGATCCGTAATGCACCGTTAACTTGGTCAGCAAGAACATAATAAAAATATTGATTGGGATGTGGTACATGCCCCATGTAACGCTCCACAGCCATTCTGATAAGAAAAAATCGGCAAAAAATGAAAGCATTTTCTTTCCTTCTCTGTTCAAATAATTAAATTTAAGTTCACCTTATAAAACTACCTCATAATAAGCAAGTGTTTCTTCATAGTAAATATAGTCATGGAAGATGCATTTTTGTTAGGGTAAACAAAAAAGTCGATAATCAAGGAGTTATTCATGCGTTCATTTTTTTCTCACGGTGTCACTGCGCTACTTACCGTTGTTGTCATGCTGTTTATTTTCAGGGTGACCCAGCAGCGAGAGTCGCAATCAACTGATACCATCGTGTTGGGGAAAAAAGCGGTGGCGGACACAGCGGAAGAAGCAAAGGCAACAGCTCCTGTTCTTCATAATTATCAACCACGTACGTTCGATTTTGCCACTATTCATGGGTTAACCAAATCACAGCTTGAGCAGCATGAAAAGCTGTATCAAGGATACGTAAAAAAAAGAAACGAAATAGAACAAGCGCTCTACCGTGTAAACAAAGATGAAGTTGCTGCCAGCTATGCGCCGCTCAGGGCATTAAAGGTTGCAGAAACTTTTTCATTAAACGGAGCACTTTTGCATGAACTTTATTTTGATAATTTAGGCGGTAATAACAAAGAGATGGGTCCTCAGACGCGCGCACTGTTAATCAAAAACTTTGGCTCTATCGAGGCCTTTAAAAAAGATCTCATTGCCACCGCCGGTTGCGCGCGTGGTTGGGTAATGACTGGGTTTTGCATAGCTGACAATCTGGTTTCTAATTTTCTTCTTGATGCGCACAATGAGACGGTACCGGTCCTGGTATTGCCCATTTTAATGATTGATACGTATGAACATGCTTATATGATTGATTTTGGCATTAACCGCGCAGAATATTTAAAAGTAATGTGGGATAATATCAATTGGCCCGTAGTAGAAGAACGCATAGAAAAATGGGTTAACAAATTTTATCAGCATTAAACAAAGCTCAATCAACAGCCCATTTTTCATCGGCCTTGAGTTTTATTTATGCTTTGTTGTGTGCAAGAATAGCACGCAATTCAGGAATATCAGAATGTGTCTTGAGCGCCACATAAGCGGCTGTTTCTGCCTCATCCCATTTATTAAGATTCGCAGCCACGCGTGCCAAAATGTTCCAACGATCAAAGTCATATAATTCTTTATTGATAAATAGGCCATCTTCATGGGGATAAGCGGTATTGCAAGCCTTCAAGGCGTATTCATAAGCCAATTGCGGATTGTGATAATGCATATAATGATTCGCCAGATGAATCAATGGCTCCAAGCGGCTTGGGTGGCTTCGCGCTGCGCGCAAAAATGCATCTTCTGCATCGTGCCAGCTTGCTTCTCCTCTGAAAAATAATTGTTCATACATTTGGCCCATGCGCAGCAATGCAACAAAATATTCTTCTTCGAACCCGCCATATTGTACTCTTTGTTTCAGGTATTTAATTGCCGTATGATAATCGCCCAATACCGTGTATGATTGGGCCAAATAAAAGAGGGTGCGCGTATCTTCAGGATTCTTTTCAAGCTCGGCGCTTAATAGTTTGATGTCACGATGCACGCGTTTTATGGTCTTTTCATCACCATACTCTGATGAACGATGCTCTATCCAGATTTGCGCGGGAATTTTTATAATAATGCCACTATACGCAGGAATTTCATGCACTACTCCCTTAAATCTGATATGTGATTTGGCGCGGAATAGACGCGGGACATCGTAATGATTACAATTTTCTTTGAAAAATGTCTCCATCGCATAGAGCCCATACTCTTCAAAAGGCAGCATCTGCTTGCAAAAAGCACACAAGGCATCGGCACCATGAATATACCATTCCGCATCCGGCATAATAAAAAATCCCGCATGGGGAAAATGTTTTTCTGCCAATTCAAGCCCGCGATTGCGCGATGTTGCAAAATCTATAAAAGGTTCTTGTTCTATGGCAAAGCGAGTAATTTTTTTGTCTTTAAAGTAGCCGGTTATGCGCTCAAT
Organism: uncultured bacterium; assembly: GCA_963707655.1. Classification (GTDB taxonomy): domain Bacteria; phylum Babelota; class Babeliae; order Babelales; family Vermiphilaceae; genus JAKAUA01. The sequence goes on along the minus strand of OY970172.1, from coordinate 664,710 downwards.
AGTTTTGTCAGTGGAGCCAGTGTCAAAAACAAGAAATGCATCAATGCCGCCTTGTACGAATGGATCGAGTGTTTCAACAATCACCGCTTCTTCATCTTTTACCATGATAACCACGACTAAAAGAGGGTCGGCTGTTTTAGCATCATGGTTCACATATATGAAATGATAATAAATACAGCCGATAATAATTAAAACGAGACTAAAAATAAATAGAGTTATTCTCTTCATTACTCTCTTTTTTATGTGCGGTATTATCGCTGCGGGGATACGTTTGTCACATCAAGAAATGGTGCAACTATCGTACTGAGCTTCTTTCACTTCTCTTACTTTTTCGTTCCAGCTGTCTAGTTCGCTTGGCACATCCTGATTGTCTTGTTCGTCATCAGATGCTTCAGGTGTTAAAGGTGGAGTTTTGTCTTCTAGTGTTATTGCTAACTCGTGATACCATTTTGTAGTTCTGCTGCCAAGGTACCTGCCATTGCCACGGTACGATCCTTCGGAGGCCATTTCAGATGACTTGCCGATAATTATTATTCTTTTACCAACAAGTAATGGCCCGGCCAACTGCATTAAAGCCTGAGGATCCAGCGGATTGTTGCCTGAATTATCAGGCCTATTATCCATGCTATGCAGTGCGCTTGTGGTGAGTAATAGAGATAAAATAAAGATGTTATTAATTTTGTTCATAGGTTTTTTCCAGGATGGTTATTCGATCATAACACTTCTTACTGTCATTTGACATTAAAGATACTTGTAATAATAGTTGTTTAAGTATGACCACCCTCCGGGCTCCGAGATCGTTATTCGATGCATCCATGCTATGCAGTGCGCTTGTGGTGAGTAATAGAGATAAAATAAAAAGATTATTAATTCTAATCATTACTTCTCCCAAAAATATGTTTTTTATTTACTATATTTATCACTCAATAAGCTGATGATATTTTCTGCAAATTCGCGCGCGGCAGCAGGGCCAACGGCAGTAATTATTGAACCATCAACGACCACATCGCTGAGTTTATAGTTAACGCCGTATTCTTTATAAATATCTTCAAGATCTTTATCATCATTCCAGCCGGTGGCTTTTTTGTTTTTTAGAATGCCTGATTTGGCAAGAATACGGGTTGAAAGGCATATAGCGGCGATAATTATTTTTGCTTCAGCTGCTTTTTTCAGTACATCATAGCTTTTTTTGTTATCAAGGAATTCTAAAGCGCCCGGACCGCCGATAAAAACTACCGCATCATAATCGGTAGGGTCAAAAGCGTCAAGAAGAAGATCGACGTGGGTGGTTGAGCCATCTTTTGCAAGAGCAGTTCCCGATTTATCACTCGCGGTTAAAACGGTGAAACCTGCTTGTTCAATAAGATGTTTGGGGACCTGATATTCTATGGGTTGATAGTCTCTACTTGCGACAACAAAAACTACTTGTCTTTCAGCCATATATATCCTTTAAATTTCCCTGATACTTGAAATGTCTATTGTGATGCATCATAAAGGGTGTCAGTTTTATTGTCAATTACATGCCGAATAATAAAGGCGGGATATGAAATCTCTTTCGTGCTATTGAGCACTATCTTGTCGGGTTCGATTTCAATCTTTTCTGCTTCGCTAAGCATTATGCTAACCGGTTTGTTTTTTATAACATGACAGCAGCATCCGGTCTGTTTCATTGTCTCTTTTAAGGTAAAAAAATTACGCCAAAAATGCTTTGAGGGTTTGCCTTCCCACCAGGCAATATACAGGTGTCTTACCGTTGTTTTGCGCAGCAAGTGATCAAGCGTTTCAAATGTTGCTTTGCCGGGCTTAGTAATAATCAAGTGATCTATGGCAAAAGAGCCTGTTTCTTTTATTAATTGAGGAATGAGCGTGTAATCAATGGTTGATGAGGGTTTTTTTATGCTGCTGCTGGCTTGAACATCAATCAATACGATTTGGTTATGGGCATGCAAGCCTTGCCATTTGCCTCGGCCCGATTGGATACAAAATGACGCACTTTTTCTACTCTGCCATACATGGCTGACCCCATATAACGCGGTGAGAAACAGAATAAAAAAGCCTATGCGCTTTGATTGTTGTGTAATGTGGCGGGAGCAGATAATCAAGAAAGGAATGAGTGTGAGTATAAGGAGGAAGGCAAGAGGAAGCGATGGAAAGCCAAAAAGCCAATCGCGCTGACCAAACTGCATGCAAAAAAGCCAGCAAGAGCTGACTTTTTCAAGACAATATATGAGTATTCCCTGGGGAATATGTAATAACTCACAAAAAAATATTATCGAAGCGAGCAGAAGAAACATGGTTAAAAATGGCATAAAAATGAGATTGCCCAGCAGCGATGCCGCTGACAGGGGAATTCCCCAACCAATGAGAATCGGCAAGCTTACACACATCAGAAAAAGCTGCAAATCGATAAAATTAAGCAGCCATGCCCCGATCCGTGAAATTAATGATAACCTCATAACCTATTGCAGCCAGTTACACGAATGATTCAAAAGCGTTTCTTTAGCGTGCAAAAACCATATATAAAGCAATAGAACCGGCTACTGCAGCATTAAGGCTTTCAATTTTCCCCGGCATAGAAAGAGTTATCTCTTGGTCGCATTGAGCGAGCCAGGCAGGATTAATGCCATGAGCTTCGTTGCCAACAACAAGAAGGCAATCTCGTTTATTAACTGCTTCAGGTGACGCTCCACCCTCTACAACAAGCGCGTGGAGTTTGAGGTTGCCTTTAGCGTCGAGTAATTCTTGCCAGCTTGGGCGAAATATTTTTACGTTGCCCAGAGTTCCTGCACTTGCCTGAACTACTTTAGGATTCCATATATCAGCCCCTTCAACCACTACAACCGATCTAGCGCCAAGAGCCGCAGCTGAACGAATCAGAGCACCCATGTTGCCCGGGTCAGAAATTTGAGCAAGTACTAAGCCGGAGCCAAGATCTGCAAGATCAAGTGGTTTTGGTATGGTGAACACTCCCATGATGCCGCTTGGGCTGACGCTTGGGCTTATTTTTTCCATTATTTTTACCGAAACAGTGGTAATGCGATCGTCAGAAGCCATCTGTTGTGCTTGAGTGAGCATTTCATGTGTAGTATATAAACGTGCCAATTTAATAGAGCCATCGATTAATGTTTGGCAGATGCGAATGCCTTCGGCAATAAATTGATTATGCTGAGCACGTCCTTTTGCTGTATGCAGACTGGTAAGGTATTTAATGTCGGGATTAGTAAGAGATGTAATTGTTTTCATTAGATTTTGTCCTCCAAAATAGCGTTTCTATAAGATTTCATTAATTGCACCATAAAGTGTAAATTGTGTATGGTGGCCAGTGTATATCCGGTCATTTCGTTTGCTTTGAATAGGTGATGTATGTAGGCCAAGGTGTAGCGCTGACATACCATGCATGCGCATTGTTTATCAATGGGGTTAAAGTTCTCCTTGTTGCTCGCATGAACTATTTTTATTGTTCCCTGAAACGTAAACAAGAGACCGTGGCGTGCGCATCGTGTCGGGTGTGAGCTGTCAAAAGTGTCAATTCCCTGGCTGATGCAATATTCCAAAGATGCTAGATCGCCAATACCCAAGAGGTGATTTGGTTTATCAGTCGGGAGCAAGGGCATGGTGAAATTAAGCAGATCAAACATTTCTTGGCGCGTTTTGCCCAACGAGCCGCCAATAGCAAAGCCATCAAATGGCAATGAAGTTAAGTAATTGCAGCTTTGTGCGCGCATTTTTTGATCAATGCCGCCATGAATTACCGCATACATTGCTTGGTTGTTGGGGGATTGCAAATGTGCATCAAGAGATCGCTTTTCCCACCGATGAGTACGCTCAAGTGATGCTTTAAGTTTGTTTTGATCAATATGGTAGGGAGGCAACTCATCAAAGGGGATGATAATATCGGCGCCCAGATCTTTTTGGGCAGCAATAGATGTTTCCGGTGTAAGAAGTATTTTTTCCCCATCGCGATATGAGCGAAAGAGAACCCCGTCTTCGTTGATTTTCAACACCGAGTTATTAATTTTTTTTTGTCCGCGACTTTTTAATTCATCTTTTACGCCGCCATAGGCAAGGCTAAATACTTGAAAGCCGCCTGAATCAGTAATGATAGGCATTGAGCGATTAATAAATGAGTGCAGGCCACCGGCTTTTTTAATGGTCTGAGTTCCCGGTTGCAGCATTAAGTGGTAGGTGTTGCAAAACATAAGTTGCAGGCCAAGGGCGTTAACCGCTTCGCTATCAAGAGCCTTGAGCGTAGCATTGGTGCCCACTCCAACAAAATTGGGGGTATCAATAATGCCATGAGGCGTGTGAATTCTGCCCACGCGCGCACGGGATTTTTTTGATTGGTGAATGAGTTCAAAGCGAAATGGCTGGTTCATGATCAGATCAATACGATATTTTATAAGAGTTGTTAACACTTTTATTATACTAAAACATTGAAAAATAACCAGATAAACGGGAAAAAGTCCGCTATTTTACGCAATTTCCCAGTGACCTCTTCTGCTTTTCGTGCTACTGTATAAAAATCTGATGTATTAATCGAGGAACTTTTTATTATGAATACAGAGAAATTATCTCTTAAATCGGCCATTTTAATTAATATAAATATTATGATGGGAGCCGGTATTTTTATAAATACCGTTGAATTGGCAAAGCGAGCAGGATTTTTAAGTTGTTTGGCTTACGCTTTGGTGGGTGTTTTGATGTTGCCTTTAATCATTTCTATCGCATCAATGGTGCGCTTGTACCCAAGCGGTGGCTTTTATGCCTTTGCCGCCCAAGAGATACATCCGTTTGCCGGTTTTATGAGTGCGTGGAGCTATTTTATAGGCAAATTGGGCTCAGCCATGCTCCTGATACACACCGCTTTTTTACTGTGTCAGCAAATTATCCCGGCTCTCGCTCGGGTGAACGTTTTTGTCCTCGATATTTTTATCCTCTCTTTGTTCATTCTGCTTAACATGTTTAATATGCGTACCGGCAAAACTATTCAGGGCTGGCTCACGGCTATTAAAATTGTGCCGGTGGTATTTGTAATACTCGTTGGGCTCTATTGCATTAATCCCGCCAATTTTGTGGTAAGCACCGGAGTTTATAGTGGTATTCTCTCTGCCATTCCGCTCGTTATTTATGCCTTTTTAGGCTTTGAAGCCACGGTTTCTTTAAGCTCTCAAATTGAAAATGCCCGCAGAAACGGTCCATTGGCAATTTTTATTTCTTATGCCTGTGTTGTGGGGCTCTATGTTTTGTATCAATTTTTGTTTTGTGCCGCCGTCGGGCAACAATTAATAGCACAGCATAGTTATCTGGGCGCATTTCCTTCTCTCTTAGCAGCTTTATTTGGACCGCACGTTGCTTCTTTTGCGTTTTTGCATGTTCTGCTTAATCTCGCTATTGCCGCATCGGCGCTGGGCGGTAGTTATGGCATTTTGTATAGCAACAGCTGGAACCTTTATTCATTGGCCGAACGCAAACATACTTTTTTTCCGAAACTGTTTACCAGAATGAACGCGCAGGGCATTCCTTTTGCCTGTGTGTTAACTGAAGGGGTGATCGCCTGTTTTTATCTGTATATGAGTGCAGGAAGCCAGGTCCCCTTGCAATTAACCAGCGTTCTTGGCTCAATTATTGCCTACACGTTGAGTGTCGCGGCACTATTCTGCGCATGGTATTACAAGCGGTCGGTAAAGAATCCCTGGCTTATCGTTCTTGCGTTAATCAATTGTGCTATATTGATTTTTGCCTGCGCACGCGGTTTTTCTAGTGGGACAGCCGGACAACTTGTAGGGTTTTTGGCATTGCTTGTTGGCGGCGCATTGATGTACTGTCTTACCAGTAAGCGATAATCGCGGCGAGCAAAGAGAGCAATGCTGAGCAGGCGCCAAACATCAGGGTAACTTTTGTCTCTGGCCAGCCGCTCAATTCAAAATGATGGTGCAGCGGTGCCATTTTAAAAATGCGCTTTTTATACCGTTTATACCAAAAAACTTGAAGTAATACTGAAAGATTTTCAATCACAAATACGCCACCGGCTATAGGGATCAACAGCTCTTGCTTGGTCATGAGTGCAAGCGTTGCGTAAAATGCTCCAAGGCCCAAAGAGCCAACGTCTCCCATAAAAACTTTTGCCGGATATTTGTTATACCACAGAAAGCCAATAAGAGCGCCAATAGCGGCAATGGTCACTAATGCCAATGGCGTGTTTTCTACCGGAAAAAGATGATAGTGCGTGGCACAAAAGAAAGTGCCAGTGCACAGCGCAAGTGTGCTAAAGAGAATGAGATTGGGTAAAAGCACCAGACTGGCCAATCCATCGAGCCCATCAGTAAGATTTACCGCATTGCAAGTTGAGACAATCACAAACATGGCCCAAGGAATATAGAAAGCACCCAGGTCAAAGTGCCAGCCAAGCAGGGGAATGGTGATGCCGGTGGGGGTGTGCACCCAAAAGACAAGCGCCAAAGCTACAATAAACGCCGTTGCCCATTGCGCAATGAATTTTGCGCGGGCAGAAATCCCTTTAAGAAAAACAAGCTTATTCCAGTCATCAACAAAGCCTATCAGGCCAAAGCTTACTAAGCTGGTTAACAAGAGAATAGCTGACGGGTTGTACAAAGAACGCCACGCATACGCGCAGCCTAAAAGGGTAGCGGCTATAATAAATATCCCTCCCATCGTTGGAGTGTTGTTTTTTTGCTGATGTTGCATTGGGGTATATTCCCGCACCCGCGCCCTAAAAAAGCCGGGAGCATGACCTATGAACAGCTTGCCTAAGAAGATGGACCCAAAAAGGGCAGTGCAAAATGTTGCTAGCAATGAAAGGGAATAAGGGTAGTGCATTTGGTTTCTTTCTGATTTAATGGGTAGATTAAGGGATAGGATAATTTAAAAACCGATTAAATCAACCAGGAGGCGGGGGGCTTTTGACATTAAAAATCCCTGGTTTAAACTAGTAATTGTCTAGATGGATATTAAATACAGAAACTATCGAATTTTAAATGGGTTGTTGTTTTGTATAAGATATACGCCAAGAAATATTGAATGTGGCATATTCAGCATTACGCAACCTGCAAATATGATTATTAAGCATAGGAGCTTTGCTATGAAATTGAACAAAAAGAATATCCTTTCTCTTGCGCTTTTGTTGTGCGCGGGAAATGGTGCGTTAGCACAAGAGGGCGGTCGGGATCATTTACCACAAATTCCTGACAGCTTTGCGCAAGTAGTAGATGCAGTGAACGCGATCGAGGGCAACAATGCCTACCTTCATCAGCTTGCGTTCGAAATTAAAAAATTTATTGAGGATGTCGATAAGACCTTAAATAAGCTCAAGGACCCTAAAGATAACACGTCTTTTGGCCAATGCGTCGCCTTTGTCGATGAAAAATTGCACGTTATGCTTGGCTCATTTATTAATCCCCTCAAGATTAAACTGGCTGAAGAAAATGACCGTACATCAGCATATTACAAGGCATTACAAGCAGCAGATGATATTCTGACTAATTTTTATGCACAGTTTCAAAAAGTTGCAAAGGTCATGAAGATTGCAGAAAATAAGAAAACCGGTGCAAAAATGGCGCTGGCGCTCAAAGAGCAGATAGATTTATTCTTCAAGCAGCATGACGCGGTTGATAGAAAGTTGGCCGAGTTACTCAAATGTTTGGAGCAGTTGCAATTGGATACTCTGGTTAAAGAAATGGCTTCTATTCGAGTGCTCTTTCAGCAAGCAAAAGCGGAAAATGCTCAGCCCTTATCGCTTGCGAACCAGGCAAAAATTGCCAATATACTTCACAAAAAAATACATCAAAGGTAAGAGATTGCCGGGGATTATCCCCCGGCCTTTTTTTTGATAAATAAAGCCCATTCTTGCCCAAAGGCAGGAGTTGCGTTAAAATTACAATAGGAAGCGATTAAAAAGCTTCCTATTACTTTTTTACACCCTTTTTTAAAACTACTTATGACTAATTCTGCAATTCGTGATTTTGATGTTATCGTTGTTGGTGGTGGCCACGCGGGCCTTGAGGCGGCACATGCTGCGGCGCGCATGGGGTCAAAAACACTGCTGATTACCCTCAATGTTGATAAAGTTGGCCTTATGCCATGCAATCCTTCAGTGGGTGGTGTGGGCAAGGGGCACATTGTCTATGAAATTAGTGCCATGGGTGGCTTAATGCCCAAGTTGTGTACCAAAACATACCTGCAAGCTCGCATGCTCAACACCAAAAAGGGGCCTGCAGTGCAAGGTTTGCGCCTGCAGATTGATAAATATGCTTATAATAAATTGGCAAAACAACTTCTTGATACAACAGAAAACCTTACACTGTTAAATGGCACCGTTGATGAAGTTATTCTTGATGATCAGCGCAGAGTGCAAGGAATAATTACCAGCGATAAAACAACCTATTTGGCACCAACGGTTATTCTAACCACCGGCACTTTTTTAAATGGATTAGTGCACATCGGCAAAACAAATTTTAGTGCTGGCCGCCAAGATGAAGAAGCGGTTGCTTCACTATCTCTCTTTCTCAATAAAATTGGGTTGCGTTTGGGGCGCTTAAAAACAGGCACGCCGCCGCGTTTGCTCAAAGAGAGCATAGATTTTTCAAAGCTGGAATATCAGCAGCCTGATAATCTTGATTATTTATTTGAGTTTCAGCCACACAAGGCGGTAAGCAGCCACGCCTGCTATATTGCTCACACTAATGAAAAAACTCATGAAATCATCCGCCAAAACTTGCATCTTTCTGCCATGTATTCAGGAAATATCAAAGGCATAGGGCCACGTTATTGTCCTTCGATTGAAGATAAAATTTCCCGCTTTCCTGATAAGACATCACATCATGTGTTTGTTGAACCGGAAGGTGCCAATATCAATGAAATATACCCGAGCGGGCTTTCTACCTCGTTGCCGCTGGAAGTGCAAAAGGCATACATCAATAGCATTGTTGGCTTTGAGCAAGCAGTGATTGTTCGCCCCGGTTATGCGGTGGAATATGATTTTGTTCTTCCTGATCAGTTGCGCCATACGCTGGAGGTAAAATCAGTTTCCGGCCTCTTTCTGGCAGGACAGATCAACGGCACCACCGGTTATGAAGAGGCAGCGGGCCAAGGTATTATTGCCGGCATTAATGCCCACTTAAAGCAGGCGGGCTTGCCGCCGTTTGTTCTGGATCGCGCTGAAAGTTATATTGGGGTGATGATTGATGACTTGGTAACCATGGGTGTTGATGAGCCTTACCGCATGTTCACCTCACGCGCAGAGCGCCGTTTAACTTTGCGTCAGGACAATGTCTTTTTGCGTTTGACTGACCGCGCTCATGATTTGGGGTTGCTCGATCAAGAGATGTATCAGGCCTTCAGGCAAGAAAAAGAACTGGTTAATCAAACGCTCAATGATTTACGCGCCGGCCATAATAATTCACAGCTTTTAAAGTTATTTGGTGAAACAAGTTGCGATATTCAAGCATTGAAAACGCATACCAATGCCAATCTCTCGGAGCGGGCCCTGACCAACATTTATGCCGAAATCAGATATGAGCCGTATCTCAAGCGCGAAGAAAAAGAAACTGAAAAAGCACACTATTATAAATCGCTTGAAATACCCTCAAATTTCAACTACCGCGATTTGCCTGGTCTCTCTAAGGAATTGCAGGAAAAGTTGCTTAAATTTAAACCTGCCACCATTGCCCAGGCATCTTTAATTCCTAGCATGACACCCGCTGCATTATCGCTCCTTGTCTTTAAGGTGAGAGAATTCTCTCGTGGCGCTTAAAAATGGGTGAAATGGCAATAGGGTTTAAGGGGTGGTCAACTATCAATTTGTTTCGATTCTGATATACTTGTTAATGAGTCAACATAGTTAAACCCTCAATTACTCAAGAGGATCATATGAATACCATTAAAAAAATAGCAGCAGTTCTTCTTTTTGGATTATCGTTGGTATCTCAGGTTGCCATGTCGGCAGAGCCGCAGGAAAATGGCTCACCAACTGTCGAGATAGCTGCGCGCAATCGTGCCGTTACTTTTATCAACAATCTTGCAGATATTGCACTTGTTATTGATGGTGATGAAGCGCATGTTGCTGCTGTTGAACAGGCGGTGCGCAATGCATCGGTGTATGTTAACGGTCATTTGATTGATCATGGCGAATCATTGTATTTGCCTATAGTTAATGATTCTTATGAAATACAGATTATTATTTCAGCAGCCGGCCTCAGACCATTTTTCAAAACACTTGGTTTTTTCAGAGCGGTTGCTTCATTCGTAGAAATTAAGGCAAAGTTTAGCCCGTGCGTTGCAGAAGATGAAAATGAGGTAGAGCTTCTCTATCCACTCATCGCCAAAGCTGAGCAATGGAACGCCAATTTCCCTTCCGTCACTATCGGCTATAGCCCATTTCTCAAAATTCAGCTCACCGTTGAAGATTTGAAAGCATAACAAGCACATTGTGCCGGTATGTCTTTCTAGTACATAATTTTACGTTGGCAAATGATGCCGTTTCTATACCATCTCACCCATGATTTTCGCATGCAAGTTTGCTCAAGGCATTGAGCATCTCATTTTTTGCATCGCTGTACGATCTTATTCGTTTAATTTCTGGTTGTTCAGGAGATGTTGTATTTTCTTTACCATTGTTTATACTCAAACCAGTTTATTGCACGGTGGGGGAAAATCTTGATGACTCGTGAACTATTTCATATTTATGGACCATTTTCAATCCAGAGCTTTGGTGTTGCCATAGCCATTGGGTTGATTGTTTTTTCCTATCTTTTTTTGCATGATCCCCGAAGAAAAGCACTTGTTTCTGTTGATAATTTTTTTAGCATTCTGTTTTATGGCATTATTGCGGCAGTGGCAGGCGGGCGCCTACTGGCGATTGCAGGCGATTGGTCGCTGTTTGAAGACGGCTGGCGTAGTCTACTGTCATTTTGGCAGGCAGGATTTTCACTTCTGGGTTCAGTAACCGCTCTTATTTTAGTATTGCCCTGGTATCTGCACCATCTTAAAGTACCGATTCTCTCTTTCCTGGATCTTGCAGCGCTGTATGCGCCGCTTTTGCAGGGAATATCGCGCTTTGGCTGTTTAATGGCGGGTTGTTGCTTTGGCAAGACCTGCTCTTTACCCTGGGCGATTACGTATACTGATGCACAGAGCTTTGCGCCATTGCACCAATCACTGCATCCTACGCAAATCTATAGTTCTTTACTTCTTTTTTCACTTTTTTTATTGCTCTATTGTGTTGGTCAACGAATAGTAAGCAAGCCGGGCCAACTTTTTGCTCTGTATCTTGCCGGTATGGGAATCGAGCGATTTTGTCTTGATTTTTTACGCGCAGATCGTGAATTTGGTCTGTTCCCCTATTTTTCAATACATCAATGGATAGCTATCATTTTCATGGTGAGCGCCTTGGTTGTGTATACTGTTTTGCACCGTATTCACCAAGAGAGGCGGTGCGCATGAATATTTTTACCTTTATCAAATCGCGGGTGCCGATTCTTGATGTTATTAATAGCTATACGGCGCTTAAAAAGGCGGGCCATTACTGGAAAAGCCCGTGTCCTTTTCACTCAGAAAAAACCGGTTCGTTTACGGTAAGTCCGCATAAGGATATTTTTTATTGCTTTGGCTGCCATGTGACCGGAGATGTAATTTCATTCATTACCAAAATAGAAAACTGTTCTCCTTTGGAGGCAGCAAAGTTTTTGGCGGATCGTTATAACATTGAGCTTCCCCAAACCTTGAGCTATGAAGAGCCGGCCCAGGCGCAGGAGGAAAAAAAACGTTATTTTGATCTGTGTGAGCTAGTTGCCCAATGGTGTCATGAGCAGCTTTTAAAGTCACCGTCAGTCTTGCAATATCTCAATCGCCGATCTATTGATGCAAAAAGCATATCCTATTTCACCATCGGGTATTTTCCCGGCGGGTTGAATGCGAGTAAGCAGTTTATTCATGATATGAGTAAGCGCAATATTTTGATTGATTCTTTGATGGAAGCAAATATTCTTTTGCAGGGCAAAAATATTTTTTATTCTCCCTTTGAAGAGCGAGTTATGTTTCCCATTAAAGATCATTTGGGGCGTTTTTGTGGATTTGGTGGTCGCATTTTTAAAGAAAATGATACCCGCCCAAAATATTATAACTCTCATGAAAATGAATATTTTTCCAAAGGGTCGCTTCTCTTTGGGCTTGATGTGGCAAAAAAAGAGATACAGAAAAAGGAATCGGTCTTTCTGGTTGAGGGGTATACCGATTGTGTAGCAATGGTGCAAAATGGGTATGGCAATACCGTGGCTACGCTCGGCACGGCCTGCACCATAGAGCATTTAAAGCAGTTGTCACGACACGCGACGCAGCTTTTGGTGCTGTATGATGGGGATGCCGCCGGTCAGCAGGCGATATTGCGCCTTGCCTCATTGTGCTGGCAGGCAACTATTGATTTAAAAGTAGTCTCTTTGCCCGCAGGAGAAGATCCAGCATCATTTTTGGCAAAAAAGGGTGATTTGAATGATTTGATAAAGCGGGCAGCAGACATTTTGGTTTTTTTTATAGAGACATTGGGCAAAGATTTTAAAGATAAGGGGTTGAGCGCCAAGCTCTCTTTGACCCGCAAAATTCTTGATGCTCTCCAGCCGCTGGAAGATCAGCTGAAAAAAGATATTTTATTAAAAAAAGCGGCCGATCTTCTTGATATACCTTTTGAATCGTTAAAGCAGGAAGGATCAAAATTGGCAAAGGCCCCGACAAAGGTTGAATCAGAGGAGAAAAAGCCTTTAATTCCCGTCTCTTTTATGTCTTCAGCCGACCTGCCAAAATTGGAAAAAAAGATATTTTTTGCTATAATGAGTAACATACAATTATTCAATAAGGAAAATGGATGGTACCTGCTTACTTTTCTTCCTCAACAGTTGCGTGATATATTGCAAGTTCTTGATCATGCAAAACAGCAAAATTCTGCCATCACTTTTATGCAGTTTTTTGACATTTTGAGAGAGCAGGAGCGGCAATTTGTGAGCAAACTTCTTCTTGAAGGCGATCTGCAGCCGGAAGAAAGGACTTTTGATTCGCTTATTACCCAATTGCAAAAAAAACATTGGAAAGTAATTGTAAATGATATAAAACTTAAAATAGAACAGGCAAAAAAGCAGGCCGATAATGAGCGGGTGCAGTACCTCATTAATGAATTTTTGAATTTGAGAAAAAAATTGATAGGTAAAGAGCTGATCTAGGTTCTTTTTAAGGGGTCAAAAATATGAAAAAAATTCTATCCGCCGTAAAAACAATAAAAAATAAACTTATCAAAGAAGAGCTCCCTGAAGGTGAGAGCAAAAAAATTAATGCTGGCAGCAAAAAAGCAAAAGAAACCGGTATTGATTTAAAAAAAGAAATAATTGAAGAGTTTGTTGAAAAAAGTAAACAGGCAGATGTTTTAACCTATGAAGAGCTTATAGAATTTGGTGATAAGCATCAGCTTACAGAGGCTGAAACCAATGATATGCTCAAAACCTTTGAAAAAGAGCACGTTGACCTGATTACTCAAGAAGAATTTGATAAAACACAAAACTCTCTTGATGACTTTCAAGAAGAAGAAGAGGTTGGTCGCACCAATATCAAATCTCATTTAGATGGCTCGCTAGATAGCTCAGGCGATCAGTATGAAGATGAAGAAGAAGGTGGAGAAGAAGACGAAGATGATGAGCGCGAAGTGGTTCGGGAAGCAGGAGCTTCACAGATTACCGATCCGGTCAAATGTTATTTGCGCGATATTGGTAAAATTCCTCTCCTAAATAAAAAAACAGAAACGGTTATTGCTGATCAAATTGCTCTGAGCAAAAAAGAATCTATCGATGCTATTTCTCGCTTTCCCGTTCATTCATAAAGAATTTGCTACATTGGGGAAAAATTACAAGAAAACAGCCTCCCATTAAAAGATATTATTCAATTTTCTGAATTTGATGAAGAAAATCTTCCTAAATATTGAAGAAGAAAAAAAAGCACTTCTCAGCACTATTAAAACAATTAAAGATTTGATTGATAATGAAGAAAAGATTTATTTAAGTTATCGTGGCAAGCTTGATTCTGATAAGAAAAAAAGAGAGATGCTTGAAGAGGTGAAAGAAAATAAAGAAAAAATTGGTGAAACTATTCGCTCAATTAAAATTTCTAATAAGCTTATTAGCAAAATGGGCAAGAAAATTGAAAAATATCATGAAGAAAATTAAAGAAAAAGAAGCAACTCATTAAATTCTAGCCAAGATCAGCTCGAAGCTTATCAAGCCATTATTGAACCGACTGAAGATCAGCGCGAACAGATGGAAGAAATTGAGCGCAATATGCGTAGCGCAGTCAAAAGCGATTAAAAAGATTGAAGTTGAAGTCGGTATTGCCACAAACAGTAATATTTAAACATTATTACATCAATTCTTATGACGAGCTCAAGTAAAAGATAAACGTGCAAAAGATGATCTTGCAAATGCAAACTTACGTCTTGGTGGTTAATATTGCCAAAAAATATGTCAATCGCGGATTACACTTTCTTGATTTGATTCAAGAAGGTAATATCGGTTTAATGAAAGCAGTTGAAAAATTTGAATTTGAGCGTGGCTATAAATTTTCAACCTATGCAACCTGGTGGATTCGCCAAGCAATTACTCGTGCAATTGCTGATCAATCACGTACTATTCGTGTTCCGGTTCATATGGTTGAAACGCTCAACAAAATTAACAAAATCAAACGCACCTTTATTCAAGAACATGGCCGCGAACCAAGCTATGCTGAATTGGCAAAAGAACTGAATCTTGATGAAAAGAAAATCAAAAATATTATCAAGATTTCAAAAGAACCAATTTCTCTTGAAACTCCCGTTGGTGATAGTGAAGATGCATTCATTAAAGATTTTATTGAAAATGAAAATGAGTTTTCTCCATCCGATACGGTTGCAAACAATGATTTAAAAGAACGAGTGCGAGAAGTACTCAAAACACTTACGCCACGTGAAGAAAAAGTACTTAAAATGCGCTTTGGTATCGATGTCGCTTCTGAGCATACTCTTGAAGAAGTTGGTAAAGATTTTTCTGTAACTCGTGAACGTATCCGTCAAATCGAAGTAAAAGCACTACGAAAACTGCGCCATCCATCACGCAGCAAAAAATTACGCACATTCTTTGAAAAAGAATTTGAAGATTTGGTATCTCCTGAAGATGATGAAATCATTGATGATGAGTCAATGGAGTGAAGCAATATAAATAATAATTAAGGGGTATTTTTTTATGATGGAAGATGGCCTGAGTAGTACGCTTACCGCGCACATATTCTTTTTTCTTATATGTTTATTTTGCCGTGCAGTTTTTTCATTTTTAGAAACAAGCATAGCGGCTCTTCGTCTTTTTAAGCTCAAAGAGATGGCTGCCGCCTCTTCGGCGCAGTATACTACGCTATTTCAAAATTTGGAAAAGCATCCTCATCGGGTATTGATTACTATATTGATCGCCAGCAATCTGGCCGATGTGATACTTTCCGCTATCTCTACGCAGATTACCTCGATAATATTCAGCAGGCTGCATCTTTCAAACGGCTTGGGCTTCTGGGCGGGGATCGTGCTCGCAACGGTAACTATTCTTCTTTTTGGTGAAATCATTCCAAAAAACCTTGCTCGTGGCCGCGGCGAGGGTCTGTTCAGGTCAAGTTTGTGGATCACCAATATTATATTCTATCTTTTTTATCCCCTAGTCAGTTTCCTCATTAAATTTACCGATTTTATTACCGCAAAGATAAGCGGGTCAAAGGATGTTGAATCGGGCAGCGAATGGGTTTCATCAGAGCATGAGATTCAATTCTTGATCGATTACATTTTTGAAAAAGGGTTAATCGAAAAAGAAAAAACAGAAATGTTGCAAAATATATTTGAACTTGGTCGTACACCGGTGAAAGATATTATGATTGCGGCATCAGACATTGTCTCTATTCCAGTTAATTTAACTGCCAAAGAAGCATTAGATGTCTTTTTGGAGCATCAATTCAGTCGTCTTCCCGCATGGCTGGACAACATAAACAACATGGTAGGCATGATCCACTTAAAAGATGTTGTTGCCGCTATTGCCAGCTCCCCTGATAAACCACTTAAAGAATTACTGCGCCCTATTCTCTTTGTTCCTGAAAGCGTAAAAGTAAACCAGTTGTTACGCGAATTCCGCTATCAGCATGTGCACATTGCCGTCGTGATTAACGAGTATGGCATTATTACCGGATTAATTACGTTGGAAGATGTGCTTGAAGAAATTGTCGGCGAAATTAGCGATGAGCATGAAGAGCCAATTCATGAGAAAATATCACCCGTCAGACAAGGTTGCTGGCTGATTGATGCAACCATATCATTGTCTGAAATGACTAAGCTTTTAAATATAGAATTTGATTCGACGCAAGAGCAGACACTAGGCGGCTTCATTACTGAAAAATTGCAACATTTGCCTAAAAAAGGTGAATCACTGTGGTACAAGAATTATCTTTTTCTTGTACAGCGCGCAACAGAAAAACGCATCATGCAACTCTTGGTGCGCAGAGAATATCGTGATGAGCAGGGCAATATTTTGAACGCTGAGTAGTTTGTGTTGTTTTGAAAATATTTCTAAAAATTTCTTGTGAATATAAAATGTGCTTCGCTATAGTCAAAAAAAATAACTTTTTTGCCTATGGAGAAATTATGAAGCACACTAAGCTGTTTCTTGTTGCTGTCTTATTTTCATTTACTATGCAACGCGCTGCTGAGGCTCCCGCGGAAAAACCAGATCAAAATTATGTAGTTACTGCTCCGCCTCTTCCTCCTGTGCAGTCCCAGCCACCACAAACAATTCAAGAAATGATTGAAGCTGATGAGCAAGAAACAGAGCGTATTTTAGTTACCTTTTTGAGCATGGTTGGCAACTTTTTGAATATTCTCAAGGACCCTAAAAATCCTTGTGTTGTAGGCACCCAGATGGCACAAATTCTTACCGGTCTTGTGGCCATCGGCATGGAAGCATTTAATAAATCTATTCCCCTTGATGATGAAAAAGAGTTTGAAAAATGTCTGCTCGATGAACAGTTTTTACATGCATTAAAAAGGCAATGTATTGTCTATGCTGAACAATTAAAAGAAATTCAGGTGCAGCAAGCGGCATGAAGAGTGTTCTTTTTATTATTTTCTCTGCATTAACTTTTCATGTCGGCGCGGCACCATTGCTTGCTCAAGCAGAGTTACAATTATTTGCCGACAAACTCTGGCAGCGTGAATGCAATAAATCAATTGCTCAGTTAACTTCATGGAACAATGGTGAAGCCTTTCCCTCATTAGGCATTGGCCATTTTATTTGGTATCCGGTAAACACAATGGGCCCTTATCAAGACACATTCCCCATGCTCGTTGCATTTTTGCAAGAGCATAAAATAAAAATACCCGCTTGGCTTGCACGGGCAATTAAAGTAGGTTGCCCATGGCCGGATCGCGCTGCATTTCTTGCCGATCTTGAAAGTGCACGAATGATTGAATTGCGCGCATTACTTGCATCAACCGTTGAGCTGCAGGCAGAGTTTGTGGTGCAGCGCTTTTTAAAATCCCGTGACGTGATTATTGCAACAGCTGCCCAGCAGCAGCGGGCGCATGTTGCGCAACAATTTGATCGCATGGCGCAGACAAGCAAGGGGTTGCTGGCATTGATTGATTATGTGCATTTTAAGGGTGAGGGAATTAAAGAGACTGAGCGTTATGCGGGTAAAGGCTGGGGTTTACTGCAGGTGCTTGAGCATATGCAGGGGATGGCCGTAGAAAGTGCGCTCCTCGATTTTATTGCGCAGGCAAAGAACATTTTGCAGCAGCGAGTTGCGTTGAGCCCAGTAGAAAAAGGTGAACAACGCTGGCTTGCCGGATGGCTTAAGCGGGTTGATGGGTATGCTTCTTAAAAAATTATAGCGATGTTTCTTGTGCCGCGGCGCATTCTGATTTAATTTTTTCTAATAAGGCAATACGCTCGTTTGTTTTAGGATGAGTTTGCTCTTCTTCTTCAGCAATTTTCTTTAAAGAAGCAATCAAACCATTGCCATGATCAGCTGAATTCATTACAGCATACACGTCGGCTCTTATTTCATAAGCCTGATGGAAAGAAGCGCTTTTTTCTGCTACCTCTTCATGCGCATCTTGTGAGTTGACCCATGCAGCACATCGTAGCATCTCATGATGGAAATTATCTTCATGTACAATATGGCTGTACTCATGCCGCAATATTGCTTCAAGTTCAGCCATATTATCGCTGTGTTTTGAGGCGTTTAATACGACGTAGCATTCTTTCTGTGAGTAATGCTGCATTGTTGCTACATCCCCATATTCAAACGTATCATCGGATAAAATTTTCACACACGCACACTGAGGTCCAATAAAAATTGCATTGGCAATTTTTTGTATTGTTTCGACTTCTGTTTTTATGGCTGATTTTTCTTCTGTATCGTAAGCGTTAATCATATCTTCAATCATTTGGTCGAGAGAACTTCTTATGCCCATGATGGCTTCTTGATTGTTTAAATGGGAGCGATTGAGATTGTAGAGAGATAAAAATGTATCTTTTTCCTCTTCAACGCGTGCATTTGCCCAATTCATCCACTTTTGTTCAATCGCAGAAAGTTTTTCGTTGGCTAGTTCGCTGCCACGGGCAGTCGCTGCAGTTATTGCGAGAAAGAAAGCGGTGATAGTTTTTGAATTCATTAACTGGCCCCTATGGCTTAAATTAGTTAATTTGTATCATCACCATTGTGTTGAGCGCTCATTGTACCAGGTATTTTTGCCTGTGGTCAATGAATTATGAATTGCCGGCATTGCTCATAGAAAGAGTTACATTAAAGCACAAAAAAATGGCGGGCACTGTAGGCCCGCCATTTAAATTTCATAGTGATTTACTTATTTCCGTAGATCTGCCACATCGCTAAAGCATTATGCATCATGTGGTGCAATGTGGGTACCAAAATATTGTCAGGATTTTGCTGCAGGTGTGAAATATTGAGATAAGATAAGGGCGCCAACTGTGCTACGTGGAATGCCCACCTGATTGGATTCTCATGATAATGCATCGCTCCAAATAGCAGGGGAGTTATTATTCTTCCAAGGCGTTCTCCACCCACATACGACAGCATTGGTGCTGTGGCATGCGTAAATATCCCTTCCTCCAGTGGCGGAGAGATAAGGACTGCCGCCGTAACCAAGAGCGCTAATGACATTGGCTTAAATTGTGATGTTTTATTTAAGTTTTCAGTTATGACATTTCCGTAGCCGGATGTTGCTAAGGCGGATATAAAAATTGCATTAATAGCTCGTTTGTACGCCAAAAGTCGTGCAGCTGTTGCAACTTGCTTTACTCCATGCATAAGCCAGCCTGACTGCTTAAAAGATCGCGGGCCATAGCCTAAATCTGATTTGATCGTTGAGAACATATAATTGGCTGCTCTGCTTAACAGAGAAGGTCTAGTATCGGGCACGTTAATATTTCGCGTTGCGCCGCTGGCAAAATTAAGCTCTTTGAGCTCTGTGGGCTTCTGCGAATCTTTTGAACCTGCACTATCATTAAGGTATTTGAGCACATGACCGGCCCATTTCTTGGGTTCTTTTACGCTGAGCTGGAACTCTTTGAGTTCGTCACTTTCCCATGAAACCATGCCGCCCAAATAGGGGGTATATTTTTTCTCGAAAAAATTATCAACATCAGTCTTTGTGCTCGTTAATTTATTGTACCAGCCATTGAGGCATAATCCGCTGGTTGGCTTAATTAATTCACTGCCGTGAACTGTTGCTGCTGTCGTTGCGAGCAATAAAGCGGCGATTATTTTTGTCCGCCATAGCTTGCCGAGCCTGAAGGCCCGGATAAGCGTCGGCTGGATTGATTTAAAGTTCATGGTTTTTCCTTAATTACAATGATTGTATTTGTGTTCGCGTGCGCGCGTGTCTGACTACTACCAATGCACCGAGCGTGGCTATAACTAACAGCACACAAAGCACTAGAGCTATAGGGGTGAAATATTTTAACGCGTTGGCCTGCTGTTGGGCCGTAGCCATTTCATCAGCACTATAAAAAGCATCAACTGTTTGAGTAATATTCAATGCGCGCGGTTCAGGAGCGTTTCCTATATGTTGTTCGCCCATGCTCTTTACACTCGCAAAACCAATTTCTTTCAATGCCGGTTTGATACGGTTTAAGTGGCCGGCACCGGCGCAAATAATTGCGTGGCTGTTTTGTTGCGCAATCGCATGTAAGATTTCAAGATCAACAAGACGCGCTTCATAACCGATAATAATATGGTTAACTTTATCATACATGTCAGCGAATGCGGCGTGGCCCCATAAATGGTACAATGCCTGGTCATATTCTTTTTTATAATGAATTTTATGACATGATTCTTCTAAATTGGCATAAGAATTTTTAAGTTCATTGAGTAATGATGCGCAAGGTATTTCTACTTCTGTGCGTAATTCTTCCAGCTTGCGTTTATAATAATCATTCAATGCGTTGTCATTATAGGTTGTTATTTTTTGTTTTATTTGCTCTATCTTTGCCATGATCATGTGTGCCGATGTTGCTAAAGGGGGAAAACGGAATTCAATGTTGTTAACTTTGACACCCTCTTCTTTACAGCGACCGGTAAATCCTGCCAACAAAGTTATCTCGTGTGGATTATCCACTTCGAATTTGCGGTATTTATTATAATCATAATTAAGCGGATCTTGTTTTAATTCTGCCCCATTTGAATAACCATCTTCTACGATGATGGTAGCATTCAAATTTTTTGCGATATCAATAAGAGCGGCTTGTTGTACATCATTCACTTGGTTTTCTTCATTTTCAGCAACGTGGTAATCACCAAAAAGGGAAACAGTTTGATTTGATTGATTTACCCATTTTTCAGCTTCAAATATGTGACCTTGGGCGAATGAAAAAAGGGTAAGGGCAAAAAGGGATAATTTTTTAATTGTATTCATAAAAGCCTCCATTGATTGTAATGGGTAAAAGCCCATTTAATCTCTGTTTTTTACTTATTATAAGTATAACAAAAGCTTTCTATTTGTCAATTTGAGGGGAATGCCGAAATGAACGATTAGGAGAATGTTTTCATCCGTTTTTTTAAAGATGGGAGAAGCCATTTTTCCTTGTTGGGGGATTAGTGAGATTTGAGATTTATAACTTTAAGTTTCGTATTACGGCGATTGAACCAGCTATACCTACCAATAAAAGCAGCGCGCCTACAATAATGGAAGAGAAATCGGTTGATGGGACTTCTTGGTTTTGACTTGTAATTCTCTCATTTTTATAAAAAGCATTTAACGTGTTTTCAACATTAATCGCTTGCGGTTCAATATAGGTGCCATTGAGGCTGCATGTTTGTTCAGCGGGATTATTAGTGTGCGTGCGAGTAAACCCTAAGACTTCAAGCGCCGGTTTTATGCTATTAAGATGTGAGGCCCCAGCGCAAATAATAATATGAGGACAATTTTTTTGCTCGGCAATTGCGTGCAAGATTTCAAGATCTAAAAGCTTTGCTTCCAGGCCCGTGATAATATAATGAATTTTATTTAACTTTGTATCATCTCGCAGACACAGCCTATTCTGCTCCCACAGATAATCTAATGCGCGATTATATGAATGGTGATAACGAATTGTTGGCTCTGTCAGGGTAAGATTTGCTCCGCTCTGTTTGAGTTGCGCAAAGAGCTTTTTACATGGCTTTTCAACGAAATCGTATAATTCCTGCAGCTTGGCGCGATAATAGCTATTCAAGACAGGACCGTCATCGTATGAAGAAATTTTTTGTTTTACTTGTTCTAATTTTTGCATAAGTAGTTGCGTAGAAGTTAATAAATCAGGAAAGCGGAACTCTACGTTGTTAACGGTAATGCCTTCTTCTTGGCAGCGTTGGGTGAAGCCGAGCAATAAAGTGGTTTTAGTAGGATTATCAATAACAAATTCACAATAGGTATTGCGGTCGTAATGCAATGGATCTTTTTTAAATGCCACAATATCTGTTTTGCCATCTTCAAGAATGAGGGCTGCATTCAAACGCTTAGCAACTTCAATAACAATATCTTGCTGCGTATCATTCACTTGATTTTCTTTATTTTCAGCAAGATGATAATCACCCAAGAGGGAGATTGTTTGCTTTGAATCTGAACTTACCCATTTTTCTGCTTCAAAGATGTGCGCCTGTGTTGGTAAAAACAGGGTAAAATATACTACAATTATTTTTTTGATAATAGCCATATTTGTTTCCCCTCATTTCTCTATTAAGTATAAAGAGTATCAGTGTTGTTTTTCAAGGGAAAATGGTTTGAAAGCATTGATTAAATCGGAACAGTGGTGAAAAGGGGTATGCCGTTTTGCCGTTGTGTGGTCAAAAGAGATAGGCACTATAAAAAAGGGGGGGAATTAAATCCCCCCTTTTTTATATATTTTTTACCACGGTAAATATTTGCTGTACCAGTGTGATTGTGGCTTTTCTAAATGATTTTGATGCCAGATTTCAAACAAGCTTATTCCGCTTAATCCCGCATAGGCAGCGCACAACAATGGAGCTGCGCCTACCTTGCTTACTGCACGACTGGTAATGCTTTTTGCTGCATAGTAGCCAGCGCCCAGTGCGGTAAATGGCACTATAGTTTTGTATAAACGTTCTTTTGTTCCTGTTTCATCGTTCACCGTCAAAGAGTTTGCATGGGCAATTGCAGCGCATGCGCATCCGGGTATGAGCCATTTGGTAGATGCCATAATCGGTTTAACGTGTGATCCCTGTACTGTTCTGCAGGCCTGATCAAGCATTCTATTGCCCAAGGCGCCGATACCGGCAAAACCAGTGGCAAATAATGTATTCTCGCGAGCTTGGCTATTGGCCGCATCACGCAGTGATGGATTATACACGCGATTATCTTTTTCAGTTTTAATGAATGGGTTATATGTTGTTTGGTCCATACCAAAAGCGCATTGGCTGATCATAACGGGTAATAATAGTAATAATTTTTTCATAGATATCCTTTTTCTTCGGTGAGTAGTTAACTTTCATCCTACTTCAAGGATACCATTTATTGTCTATCTGTCAATTCGAATGAGGGTATTCGGGTCGAAGCAACTATTTTTTCTCTATGCTGATCGGGAGCTTTTCATTTTTCTGACCAGTAATAAGAATGGGGTTGTCAGAGCGAGTGCGGTGAGCTTTATGAAGTAACTGATAATAATAACTTGACCAATGTTATCGATAATCCCCCACAGCCCGAGCAGGCTAAAAAGAACGGTGTCCAACAATTGTGAAGTAGCGGCACAGAGATAATTACGCAGGGGTAAATAGTTACCCGCAAATAACGCACGCAATTTTTCATATAAAAGCCAGTCAAATTGTTGCGCAACTAAATATGAAGCCAATGATGCGGCAGCAATGCGTGGCATAAAGCCCAGGAGCGCCGCAAAGTGTTGTTGTGTAGTGTCGAAGAGCGCAGGAGTGTACATGAGATGGATTTGGCCGACAATGATATAGAAGAACAGAAGACCAAAGCTGATCAGAATTACTTTTTTAGTAAGCTCTGGGCCATAAAATTCTTGGAGTAGGTGGAAGCCAAAGACAGCGCCTATGGTAAAAGCATCTGCACCGGTAGCGGTTAACCCAAGCAGCGTAATTGGTTTTATCACAAAAAGATTCGCCAAAATATTTTGTACGCAAATAAAGGCTATCAGCGCTTCTTTGCCAAAACGGAGCGCGATGACGGCGCATGTGCTGATGAGCAGGGTGTGGATGATAAAGATTAATTCATTCATAGTGCTTTTAAAGTATTGCTTTTAAGGTAACTATCTTGCTTAATTATAAGTAAGTCTAATGTATTTATTTACTAAGGAGAAGATATGAGTTTATTGCAATGGGGATTGTTGTTTTTGGTTATCGCGGTTGTTTCTGGCTTATTTGGGTTCACCAATGTTTCCGGCGCAGCATCAACAGCAGCAAAAGCTATTTTTGCCATATTCTTGATTTTGGCCATCTTGGCTTTTATCGGCATTAATATTGTGCTGTAAGGAGCAAGAGTGAAAAAAACATGTATCGTCTTAGTAATGAGTTTTTATCCATTGTGTGCTTCAGATAATGACAGAGCTTCATCATCAGACTCTGGCAGCAAGGTTCTTCTCAGTAATAATATTTCTCAATCAGCGAAAAAAGCAGGCGATATTTTTAAGCCGAATAGAGATCAGCTAGAGTTGCGCCGAAAAGCTTTGCTGAATGAACGCGTTGAGCTTCTTGCGCGGTATGAAAAGAAGAAGATTACTAAAAAGCAACTTATTAAGATGCAACGTGAGCTTTTATTAAAACTAGCGGACAATCTTGAGTATTTGCAAGCCCTGCTCGATTTAGTTCAACAGCGATTGGATGAATCATTAGGGATCATTGAAGTCAAAAAAGAACCAAAGAAGACATATGCCGATGCGGCAACGCTACCAGAGCAAGAGCAGCTTTTTAATAGAGCAAGCAGCAATGGAGCACTCTTACAGCGTTTTATTGATTATGGTATTGAGCTATTAAACGAACAGAATTGAAGTTGAATTTTTAAAAAGGAGCATATATGGATTTTTTACGTTGGGCAGTTATCTTTTTGGTAGTTGCTTTAATAGCTGGTGTGCTGGGTTTTGGCGGTATATTTGATTTTTCAGTTGATATAGCCAAAATCTTATTCGCGATATTTATTATTTTATTTGTTATCTCCCTCATCTTTGGTTATAGCAACAAAAAATCTTAATTGTTGATGTAAGATATGCGGCAGTGAAGTTGTTTTTCTTTGCTGCCGCTCAGAGCAATGGATACTCTTCAAATCCCAGTAGGCGGCACTCAGGCTGAGGAATAAGACCAAATTGATCACGAACAAGCTCTTGCATGGTGCGCGCCAGGCTGACAATATCGGCCGTTGTCGCGGCACCTTGGTTCACCAGCATATTAGCATGTTGGTGCGAGACGAGTGCATCGCCAACGCGCAGTTCACCTTTTACTCCAATTTTATCAAGATAATAGGCAACATAAATCATTTTTTTGCCGCCGCTCATGAGCGTTACTTCGGAGTCAAGAAAATTTCTAAAAAAGCTGCCGCAGGTATTTTTGGTTGGATAGCGCTTAAAGCGGTGGCGCATAATTTCTGCACGTCTTCCCTGCGCGTGGGAGGTTTCAAGATCAGTTGCTTTTTTGAGTTTAAAGGCTGCCGATAGAAGATAATGATTACCCTCATGCAACGTTGAGTAGTTATAACCAAAATTAAACCAGTTCGTATCCACTTCATGTACAGTGCCAGTGTGGCGATTAATAACCTGCGCAGTTACCAGAAATTGAGCCAATAAAAATTCAAAATAATGTAGATTAATGTACACCGAGCCCCCTACGCTGCCGGGAATGCCACTGAATTCTTCAAGGCCAATAAGATTGTGCTCCAGACAATGAACAATCAGATCATGCATAGAAACGCCAGCTCCTGCATGCACGCTCATGTGCTGATCGTCGTAAGAATCAATGTGTAGTGTGTTAAGAGAGGGAGAAATCACCAGCCCGGCAATGCCTGCATCATTAATAAGTGCATTTGCGCCGTGTCCGATTAATGTTATGGGTAATTGTTGCGTGTGAGCAAACTGCAAAGCATCTTGAAAATCTTGAGCATTGGCTGGTTGCGCAAAGAATTGCGCAGACCCGCCGGTATTAAACCAGTTTTTATTTTTTAAAGAAACTTGTCTGCTAATAATGGGAGGGATATGTAATGGCTCAGCTATTTTTTGGTGCAGTTTTTCCATATCAAAGATTACAACTTTTTTCAGGAGTGTTTTCAATTTTTATGCGTGCAGGGCGTGCAGCAACTTTATTGGCCGCAAGAAGTTCAAAGCATGTCTGGCTGCAGCTGCCTTTATATTTTTCAAGACATGACGCGCAGCAGATAAAATGTTTGTTGCAGCTTGCATTCATGCAATTGGCATATTCATCATGAGGGGCTTGGCATAAAGCACAGGAGCCCAAAACATCATTATTGACCTGTACGGTGACGCGGGCATCAAAAACATAGTTTTTTCCTCGAAATAGACCATCAGGAAATTGCTCTATATAACGATGAATGCCCCCTTCAATCTGGTATACCTGTTCAGCAACGCCTTTTGATTTTAAGTATGCTGAAGCGCGTTCGCAGCGGATGCCACCGGTGCAGGCCATGAGCACCTGCTTGCCTTTAAACATATCGGCATTGGTATCAACATAACCGGGAAACTCTCTGAAATATTGAGTGTTGGGGCGTACTGCATCAACAAAGGTACCGACGGTTGTTTCATAGGTGTTGCGGCAGTCAAGAATGAGCAGGTTTTCAGCTTTTTCTTGCATCATCTGATGCGCCTGAGCGGGGGTTACGTGAGTGCCACCGTCTTCTGCTTTAATCAGGGCAGGGTCAAGACCCAAATAAACAATTTCATTTTTAATGACAATGCGCAGACGGGGAAAATAGTTGGCTGCGCCATCGCTCTCTTTAAAATCTATGGAGCCAAAAAGGGGATGTTTTTCCATAGCAGCTTTGTAGCGGTTAATGTTTTCTGCTGTTCCGCCAAGCGTAGCATTGATTCCTTCGTGAGCAAGAATTATGCGGCCTTTGAGCTCTAATTCAGTGCACAGGCGCGTTTGCCATTTCAGGACTTGCTTTGGATATTGAATAGCGACGTATTTATAAAAAAGTAAAATTTTTCCCATGGGCGCTGATAATCTGTTTTCTGGTTTTTATCTTATTTTAGTGCCATTATATCACAAGAGTAGGCTATCGTCGATGGGTTATTATCGGGAGTGTTTTATATGAACATGGTAAAACGTGTGCTGACAACCATAAAAAACTGTCTTCTGCTCAGTGCAGTGCTGACAGCCGCCGCTCATGCCGCGGAACCCACAGAACTGCCAATAGGACCTGCAAGATATATACCTTCTTTGGTTAAGCTCGCCGAACGGGGCTGCGTCATGTGCTTAGCCCTAAAAGAGCCAAAATTTGCCCTAGTTAATGAGTTTCTTAAAAGTTGTCCTACTTATTACATTAATAAGACTCTCGATAGCCGCTCTGATACCCGTCCTTATACCTATCGATCAGATATTATTATCCAAAGTCTTGAGAGTGATAAGCTCTCTTATAGCCAGAAAATAAAAGTAATGGATGTGGTAAACAGATCTGCCGACCTTGGCATTGATGAACACGATCGGAAGATTATGGGGTTTTTGCTGGGAGAAGCACAAATTCCCGGCCCATTATCTGTCGATTCAGTGGCGCGGGCAATAATGCATGCAAATATGCCGGCGCTGGGTTACTTGGTTGAGGAAAAGAAGATATCACTCGCCCTGCCCAGCTCAGCAAAAAAGTATCCACTGCATTACGCAACAGAACAAGATGATGAAGAAATGGTGCGCTATCTGTGCGAACATGGCTCAAACGCGACAGATAAAGATTGTGGAGGATACACTCCTTTGCACTTTGTGCAATCAATAGCAGTGGCGAATGTTTTATTAGAGCATGGAGCAGATGTTCATGCTCATGCCGATGCAACTGACTATAGAACTAATCCTATAGACACCGCGTATTTATCAAGCCGTAAAGACTTGTATTTTTTTCTGCGACATGAACGCGGCGATTTCGATGTCGGGCAGCATTAATCCGCCATTAATCATTAGGATTTTCTTGATCATATTTCATTTGCTCCAAGACTTCCGCGGGTACAGAACAATTTCTAAATTCCTCATACAACGCTTTATTTTTTATGATTTCCTCATCGTCTTCTAGAGGACCAAAGGATTCAAATAAGTTTTTGTTGTCTTTATTCTTAAACAAGTACAGCTGCTGTATGTCTTGAAATTTATATCTCTTAAAAATAGCTCTCAAATCAGTAATATCTTCTTCAGAAACTTCATTGGGGTCAATATAAAGATTGTATCCTTGTATCGCCTTAATACCTTTAAAATATTTGAGCCAATAAAACAAAAAATTCTCATCATTCTGAGAGTAAAATGCTTGAGGGAAAAGAGTAATCGTGACGGTATCTTTTATAGGAACCTGTGAAGCATCATTTTCAGGATAAACGTTTATATATTCTTCCTGAATGTCTGGAGTCGATGGGCACATAACATGCCAATGCTGGCGATCATATGGATTCATTCGAGTAGCCTTTGTTTAATGTTTGTTTTGTGTTGATTGATTCATGATAATGGGTTATTCGCCAAAAAGAGGTTTGTGCCAGTATGCTTTTTTATCTTTTATAAAATTCTTTGTATTGAACTTGGTTAAAAATGGCCGCAATTGCTTCATATTGATTTTATATCGCTTAAAGAAACCGAGTAATTCAAAGAGATCAAGCGATGATAATCGTCGAGATTTAAGATAGAGATAGAGAATATTATCTTTTTTTTCAAAATCTTTTATACACTGAATTTTTTTTACCCACTGAAAAAACATGTATTCATCCGTAGGACCATAGTATTTGACGTCTGCGCAGACAAGAAAGGCACTTTTTTTAACTATCATGTTCATGGTCTAGTCCTTCTTTTGACTTCTGCTAAATCGCCAAAAAGAGCTTTATACCAAAATGCTTTTTTTGGTTTTAAAAATGGTTTTTTATTTTCTTCAGTTAAAAATGGTCTTAATTGTTGCATATCTATGTTGTATCGTTTGAAAAAACCAAGCAATTCGTATAAATCGTGTGAAGATAATGTGTCTGATTTCAGGTAGAGATACAAATCAAGTCCCACCCCGTCAAAATGTTCTATGCATTTTATATGTGTTATCCATTCAAAAAATATATCTTCATCAGTGATTCCTTGATATAAAACTGCATGGCAAGTAAGGAAATGCTTTTTTTGCATTTGATTCATCAAATTTTATACATCCTTTTTATAGCTTTTTGCTCGCACCCATAATTTCATCCATATCATCCAATAAACTTTGTCTTTCTTCATCTGATAAATTTGCGAGCCAAGCAACAGATTCATCGGTTTGCGCAGCTTTATTGGCTGATCGTGCTTCTATACTTTCTTCTATTGCAGCTAGAGCAACGCGATAAGAATTAAATTCATCGGTGTCCGTTGCAGTTTCTATCGGACGGCTGGAAAGATCTCCCATTATCTCCTTCATATCATCAAGATAGCTTTGTCTTTCTTCATCTGACCATTGTGCGATCAATTCCTTATTTTTTGCGCTATCAGCCTTATGTTGCTCGGGGTCATATGCTGCTATCATTTCATGAAGTGCTGCTAAAACCTCAGGTTCGATTTGGGTATCAGAAAATGATGACTCATGCATGTGAGAAATTATTTTTTACAAAATATGCAGAAAACTTTTATAAATGATTTTATTTAAATATGATCAACTCTTTTTTTGAATTTCCACAGTGCTGCCCCGGTAAACATGGCAGTAAAGAGGAGCAGCATAAAAAAGCTATGCCAAAAAGGGAGAAAGAGATTATTGTTGAGTACTGCCTGGCGCATGCCTTCTGTTACATACAAAAATGGATTCAGCATTGCAACAGCGCCCAACCAGGGTGAAAATTTTTGTAATACATACCAGGGCACCCAGAAACCACCAAGCATAAACAGCGGCGTATTTACGCGGCGCCAAAATATTCCTATCGAATCAGCGCTTGGTAATACGCAGGCGACAAAATGATTATATGCTGCGCACATAAGGCTGCTTACATATAAAAGCGCTATGGCTTTTGGTATTGAAAGTGCAGAGGTGACAAAAAAAGAGCCGAGAAGCAATTTTGCGACCGGATAATAAGGAAGCAGAATAAAAAAAGTGAACAATGAAGTAAATAAAATGCGTTCTATAATTATCAGGCGCGGATTAATGATTGTCATCTGATAATCAACGGTTCGATCATGCTCAAGATCAAAAAGCAACTCAAGCCCAAGGTTGAATGACAGTACAATGACGACCAATAAAAAATTGCCCACAAAAAGAATAGTTCCTTTTAAAGGATCGGTATTTCCAAAAAAAAGATTTGCTTGCAGGTAGCCAAAAGAAAATGCATAAAGGGCTGGATATATGAGCGCATAGTTAATCAGATAATAACTAAAAATACGATCTTTATATTGATACCAATCTCGCTGCATCAATCGTAAAAAAATAAGAGTCTGATTTTTGCATGATGAATAATTCATATATTTTATACCGTATTGAATGTTTTTTTAACACTGTGTATGAGCAAACAAACTGCCAATCCATTACATATACATAACATGCCGAGGCAGACCAATGGGGACAATGAAAGAGCCGGATCAAACAAGGCGCCTCGTAATCCTTCGGCAATATAGGTTACTGGGTTAAGTAAAAATAATTTTCCTATTAATGGAGAAAAAGCGTGCACTTTCTGCCAGGGAAACATTGAGCAGCTTGCTATTAAGCACGGGGTGAGCCGGCGCGGCCATATGTTATCAAAGAACCACTCGTAATCATATAAAATGCTGAACGCCAAAAAACAAATTGAGCAAAAAAGCACGCTCGCCGCGTAAATTGGGATGAAAAGAGGGAGCTGTAGATGAGTTAAATCTATTTTGTTGCGCAACAAGAAGAGGCCAAACATGAGCAACGGGGCAGTGGCAAGAACCAATTCAATTAAAAATGATGCAACGTACCAGCCAAAGAGCCATGTTTTTGCGATGGGCAGGGTGAAAAGATAATCGATGAAGCGCTGATATTTAAGATCATTGACCATGCGCACCGCCAAACTAAAGCTCAGGCTGCAGAGCAAAGTAAGAATTGAACCGATAAAAACCGGACCGATAAAGTTTGATCTCATGCCCATTTCAGGATACAGATAACCAAAAAGAAGCACATAAATGCTTGTTAAAAAAAGGCCATCAATAAGAGTATTTTTTAATTGTGGCACGATAACAAAAAAAGTTCTTTTCAACAATGCTAAAAATACGCGCATGCTGGTTGTATAGATTGGCTGCATGTTAGATATGATCCACCTTCTTCTTGAACAAATACAGGGCAACACCGGTAAACACAAAAGAAAAAATTATTAAAACAATGGCGCAGATGCTTGCCGATAAAAACATATTTCCTCCAATAATTGCCTGTCGTATTCCTTCTGTTGCGTACAGTAAAGGGTTAAAGAGGCTCAGTATTCCCAAAGTGTGTGAGTACTGATTCATAATATACCACGGGGTCCAAAAACCGCCAAGAGTAATTAAAGGAAGATTGCAACGCATCCAAAAATGGACAATCTGTTTTGAATTTTTTAATGCGCATGCGACGAGTATATGGTACGCAGCGCCACATAGGCAGCTTAAAAAGAGCATAAGGAAGAGCAATGGCCACGATATATGAGAGCTGTCAAAATTGTTTTGCAGGCAGAGTACCGTGATAGGAAAAAAAGGAAGTAAAAGAATAAAAGAAAAAAGCGTGGTGAACGTAACGTGTTCCACTAACACCAGCCATGGGTCAAGGATAGTTATGCGATAATCAGTCGTATGTTCATTTTCTAAATCAAAGAGCAGGGTGATGGTAAATTCAAATGCAAGGCTCATAATAAGTAAAATTACATTGCCGGCAAAAAATATAGTTGCTTGCGTAACATTTTCAGTGCCAAAATAGACTTTTGCCTGAATATAGGCAAATGAAATAATATAGGTGAGTGGATAGAGGATAACAAAGTTGATGGTGTACGTATGTATTCTTTTGAAGTAGACATAAAAATCTCGCTTCAAAAACGCAAAAAAGATACGGATTCTCTCATGTTTTGATAATGTCATTTGTTTCATACAGGATCCAATGTTTTTTTGATGCCGAGCATGAGCGCATAAAAAAGTGCAATGATGGTGCAACTCACCACGGTTATGCATATCCATAAGGGAATAAAATCAGAACCGCCAATAGCTGCTGCTCGTAATCCCTCGCTCACATAGGTGAGTGGATTGAGGAGACAAAACTTGGCGAGCCATGGAGAAAGCTGATTTACCTTGCTCCATACAAACACGGTGCAGCCAAACGCATAAAGCGGTGATAGAACTCGTGGCCAGACATTATCCATAAACCATTCAAAGTGGGCAATGAAAGCGAGAAATAAAAAAAAGAGACCAAAGAAAATTAAACTTAAGAAATAGATGGCGACAAGGCCAAAC
Source organism: uncultured bacterium (assembly GCA_963707655.1). Taxonomy (GTDB): domain Bacteria; phylum Babelota; class Babeliae; order Babelales; family Vermiphilaceae; genus JAKAUA01. The sequence continues at coordinate 632,562 of OY970172.1, read as the reverse complement.
CAATTAGGGCTGATAACGGCAAATTTGTTACCCAAAAGAAGTAATCCAAACACCAGGAGTAGGCCGCTTATGATTGATGACTCAATAATGAAAGAGACAAGGTAATGAGCAAATAACCACGGGCGGGAAATAGGCAAAAGTAATTGATAATCTATAAATCGTTCATATTTAAGATCAAACAGATGGCTTATTGATAAATTCTCTCCTAAAAAGAAGAGTACAAACACAAGGCTTCCTATATACATGGGAGCGATCTCGGTAGAGGGCATGCCCATGAGAGGCAAGAAATGGCTATACAACAATATTTCTGTAACAACCAAGACGATGCCATCAATTATTGTGTCAATGAGCTCCGACGCAAAAACTTTAATGTCTCGCCGTATCAATGCACAGAAAATACGAAAGTTGTAGTTGTCTGTAAAATATACCAACTCGGGTCCTTATTTTTTTAGCCTTCTTGAATAAATCCTTCTTTGGAGAGTCGTAAAAAGATTTCTTCTAGTGTGGCCATTTCATGCTTTGTTTTGAGTGTTTGCACTGACTCAACCATTACCACTTTTCCTTTATTTAATATGCAAATTCGGTCAGACAAGACTTCTGCTTCATCAAGATAGTGGGTTGTTAAGATAATGGTTATGCCTTGGGTTTTTAGATCAAGAATTAAATCCCACAATTTACGACGAATATCGGGATCGAGCCCAACGGTTGGTTCGTCAAGAATGATAATAGCGGGATGATGCATAAGCGCGCGAGCGATGAGTACGCGCTGCTTTGTGCCACCGGAAAGAGCATTTATATTAAAATCTGCATAACGAGTGAGCTCTAAATCGTGCATCAATTTTCTTACGCGCTCTTTTATTTGTTCTTCAGGCATCAAAAAATAGCGGCCGGCAAAGATGAGATTCTCTTCTACGGTTAAAAATTGATCAAGATTTTGTGATTGGGGGCAAAAGCCGAGTGATCGGCGGTAATTAACCAAATTTTCATAAATCGATTCACCTCTAAAGAGTATGGTTCCTGATGTGGGAGGATGAAGCGTGGCGATGAGGGACGATAATGTTGTTTTGCCTGCGCCATTCACGCCAAGAAGACCAAATATTTCACCTTGAAAAAGAGTGAGTGAAACATCGTCGAGAGCGTGAACAGACTTTGTTCCGGCGCGATAGACTTTGCTAATGTTTTTTATTTCAAGAATGGGTATAGGCACCGATGCTCCTTTTCCAATAGCTGAACGGCTGGAATTTTTTTGGTAACAGACCGAGGCAATATGAAATGTTATTTTATGATTAAAAATTATATCAATTTTTATAAAAAAGCACAAGTAGACGAGCTCGATACGAAATTAAAAATATCTAAGTAAGAGCTTGGAATCGGTGTATAGAGCCGGTGAGGGTTTTATTTCTTCAATAAAAAAAGATAAGCGTCGCTATAAAAAAAATGCTTAAAACAACGGGCCAATACAATAGCCGTGCAAGTAGATTGCTTTTATAAATAATCACTTCATTGGCGCGGTATACATACAGTATGATATTGACGGCCACTAAAAAAATGACGACATATGCTATGATATAAAAACTTTTGAGATAGGTGATGTCGGGGGTGAGTATCATTGTTTGTAAGTTTTGGTAAGAAAGAACATTGGCAAAAAACAAACTTGATAAAAGCGCGAGAATGAGTCGAATGTCGGCCCCTTTCTGATTTGGCAATAATAATAGACATGCAAAAGTAATAAATAAAATAATAATTATTGGTATCAAGCCGGAAAAAAGCGGTTCAAAAAAATTGCGTTGTACCCGGATGACATAGCCAAGAAAGGGATAATTTTTAACTTGCCAGTAATCCTTTATACCAAAATTGGTTGAATAATCAGATAAGTCATAGAAAAAATAGGCATTTTTTATGGTCCAGCCATCAAGGTGAAAAGAGGGATCTAGTGGCGGATAAGGGTTACCTGGTAGATATGCGCCGAAATCAGGCAATAGAATTGTTTTTTTCAGTGTTTCTTCTTCCTCAAATCGGATGACGATATCTTGCTGATCAAAGGGATATTTCGCATAGTTGAAATGGCTTTCAATTTGCAACTGTTCCTGCCAAGATGCATCTTCAATATCACCAACGCGCCTATTGTCTACGGTCCATGTTTTTGTTTCTTGTGTAGCATTCATTGCAATAAAAATATTGGGAATGTCGCTATCTTTTTTCATATTTCTCTTTAGCCATGGATAGCTGCCAATAGTGATTCGCTCCTCATTAATTTCAATCGAATAAAAAAGAAAGCCGACAGGAAGAAAATGAGCTTCGGGCTCATATATTTTTGGATTTTCTTTTTTATGAGCAGTAAAAAAATTTTTCACATCCTCATCATTAGCAACCACATTATAATCGATTTTGAATTCAGTTTTTTTAATTTCCAAATGCCAGATTAAAATAATGCCGATACATAATAAACATGATAAAGATATTGCAGCGATCCATAACCAAAGCCGCTCAAAATTATGAAATGCAGTCAAAAAAATGATAAACAAGGCAAGAACAATAATGATCATTGTTATGCATTGAATCGTTTTTTTTCTCAACATTTCCGGTTGATCAAAATCTTTTTTCTGATCGATATTAACCCAAGTATGGGGTACTGGCTTAATGCTATAAAGCTTCATGTAACTATGGGATAGATAACCAAAAATGCCAACAGCACATGCTGTTAAAATAGCGATCGCGAGGGTGGCAGGCTTATTTTTTCCTAATTTTTTCATTTTGTTAGCCTTTTTACGCTTTGTTTATACTTTGGTTTGATGTTATTCAGTTATATCCTGGACCGTGCAATATTTTAGCTCAACTCTTAACCTCTTAATTTAAAAAAAGATAAGTGTTATAACAAAAAAAATTGTCATAACCACGGGCCAGTAGAGTAATCGTGAAATAAAATTTTTATCATAATGTAGAAACGAATTTGGTTTATATACGTAGAGCAAGCAATTCGTGGTTGCAACAAAAATAATAACGTACGTTATGATATAAAATAATTTAAAGTAGGTTATGCTGGGCGACAATATAGTATTTTGCAAGGTTTGATAAGAAATCAAATTGGCGAAAAAAAGACTTGAAAGTAACGCGAGAATACCGTTAATTGTATCTTTTGGACTCGTTACTTTTGAGAGTATGAGTAGACTCGCAAAAATAATAAAAAGAATAATAAGTATAGGTAGCAGTCCAGTAACGAGCGGTTCGGTAAAATTACGTTGAATTTGAATAATGTATGTTAGAAAGGGATAGTTTTTAACTTGCCAATAATTTTTTATGCCAAAATCGGTTGAGTAATTGCTTAAAACATAACAAAAATAGGCATTGGTAATTTTCCAGCCCGACAAGTTGATATTTTTATCGATGGGGGGATATTTGGTGGTGGCCATCTTGTATGCTTCAAAGTCGGGAAGAAGCATAATTCTTGTGAGCGAGTCATAATGTTCAAAACGTATAATAATTTGTTGCTGATCAAAAGGATATTTTCTGTAATTGAAATCAGTATGAAGAGCTATATCTTCTTGCCAATTCAATACATATTTATTGCCTTGGGTGATCCCGGAAAGAGCCCATCTTATTTCATTAATAGCGTTCATGCTAATAAAAACGCCGGCATTAATATTCTTATCGATCTTCTCTTTAAGTTCTTTGTCTGTGGAAAGATCATACGTTATCCAGGGATAGGAATATAAATGCACATCTCCAATGTCCCCTTGAATCTTCTCATTGAGTATTATTGAATACCAAAGAAATCCGATAGGTACGTAATGAAATTTTCCTTCATAAATGTTAGGGTTTTGAGCCCTATGTATCTCAAAAAATTTTTCTACATCGGCGTCGTTTTCTACAATATTGCTTTGCATTTTTAAACGTGCCAATCGTACTTCGAAATACCAGATAACAACAATGTCAGCGGCCAAAAGCAGAGAGAAAAAAATAGCCAAAAACCATAATGAATGTCTATTGCCCGTATACGCTTTTGATAGCATGATGCTGAGTAAAAAGAGTATTGCAGTCCCCAATAGCAAAGCGCGAATTATTTTTTTCTGCAAAATGATAGCTAAATCTTGCGTTGATTGGGCTTCTGCTTGCGGTACAAATGTTTTTGTTTCATGGAGCCTTGCCTTTTGCTTGTGATGCGTTGTCATATAATCGTATATGGTGTATGCAAGTGCCAGAGCACAAATTGCTATGACGATGCTGCTCGCGATAGTTATATTTTTTCTGGTTATTTTCGGTAATTTCATACTTTTCTTAATTTCCGATTTTGATTTAGTCTTGCTTATAGGCAGAGGCTACCCAATTTATTTTAAGAAAAGCAACATTTGAAGTGAGTTTTTCAAAAAGGCAACCAGTTGCCCCCCGACGTGCGATAACCACTTTGTAAGATAATAAAGCCTTTGAACAACTCTTCTTCCAGCCCTTTAGGAATCGGCGGAAAGCGATCGCTTGCTTCCCGGTAAATTTTCATCACGCATTTATCAATGAGCGGATAACCGCTGGAGGTCGCCAGATAGAGATCTTTAAAAATTCCTTTGCGCTCCATTGCCACATAGACTTTGACTGAAAGATTTGGTGGTACCGGTCCCATCTCATTCCTATAAATTTTATACATATCATTAATAATGCTATTAATTTTTGTTTTGTATCGTTCAAAACTAATTTGCTTGTCCGGCGGTAATTTATCAGGAACTCCCTGCAGGAACATGTTTTCAATAGGTACCTCTTGGAGCTGTTTTTTATACATTTTTGTCAGATCGGCAAGAGTCATTGTTGTTTTTTGTGACGGCACTTTCTTAGCGCGAGCTTTTTGTTGTTGTGCGCGTGGTGCTGTTTTTTTCTCTTGATCAACATTGATTGCCACGTTTTCAATGAGAGTGTTTGGTTTTTCCATTGCGGGGAATCGATGTTCAGGGGCCTCCAGTTTGTCAGGCTGGTGGTGTGCCACGACATGTTCTTCCTGCTCAATTTCTTCTTTTATTTCTTTTTCTATCGGTGCAGCAGAAGAGTTTTCCTGCTCTTTTTGCGCAATGCTGGGTTGATCATCGATCATGTCATAAAATAAAATTGGTGCGGGCAAACGAGCGGCCCAATCTTTTTTTAAATCAAGATCGGTATTCTGATGAGTGGGTAACAAACAATCAAGTTTTTTTTCAAAAAAAGTCATAAATAAAATCAAAGCAAGTAGGGCATGAATGAGGAGCGCCAAGATAAATATGATATATCTTTTTTTTGATGAATAGTGTGCTTCCATGCGTGCTACCCCTTTTTTGCTTGCTTCACTTTTTTATTCATTGTACTATAGTAATCTATCAAGAAAATAGCACTATTTTTTCTAAAACACAGATATTTTTTTAAAAATTACTGAAGTTTATGACCATTCTTACCCGCTCATTTTATGCACGAAATACCGTTGAAGTTGCCCAGGAATTGTTGGGAAAAGTAGTAGTACGCGTGATTAATGATCAGCGCGTGACGGGAATGATTGTTGAAACCGAAGCGTATGAATTTGGCGATGAGGCTTCTCACGCCTTTGATAAACAAACCAATCGCAATCGCGCATTATTTGGCGCGCCGGGTCATGCGTATATTTATACCATTCATACTCATTATTGTTTAAATTTAGTAGCGCGTGAAAGCAGCACTCCTGCTGGCGGGGTACTGATTCGTGCTCTTGAGCCTTTGCAAGGAATCGAGATCATGCAACACTATCGCGGCACTACTGTTGCTCAAAATTTGACCAACGGACCGGGGAAATTGAGCGAAGCATTAGATATCACGCCTGCATTATATGGTCACGATGTCACGCATCGCGGGCCGTTGTATCTGATTACTCACCCGCAGGAGCAAGATTTTACGATGGTCACTTCTAAGCGCGTTGGCATATCAAAAGCGCAAGATAAACTGTGGCGTTTTTATATTGCCGGAAATCGGTGGGTTTCCAAGAAATGAATGGGCATTGCTGCCGAGTTTAGCTGCAGGTACCAGTATGAAATTGTAAAAACAGATTCTTCCAAAACAACTTGCTGCTGCCGGGCATTGGCGGTTTTAAAAATGTTTGTTTCATTGTTTCGATCACTGTGCATGCGTGTAAATATTCTTTGCGCTGATTGTTGATGATCGCTTTTTTTGCTTCTTCGATCCAGTAATATAACAAAGCATCAAGCAATTGCAGGCTTTCCTGCTCGCCAATTTTGTTACTCTCAATTTCTTTCAAAAAAGCTATTGAATCATTATTCTCTCTCGAGTAAAAAAATCTTAATAATGGATGTATCGCCGGTGCGGCATTGCCATAATGAGCTTCTGTTTGGCAGCGTGAACGTATGGTGGGTACTATCATATCAGCCCGCTCGGCAAGCAAGATGAAGTGGTAGCCGGCAGGGGGTTCTTCAATAGATTTTAGCAGACTGTTGGCGCAAAGCGGTGAAAGGCTGTCAGCTTTTTGTACTATGAAAAAATAATGTTCACCATCAGCAAGCTTATAGGCAATGGTGCTATGTATGAGCTCTATCTGCTCAAGCGTGTAGAGTTCTTTTTCCGGTGCGAGCCAGAGCGCCGCGTGATGCTGTTCTTCTTCAATTTTGCGGCATACGCTGCAGAGGGTGCATGCATCTGATGCGCAGAACATAGCGCGCAAGAAATTCTTTGTTTTTTGCACTAAAAAGTCATGATTGCCCAGCCATAAATAAGCGGGTACTCGATGAGTAGCCGTTGGCGCTACGGCGTTGGTTGTTGATTGGTAATCCATGAAAGAATACTTTGCGTTGCATGGTTGCTAATTTGTTCTGCCCCTTGCTCTCCATCGCACCAGAGAGTATTGGCGCGTGCTTTAAAGATTTCATCAAAACCAATGATGAGCCGTTCAATAAACTCTGTCTGTTCTTTTTCAAATGAGGTAAATTCCGCATTTCTTTGTATAATGCGCTTAAAAGCCGTTTGTGCAGTTACTTTTACATAAATGGTCAGATCGGGAACAACGTGATTCATTGTCCATTTATTAATAGTGGTGATCATCTCTTTTTCAAGGCCGCGTCCATAGCCCTGGTACACGAGCGATGAATCGGCCATGCGATCTGAAATAATAATTTTGCCTTGCGCAAGCGCAGGAATAATTATCTGTTCAAAATGTTGCGCTCTGTCAGCGGCAAATAAAAGATATTCAGCCTTTGAACAAATAGGCATCTCTTTTTTTTGAACGAGTGCGCGTAAGATAGTGCCCAGTTGCGTAGCTCCCGGTTCTTTGGTTAATAGTATTGGCAGACCGGCCAATGACAATGTTTTAACAAGAGCAGCAGCGAGTGTGCTTTTTCCCGATCCATCGATCCCTTCGATAGAGATCAATAATCCTTTTTTTAATGCTGTCATGGTTAAAAGCCTTATCATAAATGGTACACATGACGTAGAGTTTTTATGTCATGTTTTTTTCTCTTTTTTGTTGTTATAGTATACATAAAAAACAGTATCGCCGCGAGGGAATTTTTCATGAAAAAAGTAAGCATAGAGCCGGGGTGCATTACCTGTGGGTTATGTGAATTTATAGCGCCTGAAATTTTTGAAGTGACTGATCTTTCGCGTGTTAAAAAAGATGCGCCAATAGCTCGCTGTAATGATAGTATAAAAGAAGCTGCACGAGGATGTCCCGTGCAGGTTATAGAATATGAAGAATAAAAAAGGAACGGTAAAAAAATGACTCTATATCCTCCCATGCCCGATGCGAGTGTCCTTAACGAGGGGCTTTCCGAGCAACAGTTGTTTGATGTTTTATATGCTGCTTCATTGTTTAATAATAAGTTGCTCTCTATTGGGCGTTTATTGCAACGAGCAGCATTTTTATCTCCAGCGCATATCGCTTTGGTGTACAAGGGTCAATCGATTTCCTATCATGATCTTTATGCGCGCTCAGTGGCGTTAAGTAGGCTTTTAAAAGAGCGCGGTGTGCAGAAAAAAGATCGCGTGCTGCTCTTTTGGGAAAACTCAATTGAATTTTATGTTGCTTATTTTGCCATTGCGCAACTGGGTGCGGTGGTTGCCCCTTTAAATGTTTTTTTAACAGAGCCTGAAGTTGTGCACATTATTGCCGATTCACAACCGCGTCTTATGATTGTTTCTGATGAGTTGCATGCGCGTCTGAAAGACAACAATTATTCCTCTGATCTTCCTTTAATTAGGCTCACAGATTTTCCCGCTGCGGCATCTGAACAAGAAGCGGATTCTTTTGAAGTTGTCGATCTGGAGCCGGATGAAATGGCTGCGCTGCTCTATACTTCAGGAACAACTGGCTTTCCTAAAGGAGTGATGATCAGTTCGAAAAATGCGATAACCAATGTTATTCAAGGTATATCTCGTTTAAAATTGGGTCTTTTGCCGGGTGAGCGCCTGCTCGGTATTTTGCCCTTGTTTCATAGCTTTGCACAATTCGCGTGCATTTGGGGTGCATTTTTTACCAGCTCAACAGTAATTGTGGTGCCGCGTATTGAGCGCCGCTATTTGCTGGAAGGATTACGCCATGAACCAACCATATTTTTGGGTGTTCCGGCATTATACGGTTTGCTTGTTTTGCTTAAAAATGCGCCACTTGATTCGGTCAAATACTTTGTTTCCGGTGGTGATGCATTGCAAGACAAGATTTGTGCCGGTTTTGAGCTCGTTTATCGCAGAAAGATTTGTAGTGGCTATGGATTAACGGAGACCTCTCCTTTAATATCAGCACATCTGGAAGATGAAGCAGCTTCTGCGCCCACCGTGGGACCCCTTGTTGTAGGCATTCAGGCTCAAGTTAGAGACGAGCAGGGCCAGCCATTACCCGCCGGTTCTATTGGAGAGCTCTGGGTAAAGGGAGATAATATTATGCTTGGCTATTATAATGCACCGGAGGCAACTGAATTGGTATTGAGAGATGGCTGGTTCAATACCGGTGATATGGTCTATTTTGACGAACAGGACCGTTTAGTTATTACCGGGCGATTGAAAGATGTTATTGCTAGCAAGGGAATAAAAATTTATCCCCAAGAGATTGAAAATGTGATCATGAGTCACCCTTTAGTGATACGTGTGGCAGTTATTGGGCGCGAAGATAAAGCGGTTGGCCAAGTTCCCGTTGCCTATGTACAAGTGCGTGAAATAACTCCCACTTTAGAGCAAGAGCTACAGGAGTTGTGTAGAAAAAATTTGGCCCCCTACAAAATACCGCGTTCTTTTGTGTGCACTACTGAATCTTTGCCGCTTACGGCGACGGGCAAAATTGATAAAAAAAGGTTGAATAATAAGGCTTAATAACGATCAAATCACTTTTTTGGTAGGTGTTGCTAGAGAGCTGAAAGATAAAAATTTGATTTTTGCCAAATCTTGACGTAGACTACCTATCAGTAATAATTGATCATGCAAATGATCAGTTAAAGCAGCACACATTTTACCTTGATAACCTCCATTTCCCCTATCCGTGACGTTCTGTCTGGGTGGGGGTATTTTTTTAGCCTATGCCAAGATTTGCTAAGGATTCAAATTGTCTGCTGAGGAAAATAATTGCCATTTATAGCGAGAATTGTCGGCTATCCGCCGAAGCTTACCGAGCCTGAATGCCCGGAATAAGCGAAGGCTGGATTTGACAGTTAATACGCTTCTCTACATCTCCATTTTTCATCCCACGCTTTCTTTTTGTATGGCATTTTTAGATTATTTTAATTTATAATGTTGATAAAATATTTCAACATGTAATAAAATAAAAAGGAGAAACCTATATCTATGTAAAAGGAGAAGTGCTGTGGTAAAGCTATTTTTTGCCTTATGTGGTGGCATTTTTCTCTGCTTTTCGTCTCCCATCAAGAGCTATATTTATGAAGTAAAGATATTGCGCGCGTGGGATGAGGCGGCGCAAGAGCACAAAATTATTATAGGGTGTAGCGATTTTCATGATAAAATGCACGAGGCAAATAGCGCCCAAAGAACCTATATTACTCATCTATTAGCTAAACAAAACCAATCAATGAAGATCATTTTAGAAGACTTAAGCTCGCCGAATAATAGTGGTAGTTATGGGCACAAACAATTTTGGCTCAATTCAAATCGTGGTATTTTGGCAAGTTTAACAAAAGAGTGCATAGCGCTGGGTCTTGACGCAGAAAATATAGAGTATCGATATTGTCGAGTGATATCATTAGGGGGCTTGCTGCGCCAGTTGGACCAAAGTTCTTACATATCGCAACCTGCGTGTGCTATTAGAATCTATTCATTGATTGATGAAGTGCAGCAGATGATGCAAAAAATCTTGAGCTACGATGATGGATCAGCACTCAATCGTTGGTACAAAGAAAATTGTGCTGAGGTAAAAAAGAGCATGCATGCATTGCGTTTGCAAGAGCATAATGCATTGAGCAGTGCTGCATATTTTGAAAAGATTACTCAGCGCAGTAACCGATTGCTTACGCTGAAGAAGTTATTAACCTTTGATAGCGGCTTGGTTGATTGCGCCCTGGTGCATAGCATAATCCATGCTGCGGATAAAGGGGTAATAGTTGCTCTGGCAGGCGGAACGCATATTGACCGTGCGTTTGAACAATTAAAAGCGCAGGGGTATACACAAATATATGCAACACCCGTATCATTCATACATGATTATGATGTTGCCAATTCTCTTGGCTCACCCATTATGCCCGGCGGTTATTGTGTAAAGCCGGAGCCAATAGAATTAACGGTGTTAGAAGAATACTTATAGCGAGAGTGTGTTATGTCGCGAAAAAATGATTCAAGGCAGGCAATATCTGCGCGCAAACTTACTCGTTGGGCAGAGCATGCTGATTCAGATGGATTAGAAATAAGTGCATTGCACACCGCTGCATTTGAAAATCGCGTAGAAAAAGTGCGTGAGCTTATTAAAGCAGGAGTGGACGTTAATAAAATCGACGCGCGCGGCTTTATTCCATTGCATGATGCGGCAATGCAAGGGCATACAGAAATAGTTAAATTGCTTTTGATCGCTGGTGGTGCCATGGACGCTCAAGATGCCAAGGAAGGTTACACTCCTTTAATGGATGCAGCAAGAGAGCATCATAAAAAGACTGTTGCTCTGCTTTTAGCTGCAGGAGCAAACACGGCAATCAAAAATAAATATGGTGAAACGGCACGTGATATTGCAAAAAATAACCACCTAAAAGATATTGCTGATTTGATAGACGCAGCAGAAACAGTGCATTAAGAAAGCCCCATCCAAAAAACAAGGCTCTATAAAATTTGGACAGAAAAAAGCTCGCTTTTTTACGGCGAGCTTTTTTGCTTGATTAATTAAGGAGGTAGGTATTTATACTTGTTGGGCTTGGTTATTGTTGCCTACAACGCGATTAAATATTTGTCTAATTCTTTGGTACCAGGCAGGATTTTGTCCTTGAACCTCACTTACCACTGCAGTCAACTGCACGACTCTATTATTAAGTTGTTCATGATCTTCACGGAGCTGAGCAATCTGTACCGCTTGTTCTTCTTGGCGCGCTTCTTGTTGCGCGAGCCTATCCTCTTGCTCTACGATCTGGTCAGCTTGGTTTTTGGCTTTTCGTTCCAAGTCTGTGATTCTGTTATTGTGCCACCATAAGATCGCATTATTTTTTAGTTCTGTTGCGGCGAGCGCAATTTCCATTCTATATGTCCAGCATCCGTACGCTAGGGGAACAAGGGCACCACCGAGTACTTTTGCCATAAAGCCTGAAGCTGCGATTGGCGCTGCTGCGGGCATCATAACATTGATTACTGGCGCTGCTGCCGGAGCTGCTGCTTGTACTGCAGGAGCGAGCAATGGCAAATAATTATTAAGCGCATATTGTAACCCTGCGCCGACAGCTCCTGCGGCACCGCCGCCTAAGAGATATCGCGCTGCTACCCCGCCCATAGCTTCAGCTTTTGGGGTGAGTAAAAAGGTTAATCCTAAAAGGATAGTTATTAATTTGTTATTCATATTTAGATCCTCCATTAATCATTAATCTACTTATAGCAAGTATACCAATTCGCATATTTTTTTCAATTTGAAATAAGCAGAGTGGCATAGCACGACCTATTTACCCATTAAGGATAAAGGATTTTTATAATTTTTTTGGCCTTTGGGTTACTGCATCAACGAAGCGTTCCCCATATTTCTGGCCGCTATATTTTATTGCTTCTATGTTTGCCGTTACGAGTGCAACATTTTCTTCGGTCACGAGGGATTCTCCCCATTGCCAGAATTTTTTGCCCATATTATTGTCAGCAATTTGTGGTTTAGGTTGCCCAACCTGAGCAGGCTTTCCTGTCTCTAGTTGCTGCACTCTATATTCTAATGATGAGATTCTTTCTTCATGTTGGTTTAGCCTATTATGCATCTTGTAGAATAAAAAATCATTTTTCGCTTCTAGCAAGAGCTGGTAATGGCTGCCCACTAATCCCGCAGTACCGAAAAAGGTGAATTTGGTACCGGATTTCAAGATTGTAGCACATGCTCTGGTAAAAACATTTGCCTGCATAACAGGAACGGTGAATAGGGTTAAACCCAATAAGAGTAATTTGTTTTTCATAATAACCTCCATTTAATTAAGTTACTTATGATAAGTATATCAGCTCATGTATTTTTTTCAACTTGAAAATAATCAGAGGTGGTAAGTGGCAAAACCTATTTACCCATCAAGAATAAAATCCTTTGGTAAGGTATGCACGGCCCGAATCACCAAAGATCATGACGGCGATGTCATTTTCTTTCAATTGGGCTGCTTTTTGAGCAGCTGCCCAGGCTACGGCACCGCTGCTTGGCCCGACCAAAAGACCATGTTTGCGCGCCAGGGTTGAGAGCATTTCAATAGCATGATCATCTGAGACGGTGATAATTTCATCAACAACTTTTGGGTTAAACACCGGCGTTTCAAAATCCATCCCCAACCCCTCAAGCTTGTAGGGTTTAGGGTTGCCCCCGGTAGCTCTGAATGAATTAATTGAATCAAGGGCAAAGACTTTGATAGCGGGATTTTGTTCTTTAAGATAGCGGCCAACACCACTTACCGTGCCTGTTGTCCCTGCGCCGGCAAAAAAATGGGTAATTTTGCCATCAGTTTGACGCCAAATTTCCGGCCCCAATAAGCTATAATGAGCTACCGCATTTACGGGATTGTAATATTGATTAGGCATAAATGAATTGGGGGTTTGCTCATGGAGTGCTTTTGCCTGGGTATGATAGCTTTGCGCGTCGTCAATCAAAGCGGTGGCCGGACACACAACTACTTGTGCGCCATAGGCTCTGAGTGTATCCATTTTTTCTTTGCTGATCTTCTCAGATACGGTAATAATTACTTTGTATCCTTTGAGTGCGCCAATCATGGCTACTGCAATGCCTTGATTGCCGGAAGAAGCGTCAATCAACGTGCCGCCAGGCTTTAGAAGGCCATTTTTTTCCGCATGTTCAATCATAAAAAGTGCAGAGCGATCTTTTACACTGCCACCCGGATTTAAGTATTCAAGTTTTGCATAAATAGTGCCGGGACCACCAAAATTAACTTTCACCAATGGAGTATTGCCAATTGCTTGCAGGAGGTTGTTATACATCATGAAGTATCCTCAAAATATAAATTTTTCTTTTAAAACTTTAATGTAAATGAATTTTGTAGCAATGTCATGCTCTTTGCCTACTTTAAATGAGGGGATGAAATGATGAGAGTTGCTCCTGTCACCGTCTTTATGCGAAGAATAATAGATCAATCCCTTAATCCCAACCTGGACATGGGCAATGGAAATGTTATTATTAAATTCATAATAGAATTTTAATTAAGGGTTTAAAATGAAAAAAATATTAATAATTGGTGCGTTGTTAATGGGTTTCACTGTTCAGCCTATTCAAGAAAATATGAAAATTGATGCGACCAAGGGCTTGGGCTTGATGGCCGGGGTTGCAGCCCTAGCTGTGTTCCCCATTCTCGGAATCACCATTTTTTGTCATGAAATGGGTCATGCAGCTGCTTTTAAGTGGTGTTATGGAATAGATAGTCATATCTATATTGGTGGGGATGATGAAAGCAAGCAACCGATTCTTTATAAAAATAATTGGATGACTATATATAAATCATTTTGGGATGGGGGGATGTGTTGTGCTGACAAAGTTCCGCAAAATAAGACCCCTATTAAAGAATTTATTGTGGGTGCTGCCGGGGGTCTGTGCGGAGCTGCGAGTGGCCTGGCGATAGCTCTGGCAACAAAATATTGTGCAGCAGAATGTAATGCAAATAATTCATCTATAACAGGTTGTATTGCGGGCGGAATTGGTGCGGCTTGTGTGGGGAGTATAGCAAATGACTTAGCTCAATGGTATCCATTCTCTAAAGCTTGTGATGGAGAACTTATGAAACAACAACTGAGTCCATCATTGCAAAAATATTATGAACCGGCGGCAATTGCGACCGGGGCTATTCTCACTGCTCTGAGCTGTTATTGTGTCACGAGATAGTATTTTCAATAGCTTATACATTATCAAGTGCTTGAGACCTATTCCCGAATAACTTCTTCAAGAAACACATGTTTTCTTTTCAAAATTATCATAGATAGGTACAATCTGAAACGAGATTGTTTCAATTGTTTTTCTTTAGGAAGAGCTTTTATGAAAAATAAATTATTGCTCCTTGTAGCCATAACTATTTTAAATGCTCATGCTATGGATGATGACAAATCATTATTGGAAAAAGCTTCACAATTATCTCTAAAAAAATATTGCCAGCTCATAGCCGCCAGATTCAATGAAGGTATTGACCCAGCATTACATGCATTTGCTATCGCAACAATAGCGGATAGAAAAGCCTATGATGATCAGGCGGACAAAAAAATTGAATTTTTAACGCAAACTATGCGGGTAGAATTAGATCCTTCTCCGTTTTTTTCAATACAAATACACCATGGTCACACTCCAGATAACTCCCAGAATGAATGGCCAATACAGTAATTTGGTTATAATGTTGCTATCGTAGCGGATCAAAGGGACGTTCATTTTAAACATATGAATCAACGTAGTAATCAAAATCAAAATAATGGCGAGATACAGCGTAAAATAGAAGATTTCAAAATAAACAAATTCGTGTGAAAAAATCTTGGCTCTAAATTGAATTTGCGCAAATACGGAGCTAAAAAACGCGGCGGCGCATGTTTCTAGAATAAATTCAAATTTCTTTTCAGAGAAATAGGTAAGAAGTAAAACAAATAAAATAACGGCAATCACGCATAAGGCGAGAAGGTCGGTTAAGATTGTATCCAATAAATAGCGCTGAGCCACTACATTGAGCCGCAATTCAGGAACCTGGGAAAGCGGCGCTTCATCATAAATACCAAAAGGACCATAGCCGTAGAGGCCAAAGTTGGTTAAATAGGTTTCTATTTCATAATCAAAGTAGCTCTTTAAAAGATGCCAACCGTCAAGATGAGTATCCTGACCAATGGCGGGCAGTGCGGCAGGGTTTATAATTTTATACGCATCTAAATCCGGTACTAAAATAATATTTTTTTCAAAATCTTTGTGGCGCATCTGAATTTTTATATTTTTTATATCAAAAGGGAAAGCGCTATAGCTCAAGTTTTGATTTAACTGCGCCTGCACTTGCCACATGATTGTCTCGGCTTTTTCATGTTTGGTGCGGCCAATTTCAGTAATAGTTGTTTTGTGCGTTGCCTGAGGCAAAATAAAACCACGATCAACAGAATCATGAATGCCATCAAAATAGCGTTGCCAAATAAAGCCAACAAATTCTATCTGATCGTGCGGGTTAAATTGCATATCATTAATGATAATGCCGGTTGGTACATAATTTTTGTCTTTATAGCGGTATGCCAACAATTGTGCATAATCATTACTTTCAGGTGCGATATTTTTTTCATCAAGTTTTCCTTTGTACGCCTCTTCAAATGTATCCAAGAGCTTGTATAATTGCGCTTTGTTCTCAATAGCAAGAGCATCTTTTTCAGTGCGGGGAAATTGAATAGAAAGAATCCACGCACTGGCAATGCCCAAGACAAAGAGCATGCTGACCGCTCCGCTGATGATCCAAAGCAGGATGTGATGGGGATGTTTATATAGCGGGGGAAGCAATAAAAGAGCGCACAGCAGCATCACAATAAAGCTGATGGTAATCAACAGAAGATTATGGCGTAAAAAATCTCCGCTCAATGGTAGCTCGCGCATGTCAACAACGCTGGCAAGAAGCCAATTGGTTGCAGGAATTTTGGTGAAAAAAAGCCATGAGCGGTCGCCAGTCATTTCATTGTGATAATGCATAAAAGAAGAGCCGCTGCTTCGCGCTGATTCTGCTTTGCTGATCAATTTTTGATTGTTTACTTTGTTTGCCAGCTCTATGATAGTTTGTTTGGTACGTACCCAAAAGTTTTCCGGATGAGCAAGAATAGCACCTTGTTGGTCAAGTAAAAAACAGTAACCGGTGTTATCAGTATAAAGCGTAGAGAGAATGTGGCGTATATGTGCCATTGATTGAGTGGCAAAAACAATGCCGGCTGGCTGTTGCGGGTTTGCCTTGAGGTAAAACGGAGCTATGGTATAAAAAATTGGCTGGTTAGTTTCTTCATCAAAAAAAAGTCCTGAAATTTCTTTCTTTTCAGCCATTGCCTGCTTATACCAATCGGTATGCATTATTGATTGCGGCAGATTCTGTAAAACCTGCTTGTCTTCATGTTCGCCGTAATAAGGGGCGTACCACGGTGAATTAACAATAACTCCCAAGCCGCTTACTTCTACCGGTTTTTTTTGTAAATATTCAATAATAGCCGATTGATTGGCTCCATCGCGCTCTATTTGTTGCTTGAGCGAAAGGACCAATGGATTGAGTTGCGCAATGTTTTTTGAGATATAATCAGCTATTGCTTTGTTTTTCTGTTCCGCGCGCGCATACGCGTCATTACTGATCTGTTGTCTTACCCTAAAAAAATTAGTGGTAAAAAAAAGAAAAAAACAAAATCCAACGATACCAAAAATCATGATTATTTTTTTGATAAGAGACTGATGCTCTTTGCTTACGTGTGCTTGGCTATGCATGTGGGTTGCTCCTTTTTTTGCTTCACTATTTTTACCTAAAGAAATATAACAAAATTGCGATTAAAAAAGCATAGATTGATCCGGTATCAACCATTCCTTGGCCAAACATACTTATGCGAGCAAGGTAAGAATGATTTTCCGGCGCTATTGCAATTTGTTTACAGGCGGCTCCGGCGATTCTTCCCGAGCTGAATCCGGGGCCAAAGGTTCCTACCGCGGCGCACATGGCAGCGCTGAACAGCCCGATGCTTGCAAGAAGATTGTCATTCACCGTTGTGCCCAAAAGTATTAAAGAGATAAGTAGGGCAAAAAGGACCGGTGTTTCTATAATTGCCTGACTGATGAAGGTAAAAGAGAGTAGCTTTGGATAGGCAGCGCGATTAATGCCAATGCTTTCACAGGCGATCTTTGCAAAATGAGCAATGCCCAGTGCAGGGCCAATGCTGCCGACACCTATGCATAGCCCACTGGCAAGCACGCGAAGTGCATCGGGCAACGTTGTTACGGTAGCAATTTGTGTTTTGATAAACATGGCAATAATAAAACTGAAAACAAGAGGAGTTTGAATAGTTGATTGGCTGAGAAGCATAAAGCGCACAATTTGTTGGCCAAAAAATGGTTGGCGCGCGAGTGCTTTGCATGCGCTGCTTGCGGGAAAATATGAGGCAAACCCAATGGCTAGACCGGTTATTGCCAGAGCAGCAGCAACACCCAATTCAGCAATGCTTCCATATAAAGTTATGTTGGGATTGGTAAATAAAATAAACAGCGCAAGAGTAAAGCCTGAAATAGCGGCAAATTCAAGAAGTGCCATACCCAATACACAAAGGCGAATCATATCAAGTGATGCTTGCGGTTGTATATGCATGGCCCTGAGCGCTTCAATGCCGATAAGGCCCTGGCCAAGACCAACGCCAATAGCACTTATGCAGACCAAAAGAGCAATGGTGCCGTAATGCAAAAATTCTGCCCATTCTATCATGGAAGGTCTCCGATTTGTGTTGTTTCTTCATGCGATACTGCAATTGAAAGATAGGTGAGTGAGAGCATAGAAAAAACAAACGCTTGTAATAATCCTTCAAAGAGCACAAAAAAGAGCGTGATAGCAATATTCAGTGGCATTCCCAATGGCTCTAGAATTAATGAGCCCTTAATAAACGAAAGATAAATGCGCGCAATTACCGAACCGCCAAAAATATTACCGAACAGACGAAATGACAATGAAATGATTGAAGAAAGCTTACCGATAACGTGGAGCGGCAACATAACAAACACGGGGGAGACATATTCTTTTAAATAGGCACCTATGCCGTGCGCTCGGATTGCATACCATTGAACATAAAAGAATGAGATAAGCCCCATGGCCAGTGTCGTGTTTATATCGGCCGTTGGCTCTTCTGTCCAGGGCAATAAGGTAATGCAATTACATAAAGCGATAAATAAAAAAAGAGCGGTGCAAAAGTAAAAATGATGAGCTTGAAGCGATCCCAATGTTTGTGTGGTGAGATCGATGAATGCTTGCGCACCTGAAAAAATAAGATAGCGGGCTATGCCATTTGGTCTTCTCAGTACGAACCATATCAGAGCACCAATAACTAAAAGAAGGGCGAGCACAATCCACGTACTTATAATCGTCTCGCGATTAACGGTAAAAAAAGGATGTGTGGTAAATCGCGCAAAGGGCTGCCACGTATGAGTTTGTAAAAAATTAGTCTCTTGCATCAAATTTTTCCTTATGCAACACAATAAGGATTAACCATGTTATAAAAAAAGATAATGCTACGATTATAAAATGGTTTGGTGATGATAGCAATAGATATCTAAAGACCATTGCAAGAAATATGATTCGGATGAGTGCGAAAAAAAACGAAAGTAATAGGTTTCGTTTCATGTCGGACAATGAAGTTTGATTGTCTTGTTGTCGCATTGCCAAGAAAAAGACTCTTCTTCTCTGTAACAAGAAGAAGAGTCTATAAACTAGGCTCGCTCCGATACCGCTAATAACTGATAAGCAGATAGAGAGAAGCGTCATTGCATTATAATTTTTTAATGTCTTTATAATGCCAGTATTCAGTGACCAGTGCGGAAGATCCGGTTACCACTACTAGTCCACTGCGTTCATCAACTGATTTTTGAGCGCTTTCAAAGGCTTCTTTGAAATTCTTGGCTGATTTTGCTTTTATTTTCATGCCTTTGATTTCATTAGTTACTTTTTCAACATCCCATGACGGGTTACTGTTTTGAGCGGCAACCGGTTGTGTAGGGCAGACAATGACTTGTCCCGATGTTTTTTTGAAGAAGTAGCGTAACGCTTTGAGAAAATCAGTCATGTTTAGATCGGGATTGTTGCATCCAATGATCAAGGTGAGACCTTTTAACGGGCGTTGATAATAGAGCAAGCGGATACCAAGGAGAAGATTTTCAAACGCATCAAGATTGCTTGCCGTGTCTAAAAGGATAGTAGGCTTTTCTTTGTCAAGAAGCTGGAAACGAGCAGGAAGAGATGCATCTGTTTCTTTCCAGAATTGTTCGATTGTTTTGCGTGGATTTAATTCTTGTTGACGTTTTGCTTCTAGGGTAGGGCGGCCACGTTGACCTTTTTGTTTGGTCAGCAATGAGCCGGATACTACGATTGAATCTTTCGCAAGAATCGTATTCACATAAATTTGTGCTATACGTTCAGCCAATGCAGCGCAGCGGCCATGCAATTGCTCGAAGGGATAATTTAATTGTGCCAATTTACGAATTGGCATTTCCCAAATAGCCTCTTTTGATTCAACAATTTTGAGCATGGTTTGCAAATTTAACTTGCTTTGATCGGCTGATATTACGCGAGTTCCCGCTTTTACGAGCTCTAGCATCTCAGCTATTGCTGTATCAGTTTTTGTTACATCATCAGTAGTGATGCGGCTAATTGCAGTAATTTTTGCGTTGCAAATTGCAGGAGCGGTGTAGGCGGTGCTGATTTCCATCAAGGCAACATCAACGTTGTTAGATTGGAAATACAGAAGAGCCATCATGGTTAATATTTCAAAGCTGTTGAACTCGAGTTCAAGATTTTGTGCAGCATTTAAAACTTCATTACCAAGGTCGGTAAAAGCTTTATTGGAGATGTGTTCTTTGTTTATGGCAAAGCGTTCATTGTAGGTAAGCAGGTGAGGCATGTAGAATGCGCCGACCGTTAATCCCTCAGCGTGTAAAAGAGGAGCGGTAAAGTTGATAGTTAAACTTTTCCCATTGCTTCCGGCTACGAGGATAACGTTTGTTTTTTGTGATACGTTGCCCAATGCTTTATCAAGCTGCTTGATGTTTGACAGGGCTGTATCTTGCTTGTTTGTTTGCCAGTGAGCATCAAGAAATTCCACGATTTCATGATAGCTGCGCTGTTTTTCCGGCGCCATGGTAGTTTTACTTACTACCTGCTTGTTTATTTTCATTTTTACTCCGCCTTACAATAAGGGACAATGCTTTTAGTGATTTATAGTAAATATCATGCAATTTTTAACGAGTTAAATTGCGTGACATTTTGTAAGGATAATGTATTCTAATAAATTGTCAAACAATAAATTATAAATCAAACGACTTTGCTTAATTTACAAAAGATAAAATGATAAGTAAAACTTTAACTTGGACGCATAAAAACGCGATTTCCACACTGCTTCATGCATTTTCTCAAAATAACCTGATTGTCGGCACATCCGATACCGTTATCGGCTTTTTAGCGCCGCTTAACAAGACAGGGTTTGATGCTCTTAACTCCGTTAAGGTAAGACAAGAAAAGCCCTACCTAATTCTGGTTGGAAATTTGGGCGCAGTAGGTGAGTTAGCAGAGAATAATTCATTACAAGTAGAAAAATTAATGAACTGCTGGCCAGCGCCGTTAACCCTTATTTTCAAGGCAAAAAAGTCGATTCCTGACTACATGAAATCCAAAGAAGGGACCATTGCTTTGCGCATGCCCAATCATGCAGGGCTCTTGAGTCTTTTGCAGCACGTGCCGGCTCTCTTTTCAACCAGCGCCAATAAATCGGGCCAGCCTGTCCCGACAACTATAGAGGCTCTTGACGTCGATATTCTAAGTTCCGTCGCCTATATCATCAATGATGGGGAGCAGGGCGAGGCAGCCTCTACCGTTCCCTCTACTATTCTTGATTGCACGGGGGAAGTTATTAGGGTTGTCCGCGAAGGGGCTTATTCGATTGAGCGCATAGAACAAGAGACTGGTATCACTATACAAAAAAAGTAACCGTTATCCACTCTCTTGCTTTTCGTATCTGCTTTTTGCCATGATATCAAGCGAGAGAGTGACGATGGAAAAAAGGGGGGCGGTTATGCATTTGAAAAAAGGTTTTTCTCTTATCGAATTAATGGTGGTTGTCGCAATTATTGGCTTACTTGCCATGATAGCGGTGCCCAGCTTTAACCGGTATCTCGCCAAAGCAAAGCGGGCCGAGGCCTATCTTAATCTCAATTCAATTTACGCCGCACAAAAAGCACATTGGGCCGAACATGGTTCCTATGCTTCAATGAGCAATCTTGGTTGGCAGGCTGAAGGACAAGGCAACAACGAAAATAGTAAATATTACACCTACACGATTTCCGGTGGTGATACCGGTTTCTTGGCGTTGGCTACCGGCGATATAGATGGTGATGGGCAGATGGATATTTTATCCGTTGATCATCATAACAATATGGTGATTGTGCAGGATGATCTGGCTTAAAAAATAGCTAACAAATCAATGATTCTTTGTTGAAACAATACATATCCCATGGCTCCAAGCGCCAAAAAAGGACCGAAGGGAAGTCGTCTATTGTCCGGTTTACAGACAAGTAAATAGCATATGCCAATGCATGAGCCTATCAGCGATCCACTTAATAAAGTAAACCAAGCACCAAACGGGCCAATAAAGGCGCCTATAAAGGCCAGTAAATCAAAATCGCCCTGACCAATTCCTTCTTTGCCGCTGTATTTGGTAAAGAGAGCGGCGGTGCAATATAAAATTGCATAGCCAAGCATGCAACCAAGCATGCTTTCACGCATGGTTATGGGTAGCAGGCCAAGCATGCTGCCTATTGGGCCAAGAGGAATAAGGTAAATGGTAACAAATCGGGAGATAAGCATTGTTTCCAGGTCAGAACGCAGGGTAACTATGAGCGCTGAAAAAAAGAGAAAATAAAGAGGAAAGTAGTGGAGCGGAACGCTAAAAAAAAGAGCGCTCATGCTCAGTGCAGTGAAGCATTCTATTGCAGGGTATAGATAAGAAATTGGCCTGCGGCATTGGCGACATTTGCCGGCAAGCAACAGCCATGAAAGTACCGGAATGTTATCATACCAGGCAATCATATGTTTGCAGTGTGGGCAGTGTGAGCGGGGAAAGATAATGCTTTCTTCTCTCATCAGGCGATAGGCAACTACATTCAAAAATGAGCCCCAGCACAAAAAGAAAAGAATCAAAAAGAATATTATGATTGTTCTTCCGTGGATGCCTTATCAATCAGGCCTTGAATTCTTTGCTGTTTTTCAAAAATTTCATCAAAAGTGAAGGTTAATTCAGGGGTGTAACGTCCCGGAATCGCTTGAGAAATTGCTTTACGCATCGATGGCTTGTACAGAATAAGGGTCGGGCGGATTTCTTCAAACTTAGCAAGACCACCGGTCGTATACATATACACCGTTGCGTGACTTTTATCACGAGATAAAGTCACTCTGCTTACTGAAAGATCGCGCAAGCGCTCGTCGTCCATCGTAATCAGGAGAAAGATCTTAGAAATTTCCTGATACATATGAGATTCTTTTTGAGCCTTTTTGCGGTCTCGCAACGCGGTAAATGACATAGGGAATTAACCTGACTGGCCCATGGGGCCGGTAAAAAAGATTAGCCTTTTTGAGCGATCAAACGTACCAAGTTTTGCTTGATAGCACGAACAAGACGTTTGCGGCGTTTTTGAGTTGGGGATTCAAAATAAACTACGCGTTTCATATCACGGACAACGCCTTCACGTTCAATTTTTTTCTTGAGTTGACGTAGTGAGCGTTCGATATTTCCGCTAACATGAACAGCGATATTTGCTTTGCGTGACATGAAATCCACTTTCTTTAGATAGATAAAATTTTACTGATAGCTAAATTATAAATATTTTGTCGTAAATTGTCTAGAATTCATTAAGGTTTTGCAATTTCTCCCGATACAATTCCTGATCCCGCTCATCTGGTAATTGGGGAAAGTAGCCCGCCGTAACTGATTTGGGAAGGCGTCGTCCAAAATTTCTTGGAAGATTGCCTTTTTTCTCCCACTAATTTTTAATGAGCCAAGCACCATAAAAGCATTGATACCCAGATTCTTTTTAAAGAAATCGAATATGGCGCATACTGCGGGTTAAGCTTTTTTACCGATGCCGTGATGGGCAAAGCGGCCGGCTCAGCATATCTATTGGCCAGTGTATCAAAGCCCAACTCTTGCCCCATCGTTGCTTTTGAGGTAAAGCCGGCAAGGGCCAGACCCTCTTTAATGTTGAGAGCGTGAAGGCCGCCGATGCATACAAAGATGTTTTCATCTTCACTTTGAGCAATAGCATGCAAAATCTCAATATCAAGTAACAGTACGCAGTAGCGAGTAAAGAGAGTCAAAGCTTTGTCTCTTTCGGTAAATTTTGCCAAATCCCATGAAGCTTCATCGAGTAGTTTTTGTAGTGTAGGATCAAATTCGGCAGAATAGACGGGAGAAAGTGATTGGACATATTGTTGTATGGTTAATCCGCTCTTTCTGAATTCATCAAAAAGTGGCTTGCAGCTGCCTTCTATCTGCTCCAATTCAGCCAATTTTTTTTGATAATAGCTGTTGAGTTCATGGCCATCGTTATATGCTCTTATTTTTGCCTTCAACGTATCCATGAGAGTAAACGTGATATTGAGCGGGCGCCATGGGGCATAGCGGAACTCAATGTTGGTGTAGGGTAGCTGCGCCTGTTCAAGCCAGTGTGAAAGCATTAATAAAGCGGTGTGTCCACCTAATTTATTGGCGCTCACCAGCTCGGCTAACGAAAGTTTCTCTGTGGGGCGAATGAAATCTGCCGAGTTAAATAAAGAAAGCTGTTTCGCAATACCAATTTCGTCTTCAACAATGGTTGCAGCGCCCATCTTGCGTGCCATAGCAATCAATTCTTTTCTTTGCGTGAAATTGACCTTGCCGTTTGTTTTGGCGGTAGGAAGATGATAATCGCTGAATAGATAGAGGGCTTGAGCGCCCTTGGTAAATTTTTCAACTGAATAAAACATGATAACCCCATTTTTATTTTAATTTTTAATACAAAATGAGTATATCTTTTCTATCAAAAATAGCAATTAAACGCCGTTTTAGTCAGACCAGATTCTTTAAAAGGTGGACCATAATGAGAACATAACGGTGGTGCTACGGTAGGCATTTTGTTGTTGGAACGGCAACTGCACCAAAAAGCCCAAATTCAAGCTTGGCGAGATGTCATAATAGAGGCTAAAGTTGCCCAGCTGCACCGTGAAGCTTGATTGTTCTTCCAAAACACAAGGAACGAATGCCGGGTCAGGCTTTATGAGTCGAATGTGGTCATGTTCATGATGAACAAAGACATATTGGAAGTAAAATGAGAGGCGATCTATAAAATGATAGGTCTCCAGCTTTGCAGCAAAATGCCAGTTAAAGCCGGGCTGTACACATGCCTGTGTGCTAAAAGGGAATATACCAAGCTGGCATTGATTAGCCGGTTGTCTTCCGGGCATTTGGTTGGGGATGCGTAAGCTGCAATAATCACGCGCAAAGAAGTGGGTGATGCCGGCCTCGGCCCCGATTTCAACCGTGTCTACAAAATCAAGGTTGATGCCCCCGGTTGCGCCGACAGAGTGGTGACCATTGTTACCAAACGGAAGCGAAAAAGCATAATTTGAATGCTCTGGTCTACCAACGGCTACTGATCCGCCAAATTCAACATAAGGAATAAAGAGAAATTCGGCCCATGTTGAGCGCCCTTTATTTACCATGTGTGCATCGCGCCAATAAATTTCAAAGCGCAGGTCTTCAAGCGATACTTTGTGAAAGTTACAAATATCAAGACCAATATCATGAGCGATCGGGCGTAATTGATTCATAAGAAATGCTTGCACGTTTTGTGCGGTGTAGCTAGGGTATTCAGCAGCCAAATAGCCGGTAGGTTGGACGGGAGCGGTGGGGGTAAAAAATCTGCCGCAGCAGGGAATGCTTGCGTCGCAAAAGCGATTACAACATTCCGGGTTAATAGGGTTGTATAGTCCAGTGGTAGTGGTAGTCAAAGAGGTAAGGTTGGGAACATTAACGGCGGTTTGAGTGGCGTTGGTTGGCGCTGTGTTTGCGCTGCCATTAAGCGTGTATGGTTGGCTCAGTGCATTACGGCAATTGGTGCCATTGCTTGGATACGGGCAGGGCAAGCAGGTTACATTATCAAAACCTTCTACTTTTTGCACAATGTCGGCGATACCGCCCTGAAAAATAAAACCAAAACCATAACCCAGATCAAGAGCAAAATCCCAGCGGAGACCGCGTTTTTGATAGCGCAAGGGAACGGAGAAAAAACCAAACGTCTGGTTGGGATCAATAATGTTTGGGTCATCCAAAGTGCCGGGAGCAATGCCGGGAAAGAGATTCTCTAAAGCAGAGAGCAGAGTGGGCGGTAATGTTTGTCCCTCAGGCAGCGGTCCCATAAGCAGGCCAACCATGCTCCAGCGGCCATGTAGATCACCCAGTGGCACACCCTGATTGCAGAAATTTTTACCGGTACAGGCGTTTTGGCCAAAAGGAGAAATTGCTATGCTCACACCTTGGCAGCATTCATCATTTTCTGTAGGAATTCCTTTCATGCACAGTGTGTCCCAAGTGAAAAGAAATTCTTGTGGGTCCACTGCTTTGTACACAGGGTATGGATCATTAGGCGCAAGAGAAGAAAGATTTGTAGCAATGATTTGCGGCTGATGAACTATCAGAAACAGTAATATGCCGATAGCTTTTTTGATCTGGTGATAGCTGAATAATGACATTGTACTAAGTTCCTTTTTTTACATGTCGATTTTTTACTACTTATAGCATCAATAATTTAAGCTCGTCAAATTATTCGCCAATGTCTTTTCCGGAACCTGATTGCTTCGATCAAGTTCCGGATATGTATACTGCTATTGAGTTTTTTGCGCTGCTTCTTGCTGTTGCACTATTTCTTGCTGCACCTGCTTTTGCACAAAAAGCTCTTGCCACAATCCTTCTGCCGCAAAATAAAATATCATTAATGCCGTGCCGATACCAAGCAATGTTTTTATATTTTGCCCCGAGCGCCATTCTGATTTTATGGTGAGCAGGGTGATCATTGATAATATAAAGGCACTTATGATGCATAAAGCGGTGATATAAAAGAAAAGATCAATGTTGGTCAAGGTGATGTAGGTGATGCATATGCAGAGTCCCACTAAAAAGACTGCTGTTTTGTGTCCGATGACATTCTTTTTAATTAATGCATGAGTGAAATTTATTTTCTTCATCAAAGCGATTAATAAGGTGCTTGAACTCCAAATCATTGAATGAACGGTACCAATTACCGCAGACAGAATGGATATGTTAACGATAGTTATTAACCATGGATGTCCAGGTAAAATAATACGTAAAATATCAGTTACTTTGGTGGTGGGCCCGCTAAAGACCGAGCTTGGGGTTGAAACAATAATTGAAGCAATAAAAAGCGTATAGATGATGCCGACGGCAATAATTGAATAGGTGAGCGCGCGGGGAACATTGCGCTCCGGATTTTTAACAATGGCAAAAAGTGATGCCGCTGTTTCGAAACCAAAAAAGCCAAAAATTACTATACGCGTTGCTTTAAAAACATTTCCCATGCCATAGGGAATAAACGGCGTGAGATTGTGCCAATCGGCGTGATAAAAGCAAATGAGTGTAGTGATCAATAAGGGAAACACGGTGCAGACAATAAGCACTTGTTGACCAACCTCAGAGAGTGCCATGCCGCACATGTTGAGCGCTACCAGCCCCCACAGAACAATTAGACCGAGTGTTGTTGGTGAAACGGAGGGAAAGAAGTCTTCCAAAAAAACACCGGCAACGCGAGAAAGTAATCCCATGGCAACCAACAAGCCGATAAAATAAGCTGCGCTGGCAATTAAACCAACGGTATGGCCGCCCCATTGTTTTGCATAGGTGTAAAAAGAACCTTCTTGAGGAAAAAGATACGCGAGCCGCGCGAGCGACTGTGCCATAAACCAGACAGCGACCACCACGAACATATAGGCAATAATGCCTGCCGGACCAACATTTGATGCCATGGCGGCCGGAGCGGTAAAGATACCGGCGCCAATCATTGCATTCATGCCGATTATAGTTGCTGTTGCTATACCAATTTTATTTTTCTCAGAAGAAGATGCCATAATGTTTCCTTATAGTGCTTTACTTTATCCCTGTTGGTGAGATACTAATTATGTTTATTTATTCTAGTATCATTACATAGTATTGTTGATTTAACAAGCAGCATATCCCATGAATTATTGTTTTTATTATCAGGCACATGTGGTACCCGCGCACTGCTGGTTTTTGGCAGCAACATTGCGCAGCCACGAACATTTAGCATTTGATCGTACTCTTGATGTTGAAAAGAGTATTTTTGAATTTTTTGTGCCAGCCATTAACGAGCCTCATTTTCTTGAGCTCATGCGCTATTATCAAGACAAGGGTATTGTAGAAAATCTACAAAAACTACCCAACCGTATGATTGAATAAATCAGTCTTTGTTTTTTGCGCAATGGCGCATAATTACTGTTTTACTACCGCTTCAATGCGCTTGATAGATTCAATTTTGCCGAGCATATCAATCAGTTCATGCACGGCCGGACCATTTGCTTTGCCGGTCAGACAGAGGCGAATAAACCAAAAAAGATATTTATTTGAGATCTTTTCTTTTTGCGCTTCTTGCTTGAGGTGTTCAACAAATTGGGCTGATGGCTCGGTTGCAATCAATGCAGCAGCAGTGCGCATAATGTTTTTCAAAGATGCAAGAATATCAGCAGGAATGCTTTCTTGTAATTGTGCATCGCTCAGTTGCGGCGCTTGGAAATAAAATTGCAGCGCGGTTACAACATCGGGCAGGGTTACCAGATCGGTGCGCAACGATTTGAGCAAAGATGCCAGTACTGCTTCATCCAAATTAGCATCGGGAAATTGCGCTTTTAAAAATGGCATGCAGCGCCGGGCGAGATCTTCAAGATCGAGCTTTTCAATCCACTTATGATTCATCCAGCGCAATTTTTCAATATCATAGCGCACTTGACCGGTTGCGCTTAAATTATCAAAATTCATAGCGCGCACCAGTTCATGCAAGGGCATGATTTCTTGCTCAAATGAGCCGCCACCTATAATGGCCAGATAGTTACAGATTGCTTCGGGTAAGTATCCGGCAGCGCGTAAATCTTGTAAAGAAAAGCCAAAATCACGTTTCGATAATTTTTGTCCTTGCGCATTGCCAATAATCGGCAAATGCCAAAACATGGGTAGGTTGACATTAAACGCTTTGTACAATGCCGCTTGCCCTGCGGTATTGGTTAAATGATCTTCGCCACGAATTACATGGCTAATAACCATCACCATATCGTCAACAAAGTTGGCAAACATAAAAGTAAAGCTGCCGTCTTGACGAGTCAGAGCAAAGTCTGAAAAGTTTTTCATATCAAAAGTAATAATCCCTCTGGCCATATCATGAATTGCTATGGTGCCATCGGGCAATTTAAAGCGCCAGTTGAAAGGCTTGTGCGCTGCTAAATTCTCTTTGATTTGCTCAGCAGAAATGTGTAGACAGGTGCGATCATAACGGGGAGGTTGCTTGAGTGCAATTTGTCGTTGTCTCTTTTTTTCCAATTCTTCAGGGGTGCAAAAACAACGATAGGCAAGTTCCCGGTGTTGCAATACGGTTAATTTTTCTTGATAAATTGAAGTGCGCTCCGATTGAAAATATGGCTCATAATGGCCCCCTTTTATAGGGCCCTCATCATAATCTAATCCGAGCCATAAAATATCATCAAGAATGCCTGCAACGCCGGTATCAATGTTGCGCTGCTGGTCGGTATCCTCAATTCTAATGATAAAAACACCCTCTTTTTGCCGGGCAAAAAGATAGTTCATTAAAACTGCGCGGACATTGCCCAGATGCATCATACCTGTTGGGGATGGTGCAAAGCGTACACGAATAGGAAGTTGTGAAGTCATACCGATCCTGCGGAAAAGAGTAGAGGTTACCTGAAGATATTTTTTAGTCTTGATGTTATTGTACCAACTCTGTGTTGGCAAGTATAGTAGCCCCTTGGGTCCTTGCGCAGGCATTGCGCCAGAAAGGGGTATCGTGACCCCTTCTGGACTTCGCACGCTTAAGATTAACATCTTAAGAATCTTCTTCTCCACGTTTCGAAGTCGGCCACACACAATTTCTGAAATTGTTACGGGCCTCGCCGAAACTACCGGAATTCTTTATATCATTGATAAAAACGTAGTTTTAAGTGCCTGGTTTCCAAAGGGGGTGGCAGCATCCCCTTTGGCGGGTTGCCCTGCGTAAGGGCATATCTTCTATGAGTGCAGTGCTTTTTTGAGTATCGCATTTGCCTGGGCTATTGTTGCTCGTACCGCGGGAGCTTGGGTAATAGCATTGAGCATAAGGCAATCATGAATCATACCCAGACAGCGAATTGCCACAACCGGCACGCCTGCTTGCATTAACTTGTGAGCGTACGCTTCACCTTCATCGCGCAATACATCAAATTCATTGGTGGTGATGAAGGCAGGCGGTAATCCTTTTAATTGTTCAAATGAAGCTTGCAACGGTGATACAAATGGTTGTTTGCGCATTTCCTTGTTAGGTACATAATTATCCCAGAACCACTGCATTGCGGGTCTGGTCAGCCATGGCCCTTGCGCAAACTGGTGATATGAGGGAGTATCAAAATCAGCATTGGTAACCGGATAAAAAAGAATTTGCGCCGCAAGTTTTGGACCACCTTTTTCTTGTATCATGAGCGCAATGGCTGTTGCCATCAATCCCCCAACGCTATCGCCTGCGATTGCCATGCGAGAGCTATCAAGATTTAATGTCTTATCATTTTTAGCGAGCCACTGTGCTACTGCGTATCCTTCTTCATGAGCTATGGGATATTGGCCTTCAGGCGCCAATATATATTCCACAAATACTACTGCGGCCTGGCTGCCATGGGCAATTTCACGCACCAAGCGATCATGTGTTTGCGCATTACCCATCACCCAACCGGCGCCATGAATATAGAGTACAATAGGTAATGTTTTCTTGTTCCCCTGTGGGCGGATAATGCGAATCTTGACGGTGCCTTTGGGACCAACGGGAATTGTTTTATCTTCGATATCTACTGGCTCCAGCGGCACCTTAATATTTTGCACATTATTGAGCACCTCTCGCGCTTCTTTGGGTGATAGTTTGTAAAGAGGGGTACCCGGATTGCTTTCCAGGGTATCTATAAATTTTTGTATGATAGGATCTAAGATTAATTTTTGTTCTTTTTTTTCCATAAAATTCTCGCTTTCTTATTTACATATATTATTATGCTTTTCATTACTTTATTTCATTTCCGCTCATTGGCGCAATGAATAAAAAAATTAAAATGCAACTGATCTTTGACAGTGGAACTCTTCTTTTGTTATTTTCTTACCGAAAAAGGATTTCACTTAAAAAAAGGGTGAGTAATGAAAAAGTGTCTCAAAATTATCATGGGCATTGATATGCCCGAAGGGTTTCTCCATTCATCGGTGCAAAAACATGCACGAAAATTTGCGATAGAAGGGAGCGCTCAGGTTGTAATTACTGATAATCAGGTTCGCATTATTGCGTGCGGCGAAAAAGATGATGTTGATGATTTTATTGATACGTTACACAAAGATTTTGCCAAAGCGAAAATTACTGATATCGAAATTGAACCATTTTTAAAAGATCGGGATTACCGTGGGGTATTCCGCATTATAGAATAAAAAATAAAAATAGGCAGTGGGTTTTTGATGACCGCTGCCTATTTTTATTGTATCTATGACGTTTTTAGGAATCAAAAAGCTTATTTTTGAAGTGATAAAACGTTGGATTCGATAGTGCTTGCAAGACCCGAGCTGTTGCCAACATGGCGTTTTACTTCTATATGTTTGCCATCTTTAAAGTAAGCAAAGGTTGGCAATCCGCTTACTCTGTATTTATCTGCCAAGCGCTTATAGTCATGAGTATTTACCGCTAAGAAATGCTCCGCAGGAAATTTATTTGAGAGTCTTTCAAATACAGGTCGGGCTCCCTGACAGTTTGGACATTCAGGTGTATAGAATTTTACCACAGAAACCCCATGGGCAGTGATAGCATAAAATTCTTTTTCAGAATTAATCTCTTGTACTTTTGCCTGAGCAGATATAACAAAGGTTAATGCTGCTGCTATTGCATATTTATTCATAAGAACTCCCCTTAAAAAAGTTGAAACGACCTATACAAATAGCCTAGTCTAATCTGTAAGACATTATCAATAGTAGTTGGTGGGGAGAGAACCATGATGACTATAATGAATTATTATTTTCTTATTATTAGTATATTTCTTATGAGAATTCCTTGTTTGCTCTTTGCTCAAGAACAACCAGAATTTACTCATGATCAATGGGATTTTCTTGAG
Organism: uncultured bacterium; assembly: GCA_963707655.1. GTDB lineage: Bacteria > Babelota > Babeliae > Babelales > Vermiphilaceae > JAKAUA01. Next base: position 600,802 of record OY970172.1, on the reverse strand, counting down.
CGCGGCGCTGCACGCCGTCTTGTTGAAAAGCTCAAAAAAACAGTCGCCGCTGACTATGATGCAGTGTATCAAGAACAATATGCCAATAAGCGCATGTCGGTAAAAGAAAAGTATAGCAGAAGTGGAAAGAAAGCGGCAGGCGGCAGAACAGGAATTTGTTTCCACCTTATCGGCAGAAGAGCGTGCTTTGTTACGCAGCATTGAAAATAAGAAAGCTAATGGAAGCGGAATAGCGCTGGTTTAACACCGAAGAAGCTGATGAAAGATATGGCACTGTATATTATGATCGCGTCTTTCAAAAATGGGCAGAAGATCAAGATAAAGAAAAACAGAATTGGCTGCTAAAAACAGAATTGGCTGCTAAAATGGTGCGCCACATTTGGCAAAAACATTCTCAGGCTATGAAATTATGGGCCCCCCAGGCCATTGCCGGTTGTGAAGGCAATAATGAGTCCGACGATAAATGCCAATAGGCCCAATGAATTTGCCACGACAACAATCACCGCTAAATTTTTCAAATTTTTTGTGCCGAAAAATGGTAATGCCGTTATTATTTTAATTACTATCAAACTGATAAAAACGCACATGAAAATAAGTCTACTGAGAAGCAGTAGATCCTTGAAGGAAAAGTTTAAAAATACCAAATGCGCCCATGCCGGATACAGCATTCATAGCAGTAGTTGCTGCCAAAGTGCGCGACCAGCTTTTATTAAGAAAATAATAGTAGCAGGCAAACTCAATAGCGAATGAAAAAAACAAGAGAAGCCACCCGGGCAAATGCATATTCATCAATTTTTTAAAAATAACATTTGCTGAGATCATTGAGGTTGAAAACAAGCATATTAATAAGAGAGCCAGTTTGTTTGCATTCATGAGTATCCTTTTGTTACGGGAATTGCCTGATGCCCAGCTTCTTCCAATCAGCCATAAATTTTTCTATTCCCTGATTGGTTAAAATATGCTCAAGAGATTTTTCAAGAATTTCAGGTGGTAGTGTTGCTACATCTGCGCCGGCATTGATAGCCTCGTGCAAATGGCGCGGGTTGCGCAGTGATGCTGCAAGAATTTGGGTTTGGTAGCCGTAGCCATCAATCATTTCGCGAATTTCATATAAAATATCTGATCCATTTATATCAACATCATCCCAGCGGCCAACAAAAGGAGAGATGTAACGCACGCCCAATTTGCACATCATGAGTGCCTGAATAAGGGTAAAGACGAGCGTGATATTAATGGCGATCCCTTCATCAACCAATTTTTTAATAACTTCATAATAGAGTTTGTGACAAGGGATTTTGACTGTAATGTTGTTTGCGAGCGCTGCAATTTCTTTTGCCTGTGCATACACTGCTTGTGGTTCTTGTTCGGTAACCTCAACACTTATGTCGCCCGTTGGAAATGCGGCACAGATTGCAAGAATCTGTTGTTTGGGTTCTTTTCCTTCTTTGCTCAAGTTGGTTGGGTTGGTAGTGATGCCATCAATAATGCCGCTTGGCAACAATTTTTTTATCTGATCTAAATTTGATGTATCAAGAAAAATTTTCATAGTACTCCTTATATTTATACAAAACCTTAACAAATGGTAATTGGCATTGCTATAGTTTTATTGAATAAATTAACAGGAGAAAAATATGAAACGTTCAACATTTATTTCATTATTTATTGGGACACAGCTTTTTTTGGTGACGTTGCAGGTATACAAGCACAGCAAGCATGCGCAACTGTTATATGACAAACAAAAGCATGAGTTGCACAAAGCAAATTTGTTGGCAAAGCGGCAACAACTCACGCAAGAGCTCTATGCGTGCAAGGACCGCACGGCGATAAAAGAATTTGCTACTAAAGAACTTCACATGGAGCCGGTACGGCTAAGTCAAATAAAAAAACTTTCTGTTGTAGGCGCATCGCACGATGAACAAAGCATATAATGCACGAATTTCTATAATCTTTTTCTGTTTTTGTTGCCTATACGCGGCAATCATGATGAATTTGTTTTTTATTCAAGTTGTGAACAAGCAGGTATATCTGCGCATGGGCAAGGCGCAATATGAGACGACCTGTTCAATTGAGCAGCCGCGTGCGCCAATTGTAGATAGGTTCGGTCAATTTTTGGCATTGAACAAAGAGAGCGTAGCCGCATTTATTTTACCGCGTCAGATTGAAGATCGTGCAGCGTTAACATCGTTTTTAAAAAAGCATTTTCCTGCTGCATTGCAGCGGCTCAATGCGCATCATGATTCATGCTTTGTATATGTGAAAAGAAGATTGAGTCCGCAAGAAATGCAACTGATTGCCGGTAGCGGCATTGCTGATATTAAATTGCTCAATGAGCCGAGCCGCTATTATCCCCTTTCCTGTGCAGGAGCAATTATTGGCATTACCGATATTGACAACAAAGGCTTGTTTGGGGTTGAATTGTCATTTAATAAGCGGTTGGCAGGAACACCAACGATCGCTTATTTAGAAAAAGATGCGCGCTCCGGCCATTTTTATTTTGATCGACGAACCAAAACAATGGGACAGCAGAGTGAAGTGGTAAAGCTCACGCTTGATAGCGACCTGCAATTTTTTGCTCAGGAAGAGTTGAACGCGGTGGTGCAAAAATATAACGCCAAAGAAGGCATGGTTGTTGTTATGAATCCCTGCAACGGTGATATTCTTGCCATGGCACAATCGCCCTGTTTTGATCCCAATAATACGAGTGAGCTTAATCTTGAGCAGACAAAAAATAAAATCTTTGCAGACACTCATGAGCTGGGCTCGGTGTTTAAGGTGTTTACTGCTCTGGCAGCACTTGCAGAAGGGGTGGTAACGCCGGATGAGTTAATTGATTGTCGCAATGTGGAAACAGCCTTTATTGAGGGGCGAAAAATTAATACGGTGCAGAGCTCGGTCCGTGGTGAAATTCCTTTTACGCAGGTAATTGCGGCTTCAAATAATATTGGTATTGCGCTGGTAGCAAATCGCTTGGGGGATAAACTCTATCACCATTATATTCGATTGGGCTTTGGGCAAAAAATAGGATTGCCTCTTTCCGGAGAAAATAAAGGCTTTGTGAATGAGCCAAGCAATTGGTCAAAACAATCAATTTATTCTCTTTCCTATGGCTATGAAATATCAGCAAACTTGCTGCAGCTTGCGCGTGCATTTTCCATTATCGCCAATGATGGTTGTGACGTGCAGCCACGCATTATAGATGATAAAGTGATAGGTCGCGGTAAGCGTTTGTATACCCATGATACCATTGAAACAATACGTGCTATTTTAGAAGAGACTACTGTGCAGGGCACTGCAAAGAAAGCGGCCATTAAGGGGTACCGGGTTATGAGCAAGACAGGAACGGCAAATTTGTTGGCTAACGGGGCCTATGACCCTAAAAAAAATATCTACACGTGCGCCGGCATTGTAGAAAAAGGTGATTATCAACGAGTCATTGTTACTTTTATAAAAGAAGCGGCAATGCCTAATTTATATGCATCAACGGTGGCCGCACCACTTTTTGAGCGTATTGCACAAAAGACATTGATTCATGATAAGGTGCTATAAAAATTTTTGTATTTACCCGGCACCTCGTTCTACTGATGTCATGAAAACCGCCTTTTTTTGAGCTATTTATTACTCTTTTGCGTTTCTTTCAAAAATGTATAGTTTCGCCATGCGCTCATATCTACATGCATATCTTGTCTTCTTTTTGTGCTCGTTGTATCATAATATTCACTATTAAAACTTAATAGCCATTTCTTTTGACAAGGGCCCAGGGTATGGAATCAGAAAATCAAGAAAAATTAGCTAAATCTCTCATTAGACCGGTATTGATAGAAGATGAATTAAAAACTTCTTTTCTTGATTATGCCATGTCTGTGGTGGTTAGTCGTGCCATTCCCGATGTGCGCGACGGTCTCAAGCCGGTGCATCGCCGTGTGTTGTATGCCATGCATCAGCTGGGCTTTCATTATAACAAGCCATACCACAAATCGGTACGCGTAGTGGGTGAAGTGCTTGGTAAGTACCATCCTCATGGTGACCAAGCAGTATACAATACTATGGTTGGTATGGTGCAGGATTTCTCAAAACGCTATCCATTGCTTGATGGGCAAGGTAACTGGGGTTCTGTTGATGGTGACAACGCAGCTGCAATGCGTTATACCGAAGTGCGCATGGACAAAAATTTCGCAAGAGCTTCTTGCTGATATCGATAAAGAAACAGTGCGCTTTGTACCTAACTTTGATGAATCTACTGTTGAACCGGTTATTTTGCCAAGCCGCTTGCCTAATCTTTTAATAAATGGCACAACCGGTATTGCGGTTGGTATGGCAACTTCTATCCCTCCTCATAATTTGGGTGAAGTAGTTGATGCTTGTTTGGCAATTTTGGCTAACCCACATCTTGAAGAAGATGAACTGTTTTCTCTTATTCCAGCGCCCGATTTTCCAACCGGCGGTATTATTTGCGGCCGTGCCGGCATTGTTAAAGCATACAAAACGGGCCGTGGTAAATTAATTTTACGTGGCGTGGTTGAAGTTGAAGAGACAAAAAAAGGCACCAGTCTTGGTAGTAACCGAATTGCCTTATATGGTGAACAAGGCAGAATTAACCATTAAAATTGCTGATTTGGTTCGAAGACAAAATTATTGACGGTATTTCTAATATTAAAGATGAATCAGATAAAAAAGGCATGCGCTTGGTTATTGAACTTAAGCGCGGTGAAATTCCACAAGTAGTGCTTAACCAACTGTATAAACATACCTCAATTGCAAACATCAGTTTCTTTATTGATGCTTGCATTGCTTGATAACCGTCCCGTTATTTTCTCATTGCGTGAGCTGTTCGATCAATTCTTGTTTCACCGTCGTGAAATTGTCTATAAGCGCAGTATTTATGATCTTAAAAAAGCAGAAGCGCGCGAACATTTACTTGCCGGCTTCATTATAGCGTTGAAAAATATTGATGAAGTTATTGCATTGCTCAAGCAATCGGCCAATGCGGACGAAGCAATTGTTAAATTAAATAAACGTTTCCTGTTAACCATTGAACAGGGTAAAGCGATTTTAGAAATGCGCTTGCAACGTTTGACCGGTCTTGAACAAGAAAAAATTTATGCTGAAATTGAAGAAATTAAGCAAGAAATTGCACGTCTAAGATCGATTATTGATAATCCTGAAATTCTTAAACAAGAAATTATTAAAGAATTAAATCACATTAAAAGTGAATACAATGACAAGCGCCGCACGCAAAATTGAAGGTGCCATTGATATTTTGACAGAAGCAGACTTGATTCCTGATGAAGAAGTGGTCGTAACACTTGACCCGCAAAGGCTACATTAAGCGTGTTCCGCTTGAAGCCTATGGTGTACAGCACCGTGGTGGCAAGGGCAAGATGGGCATGGCTGCACTTGAAGGTTCTGATGATATCATGCAAGATATCTTTGTTACCAAAAATCATGATGAATTACTCTTCTTCACCAATCTTGGTCGCGTGTACAGCTTGCAGGTATTTGAAGTGCCTGAAGCATCACGTACCGCCAAGGGTCGCGCTATTGTGAATCTATTGCCATTGGCATCCGGGTGAACAAGTTGTTCGTCTTCTTTGTGCCCGTGATATGGAAAATAAATTTATCGTTATGCTCACCAAGCAAGGTATCATCAAACGTACCGATGCGATGGATTTTGCTAAAATCCGCTCAACCGGTATTCGTGCAATTACTTTGCATGATAATGATGAGTTGGTATTCTGCCGCTTGAGCACCGGTGACCAATACTATTATTATTGCCACTGCATTGGGCCAAGGTATCCGCTTTAAAGAAGATGAAGTCCGCTCAATGGGACGTCAGGCAGCCGGGGTTATCGGTATTCGCTTAAAAGAAGGCGAAGATTATGTGGTTGGTATGGAAATAGTCAACGATGGTGGTGATATTCTTTTCGCTACAGAAAATGGTTATGGAAAACGCGTAGGTATTCAAGATTTCCGTGTTGCCCACCGTGGCGGCTTGGGAGTGCGCACTATTCCTACAGACAAGCGCAATGGCAAGGTTATTGGTCTTGCGATTGTAGGCGATGATTCTGACATTCTGTTAATTGATCAGTCAGGTAAAATTATTCGCTTGCCATCTCAGGAAATCAGAACGTTGGGACGTCAGGCAAAAGGAGTTCGTTTGATTAGACTTGATGCTGATCAAAAACTATCGTCAGCGGTCAGCTTTGAAGGCGAAGCAGCAGCTGATGAGACTGATGCCGGCCAGAGTGGTAGCTCGCCTTTACAAGGGGCGCGCAGAATGGATGGCCTTGAATCCGATCAAGAATATCTGTTCTCTCCTGACGTTTTAGACAATGAGATGTTGGAAGAAGGAATCATAGAAGATTTTGATGCTTTACGAGAACCATCAAATGATGAAGATGCACCGGAAATGAAAATGGATGCTGACAACGATGATTCGTTTTTTCAATTTTAAGTATGAATAATGACTGAGTATTGTGATATGGAAAAGAATATGAATAAAATAGTAGTGTTTATTTTGGGAATTGGTATTGGTTTGTCTGTTCGCTCAATTATTTCTGATGAAAAGGTGACCGTGACTTCTTTAAAAGTAGACCGCAAAGCGGCGCATGCTATTGATCCTCTCTTTCTTAATCGTGTTTCATCATACGCATTGTCTGGTGATGTAGTCGAAAAAGAAGCATTGAATCGTTTATTTGAGGCGGCTCGCTGGGCTCCTTCATCATTTAATGATCAGCCATGGTTTTTTATCTATGGCATTAAAGGTACAGCGGCATGGGATTTATTATTTGATACGCTCGTTGATTTTAACAAGAGCTGGGTAAAAAATGCAGGCGCTTTAGTGCTGATTGTTTCCCGCAATCATTTTGCTCATAACAATGAATTTTCAAGAACTCATTCATTTGACACTGGTGCTGCATGGCAAAACATGGCATTGCAAGCAACAATTGATGGTCTGGTTGCTCATGGCATGGGCGGCTTTGATTACGATAAAGCGCGCGCTACCTTTGCAATTCCGCAAGGGTATACCGTTGAAGCAATGGTAGCCATTGGCAAACCGGGCAGCATAGAGAATGCACCTGAAGCGGTGCGCGGCCGTGATGCAAAACCATCAGACCGTAAACCGATAGAAGATTTTGCTTTTGAAGGTAAGTTTGAGCAAATATAACTATGATTTCTAGAATCAAAAAAAATCTATTATTGATTATCCTTGCATTGGCACTAACCGGAACTCTGGTATATGCGCATTGTCTTAAAGACGTCAGTTATGATATTGTTGCTCGTGCCTATCAGTTTGAAAAGCGAGATTCCTTTTACTTGATTTATGGCGAAAAAGGGACGGAGACGTGGAATACGCTTTTTAGCTTATTAACTTACAGCAGAGATTTGGTAAAAAATGCACAAACATTAATTTTAACTGTTGCAACCTATTCCAAGCAGGATTGCTTTCCATGGGATGATTTGGAAATGCAGACTCTCAATGGTGGAGGCAAGATTCGCATAATTCACGGATCCGACTTTATTTACCCCGTCCCCGAAGAGGGTAGCTTTGTGGGATTTAATTATGAGAAAGCTCGTCACGTATTTAATATATCGCCGGAGCAGTATGCGCACGTGATAATAGCAATAGAGGAATAGAGATATCTTGTAATACCGCAGAAGCATCGCGATGATTATGTAACAGATATAAGTAGATACTTAATAAAGCCGCGCAGAAATGCGTGGCTTTTCTTTTTTAATAGGCGTTATGCAACACAAAAATAATACTCTTCTCCATCTTTCGCTTATTCGAATGAGATAATGAGCAAAAAGTAGTTGCATGATTTCGTCGATAGTTGATCATTTGTGTCATCGTTGTATAAAATTGATTGGAAAATAATTAATTCATTACCAAAAAATGAGAATGCGTATGAGTTACAAAATATATGGCATTGTTGTATTGTTTTTGCTGTGTAGCATGCAGGCAATGGATAATCAAGCATAGTCAGTTACACCCGTTATAAAATGGCGAAGTCCCTTTTCAGATCTGGAAAATGATTTAAAAAATCTAGTAATTCATAGCGGCGAGGAAATGCCAACTAGCTATGATGAAGGTATCCATCATTCCATAAAACCGCGTGGGCTATATTTTTCGCGTATGGATCGGCATGGCGGTGCTCATTATTATTCTACGATATCTTGGGTTTATTCTAATAATTTAAACGAAGTCACGTTCCCCAAGGAAGTGCACATTTTGGCCTTCAGCAAGCAGAAAAAGATATTATTGATTGAACGAGATAATGGTGTTGAGTCCAGGGATCTTTATGCTCTTTTTTTAGCGACAGCAAAAATGATATTCCTTGCCAATTATGGCTCAGCAACAAGTAATTTTAATGGTAAGTTTGGCTTTGATGGAAATAAAGCAGTAGCACGCTATAATATTACTCGGCAGGAATGGGATCTATCTGCATTTCTAGAAGAACAACAAGAGAATAATTAACTCATATAAAATTTTGTTCACAGAACCTAGAGAAATAGAGATTTTTAAAGTAAATTAGTAGAAACAGAGTGAAGCCGCGCAGAGAATGCGCGGCATTTTTTTTATAGATATAGATTTTATAGGTATAGATAACGTACATGAACCATACTAATCGCACCATTCTTCATCTTTCCTTAATCAGTGGCGTAGGGCCGGCTTTAATAGAATCGCTTATGCATAATCAAGAGGCGTTTGAGCAGCTCTATGCATTATTACCTTCTGATATTGCGCATGCCTGTGGCATAACGCTGAATGCCGCACAAAAAGTGGTGCAAGGATTACAAGATAGAACTACGCTTGAAGCAGAACTCAAGCTGTTGGAAAAGCACCGCATTGCATTAATTGCTATCGCAGATGGTAACTACCCGGCATTGCTCAAAGAAATTCATTTACCACCGCCAATTTTATATGTTCAGGGCGCTTTGAACAATGATACGGCAATAGCCTTTGTGGGTTCGCGTGCTGCGTCGCTATATGGCAAGCGTGTAGTAAACCGATTAGTACCACCTCTCGCGCAAGCAGGCTTTGCCCTTGTGAGCGGCGGAGCACAGGGAATTGATACCTATACCCACCAGGCTGCCATTGAATCCGGTGGGAAAACTATCGCAGTTTTGGGCTCCGGCCTGTTGCGCCCGTATCCGACCGGCAATAGAAGGTTGTTTGAGCAGATCGTAGAGCGCGGCGGAGCGGTTATAAGCTCATTTCCTTTGGCAATGGAGCCATCGCCGGGCAATTTTCCGGCACGCAATCGCATTATTTCTGGCCTGAGCCGGGGCAGTGTGGTGGTGCAGGCAGCGCAAAAAAGTGGTGCATTAATTACCGCGCGCTATGCGCTTGAGCAGGGGAGAGAAGTGTTTGCCGTGCCTGGAGCGATTGATGATGAATTGAGTGCCGGCTGTCACAGCCTAATTGCACAAGGGGCTACCCTGGTTGCTTCTGCTCAGGACATATTGAATGCTTTTGGCGAAACAATGCCAATAGCTGCGCATGAGGCAAAAAAGACTACCGTATCAGCACAGGAGGATGGGCAGTCCCACGTGCAGGCAAAAGTTGAGTTTAAGCCGGCGAGCATTGCTGACCTTATTCTGCAAAGCTGCAGCAAGCCCTGTTCGCTCGATGAACTATTGGCAGTAACCTCTTTGACTATGGCAGAATTACACACCTTACTTTTTGACCTTCAACTAGAGCAGAAAATATCGCAAACAATGGCCGGTTTATGGCACGCGCTATAAGTATTAGTTTTTGATTTTTTTTTAAAAATTGCTACTCTAATTGATATAATTCTCGCTTGAATGCTATATGCATAGCGCTTTCGGCAAGAAATTGAATAAAATTATTTCTATCTGTCAAGGATTAGTATGCCAGTACCAAAAAGAAAGCGTTCCCGGGCGCGTCGTGATTCCCGCCATGCCAATAAGTTTATTAAAGTAAAATCATTTGGTGCATGTAAAAATTGTGAAGAAGCGCTTTTGCCTCATCAAGTGTGCAAAAACTGTGGCCATTACAAAGGCAAAAAAGTAATGACCCCAAAAAATGAGCGTGCAGCAAACCGTTTGCAATCGCGTCAAAAACAAGTAGCTTCTCGTCAAGCAAAAATGCAATCGCAGCAAGCTGCAGAAGGCAAAGCTGAATAAATACAGCGTGCTACTTTCTTATAGGAAATAACGTATGATAGCGCTCGATGCAATGGGCGGCGACTTCGCGCCGCATGTTACTGTTCTCGGCGCTCTTAATGCGGCAAAAAAGGGAATCGCAATCACCTTATTTGGTGATGAGCTTGTGCTCGGAAAATTATTAGATGAGCATGACTCAGATTGGCATTCCCTTCCTCTCTTTATAGAACACTGTTCTCAAGAAATTGCCATGGGTGATGAGCCCACTCGCGCAATAGTTCAAAAAAAAGATTCCTCTCTAGTCCGCGCAATAGCTGCGCTATCCAATAAGCAGGCGCAAGCAGTTGTTTCTGCCGGTAATTCAGGCGCCATGCTCGTGGCCGCCACCCTGATTATTGGTCGGGTCCCCGGTATTCTTCGTCCTGCAATTGGTAGTTTTCTTCCCAAAAAAAACGGCTCAATTTTTTGCCTGGATTTAGGAGCAAACACCGATTGCAAGAGTGAATACCTTGAACAGTTTGCGCTGATGGGAAATGTATATGTGCAGATGAGTAAACAGATTCAAGAGCCAAAAATTGCCTTACTTTCAAATGGGGCCGAGCCGTATAAAGGATCAGCCTTAGTTAAAGAAGTATATAAAAAATTAGAATTTTCCCCCTTACATTTTATTGGCAATGTTGAATCGCGTGATCTTTTTGAAACAGCGGCTGATGTTTTGGTGTGTGATGGCTTTGTGGGAAACGTTTTACTCAAAGGTATACAGGGAACGGCCAAAGCTATGATGTATTGGTTGCGTGAAGAAGCGCAGCGGTCATGGTGGGCGCGCCTCTATTTCATGTTGGGTTATAGAATCTTCTCTCGCTTAAAGCAAAAAACAGATTATGCCAAGCAGGGCGGTGCATTACTATTGGGGGTGCGCGAGCCGGTATTCATAGCGCATGGCTCTTCATCAGCCTATGCGATTGAGCAAGCGATTATGAGAGCGCATGAGAATATTCAAACATCTTTTACCCAGCGGTACAATGCACTATTAAGTGAGCGCTTAATAACATGGCCCATGTATCAAGCAGGGCATGTCTACGCGCAGCAGCAAGGAAACAAGTAATAAAAAGAGGAAGAAATTATTTTTAACAATCATCTCTTCCTCTTTTTTGTTTGCTCGGGTAACGGAATTATTTCAGAGGAAGCTGAGTCTTTACCGAATGCGTTCGCTTAAGCCAAGCCTTTTCTCTTTGCCACTCTAGATTTTTGTGCAAAGTTTCTAATTCCTTATAGAGACGGTAACGGCGCTCGAAAACCGATGCCACTCGGTTGCTGGCCTTGGACAAGGTCTGCCTGTCTTTGTTTTGCCTGATACACATGGTTTCGTATTTTAGAGCCGATTGCAGACTGCTTTCAGCTTTACTAATGGCCTCTTCAGTCTCTCGTATCAGAGAACTTGTATCTATTTTTGATGATTTTACCTCAGATGCATTGATTGCCTTTGCCGTGATGGAGAGCAACAATAACCACAGATGGGATGTTTTCACAGTAAGCCTTTTAATAAAAACGAAAAATATTTTTTTAATATTGAGTATAATAAGGTGAAAAAACCTCATAGTCAATTTGTTATTAAAAAAATGATAGGTTCACGTTTTAGAGTACAATTAGATTGATTAAACTATTTCTAATTGAACTGTGAAGTAGCAGGATTCTATGAGATGTTGTTAGGGGCATAAGAAGTGGTGAAAGATGCAATTATTGCTCTTTTACTGTTTTTTAGAAAGATAATGTTTTAGGTAGCGTTGATATTCTTCGTCATTTTTTTTGCTGAGAATTGGTTTTTTAGCGGGAGCACTAGGGCTAGGAATGATGGGGCCTAATAGATTATCACAATCATCGAGATCGCAATCATCCACATCGAATGAGGACGTATCAGCGAATGATAAGCAGTTAATTCTGCTCTGTTCTAATTCCTGATCAGTTTGAGGGATTTGGGGCAGATCGAAAACTGGATAGACGAATGTTTTTAATGAATGCGGTGTTGTGGATGTTTTAGCGAGATGTTTTTTGTACAATGCCATGCTTTTGATAGTGGTGATACCAAGAAGAAGTGTCGACAGCGCTATAATATAATAATTTTTGCTTTTCATGCATAACTCTCTTAGTGTGTGAATAGTAATTTTTCTATTTTTTACCCATGAACAAGGTAGCAATTAAAGCTTTACTAGGCAATTGTTTTTTCATGGTTCCTGAGCAGGGATCAGGTATGAAAAATCCCCAATTTATCGGCATTTTACGCATGTGATTTTTATGATATTGTTTCTATCTTTTTCAGTTTCATGAATTGTTGCAAGTTCACCTGTTACGCGCACAAAATCACTGTTTATCTTTTTTTGTAACTATGGTACTTTTGCTGATATTGAATAATGAAAACAATCTCTATTCTTTTCGGAGTGTAACAATGACTTTTTTCTCGTCTCATGTATGGTATAAAAAATTTGTGGCGCAACCAAAAACAACACAGTATATTGCTCTTGCAGGTTTGTTACTTGGTGCCGGAATAGTGTTTTGTTATAGCTATAAAACATTGATGGGCTACCGCTCGGCTCAGTCCCAACAAAAATTGGCAGATTCCATTGCATTGTTTGATGCAACGGCACGGAGCAAGTCTCCCGATTGGCACAAGCTTGGAGAGACATTAAAAGATCAGTATGCCGAACAACCGCGTTTGGTTACTCCCGCTCTGTTGAGCTTATTGGCTGACGTGTATGCGAATGAAAATAATCTTCCACAAGCTCTGCAAACCATGGATCAGGTGGTCAACTCTCTTTCTTCGTCAGATCCACTCTATTCGTTGTATACAATAAAAAGGGCCTTAATGCGCACTGACTCGTCAGACGAAAAAGTAGTGCAAGACGGGCTTGCTGATTTAACTGCTATAGCTACCAATAAATCATTAGCAAATTGGGATGAGGCAGCCTATTACGTAGGGCTTTATTATTGGGAAAAAAATGACATTACACAAGCAAAAGCACTCTGGCAAGATTTAAGTGATATGCCGCTTGATATTGAAGGGGCTTCACCATGGGCAGCTCGTGTTCAGGCAAAATTGCCACTTATTTAAAAGGACTTCATGAATAATCAAACAGCACCGGTTCGCGTTCGTTTTGCACCATCCCCCACCGGCAACTTACACATTGGTGGTCTGCGCACGGCGATTTTTAATTGGCTTTTTGCGCGTCACTATAAAGGGCAATTTCTCTTGCGTATTGAAGATACTGATTTGGAGCGTTCCAAGCAGGAATATCTTGATGCGATTTTAAATGCGATGCGCTGGGCTCATATTAACTGGGATGAAGAGCTGGTTATTCAATCTGCGCGCGTAGATGAGCACAAAGAAGTTATTGCGCAGCTGGTAAAAGAAAAAAAAGCATATCGCTGTTATTGCACGCCGGAAGAAATTAGAGAGCGCATTGAATCAGTTGCTGTTGATCCGGCCTACGCTAAATATGATGGCTTTTGTCGCCATCGTCTGCAAACTCCCGATCTTAAAGACAAATTATTTGTCATTCGCTTTGCGTTGCCGGCAGAGGATAAAATAACTTTTGATGATTTGATCAGAGGTTCCGTCTCATTCAATATCGATCAATTTGATGATTTTATTATTGCCCGCTCAGACGGTTCTCCCATGTATAATTTTGTAGTAGTTGTCGACGACGCTTTTATGAACATTACGCATGTAATTCGTGGTGAAGATCATATCTCAAATACACCAAAACAGATCATGCTCTATCAGGCGTGTGGTTACAAAATACCGTACTTTGCCCATCTGCCGCTTATTTTGGGCAAAACAGGCGAGCCTTTAAGTAAACGTGATGCGGCAACGTCAGTCATGGAATATCAGCAATTGGGCTACCTTCCCGATGCACTTATCAACTATCTGGTCCGCTTGGGATGGTCACATGGTGATCAAGAAATCTTTACAAGAGATGAGCTAATAAGCTATTTTTCACTTGACCATGTAGGAAAAAAAGGATCAATTTTTGATATGACTAAATTAGGATGGGTAAACAGTATGTATATGCGTGAATTACCGGATGAATCATTATTAGAGCAGATCAAAGAAATTAGACCGCGATTTCAAGCCGAGCTTTCAAAGTGGGACATAGTGCAAATTCTTGCGCTTGTTAATTTATACAAACAACGCACAAAAACAATAACCGAACTTGCTGATGAATTAAAATCGCTCTACGAGCGTTCAACTCCCTATCTGGTAGAAGACATCACCGCATGGGTTACGCAAAGCACTATAGAGCACCTGAAAACAGCATCCAATGCTTTAGAAGATCTTAAATCATTTGACGTAGAAGCAGTGACTGCGTGTGTAAAAGATGTTGCCAAACAATATGATTTGAAAATAGTTAATCTCGCGCAACCGATACGCATTGCTTTGATCGGCAAAGCATCGGGCCCGGCTGTTTTTGAATTGATAGAGATTCTTGGCAAAGATGAAACGGTCAAGCGTCTGCATGCATTTTTAGCCTTTCTTGAAACAAATAAACCAATCAAATAAAAAAGGAAATCTATGAAAGTAGTATTTCTCTTTCCTGGCTATGGCAGCCAGTTCGTGGGAATGGGCAAAGAGCTGTATGATGATTATCGTATTGTGCAGGAATATTTTGAAGAAGCATCGCAATCTTTGAATATTAATTTTGTGAAATTATGTTTTGCATCGTCAGACGCTGAATTGGCAAAGATTGGTAATGCTTACCCGGTGCTATTTTTGATAAGCTCTGCAATCTATGCACTATTTAAAGATGAAGAAATTAAACCCTCGTTGCTGATTGGTAACAACATTGGGGATTATGCTGCTATTGCTGCAAGCGGTGGCATGAGTTTGCCTGATGGTCTGTATCTGTTAAATAAATATGCGAATATGTATCACGATTTTTTTGCAACACAAGATGTTGGCATGATCAGAATTGAAAAAACTGATAACGCAACGGTAGAAAAAATCTGCGCGCAAATAAATGCAGAGCAGCAACAGGTTGATCTGGCCGTGAGTATCAGCGCCCACGAGCATTTGGTAAGTGGCACACAGACAGGAATCGCCGCATTAAAAATAGTACTTGATGCGCATGATATTGCGTATGTCGATGATGAACTTGGTTATGAAATGCATAGCTCGTTGGCACAGGTTATTGCTGACAGTTTTAAACCTTATTTGAATAAAGTTGATTTTAAAAATCTTACCGTGCCGGTTATGCGGAGCAGCGATGCGCAGCAGATAAGCACGGCAGAAGAAGTAGCGCAAACTATTGTTGATCGCATCACTAAACCGGTGCGTCTTGATTTGGTGTATGAAAAATTGGCCGATGCTGATTTGATTGCACACTTTGGTCTTGAAGATCGACAGACTAACACGTTACAAGCGCTGTATCCAGACATTCCTTTAATGTTGGTAACACAACGATCAGATATTATGGAAATTAAAAAAATTATACAAATGCAACCTCAGACGGAGAAATAACTATGGCACACATTGATAGACAAGATACGTATAACAAAGTTGTTACCCTCGTAGCGCAAAAATTAAACGTTGATAAAGCTGCCGTAGAGCGCGCACGCTCGTTTCAAGAGCTGGGTGCTGACTCGCTTGATATGGTTGAAATAGTGATGAAGCTTGAAGAAGATTTTGGCATAGAAATCAACGATGCGGATGCAGAAAAATTAACATCGGTAGAACAAGTTGTTGATTATGTGCATGAATTGCGTACAAAAAACAATAATTAAAAAAAGCGGGGGTTTTTAAGCCCCCGCTACTCATTTTCCTCAGATTTTATCGCTACGATATTGATCGACCTATTCGATTTCCCAAGCTTCAATATAATTATTTTCTTCAGGTTGATGGATTGTGGCTAATGCAAATACTGTTCTGTCATCATTGAAGTCAAATCCAGATCTGATTCCATTAGGTTCTCGCATATGAAAATCTACAACCGACGCATGGTTGGAATCTTTCAGGTGAAGCAAAAATGTGTTTTTTTGAATCAGAAGAATCATAATCCAACACTTGTGCAACATTGGTGTCGACCTTGTGGGCCGGTTGATTGTCTTGATGAGTTGTCACCTTGCCATCTGAGTAGGTGAATGTCTGGATGCATTTTCCGGTTACAATGTCATGCATCTTTATCAGATTACTAAGCCCTGATATAAGAATGGTCTTGTCCGGAGTAAAAGTTAATGTTTGCAGATCTCTTACGTCTTGATAAGTAACTTCAATTGTATACGGATTTCTATTCTATTAAAAAGTTACGCCGCCTTTGAGCCAGAGGCCCCATTGAGAAATTGAATTTTGATTTGGCTCGGTGACTCGACGTGGATTAAGGCTTTCAAATTCAGCCTCTCCACCAACCCCTACAAACGGAATTACGAAGCGACATATTCTGTCTTCATTTTCCCATGCGTGGCCAATGTTCCAGAAAATTTTATTGGTAAATGCTGTTGGATTTGCTGCAGAGTGCAGATTAAGATCACACGTATTTACAAATACCGGCGATGGATCGTCTTCCACCATTGTTTGATCGGTGAAATAATTGCCGTTGAGCGTTGCATCGCTTTGTGTAGCATTACTCGGTGTTAAAGGGGCTAGCGATACATTCTGTATTCCTTTTAATCCATACGTGTTCACCGGCAGAGATGCGCAGAGTTTAATTTTTTCTTTGCTGCGTATCCAAGCGCCATAACCAAGATCAACATCAACCCAACAGCTTGAGTAGCCAAGCATAAATGCTAAATCAAGCTGAATAGAGTTTCTTACTTTGCAGGGCAATGTAGTAACATTTGCTGCGGGAATAGTAGTACCAATATAATCACCGGCAGCATTAAATTCTTTTAACAAAATGTAGCGGCTGCCAAAATTAGTGTAATCGGTGCATGGGGCATATACATGCTGCTTGAAATCAAATGAACGTACTTGTCGTGCATCAAATAAATGCATGAGATTAATATCCAGATAAACAGCTATGCTTTGGGTATAATCTTTTTCCCAAACGGTCCAATGTCCGGTAAAACCAATACCGGCCTCCCAATGGTGGCCATTGCCAATCATAGGTTCAAATAAAAAGAGTGCTTTTGATCTATTTCCTGTTGGAACACTCAAGCGCGCTTCAAAACCAATATGAGATAGTTCGTCTGCAATAAAGTTATAGCCAAGAGCTAGTTGAGGCTCAGACACTCCTTTTTTGTGCTGTTTGCAGGCAATACGACTAAAATTAAGACCTTCTGTCACCTCTCCATACGTAATACCTTGTGATTCAATTGCCTGGGTGAATGAGGTAGCAGGGGCGGTAACGGCGGCGTCAGCCATATACAGGGCGGGAAAAGGCACCATTGATCCGTCATTAAGGATTGTTTCTTTGAGTTTATAGTGGGTGGTGCTCCAGACAAAGGGCACATGTATGCGGAAAAACCAATCGTTGTAGCCTGCGTACCAATTGAGCTCAAGTAAACTATTGGTTACGTGAGGAAACATGGCAACATCGCTCACAAATGCGGGAGAAAGGCCAAAATAATCAGCCAAAAGATCATTGATGCTGCGATTGGTGTTTGCACTGCCCGAAACAGTAATAAGTTGTTGACCAAAGAAATATTGCGCTATGCGATTGGGGCGGTACGATTGTTCGTATTCTGCCAAGGCATAAAATGCGCTATAAAAACCATCCATATCGCCGCGATTTATATAGTTTCGCCAGCCAACCAATTCACGTGCTGCATTGGTACTTTGCGAGCGGGGGCTTAAAAATGAAGTTGCATGAAAGAGAGGGGCTCCCTGTGCAGCAAAAAATATTATAAAAGCTATGCTCAGTGCAGTATGTTTTCTATTCATGATGTTCCCCTTCCTATTTTCCCATTATTGATTATCAATAGATTACTATAGCGGCAAATAACAAAACAATAGCTCTTGCGCTGCTGAATAATAGAATTTTAAGAGAGTAAAAAAGGTTTTTATTTGCGCACATAAAATCTAAAAAATATTGCTATTATGAATTAGCAAATGGTATGCTTATGAGAGATGAGATTATATGTATCTTAACAAAGAAGGGATGTTTATTATGAAATTGTCATATGTTTTTATGATAACGGTAAGTTTTGTAAGCATGAGCAGTTATGCAGAATTTTTTGAAAATCTTGGTAATGCGGTGGGCGACGTTGGTAGAGCCGCCGGTGACGTTGTGGCCGCTCCCGGGCGTATAATTCACCACCATGGCATTATCTATTCAAAAACAGGCGTAATTCTTGAAGGGCAGTGGAAAGGACAATCAGTAGGGTTTAGTGGAAATAATGCTTATATAGGTGCTGAAGAGCGCATGGTCCAAATTATTAACTGTGTTCCACAAGGTGGCATGAGTGCACAGCAATATGTTGAAGGACAACAATTTTTTACCTATCGTGATCTAGCAACTAATAAGATATCTACCTGTAAATACATTGAAATAAAATAATTGTGCATACAGAGTGTATTGGGGCTGCCAAATCTTTGGCAGCCTTTTCTTTTGAACCGCATCGATGAACAATCAAGATGAAGCGCTTGAGCATCTATAAAAGCAGCTTGCTCAGGGCATTATTATCAACTGATCAGCGGAAATTCCCCGTAAATCATTGACCAAGCCGGATAGCTGCATTTATCCCCCGCAGAGGTAATAAAGCGCTGTTCGTTGCTGAGTAAATCAAGCACAGCAAGGCGACTGCTGTCTCTTTCCCGTGCACCAAATAGCAACATGGTACCACACGATGACCAGCAGCACTCTTCCTTATTAGCATTATCAAATGTTAATTGCCGGTGTTCTTTAGTGGTAAGGTCGTAAAGAAAAAGTTGATTTTGTCCATTTACTATTTTTGTGTAGGCCAAGAGCTTTTTTTGATGGCAATAAGCGGGTGAAGTGCAATAACCGGAATCAGTCAATTGCTCCAACTGCTCTGAAGACATATCATAGCAATAAATTTGCGGCCTACCGGTTTGAAAATCAGAACAGAAAAATATTGTATCACCATCGTCTGAAAGCGTGGGTGAAATATTGTTACCCTCATTATGGGTTAATTTTTTAAACGTCCCTTTTTCATAATAGTAGATTTGGCAATTGCCATCGCCGCGCGATGCACAATAGACTACTCTTTTGCCATCTTTTGAAAAAGATGGCAACATGTTGAGCCCATCAAAATCTGAAACAATCTTTTTTTCTTATGCATGTCAACGGCCATCAATCGTACATTTGAAGGAGTACATTCGGAATAAAAGAGAAGTGGCATTTGGCTATCTCTGTTCCAACGGGGAGCTACACTCATATTTAAAGTGGTTACCAGAGGTTTTGCATTGGCACCATCGTAATCAGCAACATAAATATGTTTGCCATAGCGATTGTTGCGCAGCACTTCTTCTTTGCAATAGGCAATTTTAGTAGAAAAAAAACCATCCTGACCGGTCAAGATTGGCCAAATCATATCAGAAATACCATGTGCCCAGCCACGCAATTCTTTACCCTGTTTGAGATACTTCTTCCCCTTCATCATGGCAACGGGTTGGGTGCCATACAAACGCCATGCAATAGTCGTATCTGAATCCTGATTTAAAAACAAGATGAGCGGAAAGCCTTCTTTGTGTAATGCGCCAATGGCACTTTTTGTTAATTCAGCCGGCATTTTTCTTATAGTGATATCAAACTGTTTTCTGAATTCAAAATCATTTTTTACAATGGCGCCAATTTCATGCAATTCTTCATAGCGAGATGGCTCTGCAATGATTGCTACCAATAATGGTATTTTTTTATTTCCCGTTGAGCGGACATTTACTTCAAATGCCGTAACAGAAGAGAAAAGGCTAAAGAAAATAAACAGCGCATATGTTTTTTCTATCTTATTCTTAAACCATTGCATGGGTGTTCCTTTTTATTACTGTGTAAATGTTATGCAAAATTCTTTTCCGTACGCGCAGACGGGCAAATGTAGCGAGCTTTCACGTAGCGCGTTTTGCACAGCGATATCGTAAATGAGCACGCCGGAGGACTCGAGCATTACGATCTCTTGCACTTCCCCTTTTGCATTCACCATAAATTTAATATGGCAGGCAAGATCGGGAGATAATCCGATAGGCGGTTGCCAATGAGCGGCAAATACATTGTGTATTGCATGTTGTACGGTCAACTGGTCAAGATCGGCTCTTCCAACATATAAAGCATCAATGGCGGTAGATAATTCTTTTGTCTCTTCAGCTTTTGCTTGCTGCGCGGTAACTGTTTTTGCTTCGGGGATTTCTTTTTTCTGTTTTTCTTCTTGAGCTGCTATTTTTTGCTCAATTTTTTTTGGCTTTATTTTTTCTATCGGCTTGGCTGCAATTTTCTTTTCAACAACAGGCGCCGGTTTAGCTTTTTTCTGTTCCTGCTTTTTTTCATTCTGTGAGAATCTAACTTTTTCTGCAGCTTTTATTTTTTTAGCTTTAACTGCTTCTTGTTTTACCGCTTTGATTGCTTGCTTGGGGGCAGAAGCTTTTTTTGTAGCAGGAGCGTGCGCACTTGATTGCACAAAAGCCTTTTCTTGGAATGGCAAAAAAATAATGGGCAGCGAGCTATCCATAATGCTTTTATTAATATGTATATGATATACCGGTGCACTCTGTTCCAATAAAAAGCAGGGCAATAAAAGCAGGAGATGAGCTCCTGCGATTGCCAAGACAAGGTGCGTGTGAACCAGATATTTTTTATGCACGTTTGGTCGCCATGCCCACATATTCAATACCCCCTACCATTTTTAATGTATTCACCACATGCATAACGGCCCCATAGTTTACTTTTTCATCGGCTTTAACAAACACCGGTCGCCCGGCTTGCTTGCTAACTACGTTTTGCACGGTAGAAACAAGATTGTCTTTTGTTACAGGAATTCCATTAAAAAAAAGCTGTTCATCTGACGTAAGATAGACAACCAATTCTTGCTGTCCCCCAGCTTCATTAGATTTACCTTGAGGCAAATTCACTTTGATAGCGTTATGCATCATGGGAGTAGTAACCATAAAAATAATTAACAGGGTAAGAGCCGTATCAATTAACGGTGTTAAACTAATTTCTTGCGAACTCGGACGCGCGCGTCTTCTTTTATAGGGCGAATGACTCATCATGTATCTCCTAACGTACAAAAAAGAAACGCTGAATGAGCAAATTTACTTTATCATTCAACGCATATAATTTCTGCTCAAAACCACGCACCTGCGCGTTAAGATAATTGAACATAACAAAGGCGGGAATCGCCACCATTAAACCGGCCAATGTGGTGGTTAATGCCTGCGCAATCCCCGGAGCCACGGCCGCAATATCTGCAGCCTGTTTTTCGCTGATGCCAATAAATGCATGCACAAGGCCCCAGACTGTACCAAATAACCCTAAAAGAGGGGCGACGGCGGCGCTTGTAGAAAGAAATGAAATATATGATTCTTCATGATGCACCAGGTCGTCAATTACTTGATACATATGTTGTTGAATATTTTGCAACTGGCCTTCAGATGCTGCCTTTGCATCGGCAACATTGGGTTCAAGCTGCCATTTAAGTGTAGTAAGAACGCTTCCCAAAAAATAGCCGGGTATGGTGCGCGCGTATTCTCGTTGCAACAAGATGAGTTCCTCAACAGTATGCGCTGCATTCAACTTATGCTTTAATTCTTGAATATGTTTTTGTTTAATGCGATTCATCGCTAATTTGTATAAAAATATTGTCCAGCATGCAACAGACATGCCTAACAGGGTAAGGAGCACCAACCAGCTCACCATATCTGATTGCATAATCAAATGCCACAATGCATTACCAAAAATAAATTTCATAATCACCTTTCAGGAAACATCTCACTTTAATGACTGCGTACAGTGTAGCAAATATCATCTGCTTTTTAAAAGCACCAAATGTTTTTAGGATAAGCAGTAAAATAAAAAAGCGCCTGATTTCTCAAACGCTTTTATCTTGAATGTTTTAAACTAGTGACGATTATATTTTATTTATTACTCGAAGAAGAGCTTGGTTTTTGCTCCATGCTTGAACCAGATCCTTTGCGTTTCATCGCGTATTCTGCCATAGCTCTTTCAGTACTCGGTGATGGATGTCGTCCTACAAGGAATCGAGGAGAACTACCAGGATTGGAATCAGATCGTTCTCGCGGTGTTGTTTTTATAAATGATTTAGATTTAGGTGTCGTGGCTGCCGCATCATCAGAACTTGTTGCCTTAGTTAATCCCGCAAGAGGAAGAGAGAATGATGGCTTTCCTTTTGATTTATCTGCATCATCCATTCCGCAGACAGAAAAACTTACGAGAATGCCGCTAAGCAGTACCAATTTTTTCATATCAAGCTCCTTACTATTTTTATTTTTAATAACTTGTACCTCAAATTTTTTATAGTACCCATAATAATATGAAGCTGCATAACAAAATACAAGTTTTTTCCTAAAGGAGTCATAAGTTTTGATGGAACCGTACAATCGCTACGAAATCGATCTTGAAAAAGAGAGAGCGTTTACCATGCTGCGAGCACAGCGACGATTATGATTCAATAACACTATCAATTAATGAATAATAATTTAGAAAAATTTTAATTCTACATTGCACTAAAATTATGAGCAGCATACTATTCATCATTGTTGAAAAAAACAACAAAACAAAATGTTGCTTTTTTTATTTTTTTATTTTATTAAATCAGCAATGGCTGATCATCAAAAATTAAGAGAGAGTATATATATGAAAAAAATGTGTCTTTTTTTTACCATTTTATTATTCAGTCATACAACATACGTAGAGCAGCAGCCTTATGAAGTCGAAACATTACTAACCTCTGATACATGTCCTGCTGCTGAATCCGCACGCGATGCTCTTGTCAGTTTTTTTGTTTTTGTTATTGATCAAAATAT
The DNA here is from genome assembly GCA_963707655.1 of uncultured bacterium. Classification (GTDB taxonomy): domain Bacteria; phylum Babelota; class Babeliae; order Babelales; family Vermiphilaceae; genus JAKAUA01. Next base: position 577,749 of record OY970172.1, on the reverse strand, counting down.
TGAATGTGATGAATCATTACAAAATGTACATGCTTTACTTCTGCGCGATGAAAGCATGGATGATACGGTGTTATCCGATGCGCTCAACAGCGCTCTTATTCTGCTTGAGCAGAAAACTGCGGATGATTGGCAGGCTGATCGGCTTGCACAACAATTGAAAACAGAATATGAGCTCCTACAAAAAGAGCCACACAGAGCAGCGGTTGCAAGCTTGCGTGTGCTTGATTCCTTGGTAGTGCAAAACCACTTAACCACCTATGGTCCGGTCAGTATCAATAGTCAGGATAATAGACCCGGTTTAGTGGTAAATGGAGGAGCAACTATTGATGATCTATCTGTCGGTTCAAGTAACATCGGAACCCTCACATTAGGCAATATATATGGAGTCAGTCCTGCGGGCCCTCTTGATTTTGTCGTGGTTAACCCTGATGGCCAATTGGGTTCTTTACCCGGCGGGGGTACAGGCGGCATTAGCGCTATTATGGGAAATTCAGGTTCATTAGTAACGGGAAGCATTGTAACTATATCTGGCAACGGTAATAATATAACCACGTCGGGCTCAGGATCGACATTAACGGTAAGTGTTTCAGGTACTACACTTAATGCGGTGCAAGTTGGTAACGCTTCCGGATCTTTAACTTCTATCACACCCGGCACCACGGGCTACATTTTAACGAGCCAAGGCGCTTCTGCTTTGCCCATCTGGCTTTCGCCAACGGTAGGAGGAACGGTAAATTCAGTAACCGGCGGCACCGGAATAACTATAACGGGAACACCAACAATGAATCCTGTGGTTAATTTAACGGTACCGGTAGCGGTTGCAAATGGCGGCACCGGCGATATTAGCTTTACTCCCTATGCACCGGTAGTTGGCGGCACATCACCAACAAGCGCTCTGCAAAGTGCGTCAACCGGTCAATTGAATCCTGGATATGTTTTAACCAGTACCGGATCAACAAGTCTGCCAACATGGCAACCAGTCAGTTCGAGTGGCGCAGTAACTTCAGTAAACGCCGGCAATAATATATCAATCACAGGCACCCAAACAGCGCCAGTGGTTAATGTTGCAGGCACAACGACGAACGCTGTTCAAATCGGTAATTCATCGGGATCATTAACATCGCTAGCTCTTGGCACCAATGGTCAAGTGTTACTGGGTGCAACAGGAGCAGCGCCTGCTTTTGCCGCGCTTACCTCTACCGGCGATACACTCACGTTTACTCCCGGTGTCAATTCATTAAATATCGATGTAACCCAGCCTTTGAGTGTTTCTTATGGCGGAACGGGACTAACAAGCATCCCTCAATATAGTCTTGTCGCCGGTAATGGCACTTCAGCAGTCGCAACAATTGCCCCTTCATCAACAAGCGGCATTCCATTAATTTCTAATGGCGTTGCAGCACAACCTTCATTTGGCACGGCCGTAGTAGCAGGTGGCGGCACGGGTGAGACAAGCTTCACTTCGTACGCACCAATTGTTGGCGGAACAACGGGCACAGGAGCACTCCAAAGTGCATCAGCAGGACAATCTAATGTTAACTATGTATTTACCAGCACCGGCTCATCATCTGTACCAACATGGCAACCAGTCAGTTCTAGTGGTGCAGTAACCACGGTTGTCGGTGGCACCGGTATAAATATTACCGGCACAACCAATTCTCCGGTGGTAAATTTAACGTCGCCTGTCTCGGTTATTCATGGTGGCACCGGCTTATCATCACTTACTGCCCACAATCTTTTAGTCGGTGAAGGCACTGCACAGGTTGCTCTGATTGCTCCCGGAACAGCGGGCCAAGTATTAATGTCTAACGGTGCAAACGTTGACCCTTCATTTGGCACAGCAACCGTTCCCGGCGGGGGAACAGGAGAAACAAGTTTCACGGCTCATAGCATTTTGCTCGGCGAGGGAACATCAAATATCGCTTCTACCGGTCCGGGAAATGCCGGTCAGATATTGGTAGCAGCCGGCCCATCGGCCGATCCTGCATTTGTAACACCAACGGTGGGCACCGGATTATCTTTAAGTTCCAATTCAACAACATTGCAATATTCTTTATCAATTCCTGTTGCTATCGCCAGTGGTGGTACCAATGCAACATCAATGAGCAACACTGATGGGGTTGTTTATTTTGACGGTACCAAATTAAATACAACCAATGTTGGCCTTGCTGATTATGTATTAACCTCAAATGGCGCGGGCAATGCTCCATCATTTCAGCCCGTAAGCACGATCGGCGTTGTTACCATGGTAAACGCCGGCAATAATATATCAATCACGGGTACTGCAATATCTCCGGTGGTTAATGTTGCAAACACTACGACCAATGCTGTGCAAGTTGGCTCTCCAAATGGGGCGTTGCATTCATTGCCACTTGGCACAAATGGTCAAGTGTTGTTGGGCGCAACAGGAACAGCACCTGCTTTTGCCGCGCTTACCTCTACCGGCGGCACACTCACGTTTACTCCCGGTACAAATTCATTGAGTATTGACGTAACCGCTCCTTTGAGCGTTTCTTATGGCGGAACGGGACTAACAAGCATACCTCAATATAGTCTTGTCGCCGGTAATGGCACTTCAGCAGTCGCAACAATTGCCCCTTCATCAACAAGCGGCATTCCATTAATTTCTAATGGCGTTGCAGCACAACCTTCATTTGGCACGGCCGTAGTAGCAGGTGGCGGCACGGGTGAGACAAGCTTCACTTCGTACGCACCAATTGTTGGCGGAACAACGGGCACAGGAGCACTCCAAAGTGCATCAACAGGACAATCTAATGTTAACTATGTATTTACCAGCACCGGCTCATCATCTGTACCAACATGGCAACCGGTTAGCGCAAGTGGTGCAGTAACCACGGTTGTCGGTGGCACCGGTATAAATATTACCGGCACAACCAATTCTCCGGTGGTAAATTTAACGTCGCCTGTCTCGGTTATTCATGGTGGCACCGGCTTATCATCACTTACTGCCCATAATCTTTTAGTCGGTGAAGGCACTGCACAGGTTGCTCTGATTGCTCCCGGAACAGCGGGCCAAGTATTAATGTCTAACGGTGCAAACGTTGACCCTTCATTTGGCGTAGCAACCGTTCCCGGCGGGGGAACAGGAGAAACAAGTTTCACGGCTCATAGCATTTTGCTCGGCGAGGGAACATCAAATATCGCTTCTACCGGTCCGGGAAATGCCGGTCAGATATTGGTAGCAGCCGGCCCATCGGCCGATCCTGCATTTGTAACACCAACGGTGGGCACCGGATTATCTTTAAGTTCCAATTCAACAACATTGCAATATTCTTTATCAATTCCTGTTGCTATCGCCAGTGGTGGTACCAATGCAACATCTATGAGCAACACTGATGGGGTTGTTTATTTTGACGGTACCAAATTAAATACTACGAATGTTGGCCTTGCTGATTATGTATTAACCTCAAATGGCGCGGGCAATGCTCCATCATTTCAGCCCGTAAGCACGATCGGCGTTGTTACCATGGTAAACGCCGGCAATAATATATCAATCACGGGTACTGCAATATCTCCGGTGGTTAATGTTGCAAACACTACGACCAATGCTGTGCAAGTTGGCTCTCCAAATGGGGCGTTGCATTCATTGCCACTTGGCACAAATGGTCAAGTGTTGTTGGGCGCAACAGGAACAGCACCTGCTTTTGCTGCGCTCACCTCTATCGGCGGCACACTCACGTTTACTCCCGGAGTCAATTCGTTAAACATTGATGTAGCCGAACCTTTGAGCGTTTCTTATGGCGGAACGGGACTAACAAGCATCCCTCAATATAGTCTTGTCGCCGGCAATGGCACTTCAGCAGTCGCAACAATTGCCCCTTCATCAACAAGCGGCATTCCGTTGATTTCCAATGGCGTTGCAGCACAACCTTCATTTGGCACGGCCGTAGTAGCAGGTGGCGGCACGGGTGAGACAAGCTTCACTTCGTACGCACCAATTGTTGGCGGAACAACGGGCACAGGAGCACTCCAAAGTGCATCAACAGGACAATCTAATGTTAACTATGTATTTACCAGCACCGGCTCATCATCTGTACCAACATGGCAACCGGTTAGCGCAAGTGGTGCAGTAACCACGGTTGTCGGTGGCACCGGTATAAATATTACCGGCACAACCAATTCTCCGGTGGTAAATTTAACGTCGCCCGTCTCGGTTATTCATGGTGGCACCGGATTATCATCACTTGCTGCCCATAATCTTTTAGTCGGTGAGGGAACCGCACAAGTTGCACTCATTGCCCCCGGAACAGCGGGCCAAGTATTAATGTCCAACGGTGCAAGCGCAGATCCTTCATTTGGCACAGCAACCGTTCCCGGCGGCGGTACCGGGCAAACCAGTTTTACTGCGCATAGTGTTTTGCTTGGTGAAGGAGCCTCATCTATCGCTTCTGCCGGTCCGGGAAATGCTGGCCAGATATTGGTAGCTGCCGGCGCATCGGCCGATCCTGCATTTGTAACACCAACCGTGGGCACCGGATTATCTTTAAGTTCCAATTCAACAACATTGCAATATTCATTGTCTGTTCCTGTTGCTATCGCCAGCGGCGGAACCAATGCAACATCTATGGCCAATACTGATGGAGTTGTCTATTTTGATGGCACCAAATTAAATACTACTGCTGTTGGCACTACAAATTATGTATTAACCTCAAATGGCGCGGGCAATGCTCCTTCATTCCAAGCGGTGAGCACAAGCGGTGCAGTAACTGCTGTTAATCAAGGAAATAATATATCAATTACCGGTACTACAACATCTCCGGTGGTTAATGTTGCAGGTACCACAACAAATGCGGTGCAGATTGGCAGTTCAAACGGCGCGCTCCATTCATTATCATTGGGTACAAGTGGTCAAGTATTAACATCAAATGGTTCAGGCAATTCTCCATCATGGCAAAGCTTTAGCATTACCGGTGATACGGGAGGTGCGTTAACGGGAAATAGCTTCACTTTTACCGGCGGCACAACAGGATTAAAATTTAACGGCACAGGAACAACAGAAACATTGGGTGGTACGTTGGCTGTTTCAAATGGCGGTACGGGGACAATAAATTTTGCGCCATATGCACCGGTGATTGGTGGCGTAACAACTCAAGGAGCCTTGCAAAGTGCGTCCACTGGTCAATTAATAGCTGGCTCTGTTTTCACCAGTAACGGTTCAGGCTTGGCACCAACCTGGGAGCCAGTAAGTGCAAGCGGCGCAGTAACTTCAGTCACAGGCGGCAATGGCATCAATATTACCGGAACGGCAACTTCTCCCGTAATCAATTTAACTTCACCTGTTTCCATCGCCAATGGTGGAACCAATGCTAAGAGTTTTTCATCTCCTTATGGCATTGTCTATTATAATGGCACTCAATTAGTGACTGCCGATACCGGTCCCGCTTCTTCTGTATTGGCCTCTAACGGAGCCGGAAATTCCCCATCATCTGTCTCATTTAGCTCTTCAGATATTCCCGATACTCTCGTATTGCGTGATGGCAGCGGCAATTTCGCAGCCAATACTATTATGGCCGATACTATCAATTTGAATCCTGTGTCAGGTAATGCCATCACGGTAAATGGCAACGATTTTACTGTTGATTATCAAGGAAATACCAATATTGCCGGCGATGTTACTCTGACCAATCCTGTTGGCACCTTACAATTACCTGCAGGCACACATGCCGCGCCATCGCTCACCTTTACCGGCAATACCAACAGCGGACTTTCTGCGAGTGCAAGTGCCTTATCTTTTAACACAAATGGGGTCGAGCGTATGGGCATAACAACCGGCGGCACTGTCTATATTGATGGCTTTGCTACCGCAGGTGTTGTGCATAATGATGCCTCGGGCAATTTATCAAGTTCATTAATTGTTAATGCTGATATTGCTGTCAACGCTGCAATAGCTAATGGTAAGCTTGCGACTCTGACTACTCCAGGTCTTGTAGCAAATTCAGCCACCACGGCAACCAGTACCAATACAGCAAACGCCATTGTTTCTCGCGATGCTTCAGGCAATTTTAGCGCCGGCACTATCACTGCCTCATTAGTTGGCAATGTTACCGGCGCAGCTTCATTAAATGTGCTTAAAGCTGGTGACACTATGACCGGCAATCTCAATATGGCCCTACAAAATGCAATTCGCTTGCAAGACGGAACAGGCACCGGGAATTATGTTGGTTTGAATGCGCCCGCCACGGTGCCAACAAGCTACACCGTATCATTCCCATCAACGCCGCCAACCGCCAATCAAATATTACAGGCAAACCCTTCAACACCAACTAATTTGCAATGGGTTTCACAAAGCGGCAGCACAAGCCCTACATCAAGCAGAATTATTTATGTTTCCACATATGGTAATGATACAACGGGGAACGGTTCATTTACATATCCGTATGCGAGCCTTGCAAAGGCAGTTACTGTTGCCAATGCTATTTCAACCATCACTGATCCCGTGGTGATATCGATTGCAGCCGGCACTTATACAGAAAATAATAGCGCTGGCCCCATTACTATTACTGCCAGTGGCGTGTCGGTAGTAGGTGAATCGGCAATTTCTACTATCATTGTACCAACTACCTTATCTAATGATCTTCTGGCAGCAACGGTGAACAGTCGATTTATTGAGCTCACCTTGAATTCGGGTGGCGCATCAACAGCAAATGGTATAGCGCTTTCCGGTTCCGGCAATACCTCATCTTTGTCCGCTGTGCAACTATTAAATTTTGGTACCGGAATCTTGTGTGCCGGTACTGATTCTACCTATGCGCTTGATTATTGTATTTTCAGGGAGAATGGTACGGGATTAAGCATTAATGATGCGACCGTTTTTTGTGTGGGCTGTGGCATACAGGGAACAATCACCGGATCACCGGCCAATGTTGGTCTGAATGCAACAGGATCAGGAGCCACAATAATTTATCAGAGTGGCGTGGTACAAAACTGTACAACCGGCGTCACCTTAACTAATAACGCTGATATCAATATACTGGCAACAGCATTTAGCAATAATCTGTATGATGTTGTGCAATCAGGTGCGGCACAGTCAGTTCTTGATGGTTGTACCTTTCAAATAAATGAACCGGGAAGCTTGGATATTCAGGTGAGCGGCGCCGGAACTCAAGCAAACATTATCGCCTGCTATTTTGATGGCCGCGATTCATCAGGAAATCCTCAAGGAACGGCTATCATCATTACCGATGAAGCTTCTGCCGGCATGAAAAGTACCAGGATTCAAAATTACATAACCGGTATTCAAATTGGTAACCCCGGCGATACCGCGTCCACCACATTAATTGCGGCTGCAGTAGGCGTATTTACTTCAACCACCGATCTAGTACAAAATGGAACAGCAACAGTTAACTTCACTGCAGGAACCCTGAGCAGTAGCGCAATATCGGTCAACAATTCTACTAATGTAACACTTGCCTATTTTGACCAAAGTAATAATAATGCACTTTCGATTGGCCATTTCAGTGACACAGATACCCCTTTAGTGGCTGCATCACTGGGAAGTGCAAACAATCCTGAAATAGCATATAATTCGTCACTTTATTCTACGCAGGCGATTGGCTATCAGAATCAGATGACGAGCCCTGCATCACTATTTGTTTTATCAGCTGCTCCGGCAACTCTTACCGCAATTACTACTGATCGCACACAAATTGCCGGCGTACGATTAGTGTCTGATGAAGGTACGCCCGTTGGAGGCACAACTGCACTACGTGGCTGGGATATTGAGAAAATTGGCAGCGGCGCGCAGCTTGCATTCAACTATCAAAATAGTGATACCGTTGGGCAGTCTGCTATTCCTGAATATACGCTCATGCAATTGGATGGCGTAGCCAACCAACTTCAATTACCAAATACTTCACCTTCTGCGCCAACTAAAATTGTTTTTGGCGGCGATACGTATTTGTATAGAAACTCTGCCAACACACTCGAGACAAGCGGCAACTTCATTGTTGGAACCTTAAATCCAAGCACCGCTACCATTACTAATGCAAGCAATGAACTCGCATCAAGCATTACCACCGCAACTGAACTCAGTTATTTATCCGGAACAACATCTTCTGTGCAAACTCAACTTAATGGTAAAGTTTCCAAAGCGGGCGATACCATGACCGGCACATTGCAACTACCTGCGGGAAGCACATCAGCGCCATCACTCACCTTTACCGGTAATACGAATAGCGGACTTTCTGCCAGTGCGAGCGCTTTATCTTTCGATACCAATGGCCTTGAGCGCATGGCAATATCAAACGGCGGCACGATTTCCATTGATGGTTTTACCTCTGCAGGAGTTGTTCATAATGATGCCTCCGGCAATTTATCAAGTTCATTAATTGTCAATGCTGATATTTCTAATACTGCTGCGATTGCCAACGGTAAACTTGCTACTCTCACTACTCCGGGCCTTGTAGCAAATTCAGCCACAACAGCTACCAATACGAATACCCCAAACGCTATTGTTTCTCGTGACTCTTCAGGCAATTTTAGCGCCGGCACCATTACTGCTAATCTCATTGGCACAGTTACCGGTACGGCATCGGGTGATTTGCCATTAACCGGCGGCACCTTAACCGGGACACTTGTACTCCCTGCCGGAAGCAGCTCAGTGCCGTCACTACAATTTACCGGCAGCACCAATACCGGTCTGTCAGCACCGAGTACCAATACACTTTCATTTGATGTTAATGGCTCAGAGGCTATGAACATTAATAGTTCGGGGCAAGTGACGATTGATGACTTGTCTTCTGTCGGTGTGGTGCACAATTCCGCCGCCGGGCTTTTATCAACATCACTCATTGTTGATGCAGATATTACAACTGCGACAATCACCAATGATAAATTGGCCGATATTTCAAGCTCGAATGTTCCCGGAGACATTGTGGTACGAGATAATTCGGGTGATTTTGCAACAAATATGATTACCATCGCCGGCACACCGTCCGCCAATACTGATGTTGCCACGGTTGCCTATGTAAATTCTGTTGTGGGCACCGGTATTGTTGTTCATACTCCTGCAGAAGTTGTTGGTGTTACCAATTATTCTCCTTACGGAGAGCAAACCATTGATGGGGTAGCTCTCGCTTCAGGTAATCGTGTTCTTTTAACGGATCAAACAACGCCGGTGGAAAATGGTCTTTGGGTTGCCGCGGTGGGCGCAGGCAGTCCGTGGTACAGGCCAACTGATTTTGCTAATGGTTCAGAGGCTGGCAATGCCTATGTACTTATCCTTGAAGGTACAAATTATGCCGGTTCAAGCTGGTTATGCAGCACGCCGCTTGCAACAATCGGAACAAGTCCTATTTTCTTCCAGGAATTTTCTCTTCCAAGCCAGGTGCAAGGAGCAAATGTGGGCTCAGGTACCGGGCAAATCTACCAAGGAAAAACAGGGCTCACTTTAAATTTCAGAACAATTTTTGGTGATCCTTATATAGCGGTTACTACCAGCCCAACCGCGGTAAGCATCACCAGTGATGCAACTCCTCTTAATACAGATTCTACGATTGTTGCTCGTGATAGTTCTGGTAATTTTGCTGCGGGTACTATTACCGCAGCCAACATGACCGTAACTGGAAATGAAACAGTTGGTGGCACGCTTGGCGTAACGGGCATTACCACCTTAAATAACACACTGAACCTTACCTTACAAAATGCTATCGATTTGCAAGACAGCACCGGTAGTGGAAATTATGTTGGTTTAAAAGCACCTACCACCGTACCAACAAGCTACACCTTATCACTCCCCTCAACGTTACCGACCGCCAATCAAATATTAGAAGCGAGCCCTTCAATACCAACTAATTTGCAATGGGTCTCGCAAAGCGGCAGCACAAGCCCTACATCAAGCAGAACAATTTATGTTGCAACCTTTGGTAATGATACGACAGGAAACGGTTCATTTGCCTATCCGTATGCGAGCCTTGCCAAAGCGGTTGGAGTTGCCAATGCTATTGCAACTATTACTGATCCGGTAGTAATTTCGATCGCAGCGGGTACTTATACAGAAAATAATAGTGCCGGCCCTCTTGCCATTACTGCTAACGGCATTTCAATTACAGGAGCAGCAGCTCAAGCAACTATTGTTATGCCAAACACATTGTCAAATGATTTTATTTCAGCTGTTGCCAGCACGCAAATCACCCAATTAACTTTTGCAACGGCAGGGACATCAAGCGCAGCGGCTTTAACTTTTTCAGGATCCAATAATCTTTTTTACATCTCTAGTTTAAAAATTGTAGGATTTCAAACAGCCATATCATGCGCAGGAACAAATACTCAAAATTTTATCGATGATTGTTTCTTAGCAAATAATGGAACAGGAATTTTGTGCAATAATGCTGCGATTGCCTCTAACGGGTGTTTTATCGTTGGCAGTGAAACATCAATTGCCAATACCGGTATTTCCGGAACAGGCAGTTCCGCACGGCTACTATTTGCAACCTGTTCTATACAAAATTGTGCCACCGGTGTCACCTTAACTAATAGTGCGGATATCAATATACTGGCAACCGTATTTAGCAATAATATGTATGATGTTGTTCAATCAGGTGCGGCAGAATCAGTGCTTGACGGTTGTACCTTTCAAATAAATGAACCGGGAAGTTTTGATATTCAGGTGAGTGGCGCCGGAACTCAAGCGAACATTATCGCTTGCTATTTTGATGGTCGCGATTCATCAGGAAATCCTCAAGGAACAGCAGTGGCCGTGACCGGTGAGGGTACGATTAATATAGATGGCTGCACAATTCAAAATTATATAACAGGACTTCAAGTTGGTGCTACCAGCAATACTGATACTGCATCAACAAGCCTCACTGCTTCCTCAGTCGTCATTCTTGATTCATTGACCAACGATATCGCGCAATATGGCACGTCATCAATTCTTTTCACCGCTGGCTCTGCAAGCGACGATACCTTCGCCATCAATAATTCCACCAATTTAACATTTGCTTTCTTTGATTTGGATGATGCGGGAGCTCTTGCAATCGGCAATTATTCCAATACAAGCACTCGTCTATTGGAAGTCGCACTGAGCACTGCGGATGATCATGTGCTTATGTACGAGCCATCTCTTTATTCTACGCAAGCAATTGGCTATCAAAATTATGAGGCAAGCCCGTCTTCTCTGTTTATGCTTTCGCAGGCAAATGCTAATCTCACGGCGATTACTACTGATCGCACAAAAACTGCCGGCGTGCGCTTAGTATCTGATGAAGGCACGCCCGTCGGCGGCACCACTGCTCTGCGTGGTTGGGATATTAATAAACTTGGCACCGGCGCACAACTTGCATTCAACTATCAAAATAGTGATACCGTTGGGCAGGCTGCTATCCCCGAATATACACTCATGCAATTGGATGGCGTAGCAAATCAGCTTCAATTACCAAACATTTCACCTTCCGCCCCAACTAAAATTGTTTTTGGGGGCGATACGTATTTGTATAGAAATTCTGCCAATACTCTTGAGACGAGTGGCAACTTTATTGTTGGGACCTTAAATCCAAGCACCGCTACCATTACGAACGCAAGCAATGAACTCGCATCAAGTATTACCACCGCGACTGAACTGAGTTATTTATCCGGAACAACATCTTCTGTGCAAACTCAACTTAACAACAAACTTTCGCTAACGGGCGGCACCATGACCGGCACACTCACTCTGCCCGCAGGAAGCACATCGGCCCCTTCGCTCACCTTTACCGGCAGTGCCGGCACAGGACTTTCTGCCAATACCGGCGCTTTAAATTTTAGCACCAGCGGCTCGCAAAGGATGGGAATATCATCAGGAGGAACAGTTTCTATCGCCGGCTTCACCAGCCCGGGCGTTGTTCATAATGATGCCTCCGGCAACTTAACAAGCTCGTTAATTGTTAATGCTGATATTGCATCGAATGCTGCGATAGCTAATGGTAAACTTGCTACCCTTGTTACACCCGGTCTTGTAGCCAATTCGGCCACTACCGCTACGAACTTAGATACGCCAAATGCTATTGTTTCCCGTGATGCTTCGGGCAATTTTAGCGCCGGCACTATTACTGCCTCATTAATTGGCAATGTTACCGGTGCAGCCTCTCTCAACGTTCTAAAAGCCGGTGATACCATGACCGGCAACCTTAATATGGCATTGCAAAATGCAATTCGCTTGCAAGATGGAACGGGAAGCGCCAATTATGTTGGGCTGAATGCCCCGGCAACCGTACCGACAAGCTACACCTTATCATTGCCTGCAGCATTACCAACAGCAAATCAGATATTACAGGCTAATTCATTAACCCCGACCAATTTGCAGTGGACCAATATTGGAGGAGATATAAGTCCATCTGTCGGCAGATCTATTTATGTTGCCGAATTTGGTAATGATACAACCGGTAATGGCTCTTTCGTATATCCGTATGCGAGCCTTGCCAAAGCGGTCAGTGTTGCCAATACTCTTTCCACCGCTACCAATCCTATCTTAATTATAGTCGGTGCCGGTACTTACACAGAAAATAATAGCGCCGGTCCTATAACCGTTACTGCTGCCGGAATTTCGATTGTAGGAGCCTCAGCAAATTCTACTTTCATCATAGCAAACACCTTGTCACAAAATCTTATTGCAACAACAACAGGTACACGTTTTATTGAGCTCACTTTTGAGGCGATCGGTTCATCAACGGCAGCCGGCATCGCGCTTTCTGGCACCGCCAACACCTCATCTTTCTCCAATGTACGGGTATTGAATTTTCAGACCGGTATATCATGCGGCGGCACTAATTCCACGTATCTTTTAAACTATTGTCTCTTGACCGGAAATGGTACCGGATTATCTATTAATGCTGTTACTGTATTCTGTAATAATTGTTCTATTACCGGCAGTGCGGCATCAATAGCAAATACTGGTCTCTCTGCAACCGGCTCAACTGCCGCAGTACTTCTCGCCGGGGGCATCATACAAAACTGTGCGACGGGCGTCAGCCTAAGTAATGGCGCTGATTTTAACACGCGAGGGGCCGGATTTAGAAACAATACAAATTCTGTCCTGCAAGCCAGCTCGTCAACAGCACAAATTAGCGCTTGCACGTTTCAAATTAATCCTGATTCGGGTATCTCTATCCAAGCGTCCGGAGCGGGGACCATAACTGAAATTATCGGTTGTTATTTTAATGGTCTCAATGCATTGGGGTCGCCACAAGGAACCGCTATTCAAGTAACGGGCGAGGCAACTGCAATGATTTCATCGGCGCAAATCATTGATTATATCACGGGAATTAGAGATGGTTTATCTAGCGACACCTCATCTACATCTGTATTGGTAACATCAACAGATCTTGCTAATCAAACGAATGATGTTATACAAAATGGATCGACAACACTTGATTTAAGTGCGGGTACTGCTAACAGCGATAAAATAAGCATTAATAATTCTGCCAACGTAAGTTTAGCCTACTTCGACCAAGAAGATAACTCAATTGTGATTGGCAATCTATCGAATGTTGCTAATACGTTGGTAGAAGTTGCCAATGGTGACACAAATAATCCGGCAATAATATATAATCCATCAATTTATTCTACCGAGGCAATAGGTTATCAAAATCAAGCAACAAGTCCCGCATCGCTTTTTGTTCTCTCAGAAAACAATGTCAGCCTCACTGCAATTACTACCAATAGAACAGATGTTGCCGGCTTGCGGCTTGTTTCAGATGAAGGTGCAACTGTTGGCGGCACAAGCGCGCTTCGCGGTTGGGACATTAATAAAATTGGCGGCAGCGATGCGAAACTTACCTTCAGTTATCAGAATAGTGATACCGGTGACGGAGCAGCGGTTATTCCCGAATATATTGTTATGGAGTTGGATGGGGTAAACAATCAATTGCAATTGCCGAATACTGCAACAGAAATAGTGTTGGGTGGCGACACTTACTTGTATAGAAGCGCTGCCAATACGCTCGAAACGACTGGTAACATGGTTGTGGGCGGCTCACTCACCGTTACGCCTCTTGCTGCACATGGTGTTTTGGTTGGTGAAGCTTCAAATCCAATTGTAGCCGTTGGTCCGGGAAGCGCAGGACAATTGTTGCTAGCAGCCGGAGCATCGGCCGATCCCGCATTCGTCACTCCTACGGCGGGAACAGGATTGACTGTGACTAGCAATGCATCAACGCTGCAATATGCATTATCAACACCCGTATCAATCGCCAATGGCGGTACCGGCGCGACAAGCTTTTCATCACCTGATGGTGTTGTTTATTATAATGGAACAAAGTTGGTAACAACCAATGCCGGAACAGCCAATTATGTATTAACATCTAACGGTTCAGGTAATGCCCCAACATTCCAGCCAGTAAGTGCAAGTGGTGCAATTACCACTATTGATGGCAATTCAGGATCGGTCAGTGGTTCCACGGTAACTATTGAAGGTGGTAATAATATAACCACTTCCGGCTCCGGCTCAACATTAACTGTCAATGTTTCAGGCACAACAACCAATGCGGTACAAGTTGGCTCTCCAAACGGCGCATTGCATTCATTACCGGTCGGCACCAATGGCCAAGTTCTACTCGGGGCAACCGGCGCGTATCCTGCATTTGGCACCTTAACTTCTACAAGCGGCACGATCAGCTACACAACCGGCGCAAATTCATTATCTATTGATCTTGTACCTGTTACTGTTGCTCATGGTGGTACCGGTGCAACAACTCTTACCCAATACGATGTATTGGTCGGCAACGGTACTTCTGCCATAACAACCGTGGCCCCTTCTGCAGCAACAGGCGTTCCATTGATTTCAAACGGTTCTGCAGCTAATCCATCATTTGGCACCGCATCGGTAGCGGGCGGTGGCACGGGTGCAACTTCATTCAATACTAATGGAGTAGTGATTTCAGGAACAACGGGAGCTTCAGCATTGAGTTCGCTCAGTTTGACCAACGGACAAGTGGTAATTGGAAGCACCGGAGCAGCTCCTGCAGCAGCTACCTTAACCCCGGGAACTGGTATTTCTATTGCCAATGCGGCCAACTCTATTACCATTGCAGCTTCTGGAGCAGTTCCTACAACTTTCACTGAAAATTCAGGTACCGCAACCCCGGCAAGCAACAACTTAAATATTATCGGATCACCTACTCAAGGCATTACCACTGCGGGGAGCGGATCAACCGTTACTATCACTGGCATTAATGCGACATCAACACAAAAAGGTATCGCCTCATTTAGTCCAACCAATTTTGCGGTGACTAATGGCAATGTGACTTCAAAAAACTTCACTATCACCGCAGGAACCGGATTAACCGGTGGTGGCCCACTGACCTTGGGTGGCTCAACCACTATCTCATTATCTACACCGGTCTCAGTAGCCAATGGCGGCACCGGTTTGCCAACACTCACCGCGCACAATGTTCTTCTTGGTGAAGGCACTTCAAATGTAGGCTTTGTTGCACCCGGATCTGCAGGCATACCATTAATATCAAATGGGGCTTCAAGTGATCCAATCTTTGGCACCGCGACGGTACCCGGCGGCGGCACCGGCGATACGAGCTTTACTGCCTATGCACCAATTACCGGTGGTTCGACATCCACAGGAAATTTACAAAGCGCTTCTTCAGGACAAAGCAATGTGGGTTATGTGCTCACCAGCACCGGTACAACCTCTCTGCCAACATGGCAAGCAGTTACCGCAGGTGGCGGCATTGTAACTTCAGTTAGTGCGGGAAATAACATAGCAATTACCGGCACCGCAACGGCGCCAATAGTAAATGTTGCCGGAACAACACCAAATGCGGTACAGGTTGGTTCTCCCGATGGGGCGTTGCATTCATTACCGGTCGGTAGCAATGGTCAAGTACTTATTGGGGCAACCGGCGCGTATCCTGCATTTGGCACCTTAACTTCTACAAGCGGCACGATCAGCTACACAACCGGCGCAAATTCATTATCTATTGATCTTGTACCTGTTACTGTTGCTCATGGTGGTACCGGTGCAACAACTCTTACCCAATACGATGTATTGGTCGGCAACGGTACTTCTGCCATAACAACCGTGGCCCCTTCTGCAGCAACAGGCGTTCCATTGATTTCAAACGGTTCTGCAGCTAATCCATCATTTGGCACCGCATCGGTAGCGGGCGGTGGCACGGGTGCAACTTCATTCAATACTAATGGAGTAGTGATTTCAGGAACAACGGGAGCTTCAGCATTGAGTTCGCTCAGTTTGACCAACGGACAAGTGGTAATTGGAAGCACCGGAGCAGCTCCTGCAGCAGCTACCTTAACCCCGGGAACTGGTATTTCTATTGCCAATGCGGCCAACTCTATTACCATTGCAGCTTCTGGAGCAGTTCCTACAACTTTCACTGAAAATTCAGGTACCGCAACCCCGGCAAGCAACAACTTAAATATTATCGGATCACCTACTCAAGGCATTACCACTGCGGGGAGCGGATCAACCGTTACTATCACTGGCATTAATGCGACATCAACACAAAAAGGTATCGCCTCATTTAGTCCAACCAATTTTGCGGTGACTAATGGCAATGTGACTTCAAAAAACTTCACTATCACCGCAGGAACCGGATTAACCGGTGGTGGCCCACTGACCTTGGGTGGCTCAACCACTATCTCATTATCTACACCGGTCTCAGTAGCCAATGGCGGCACCGGTTTGCCAACACTCACCGCGCACAATGTTCTTCTTGGTGAAGGCACTTCAAATGTAGGCTTTGTTGCACCCGGATCTGCAGGCATACCATTAATATCAAATGGGGCTTCAAGTGATCCAATCTTTGGCACCGCGACGGTACCCGGCGGCGGCACCGGCGATACGAGCTTTACTGCCTATGCACCAATTACCGGTGGTTCGACATCCACAGGAAATTTACAAAGCGCTTCTTCAGGACAAAGCAATGTGGGTTATGTGCTCACCAGCACCGGTACAACCTCTCTGCCAACATGGCAAGCAGTTACCGCAGGTGGCGGCATTGTAACTTCAGTTAGTGCGGGAAATAACATAGCAATTACCGGCACCGCAACGGCGCCAATAGTAAATGTTGCCGGAACAACACCAAATGCGGTACAGGTTGGTTCTCCCGATGGGGCGTTGCATTCATTACCGGTCGGTAGCAATGGTCAAGTACTTATTGGGGCAACCGGCGCGTATCCTGCATTTGGCACCTTAACTTCTACAAGCGGCACGATCAGCTACACAACCGGCGCAAATTCATTATCTATTGATCTTGTACCTGTTACTGTTGCTCATGGTGGTACCGGTGCAACAACTCTTACCCAATACGATGTATTGGTCGGCAACGGTACTTCTGCCATAACAACCGTGGCCCCTTCTGCAGCAACAGGCGTTCCATTGATTTCAAACGGTTCTGCAGCTAATCCATCATTTGGCACCGCATCGGTAGCGGGCGGTGGCACGGGCGCAACTTCATTCAATACTAATGGAGTAGTGATTTCAGGCACAACGGGAGCTTCAGCATTGAGTTCGCTCAGCTTGACTAACGGACAAGTGGTAATTGGAAGCACCGGAGCAGCTCCTGCAGCAGCTACCTTAACCCCGGGAACTGGTATTTCTATTGCCAATGCGGCCAACTCTATTACCATTGCAGCTTCTGGAGCAGTTCCTACAACGTTCACTGAAAATTCAGGTACCGCAACCCCGGCAAGCAACAACTTAAATATTATCGGATCACCTACTCAAGGCATTACCACTGCGGGGAGCGGATCAACCGTTACTATCAGTGGCATTAATGCGACATCAACACAAAAAGGTATCGCATCGTTCAATTTAACCGAGTTCACGGTAGCCTTGGGAGCTGTAACTTCAAATCCATTCACCATCACTGCTGGCACCGGCTTAACCGGCGGCGGGACGTTGAATTTGGGTGGATCAACAACAATCTCATTATCTACACCGGTCTCAGTAGCCAATGGCGGCACCGGTTTGCCAACACTCACCGCGCACAATGTTCTTCTTGGTGAAGGCACTTCAAATGTAGGCTTTGTTGCACCCGGATCTGCAGGCATACCATTAATATCAAATGGGGCTTCAAGTGATCCAATCTTTGGCACCGCGACGGTACCCGGCGGCGGCACCGGCGATACGAGCTTTACTGCCTATGCACCAATTACCGGTGGTTCGACATCCACAGGAAATTTACAAAGCGCTTCTTCAGGACAAAGCAATGTGGGTTATGTGCTCACCAGCACCGGTACAACCTCTCTGCCAACATGGCAAGCAGTTACCGCAGGTGGCGGCATTGTAACTTCAGTTAGTGCGGGAAATAATATAGCAATTACCGGCACCGCAACGGCGCCAATAGTAAATGTTGCCGGAACAACACCAAATGCGGTACAGGTTGGTTCTCCCGATGGGGCCTTGCATTCATTACCGGTCGGTACCAATGGTCAAGTACTTATTGGGGCAACCGGCGCGTATCCTGCATTTGGCACCTTAACTTCTACAAGCGGCACGATCAGCTACACAACCGGCGCAAATTCATTATCTATTGATCTTGTACCGGTTACTGTTGCTCATGGTGGTACCGGTGCAACAACTCTTACGCAATACGATGTATTAGTCGGCAACGGTACTTCTGCCATAACAACCGTAGCCCCTTCTGCGACAACGGGCGTTCCATTGATTTCAAACGGTTCTGCAGCTAATCCATCATTCGGCACCGCATCAGTAGCCGGCGGCGGCACTGGCGCAACAACTCTTACTGGTGTTCTGATTGGCAATGGCACGTCAGCAGTTACCGGCAATCCAGTAACGCAATATGATGTATTGGTGGGCGGTACAAGCAATACAATTAATTCTATAACCCCTTCATCTACAGCCGGCGTTCCGTTAATTTCAAATGGCGGATCTGCGAATCCTGCATTTGGCACTGCAGTTGTAGCAGGTGGCGGTACCGGCGCAACTTCGTTTACAGCCAATAGTGTTGTAATTTCGGGGGCAACTCCAACATCGGCGTTAAGCGGCATCCAGTTGTCCAATGGTCAATTAGTCATTGGCAGTACCGGTGGAGCACCGGCAGCGGCTAGCTTAACAGCAGGAACAGGAGTTACTATTACTCCCGGTTCCCACTCTATTACCATAGCAACATCGGGGAGCGTACCTATAACCTTTGATGGCGATATAGGTGCTGCAACACCATCTTCGGGAGTAATTACTTTTAACGCGAATTCCAATGCCGGCTCAACGGTAAAATTCTCCGGCTCAGGTTCTACGATAGATCTTTTGGTCACCAGCCCGACGACAAAAAGCACATTCATAGGTCTTGCTGCAGGAAATAATAGTTCACCATCGTCGGTCAATAACACAGCCGTAGGGTATGCTGCCTTGAACAGCAACACCGGCTCTGGTAATACTGCCATGGGATACGAGGCGTTGCTTTCCAATACCACCGGATCCGGCAATACCGCAGTAGGATACTCTACCATGACTTCCAATACCGGTGGTGGTAATACCGCTATAGGATACGCTGCTTTGAACAACAACAACACCGGCTCTTCCAATACCGCCGTAGGATACGCTAGCTTGTTTTCCAATACCACCGGCTCTAGCAATGTTGCTATAGGGAACAATGCACTCCAAAATAATGTCGGCAGCAATAACGTTGCTTTGGGCTATCAAGCAGGTCTTGCTTTGACAACCGGATCTAACAATATTGATATCGGCAATGGCGGTGTAGCGGCTGAATCAAACACCACACGCATTGGTACTCAAGGAACTCAAACATCGTGCTATATTAGTGGTATCACCGGAGTGACCACTGCCAATACCAACATTGCTACTATCAATTCATCAACGGGACAGCTTGGCGCGACTAATACCGTTTCAGTTGCCAATGGCGGAACCGGTCAAACAAGCTTTACCCCATATGCGCCCATTATCGCCGGCGCTACTTCAACAAGCGCTCTTTTAAGTGCCACAAGCGGCATAGCAAATAGTGGTTATGTATTTGCGAGCACCGGCGCATCAACATCACCAACATTTCAATCATTGAGTTCTTTAGGAGCAGTTACGAGTGTTAATGGCGATGCCGGATCAATCACCCCTGCTTCAGGTATAATAGCATTCAAGGCACTTTCTACTGCCGGGTCAACGGTGATGTTCTCACCAACCAATAGTTCAACAATGGCATTGTATACAACCTCACCAACACTGCTCAACACGCTCATCGGTTTAGGTGCAGGTAATAGTAGTGTAACCGGTTCTGACAATACGGGTGTTGGTTATCAAGCATTAAATAAATTAGCTTCAGGTACGGATAATACCGCTTTTGGTTATCAGGCTTTGTCTGTGAATACTGGCGGATCAAACAATACCGCTATTGGCTACGGTGCCCTTACTTTGAATACCGCATCAAACAATACTGCTGTTGGTACTAATGCCATGTTGTTCAATACCACCGGAACTCTGAACACCGCTATTGGTTACAATGCATTGTTTGTCAACACCACCGGTGCGAATAACGTTGCTGTCGGCTACAATGCCCTTGTTGCAAATACAACTGGTTCTGCAAATGTCGCGATAGGGAATAGTGCCTTGGTTGCCAATACCACTGCTTCAAATAGTGTTGCTGTTGGTAACAGTGCTCTGGCCGCTAACACCGCAGCAAACAATACCGCCGTTGGTACCAGTGCTTTAGCAGCAAATTCTACCGGCACTCCCAACACCGCTGTTGGTTATCAGGCATTGCTGGTCAACAACACCGGTATAAATAACGTTGCTCTGGGTTATCAAACTCTTGATGCAAACACGACCGGTTCTGCCAACGTCGCAGTTGGTAACAATGCCTTGGGCGCAAACGTCACTGCTTCAAATAGTGTTGCTATCGGCAACAATGCTCTGGCTGCTAACACCGGCTCTCCCAACACGGCTGTTGGTTACGCGGCATTGCAAAGTAATACAACGGGTGTGCAAAATACCGCTATCGGCTATGAAACATTGCAAGCGAATACTACCGGTTCTGGCAATGTGGCTGAAGGGTATCAGGCATTGCAAGCAAATGTTACCAGTTCAAACAATACGGCTATTGGTTGGCAAGCGCTGAACAAGAATACCGCAAGTCCAAACAGTGCGTTTGGTTATGCTGCATTGCAAAATAATACAACCGGTACTGGCGACACAGCTATTGGCTATGAAACATTAAAAGCAAATACGACGGGTGCTTCAAATACTGCGGTTGGGTATCAGGCATTGACAGCAAACACTACTGGCGCCGATAATACTGCCGTGGGTTATCAAGCTCTTAAGGCAAACACCACGGGTGCCAATAATACGGCGATTGGTTACAACAGCTTAACAGCAAATACGACGGGCACTGAAAACACCGCCATCGGCTATCAAGCCGGTGCGGCCATTACCACAGGTACTAACAATATTGCTATTGGTTATAATGCCGGCAGTGCGATGACTACAGGTTCAAACAATATCGTTATTGGTTCGACTACACCTGTGTCCGCGACAACAACCAGCATTTACATTGGTACTCAAGGAACGCAAACCACATGCTTTATTGCGGGGATCCATGGCAATACTACCACTGGAACCGCAGTTGATATCACTACTTCTGGTCAATTAACCAATCCGACATCCTCCAGACGCCATAAAGATAACATTCAGCCTTTGTCTGCTACGAGCAATCAACTAATGCAATTGGATCCGGTGCAGTTTACTTATAAGAGCGACGATGAAAAAAGAAAACAATATGGATTGATCGCAGAAGATGTTTATGAAATTTATCCAGAATTGGTAGTTCATAATTTGGCGGGGGAAATTGAGGCTGTCCGTTACAGTCAATTGCATGCACTACTTCTCAAGGGCTGGCAGGAGCAGCAGCAGAAAATTGAATTGCAGCAACAGCGAATAGAGGAGCTCTGCAAACGCTGCCTCGATCTGGAGAAATGTGTAGAAAAAATGATGAGTTAATAAACCGATTATAAAAAAATCTCTTGCTTCTCATCACCTGTTCACCGCATGATGAAAAAGCAAGAGATTTTTTTTGAAACATAGAGGAAAAATAATGAAAGCAATCTGGAGCGGATCACTCTCATTTGGTTTAGTAAATATTACGGTAAAACTTTATTCTGCCATTGCTCCCCGCACTCCCGGCTTTACGCTCCTCTGCGCAAAATGCCATTCACCTATTGTCTATGAACGCTGGTGCCGCGATTGCAACAAACAAGTTTCTTGGCAGGATACGGTCAAAGGATTAAAACAACCGGATGGCAGTTACTTTATCTTAACGCAAGAGAATCTAAAGAAATTAAAGCCTGAACGATCCGATACTATCGCTCTCATGGAGTTTGTTGATAGGGACAATCTACAAACTATTTATTTTGATGCACATTATTATCTTGCTCCTTCTAAAATGAATGAGAAGGAATTTTTCCTTTTTCAGCAGGCGCTCAGCGCGTCGGGCAAAGTAGCAATTGGTAATTTTGTTATGCATGACAAAGAGCATGTATGCGCCATTGCTCCCTATGAAAAAGGCTTGCTGCTCACCACGATCAATTATGCCTATGAAATCAAAAATATGGAAACCATACATGAATTGGACAGCAAACCAAAACTCAGTAGCATAGAATTAAAATTGGCAAAACAGCTTATTGAGCAATTTTCTAAAAAGAAATTTGATTTGAAAAAATACAAAGATACCTTTGAGCAACGCTTGGAACAGGCAATTCAAGAAAGCAAAAAAAGAAAACCAAAAACAACCGTCAAAAAAAAGAAATCGATACAAACGAAAAAAACAACACTCAGCACAATGCTGCAGGCAAGCCTGCGCAAGCGAACTGTGCCTAAAGCTACGGCGATAGCCCATGCCAAGGCGCGCCAGGCAAAAAAACGATAAAAACCCCTTTACTCGAAGCGTTTTTTCATACATTCACCAGGCTAAAATTTGCCGTTGAGCAAAAAAATGATACATTGATGAGTACGGGGGAGCTCATAATAAAACAATACACAACATCGGAAAATTGTTTCATATGAAATTATCATTTTTGCACAGATTAGCACCCAAGTCGGTGGTCAATCTTATATTTTTTGTATCAATCGCATCGGTCTGCTACGCCATGGATCAAGGGGCAGTGCAAAAATCATTCCCCATTATTCCTGCCCAAGAAAGACAATTCCCTCCAATCCTAACATTGCAACAAATCGCAGCGCGCAGCGCAATAAAAAATCTGTCACACTTGAGATCAAATATTGCAAATATTCCCCAAGGTATACAAGACATATTAAAAAAAGAGATTGTCTTAGAACATGCTAATATTCTTGAAACTATTAATGATGCACAGGCAATTAGTCTATCGGCTCTAGAAATGCATCCAGAATTTGTAAAGATAAGTCCTGATTCATCATATGTAGCATATATTGCACAAAAAAGATTTCACAATAATCGTTTTAACTTGCCTCATGACACTCTGGTTGTCATTCATGTACCAACAGGAGAAGAAGAAACTGTTTATTCTTCCGAGCTTGGATACCAGTGGGGTGATCGTGGCTTTTTCACTTCTGATTTTATGTTCTCGCAAGACAGCGCATCAATACTATTCAAAAGCGCAAATCCTCAAACTACTCAGCTAGCTTGGCAATACCATATTCCCAGTAAAACACTTTCTCCGTGCCGGCTCGATCAGATATCGCCTGCAGAAGAAGAAAACCCTACAGAAATAGTTTCTTTTGATGAAAAAATAAAAATACGAAGAGATAGCAAAACGGTGTATCTTGATGATGCGCAAAGCGGCGAAACGATCAGAGCAATTTCCTATGGTAATACAGTGGGAGATATAAAGTTTGTGAATAAACATTCTTTTATTGCATCCGTCGCGAATAATTGGGACCAATATTTGTTTGACGGTCGCACATGTGATCTTTTGCTCACTGATTGCACTACCGGTGATTATAAAATTCTTGCGCGACGCGTCTCTTTGCCTTATGAATTGAGTGATGATGCAGCGTTTCTCGTTGGCACGCAACACGTACCGAGTACAGACTGTAGTTATATACCTGATGAATTATTTGATTGTAACAAACAAATAACTTTACGGTCTTACAAAGGAAAGAATCCGCGCTGGTGTGGGCATCAACTATCTCCCGATGCAACCTTTGTGTTAGTGAATGGAGTCATCAGAACAAATGGATTGGACAAGCTTTACCCGCATATTTATTATACCCATCGAGCACTAACAAACACTGCTTCGCTTGGAGATATCGTGGCACTCCTTTTAGCAGAAAAAAATTATTCTCAGCGCGAAGCTATTCCCGATGAGCTTATGGCTCAATTAAAACAATCAAACAATGCAAACATAAAAGATGCGGTGTCAAGACGATATGATGGTCTGTGGAATAAGATGCTTTCTTCCGTTGATGTATCCTCTTGCATTACTTCTTAAGTCCTTTATAGATAACAAAGTAACAAACAAAAAAATCTCGAGTTATATTCATGAAATTTCTATCATCAAAAAAAATATTATTCACCATTTTTATGCTTACAGCAGCGAAACCATGCGCCTATGGTATGGATTTTGTTGAAGAGGCCGATATAACAGTGCCAGAAGTTTATGCGATCCGTGATAATTATGATGGCATTATACCAGCAATAGATAATCTAAATCCTCAGCAGGTTATTCTTGGAGCAAACGGCATCAATGCAAAGCGACAAGGCGGATCTCTGGAATTGGAAGCTAATGAGGCAATAACCGGACAAAGATTCAGAGATTTGTGGAGAGAAAAAGCTGCTGCCGGCTTACCGCTTCTTGTTTGCAGGGTCACTACTGCAACCCCAGATAAAAACAACATGCACAAACATTTTTTCTCTACAAGCATATTGCATTGGTTTTATGGGCAAGATTTTCCTGAAATTGTTAAAGGTGCCGGTAAGACAAATCCTCTCAATCAACTCAAGCCAATAGGCGAAATTGATATATATCTTGCAAAGCTTGGAGAAGACAACACTATCCCTTATGTTCGCCTTGGCTCCGATGTAGATGTAATCAGAGACCCAAGTGGCAGAATTAGCAATATCTTAAGATTGGCTGATCCCGAGAGGAAAGAACTGCTTTTAGATGGAGCAGAGGCCTTGATTCATGACGCTGATCCTTATATACAATCAACTGCGCTGCTTCATAATGCACTCAAGTGGATCGCTCAGGGCAAGAGCGAAGAATGTTCAGCAGATGTGCGCAAAGGAATGAAGCGGCTGGAAGAAGCGATTAATATTGACGGTTGCAATCCCTATGCTCGTGTCCTTGCGATTTATGAGTACAGTAAAGTGTTAAATCGGTTGGATCTGGTGCCATCACCTGGCGCCCAGCGGCAAGCAGTTGACCAAGGAATCTTGCGATCTAGTTTAACTACCAATTTAGAAGTTCTGGTTCGGCAAAAGCATAACACGTTGTTACGAGATCGCGCTTTAACGTTGCTGGTTTGCATAGAAAATTCCGTTGATTTTCATAAACTTAGCCTGGAAGAACTTGAAAAGCTAAAAGATAGAACGGAAAAATCACTAAAACATGTGCACACTTCAAATAAAAGTCCTAAAAAAGCATCTTTCGCAGGTCTTATGTTAGCCAGTCACCATTCTTTGACAAGCGAGGATAGCATAAAATATTTGACTACGGCAGCACACCCATTATTAGGAAATAGTCCTTTTGCTTCTAGGGCTCGGTACTTATTAAATGACTCCCTGTATAATGAAGAAAGCGGGCGGCAATTAAGTCTATTAAAAGAAGGTGATGATAGTGACGATGAAGAAGCAATTCCTACAAACGCAGAGTCATCTTATGCGGCTGCAAGACGACTTTTATTCAATTAAACACGATACAAACTTTGCCACTGGCATGTTTTGAAATAGCACTTGATACATGCCTTGGCACACCGGCAAATCTATATTATGCCTTTGCATTAATTGATGCACCGATTGAACCGTGTTGATTCCCTCAGGAAGCACACCTAATTCCGCTTCTAAAGCATCAAGTTTTTCGCCCCGACCCAGTTGCTGACCAAGACGCATATTTTTGCTCACGGCGCTTGTTGCGGTCAGGACAAGATCCCCAACACCGCACAAGCCGTAGACTGTTTCGCTTGTGCCGCCCAAGGCAACAGACAAGGTAGCCATATCGTGCAATCCACGCGTAAGCATAAAGGCTTTGGTGTTTTGCGCATAACCGGCACCATCGAGCATGCCCAACGCGAGCGCTATCACATTTTTCAAAGCGCTGCAGATTTGAACACCAATCATGTCTGATGAAACGTATGAATTGAAATAACTGTTATTAACCAAAGTTTGCAATTCATTGCCGCATTTGGCTGTTGGTGCCGCTATATCGACAGCTGAAATTTTTTCTGCTGCCAATTCTTGTGCAAAAGTTGGCCCGGCAAGAATCGCCGTTGTGCTGGTATAGCCAAGTACATCATCAATAATCTGACTTGGTAGCATAAGACTATTTTGCTCCATACCTTTACTCAATATCACCCAGCGTTGATCTTTATGAATAAACGGCTTTGCTTGGGTAATAACAGCGCGCATATGGCGCACGGGAACGGCTTCAAATATCCATTCTACATCGTCGAGTGCTGCACCTAAATCGGCAGTTGGTTTGATTAAAGGGGAGAGTAGGGTATCAGGCAGATAGCGTTGGTTGATTCTTGTTTGTTTAATTGCTTGCGCTACGCTCAGCGTATTGCACCACAATCTGACTTCATAGCCATTATGCGCCAGCAGGGTAGCCACGGCAGTTCCCCATGCACCGTCGCCGAGTAACGCAACAGCTGTGCTCATACGCCAAAATTTCTTGTATAGTTGTGATAGCTATCCATTGCATCATGCAAATGCTGGGCAGTGATCTCGGGCCATAAGCAATCGGTAAAATATAATTCACTATAGGCAGACTGATAGAGTAAAAAATTACTCAAACGCTTAAAGCCACCGGTGCGTATAATTAAATCAGGCTCGGGAATAGCGCCGGTCCATAAATGCTCTTTGAGCATGTTCTCTGAGATATCTTCAGCTTTAATGTGTCCATCTGCAACACGCTGCGCAATTTCTTTGGTTGCAGCAAGTAATTCTTGCCGCGCGCCATAGCAAAATAGAACATGTACGGTTAATTTTTCTCCCAATGCTGTTGCCTGTTCAATTGATTCGCATACCGGTAACACATGTGCAGGAAACAATGAGCGGTCACCTACAAAGCGTATCCGCACGCCGTGAGCAATAAAATCAGGAAGCTGCTTGCTTGCCTCGTTAATGAGATAAGAAAAGATATATTCTTTTTCCAATGCCGAGCGATTAAAATTTTCTAGTGAAAAGGCGTATAAAGAAAGATATGATATAGAATTTTCTATACAAAACTGAATCACGGTTCTTACCGATTCAGCTCCCTGACCATGACCGTACCAGGGCATCATACCTTTTTTTGTGCCCATCGGCGATTGCCATCCATAATACAGGCAAGATGGTTTATCATAACCTTATTCCATTGTTTTCAAGGGAGAGGTGCTCCCTTGAGCTATTGTTTTTTGTGCATATCGCTGAACGGAGGTGACCATTACATAGATTAATGTCATACCAAGAGCAAAAATAAACCGCTCAACAAAAACAACAGGAATAAGCGCGAGCCACGCGCCAGATGTCATTGGCCGTGCCCAAATCCAGACCACGGAGCCAACACCATGGGCAATAAAAGTGCTTGAAAGAGCGTGCAAGAAAAAGATTTCTTTGCGAACGGTATAGAGAATCATGGGAATGAACCAATAAAAAGCATAGGGAAATGCGCCCATGCCAACCGGGTGCGCAATAAACAAGAGCATACACAGCGATGGCACTACAAGATGCAGGGCCCAATGGCGCGAGGCCAAGGCAAGAGATGCAAAAAGGCCGGGAACATGGTATGCTAGAAGTATGAATGGAGACCACCCACCTATAAACATGCGCAAAGCTGCGCTTGCACAGAACACCATACCACTACCAAGTATACCGCCCCACACACCCGCAAGAGGTTGGAGCAGAGGAGTAGCTGAAAAAAAGGCTGCTGCAGAGCCAACAACAAAACTTACTTTAAAAAGAGAAGAAAATTTAATTAAGCTGGTAAAGAGGACGGTAAAAGAGCAGTTACGAATGTTGAGAAACTTGTTAAGCATATAATAACCTTATAACAATTTAATAATCTTTATAGAAGACTACAATACTATGGATTTACCAAAAGGCAACATCTTACTTAGTCTACCAGAGGAGAAGAAAGATGAAATATAAAGCAATAATTTTTGATATGGACGGTACGATTGTCGATACTGAACATATTTGGAATTCCAGCACGCAAAAACTGATCAGTAATCGCGGTATCCACCTGACTAGTGAAATGGTGACCGAGCTCCAAGCAAGGCTTAACGGAATGGCATTGCCTCAAAGCTGCAAAATCATTAAAGAAATGGCTAATCTGAGCGAATCGGTTGAAGAGCTCATGCATGAAAAAACACGTCTTGCCTGTGATTTGTATGCGAATGGCATACAGTTTATCGAAGGATTTGTTGAGTTCCATAAACAGGTACTTGCCCTTGACTTGAAAGTGAGTATTGCAACTAACGCCAACGATGCCACTTTGACCATCACCAACCAGCTGCTTAAGCTGGATAATTTTTTTGGCAGCCACATGTATAACATCTCTCATGTGAACAACGTTGCAAAGCCTAATCCCGCAATTTATCTGCATGCGGCAAAACAGCTTGAAATAGATCCGGCCCATTGTATAGCCATAGAGGATTCTGCCCATGGCATAGCGGCCGCCAAGGCGGCGGGGATGTTTTGCATAGGAATCAATACCTCGCGCAACCCGGACCATGTCAAAGAAGCCCATCTGAAAATTAGTGGGTATCATGAGATTCCTCTCATTGATCTCATCCGGATCGATGCGCAAAAAACGGCGTAAATACAATCTTTTTTCATGCATTGCCGTGTTTTCTTATTTTTTCTTACCCACTTAAGATATACTAATAGAAAAAAAGAGGTGTTGTATGAAAAAAGAAGAAACAATGTACGTTAAAGTTGATTCCCGCAATCGTATTACTATTCCAAAAAAGTTGGCGCAGGGTGCGTCCCATCTTTATAAAGTCTATGAAAAAGATGGCAGAATAATTCTGGAGCCGGTGCAAGAGGTTTCTCGAGACGAGCAATGGCTTTTAGATCCAAAAAATAAAGCTATTCTTGCCAGACTCAAAGAAGAGTCAATGAAAGAGCAGCATCAGCAACAGCCAAGAAGCGCTCAGGAACATCAGGGACAATCCAACAACCAGCAGCAGACGAATCAGCATGAGCAAAGCAATTTTTCCCATACGAATCAAATAAAAAAGCCCCAGGAATAAATTCCTAGGGCTTTTCTTAGTTTTCAGCTGATTTAGCTTACCAACGGTTACCACCGGAGCGAGGTCCGCCGCCGAAGCCGCTGCCGCTACGGTTTCCACCGAAGCCACTGCCACTACGGTTGCCACCAAAGCCACCTGTGCGAGGAGCGCGATTTTCACGAGCTTCTTGAGGACGAGCTTCGTTAACGATAATGCGGCTGCCGCCCATTTCTTTGCCGTTTAGTTCAGCAATTGCGTTTTGTGCTTCGTCAGCATTTGGCATTTCAACAAAGCCAAAGCCACGAGGGTTGCCGGTAAATTTGTCTTTAATCAATTTGATTGAGGTTACTTGGCCGTATACTTCAAACATTTCTCTTAAGGTTTCTTCTGTAGCTGAGGGATTCAGTCTTCCAACGTAAATATTCATAAAAAATCACTTTAAAATTAAAATAGGTTTATTAGACAACAACGAGCGGTACATCCGCTTATTTAAATTTTTATTTCGATACGGCCCTTAAAAAAAGAAATGTATAAACAACAAACATATTACAATACTAGCCTAAAAAGCTTTTTAGGTCAATTTAAGCACAATCTTTGTCGTAGAATGGGCTAAAATCTTTCTTTTCATGGCAGGTTTTTTATATTATCATGGTGTTAAGATTCTTTAAGAAACCTTAAAAAGGGCTTTTATGCTATATTTTTGGCACTGCGTAGACCTGATTTTATCCCATATAATCACACGCTTTCATCATGCCCATCATGGTCATTGTACCCTATAATACCCTTCCCCTACTTTTGTCATAATGATAGTTACCGTTTTTATACGTCAGGAATAGCATGAATTCTCTTCTTTTTATCTCTATTTTGGTTGTTTTTACTGTTATTTATTTTATTCTGGGCATTTTGGCCTCAAGAAAAGTGCAAACATCAACCGATTACTTCCTTGCCGGCCGCTCTTTATCCCTCACCGCCGTTACTTTTACCCTGATAGCAACCCAGCTTGGGGGGGGCATGCTTTTGGGCACCAGTCAAGAGGCATACCAGATAGGTATTTGGGGTATATTGTATACCCTGGGCATGAGTATTGGCTTTGTAATACTGGGTTGCGGATTGGCTTCGCGTCTGCGCTCACTTGGTGTAGAGACCACTGCCCAGCTCTTTGAGACCCGCTATAACTCTGTGACGCTCAAAAAAATAGCATCATTTCTTTCTATCGTTACCCTGTGCGGTCTTTTTGTGGGCCAAATTGTTGCCTCGCGCACTATTATTGCCGGCTTGGGCTTTTCAAACGAATATGTTTTTGCTCTTTTCTGGCTCTTTGTTATTGGCGGAGCTGCTTTGGGTGGATTATATGCGGTAGCAGAAACTGACCGTTATCAGGTTTTTTATATTATGATGGTGTTTGTCCTCATTTTTGCCTATGCACTCTGGCAAGATCCTGCTTCCCTATTCAATCTGTTTACTCCGGGTCCTTCAGTTGCCGTGCCTTCTCTGGGCTTTAAAAGTATGTTTGGCATTTTAATCATGCCTGCTCTTTTTTCTTTAATTGAGCAAGATCTGGCCCAACGCTTTTTTGCAGCACGTTCCGGTCGCATTGCCGCGTTATCTGCATTTGGCGCCAGTATTTTTATGTTGTGCTTTGCACTCATACCTATTTATTTTGGTATTCAAGCACGTATTTTGGGCATTGTGGTCAATCCAGATGCAAGTCCTTTGATTCCTTTTATAAAATATCTTACCAATGAGGTGGTCGTGGCATTTGCCTTATGCGGTATTATTGCTGCGATATGCTCAACGGCCGATTCACTCCTGTGTGCCATCAGCTCAAATGTTGCGCAAGACTTTGATTTTTCAGCGTTGGGCTTTACCAACAAATTAACCATATCAAAAATGATCACCCTCGTGATTGGTACCGGTGCTCTGGTGAGTTCTTATTTTGTGCCACAAAATATTATTGGCATTATTATTGGCAGCTATGAGATCTCTGTCAGCTGCTTGTTGATACCGCTTTTGATAAGTTATTTTTATCAAGATCTGAATAAAAATGCTGCATGGGGGGCAATGATTGGTGGATTGGTAGGGTTTGTTTTAGGAAAAACGTATCCGGTGTATGTACCAAAAGAGATCGTTGCGCTGTGCCTATCTGCCATTGGCTATCTTATCGGCCGTAAAATGTAGTGATGTGAGAAACGATAGTATCAATATCATCGGTCACTATAAAAAGATCAAGTTGCTCCGGCTCAATGAGCTTTGCACGCACTGCGTCACCTCTGGCCCAGATCATAAAATCTTTCCAATATTCCACGCCAACCAAAACAATGGGAACGCGTGGAATTTCTTTAGCGTATATTAAAGTAAATATCTCGGTAATTTCATCAAGGGTGCCAAAGCCGCCGGGAAATGCGATAAATCCTGACGCATAATGCACCATGAGCCATTTGCGCGCAAAAAGATAATCAAGAACCCAAAACTCTTTCACGCACTCATTGCGCTCTTCTTTGAGCCCGCGCACGCCAATGCCAAGAATAGTAGCTTTGTTGCCATCGGGAGGAATAATGCAGCTTGCTGCCCACATCACACCGGAACCGCCACCGGTAATGACAGATATATTCAGCTCAATTAAACGAGAGGCAACGCGTTGCGCTAAAAGCAGATAGGGATTTTTACTTTCAAGATGTGCCCCGCCAAAAATAGTAACAATTGGTTGTGGCACTTTCTCAAGTCTCCATGCGCCAAAAATAATTTGCCACGCAACTTTTGTTAATTGAAAAAATAAAATAATAATCGACCAAATACGCTTAAAAAAATTCATGATTTCTCCTTGTTTACGTATACAAGAATAGCCTGCGCCGATAATTATTATGCAACAATAATTTTTGTTGTTGACATCGTGCCCATGGCTATGCCTATAATCAACCTCAAATGAAGCATATATACAAAAGAAGAGAGTAAGGAGCAAACACTATGGCAAATTTTTATACGAGTTTGATCTGTTTTTGTATGGTGGTGGTACCATGTCTTATTATTGGGTTCATCATAATGATGCTCGCAGTACTTTCACCAAAACAGTAATTACCAAGAAAGAAAAAAGGCTCCGTGTGGAGCCTTTAATTACATAGAAGTGATATCTTTTAAATTGATTTATCTTTTTTTGAAATTGCCGAGCGATTTGGTTTTAGCAGTGTGTTGGCGCATGAGATCTTTATTCTTTCCGGCTTTTTGTTTTTGGCGATATTCTTGATCGACTAAAGAATTGTATACAGCCATCCCTTTTGTAACAGTAAGATCGTTTTTGAAGGCCGTTATTACGATGTTGGGTATTACTTTTGTATTTGCAATAACAATCAAAGGATTTAATTTATTTTTTCTTTCGGTAAACCTTCGAGAACCGTCATCTTCCCAGCTTCTTTTGCCGTTTCGTAAAACACGTTTAATTTGTTTCGCGGTTATTTTACGCTGTTCCATTCTCTCTAGAGCGTGTTGGGTATAACGGAGCTCTTTGCTTATCCAGTTTGTGCCCTTTTGTTTTACAGAATCATCCATAGCATGCACAACTGATGAAATGCTGCTTGTTAGTAGTATGAACAGTGTTATTTTTTTGAACATATTTTCCCTTCAAAAATGTTGAATAATCATATATTCATACTAACAAGAAGTGCAAAAATTGCAATTAATAAACTCATTTTGACATTAATTGTGGGATTGTGGGCTGTTAATTTTTTCTTATTCAATGTTATTTGTTATTGTTTCACGTTATTCTTTCTTGTGTTACAATAAATCGTCAAAAAATTGAGCCGGTGGATGAAAGCAAGCAGTGTATTAATCCAACTTAGTAATATCCATAAAGGGGCTTTCTATGAACATTCTTTCATAACATAAATTTTATTATTTATTACTCTCATTTTCATTGCGACATGCGAGTAATTTTTCGTATGCGATAGATTTGTTTTTTATCCATACTCTTTTTAAATCAACAAATAATTTTTTGAGGTATATATATGAATCTTAAAATGGTTCTAATCGTTCTTTTATGTGCTAGCTCTGTGTCGGCAAATGAAAGCGCCGATCGTATTGAAGAATCAACTAAAAGATTAGAATTGACTAAAACATTAGTAATAAAATTGGAGCAACTTACTGATCTCGGTAATAAAATAACTGAACAAGAGGCACTGATTGCATTGATCGAAAAGAAAATTAATGATCTTTCTCTTGCATATATTAATGCAAAAGTTGCTGCCGCTAACATTAAAAATAATGAAGAGAAAAAAATGGAACTTCAATCTCAAGTTAGTAAAGAATTAGCCCGTGAGCGAAGCGACTTGGAATTGGCTTATCACACAAAGATGTTCATGAAACATTCGGATGCAAAGAATTTGCTTTTCGAAGAGTTTATGAAAAATCTACAAGAGGATGAGTGTTTTGATACAGCATTAATTAAATTTTATTGTATTAGAAGGTTATATGAGAAAATGCGATTGATCACTCTGATTTCCGTTTGGGTATTGGGTACCAATAAAATTAATGAAATTAATGTTCAAATACAATCAACTCTATAATAAATTGTGGTGAAAAACATGATGAATAAAGCATTACTTATAAATATAATATTAATTTTTCGGTGACTACTACTGTGGTAAATACTGTGGCAAACAATAAAAAGGAAACCGCAACAGAACAAGCTAAAGAGCGTGGTTTTCTTGGGGTGATGTTTGCAGGGTATTCTACTCTCCAGAGAAACCTCTCCAAGATTTTAAGCCTGGATGAGTGGCAAGAACAGCTAGTTACCGCTCATGTATTGATTATGGTGCCTGATTTTTCATAAGATGATATGAATAAAGTTTATCCCCATTATCGTGAGGAAAAAATCATCATGAAAAATATTTTTGCAGCAGAAAAAAATCCATTATCACTTAAGCAATTAAAAGAAAATTGGGGCTGGTATCTGGCTCTGGGCATAGGGCTGGTAATTTTAGGAAGTCTGGCAATTTATTACGCATATACGGCGACTATTTTTTCTGTCATATACCTTGGCGTTGCGCTCATAATTCTGGGGGTTTTTGAAGGAATTCAGGCGTTTAAATTAAATCGCTGGAGTAATTTTTTTCTTCATATGTTTTTAAGCGTACTCTCTCTTGTTGCCGGTTGTTACATGATATATAACCCGGTGATAAACGCCATTAGTTTAACCTTTGTACTCTCAATATTTTTCATTGTATCGGGAATTTTAAAAGTTATCTTTGCTCTTTTAAATCAGATGCCGCACAGATTATGGCTTTTGATAAATGGTATTTGTACCACTATTTTGGGCATTCTTATTTGGCAACAGTGGCCGGTGTCAGGAGTTTGGGCTCTCGGATTGCTGCTGGGCGTTGATATGATTTTTACCGGTTGGACATGGATCATGCTTTCACTCGCGGCAAAGAGTATACGCAAATAATGCACATAGCCATAAACGATATTAGTTAACATTGGTAAATTTAATCCCAATTCTTATACCGGCTAAAATTCTGTTTTGAGGTTGTGCCCCATAGAGATGTTGAGCCACTGGGCATTGTATGCCGACTTTGAAAATAAAACGTTTGTTTGAAAGAAATAAGGTGGGGCCAACATAAAAAATATTGCCGCCGGAATTGGGATTAATGCATCCATCAATTTTATCGCGTTGTGAATAAATGCCGTTGCCTTCAATCAGAAGCAATAAGATCCATTTTTTAAAATGATGAAGATTATGACCAACGCCTACTTGATACAAAAATTGATTGCCAAATTTAGTGCCATTGCGTGGCGTGGTCAGATAACAGCCGGGAGAAGCATAGCAGTACCAATTAATTGCAGTGCGATAACCCGTAAGTCCGAAGAAGAAACTCGGTGAACCAAAGCCGGTTGGCGGGTTTTTGTGGGCCGACCCAGTTGGCAATTGAATAGCGCCAATAATAGTCGCTCGTTTTGTACTTGTTTCCTTATATTGTTTTGTATAGGCATATTCGAGTTGTACCAAGGTATCGGCAAATCCTGATGAAGAGCAGTTATTCAACCTATAATTCAGCGCTTGCATGGGAACGATTAAAAGCGCGAGATCATCAGTCGGGGCATAGAGAAATTGTGGTATCGAATTGATATATTCTTTTTCTCTCTGTTTGCCTTCCAAAGCGGTAATTGATTCAAAAAACAAAAAATCGTTTGTATCTGCTATGGTTTGACCGAAAGAATAGAAGGGAGTTGGGCGCTGGGAAATGGGTAGCAACAAATTACCTTCATGGATTTGCATAGCATACCCTTCTTTATTTGAAATGGCGCCAAGAGATGTGCTCATTATAAGCACGATAAAAAGAAAAATATTCATCTTTAGCCTTATACACAATAATCAAATCGCAAGAAGCAGATGCATTTCCTATTATACAAAGCGTCCATTTTTGATTGCTACACTTTTATTTACTTATAAACCCATAACAAGTAATTTTTATTTTTCTACAAATTTGGTATTTTCATCACAGATTTTTAATAACCATACTACAAAAAAAGGTGAAGCTATGATCTGTCGAATAATGCTCTTAGTGTTGTGTTCTCTTTCATTGCAGGCAAGCAGTTTTGATTATTCTCGCTCTCATCACCAGTTAAAAAAAGATTTAATAAAAGAGCTGTATCAGATGGGTGCAATAAAAATACAAGATGTTGCGCTTAAAAACGGTTCCGTTTCTCCCATTTATTTTGACATGCGTATGATTATTTCCGATACGGAAGCATTGCGCCTTCTTGCGCATCTTATGGAAGAAAAAATGGTGAATAGATCTTTTGATCTGCTCTGCGGTGTGCCTTACGCTGCGGTGCCGTTAACAACAGCAATTGCGTTGAAAAGCAATTGTCCTATGATCATGCAGCGCAAAGAAGCAAAGGCATATGGCACAAAAAAATTAATTGAAGGGATGTTCGCCCCCGGCAACAGATGCGCGTTGGTTGAAGATGTGGTGACTACCGGTGGCAGTATTTTGGAATCGGTAAAAGGGCTCGAGGCTGAGGGATTAATCGTACATGATGTATTTGTGGTGATTGATCGAGAGCAGGGGGGTGTTGCTCATATACAACAACATGGCTATCGAGTACATGTCTTGTTCACGATGTCAGAAATATTACAGGCACTCGCCGGCCAAGGATACATTACGTATGAGAAAGCTGCCGAAATTAAACAATTTTGCGCTAGTCACCGTATTGCCGCGAATACCATACTTACCTATGATCAGCGCGCTGCATTGGCGCATAATCGCACCGCAAAAAAATTATTTACTATCATGCACGACAAACAAAGCAATCTTGCCGTTGCTGCAGATGTTACTACCAAAGCAGCTTTGCTCGCTCTTGCCGATGCAGTGGGATCTGAAATTTGTTTTTTAAAAACTCACATTGATATGATCGAAGATTTTGATGATGAGCTTATTGAGCAATTACAATCTCTTGCCCGCAAGCATAATTTTCTGATTGTTGAAGATCGCAAATTTGCCGATATCGGTTCCACCGTGCAACACCAATATACTGGTGGCACGTATCACATTAGCCAATGGGCAGACATCGTGATTGCGCATGCGATTGCCGGTCCGGAAACAATCAAGGCGTTGGCAGAAGCGGCACCAAACAATGAATGCGGCTTGCTTTTGGTTGCACAATTGAGTAGCCGTAACAATATGATTGATGATACTTACACGCAGCGGGTAGTTGAAATGGCAAATCTGTATGATGATTTTGTTGTTGGCTTTATAGCACAGGAAGCGTTAAATGATAACCCTTTCTTTATCGTCTGTACCCCCGGCATTCATGGCACACTGCAGCAAGACGTGCTAAATCAACGTTATAACACTCCTGAATATGCGATTAGTGAACAAAAAAGCGATATTGTTATTGTGGGCCGCGCTATTTATCAGACAACGCAGCCATCTGTTGTGGCCCATGAATACAAAAATCGCGCGTGGCACGCATACCAAGAGCGTATAAACAAAGCGGCATAAGGAAATTATGATACCGCTATTTTTTCTGTGCATAATTCTTTGCCTTTCATCAACTGCTGCCACTGCTCATTTGTATGACATAACCAAATCATTTGAGGAAAATTATAAACAGACATCTTCTCTTGATTGCTCTATTTCGCAACGATATGTGCCGCCAAGATCGCAATGGGGCTCTTTATTGGGATACCCGATCATATCACCAATAGGGATTCCCGCCTGTGCCATAATGACGAGTAGAGGAATAGCGCTGGCAGCCGGGCTCGGCTTTGATGTACTCACCTATAAAACAATCTGTAGCGGTAAAGTGCGCAGTCATCCATTGCCCAATATCTGCTATGTTTCATGCAACCGGCAGATCGGTAATCATGATATTGGCGCACCATTTTATGCAACCGATACACCGCCGGAAGATGCCAGCATGATCGCGATAAGCAATTCGCTGGGTAATCCTTCAGATTCTCCTGAAGGAATAATGCATGATATTGCGCAGGCTCGTGCGACATTGCATGAAGGACAAGTGCTGATTGTTTCTGTGTTTGGTCGAGGGGCCGATGAGCACACCATCGCCCATGATTTTGCTGCTGCTGCTCAGCTAGCATATGAGGCGGGTGCACAGATTATTGAATTGAATCTTTCCTGCCCCAATGTTGTGCACGGATTTTTTTATAAAAATGCTGCTATGGTTCATACTATCATACAGTGCGTGCAGCGTGTTGTTCCCCTTCCTATCATTATTAAAGTTGGGGTTTTTGACAGCAAAGAACAAATGAGAGAAATTTTAAAGAGCTCTGCCCAAGCCGGTGCGCGGGCAATATGTGGGATTAATTCTGTGCCGGTAAAAATTGTCACTGCTCAGGGCGTACCGTTTTTTGGGACCGGTCGTATTACGAGTGGCCTTTCCGGTGCGCCAATTCGCACCCTGGCAAAACAATTTATTGTTGATGCTCGTGAGATTATTATGCAAGATAATCTTGATCTGATCATTCTTGCTACCGGCGGTATAACAAGCACAGAACATTTTAAAGAATTTTTTGATCTGGGTGCCGATATTGTTTTGAGCGGTACCGGTGCGATGCACGACCCATATCTTGCCTCGCGCTATCTCTCTGAACAGGCAGATGCATCCGGGTCATAGAATAAAAATTCTATGACCCAAAATTCCTGTATTACAATGAGATTTGTGATCCGATTATTTGTGTTTTGTAAATAGTTTTTGATTTATTAAACAATCCAGACAGTTCCATAGCACGCGCAAGACGGGTGAGTCCAATGCCACCGCCAAAGCGTGATATCATGGGCAATGCAAGGTATGCATCAAGTTCTGCCATTACCCGTTCTTTACCAAATTTGCTGAACAATAGATGGGCGTATTCTCCCTGCTCAATAGTGAAGAAGCGCTCTCTCATCCACTGGACATCGGTTTCGCGTTCGGCAGAGCCGATGGTTTCCATACCGTGGAGCAACACATCAATTTTATTGTATAAACCTGATGTGCCCCGCTTCATGTTCCAGAAAGGGTTGGTATATTCGGGAAAATGCTCAAGGCTGATAACGCTGGAATATTCTTTTTCAAGTGCCGTTTCATGAATTGCTTCTAAGATCTCAGTTTCATAGCGCTGCGCAGCAAAAGAATATTCTATATTGATAGGCATTTCAAAGCCTAAATGCAACAATAGTTCTTCTTCCAGTTTTTTGAGCTCCTCAAAACCCCCAT
Organism: uncultured bacterium; assembly: GCA_963707655.1. Taxonomy (GTDB): domain Bacteria; phylum Babelota; class Babeliae; order Babelales; family Vermiphilaceae; genus JAKAUA01. The sequence continues at coordinate 538,697 of OY970172.1, read as the reverse complement.
GTGATTCAAATTCAAACATGGGGAAAACACGCTGATGGCGCCCTTCAATGGGATTCGGTTCATCGCGATAACTGGTGGTTATACAAAAAACACCCAGAAATTCCGGGTGTTTTAATAATTCGTATTCCAGCCACATTTGTCCTGTCTGTGGCAGTGGGTATGTTTTACCTCCGATGGTATACGGAGTGATTGTTTTTGGTTGTTCGCAGGCGGCTAGAATAGAGACGCGCGATTGGGCGGGAACTTCTATAAATCCTTTTTTGTCTTGAAAGAAATGACGCAATGTACGTATCATATGATGATATTGTAGAGTATTGTTCATACTTTTTTCTCCTTGCAACTACTCGTAACTCTTTTTACACACTGCTGTTTAAAATATGTAATTGGCTAAAAACTTGTCTAGAGTTTTTTATTGTCGCTCAATTTTTCTCTTATAATTTTGGTTTCATGGCGGCATTGAGTGCTTCTTTTTTAAATGCCTTCAACGCAAGAGGAATGGCCGCATACAGTGAAATGCCACTAAGAAATCCTATGGCCGTAGCTTTCTCTTTTTCTTCGAGAAATAAGGGGCGCGCTTCTTCGTATGCTGCCCAGTGGTTTAATCTATCTTCTGCCGCGTATAGTGCACCACCGACACCAAGAATTAGTGCCAAGCCTATATTGATCCCCGGGACCATCCCATAAACTGCGGCTTGTACAAAGGGTCTCCAGGTATCTTTAGCCGGGTCAGTATTGTTCAAGTTCTTTTTCCAATAATAGGCTGCCGGTATGGTGAGCGGTGTTGTTCCTGCTACGAGCGCGGGAACGAAATGCATGCCAAGCGTGGTAGTAGTCTGCAAAATAACTAAAGCAGATATAATTTTCTTCATTGCTCGATCCTTTTTATAGAGTGTTGAATAAAAAATTGAAAACAGATTAGCTTGTTTTTCTTGGTCGTGCAAACTTTTTGTAGCGGATTTGCAGAATCAAATGCCTACACATAATGATATGCTTGACCTTCGCCAAACGGCATGATTTTTCATCATTTTTCCCGTTGTTATAGGTCTATTTTTATCATTGTCTTCATTCGTTGATTGACCACTAGTGGTATGGTAGGATGCAGGTAAGTAGGTGAAGCAGAAACCATAAAACTTACAAAAAAAAGAAGAGCAGAATAATGGTAAATCGAAAATTATATATTCTTGATACTAATGTATTAATGCATGATCCACACGCCATGTTTGCTTTTGAAGGAGCGTTTGTTGGCATTCCCGCCACAGTGCTGGAAGAGCTTGATGAATTTAAAAAAGATACCACTGATCGTGGCCGCAATACGCGTGAAGCAATTCGTCAACTTGATGCGCTGCGTGCACAGGGTTGTTTGGGCATCGGAGTGCAGCTTGATAACGGCGGCATGATCAAAGTATTATTCTCTCACTCGCTTGAAACAGTTGCGCTTCCTTTTAAAATGAATATTGCCGATAATCGCATTCTACTCACCGCATTGGAATATAAAAGCAGCGGTTATGAAGTTATTTTTATCTCTAAAGATTTAAATGCGCGGGTAAAGGCAGATACATTGGGTCTGGCTGCCGAGGATTATGTTAAAGAGCATATTTCGCAAGATAGTTTTTATAGAGGATGGGTCAAGGTATCTGTTCCTTCTATACAGCTGAAAAAAGATGTTCCTGATATGCTCAAAGAATTTGCTCAGGATTACAAATTCACCATGAATGAATTTGTGTTGGTTGAAAGTCAGAACAATCCTTACAACTACCGTATTTTTTGCTACAAAGGAAACAATCATTTTGAATCGGTTGAGGAGCCACTTTTTAAATGGTCCTTAAAGTCACGTAACCCACAGCAGTTAATGGCGCTCCATTTATTGCTCGATGATTCCATTCCTTTTGTGAGTCTGTTTGGTCCTGCCGGAACAGGAAAAACATTCTTGGCGCTTTTAGCAGGGTTACACAAAGTATTGGTTGAAGATATTTATAGAAAAATTTTAATATCGCGCCCCATTGTTCCTCTTGGTAAAGATATTGGCTATTTGCCCGGTACGCTTGAAGAAAAATTGCAAAGCTGGATGCTGCCTATTTATGACAATATCGATTTTATTGTACATGCGGGCCAAGCAAATGAGCATATGCAACATGTTGAAGACGAGTACCACGAAAACAAACATCGGCGCAATGGCAACGGCAAAAAACGCTTTTTTAAACAAGATCGCCATGTTGATGCTGCCGGCCTTGGGCCGATTCAGGATCTTGTCCGTCACGACAAATTAAGCCTCGAAGCGATTACGTATATGCGTGGCCGCTCCATACCATATCAATTTATTCTTATTGATGAAGTGCAAAATTTAACTCCTCACGAAGTAAAAACTCTGGTGAGCCGTGTAGGAGAGGGCAGTAAAATTATTCTTGCCGGTGACCCTTATCAGATAGATTCTCCGTATCTTGATTTTAGCAGCAATGGATTGGTGGTAACGAGTGAGAAATTTAAAAATCAAAAGCTTTTTGGCAGCGTATATCTTGAAACAAGCGAGCGCAGCGAGCTGAGTAGATTGGCAGGGGATTTATTGTGATAATTCTTTGTGATTATTCATTGAAGCAACAGCGCGGGCCACGCCAAGAAGCGTTACTTCTTTAAGTTTTTGGAAGGGGAGATGGAGACCCGCTGTTTTGGTGATGATGATAAAATCATATCCCAGCAGGAATAGTTTTTCTTCATAGAAGATCGCTTTCAATCTTCTGCGTATAAAATTGCGTAAGTGTGCCGGAGCGATTTTAGCAGAAATGACTGCCAAGATTCTTCCTGAATCGTGCGCTTGGGGAAGAAGTAAAATATCGAGGTTTGGATTCTTAAAACCGCGCTTTGCCGTTTTAAAAAATCGCGAAACCTCGTTTTTACCAAAATGAGATAATCTTTTGGGGATTGATTTCATTGAATATTAAGCTGTATCTGTTTGGAGGTAGAATTAGTGATTAAGCACTAACTGCCAAACGTTTTTTACCCTTGGCGCGACGCTTATTAAGAATTTTTCTTCCGTGACGTGTTGCCATTCTTTTACGAAAACCGTGTTTTTTATTTCTTTTTTTACGGCTCTTTCTAAAAAAAGTAACTGACATGATGTTTCCCTATAAAATGCTATCAGATATATTGTTATTATGAAAATTTGAAATTACCACTCATTTTTATCCCTAATACACCAGTGAGTGTGCGGGGGAAATTGAAAACAAGATAAACTCTTACCTTATTTTACGCTAAAATCGCTTTTTTTCAATATGAGTGTTCAAATAATATTTTTCAGGTAATGTTCGGCATCAAGAGCAGCCTTGCACCCTGAACCGGCGGCCACTATTGCTTGACGGTATTTGCAGTCAAAGACATCCCCGGCGGCGAACACCCCGGCGACCGATGTTTTGGTTTCATCAGTGATTTTCAGGAAGCCGTATGGGGTCGTTTCAAGCTGATTTTCGAAGATTTTAGTATTGGGACTCAGGCCGACCGATACAAAGACCCCATCAACCGCCATATCATGTGCGGCACCGGTTTGCTGATTAATGATGCGTGCGCCGGTTACATGACTTCCGTTACCGGTGATTGCTTGCACGGTGCTATTATAGATTATTTTGATGTGAGGGTTGTTAATCACCTTTTCTTGCATGGCCATTGAAGCGGTTAGCTTGTCACGAAGGTGGATAATAGTGATTTTATCGGTAAATTTTGTTAAAAATGAGGCATTTTCCATGGCGGTATCCCCGCCACCAACTACAATAACCGCTTTGTCTTTATAAAAATTGCCATCACAAACGGCGCAGGTGGTTACTCCCTTGCCCCAATATTCATTTTCCCCAGAGCAGCCAATTTTTTTTGGGCGGGCTCCCGTTGCAATCAGGATCGAATCGGCAGTAAGTTGCTTGTTGTTACGTGTCTGTAAGATAAAGGGCTTTGTGCTTAGATCAACGGCGGTGACCATGTCTCCCATAAAAGAGGCACCATTGATTTCTGCCTGTTCTCGCATATTCATTATGAGCTGGGGGCCCAAAATGCTTTTCTCTCCGGGCCAATTTTCAACAATCGAAGTACCCATAAGTTGCCCACCAGGATCGTCACCGTCAATAACCAGGGGAGATACATTGGCACGTCCGGCGTAGATTGCGGCAGTTAAGCCGGCAGGACCGGAACCGATAATAATAAGGGGATGATGGGTTGTATTATCCATAAAAAGGCTCCTATTTTTTAGTGAGATAATGGATAATATGATTTAATGTCTTTTCTCTGAGGCAGATTTGTTTAAGGGCCTGCGAAGTAATAGGGGTTTCGCGACCTTGATACTTGGTCGACATCAATTCAAAATAAATAAATTCTTTCATGCGTGGTCGTTGCGTTAGGGTAAGGTAGCTTTTGATGTCGGCACTGTTGACGTTGATAGTATCTTGGTAGGCGACATGATCAATGAACAATGCTTCTTTAGCCTGTTTTTCTGCCAGTTGCCTGACGCACGATTGAAAATCTTTCTGTACCCGATATACATGATAATCAGGATTCATCTGAATGGTTTCAAGCAAGAGTTGTTGCTGGCGCAAAATAGAATGGAGAGGGGCTTCAAATTTATGTTTTGTGAGCATCAATTTCAACGATTCTTCTGCTATGGTGCGGCGCAGCGATAAATCATTACGATAAGAAAAAACTTCAATTAATTTAAGATTTACATCTTTATTGGTTTTAAGCTTAAAATGACGCTTAAATTCTTCCAGGCAGAAAAATGAATTTTTCACTATTTCTTTAATGGTGACAATAAAATTATATTTTGTGGCAAGATGCGGGCTAAAATATTCCTGTAGGGCAGGGCTGTGTGATATGAATTGTTGATGTAATTGTTTATTAAGAAAAACATCTCTTAATGGTGCGTCAGCCTCTTCATCACCCAGACGAAGCCATACAGTTTCTTTAATATGAGGCAAAAATGATGCGGCTTCATTGTTTTTCGCAAGAGCAATATCACAACATACCCAGTCACCAACATCTATGGTAGTGATCATATAATCTTTGAGATTGTCTTTTTCTTCTTTGATAAAGAGTTCTACTTGCCGATCCAGATCTTTGTAATTTTTTCTTTTTGGGGTCTTGAAAGGAAAATATTGCCAATCATGCAAAGCGATAGGGGCTATCGTAGATAATTCAAAGGTAAATGATGCGTGATGCGGCGGATTTATATCAAGTGAATGTAAACGGGGTGTGCCGGCGACGATAATTTTGCGATTGCGCAGCTCTTCATAGAGTGAACTACTTACGCAAAAAGAGAGAAGGAAATCTTTAACATGAGAAACAAGGGTTGCTTTTAATGCCTGTTCTATATATTCAAAAGGAACGGTGCCTTTGGCAAAGCCGGCAGTGTGCATATCATGTTGCTGATTTTTAATTGCTTCATGATAGATAAAGCTGACTAATTCGCGCGGTGCATTGATCTGCGCATACCACAGAGTAGGGGTTTGCTGATGAAAATTAAATTCCAATGCTTCTGCTTCATGGTGGCCTTGCTTCATTAATATCTCCATGCTCTCTTCCTTTTTTTGGTGCAAGAGAAGGGAATCGAACCCCCACTCCCTTTCGGGAACTGGATCCTAAGTCCAGCGCGTCTACCAATTTCGCCACTCTTGCTTAGGTGGACTAATAAATCTGCTCTTTCTACTTCGCTCTTTCCGCTTTAACTAAGCCAGCGGTTGTTTATATGGGCTATGACCAGTAAACACCTTTGATGTACAAAAGTACAGAGCTACGAAGAACAAGCCTGCTTCATTTTTTTTGAGGCTAATTTTTCATCTAAAGGAACTGGCCTGCCATACGAAGCCTTGGCGTTCAGGTCCAGCCTTCGCTTATCCGGGTCTGGTGCTCTTTGAAGGAGCACTATTTTAGACTCGGCAAGCTTCGGCGGACAGCCTACGATTTTGCTATAAATGTCAATTTTCTTCCTCAGAAGAAATGGCTCTGCCAGCCGTAGCCTCGGCGTAGGCTGGTGGGCTGCCTTGGAATCGAACCAAGAACCCACAGATTAAGAGTCTGTTGCTCTGCCAATTGAGCTAGCAGCCCGTGTATTTCAATGCTTTCTATTACTGCACAATAGTCTAACAAAAGAAGAGAGAAAATAAAGATATTAATCAGATAATCTTAAAAAGATCTTATTTCTTTTTCTTTTTTATCATTTAAAGCATCAGCTTTTGATGTGTAGTTGTCGGTAACTTTTTGTAATGTATCATCAAGCCGGCTATAAAAGTTTTCTGATATCTTTTTATCTTTTTTTGCATCGCGCATGATATTGTGAAAATCTTTGCGCACGTTGCGAATAGAGATTTTGCATTCCTCAAGCTTTTTGCCCAATATTTTTACCAAATCATCGCGGCGAGAGCTGCTCATTTCAGGCAAAACTAATTTGATAACCTTGCCATCATTGGTTGGATTAATGCCTAAATCTGAGTTTTTAATAGCTTTTTCTATTTCATCAATCAGAGTAAGGTCCCACGGTTGAATAGTAATAAGGCGAACATCAGGAGCTGCAATGGCAGCGTATGATTTAAGGGCCATTGGCGGTTGTCCATAGCAGGAGATTGGTAAATCTTCTACCATAGATGTGTGCGCACGTCCGGTTCTTATTTTGATTAATTCTCCTTCGAAATGTTTAATGGCTTTTGCCATTTCAACTTCCATAGGAGTTTGAAAAGATTTTATATCGTTTTCAACGAGTGTAATAGGTTGTATTGCCATGACAAATCCTTTTTTTGAAAATTAATAGGCACCAATTTCATAACGTGCAAAGCGTTTAATTTGAATGCGCTCGCCTGTTTTTGCCATCAAGTCGTTTAACAAATCTTGTACGGTCAATTGATCATTTTTTACAAATTTTTGTCTGAGTAGGCAAATGTCATCATAAAGCTTATTGATCTTGCCTTCAAGAATTTGATTGATAACTTTTTCAGGTTTTCCTGATGTTTTGAGTTGCTCGGCAAAAATATTTTTTTCAAGCTCAACAAACTTGGCATCAACATTTTCAGGTGCAAGGTAGAGTGGTTTTAATGCAGCAATATGCATGCATATGTCGCTAGCGAATTGTTTAATGGCATCGGTATTGGCAACAAAATCAGTTTCACAATTTACTTCAATCATAACACCAACGCGTGCGCCGGGATGAATGTAAGCGTGAACAAGGCCTTCAGCAGTGCTCTTGTCAGATCTTTTAGATGCAATGGCAGCCCCTTTTTTGCGGAGTAGTTCAACTGCTTTTTCTACATCCCCGTCTGTTTCTTCCAGAGCCTTTTTGCAATCCATCATACCAAGGCCGGTAATATCTCGTAGTTTTTGGATGAGTGCCATATCTACTTTAGCCATAGTGTGTCCTTTTGTGCTAATTTTTTAATCTGAATTATGAATTAATTCTTTAAGTTTGCCATATCTTCTATTTTTATCAATTACATTTTTTCTGGTTTGCTAATGCCCAGAATGTCGAGAACTGTTCCAAAGGTTGTCTTGAGGGTTTCAAGGAGTAGCAGTCTGCCCCGGCTGCGTTTTGGCTCGGTAAGATCGACTACCCGGTGCTTGCTATAATAGCGATGAAAAGCATCGGCGAGCTCAATGCTGTAGTAGGTGAGCAGGTGGGTTTGGTGGTTGCTGCCTATCGTCTCAAGAAGATGTTTTAAAGAGACGATTTTTTTCAAGAGCAGCGCTTCTTCAGCGCCCAGATACGCTGCATCGGCCGCGCTGATTTGGCCAAGCTCTGCTTCTTGGTTTGCCTTGTTTACAATCGAAAGGATGCGCACGTAGGCATATTGCACATAATAAACAGGATTTTCGTCGGTTCTTTTTTTAGCCAGCTCAAGATCAAATTCCAACTGGGCATCGGCCTTGCGGTGAAGATAGAAAAAGCGGGCAACATCGGTGCCGACCGCATCGATAACATCTTGCAAGGTAATCATAACGCCGGTGCGTTTAGACATTTGCACCAGCTCGCCACCTTCTTTCATGCGTACCAACTGATAGAGTATAATGTCCAGCGTCGGCTTTAAATTCAGCGATGTGCGAATGCCTTGCAGGCGGACCGCATAGCTATGATGATCGTGCCCAAGGACCACTGCCAACTTATCAAAGCCGCGATTTACTTTATTCAATAAATAGGCGATATCGGCTGCAATATAGGTCCATTGGCCATTTGATTTTTGCAGTACGCGATCTTTATCATCACCAAAATCAGTAGAGCGGAACCAAAGCGCTCCCTCTTGTTCAAAAAGATGGCCCTGTTCTTTAAGTTTTGCGATCGCTTCTTCTATTGATTTGTTTACGTGTAATGTTTTTTCAGAGAACCAGACATCAAACGTGATACCATAATTGATGAGAGTATTTTTAATGCGTTCGAGCAGTTTGTTTTTTGCGTAATCTTCAAAGAACTGATCATTGTTTTCAAGCACTGTTTTGTCATGAGTTGCTAGGCATTCCTCTGCGAGGGCAACTAAATATTCTCCCTGATAACCATCTTCAGGAACAGGGCTTTCGATACCTGCGGCCTGGGCGACGCGTGCTTTGAATGATGCGCCGAGTTTTTGAATTTGTGATCCTGCGTCATTGATATAAAATTCTTTAGTCACCGCGTGGCCCAGAAAGCGGAGAGCGTTGGCCAAAACATCGCCAATAATGCCGCTGCGGCCATGGCCAAAGTGCAGGGGGCCGGTTGGATTGGCGCTCACGAATTCTATGTTAAATTTTTTTGGCAGGAGTTGCGCGGGCTTAAAGAAGAGCGCTTTTTGGGTAAAGAGCTCCCGGGCAATCTCATGTAACGCATTTTTTGTAAAAAAAAGATTGATAAATCCTGCACCGGCAACATCTATTTTTTCTATGGCGCTATGGGTAAATGAATTTTTTATTTCTTCGGCAATGTGGCGAGGGTTGCGCTTGAGCTCTTTGGCCAAAGCTAAAGCTGCCGCACTGTTTAAATCACCAAAATCTTGTTTGTTATCATCGGTATTAATGCTTAACGAATGTTCGCGAAGCTGATCGGGGGATAGTGCGTATAAAGAAGATAGATGGGTAATAAATGCTTGCTGAATCTGTTCGATAAGGTTCATATAAAAAAAGCCTGAAATAGTTAAGGGTGACACTCTATGGTTTAAAAATTACTATAGAGTCGCTTTTTTGTCACCTTTTAGCTGTTAAAAAAAGAAAAGAGAGACGAGGAAATATTCTGCGTCTCTCTTTTCTTGGGTGGTTATCCTGCTGCAACGGCTAGATCGTAAGCTTTTCTTTTATCCGGATCTGATAATACGCTATACGCTTCGCCAATTTCTTTCCATTCTGCTTCTGCGTTTGGGTTGTCTAGCTGTTTGTCAGGATGCTTGGTCTTTGCCAGCGCATAATATACTTTTTTTATCTCGGCCGCAGTTGCTGTTTTGCTTACTCCTAAGATCGCATAGTAGTTTTTTTTTGACTCTTTTGCCCCATTGTTGCCTTTTGGTATCAAAGAGTTGTCAGCAACTTTTTCTCCCCCGGGAGCAGGCGTTTCAGAGCCTTTGTCTTTATCCTTATCTTTGTCGCTGCCGCCTAAGACTTTATCTACTATGCCTTTTTTGTCTTTTATGTCTTTCATTGCTTTGTCTAATTCGTCAAGTGCGCCATTAAACTTATCAACGTTTTCTTTGGTGCGGGCATCGTTTTTGTCAGCTTGCTCTTTCAAACGTTTTTGCTCAAGGTTGAAAAGGTCATATGGATATAGATAGGTTGCAATATCCCCACCGTTTTCATTGGTAATCATATCATCGAACCAGCTGTATTTTGCAGATTGCTTGCTGTTCCAATTCATTTTTCCGGCCGCTATTTCTACCGGGAATTTAATAGTATTGTTGCTTGTTGCTTCCAGATTAACGCCGCCGGCAACAAAATTTCCTTTGTCGTCCTGATCATTGCGATTCAATCGAATAGCAAAATCTTGCGTCACCCCTTTTTGCGCGCAGAAATCCACTTTAATTCTATTGGTTTGCTTGCTACCAAGGAAGTAGTAGAGGTAAAGAGACCATGGGCCTTCCCATCCTTTTTCTCCTGTCGCTTTACAGCCATCGCCCGGTTCATCCTGGCTCGCCATTAAAGCAACGCGATGGAGTGCATACTCGGTTAATTGTGATTCTATGCCAACTTTTTTCTTTAATTCTGGCATCAACTCATTATTATATACATTCAGTGCTTCTTGATATTGTTTATCCCAATCTGCGCGTTCTTTTGGTTTATTAGGAGGTGGGCGTTGTTCCGGTAATGCATTTTTCAGTTTATTATATTTTACTGCTGCCTTATTATACGGTTTTGCTACAGCATCATAGTTGGCCAAAATCTGGGTATATTTTTCTAAAGCAGGTAAAAAGGCAGGTTTCACTTTTATCGAGTTGTTGGAATCATCAAATTCATAATATTGGGTAGGCAAAAGCTCTATAAGCTTTATTTCAAAAGAATTAAGTTTATACTTTTTACTTAATTCCTGACCCGCGAAATTAAGTGCTTGATCAAGAATGGCTGAACCTGCTTTGACTGCCGCTCCTGCGCGAGGATCTATAAACCCGGCAATTTTTGCTGCTGCGTCAGGCAATGCGCCGGCGCTTAAAATAATATCAGCTTGTGGGATAGCCAGTTCTTCATTGATTGGCGCGGATCCGGCTCCGGCGGGTTTGGTGCTCTTTTGTGTGCGTATAACGACCGGCTTTCCTTCTTGATCTTTAGGATCTTTGGTTATTTTGGTATAAACCACGGTGTATTGTGTTGGCGCATCACCGATAGCGGTTATTGCTCGTGCGGGCGCTTTAACCCCTTTGGGCACAACCGGTAATGTTTGCTGGCCAGTGGCCAGTAATAATATGCTTAGTATTTGTATTCGTTTCATAGTCTTCTCCTGATTAATCTTCTAACACTTTTTCATAAGGAGCCGGTGAAAGATTAAGTTTTATGTCGTCTCTATCTTCACTTACTATTAATTTAAAGTAACCAAATTGTGGATTGGTTTTTGGTGCGGGCACTGTTGCATAATCTTGGCATTCCTGGGTAGAATTATCGCACTTTTGTATATAGGTAGTGCCGTTTTGATTATCAATGGTAAATATTCTGAAATACTCATTACCAACAGCGTATTGATCTTTGTCTATGTTGGGCATTAAATCTTTGATAGGTGTTTCACCCAATAGCCCAGAGATGTACTCGGAGTGGCCCGCCTGCATGCCGGCAATAATATCGTCGGTATCTTTGCCTACGGAATGCTCAGTTGAGCCGGTTTTGGTAAGAATTGGCACGGCTCCGGGCAGCTTTGGTTGATCAGCGTCGGGGGCATAGAGTGCATAGATTTGAATTGCTGATAATTGTTGATCCTGGTCAGGATGAAAATCTGATTTAGGAATGGTTGGAATCCATGCCATGGTCCACGGAACAGCACTCCACGCTGGTATGAGCTGATTAAAGTTTGATCCCGACTGCGCGCTGTTGCGAATGTTTCTCGTTACATTAAGCACGTATGGGGTATTGTTATAAATGTGAGTTATATGATCAAAACCTTTTTTTGGTATAAGGTTTTGTGTAATGTCTCCACCCATCCAGGCGGTATTGCCTTGCATTACTTTTAATCCCTTTAATCCATTTTCTGGGCCCGAGCTCCATTCATGAGTGAATTGTTTGGCTGCGTTTTTCGATGTGTCCGCGGTTTTTTCCACGGTCATTTTATTCCAGGGTAATTTTGTAGTGGTCCATGGGGCAACGCCAAACTTAAAAGGCAGAGCTTTAGTATTTGTCTTGTATTCGGTATTGTTAGCGATAGCTAAAACAACGTTTTCCCATTCATAGGGATCACTACTGAGTGAAAATGAGTTTTTTGCCAAAGTAACGCAGCACGTTTGTTGTGGTGCGCCGCCTTCTAAAATCTTTGCCACGATCATCTTTTTATTACCCTGACAGTTGCCAAGGCTGCCGCTTTCTTCAATTCTAATCGTATAGGGTTTGCCCTCATTGATTGTTGAGTCATAGTTCAAAGTAACTTCTACGGGCAGATTTACTTTTATGTTTTGCAATCCCACATTGTTTGCCGTGTAGGGGATTGAGGTAATAGTAGTGCCACTAATCGCTATGCGGGGAGTAGGGAATCCCTGACCCGTTTTATTACTGATCCCAATCAGATGGGCAGTACCTTGTGTTGTGCCAAGCATGAACGCAAATGCCAACGCAATTGCTATTTTTATATTTGATAACTTCATGACTTTCCTGACCTTTTTACTGTTTTAGAGTAATACTATATTTTTTACCATTTGCTATCATATTTAACTTCATTTCAACAGTATCATTTTAATATGCAAATATGCAATATTTTCATTCAATAAAGTAACAATGATATAAAAAATGCGGTTGCTGCAGTAATCTTTATGAAGAAAGAGACTGGCATAATAAAAAACCCCGCATGATGCAACGACCATGCGAGGTTTTATTATCTTTTAATTAATTGGCGCCTCTTACTAAAGAAGAGATTCTCCAGTTTCCGTCGTCATCACGGTATACATCGAGCTGTCTGTTTCCGCCCTCATTGCCGACTCTTTGGGAAATGACTTGCACAAAATGTCCATCGCCAAAATCTGCATAAACATCATAGCGGGTTCTTAGGTTCATTAAACCCTCATTGGTGAAAAGGTCGGTTTTGGGAGCAATGGTGGGTATAGAGTCAATGCTTGGGTATTTTTTACCACCAAAAATATCGCCGCCTTTGAGCGCTGCACGAAATTTAATGGGATAAGAGGTGTGATTTGCTATGCGCGTCCAAGCCATTGCCTGTCCGGTTGCCAAGAGGGCAAGCAGGGTAGCCATAAGCTTTAGTGTTTTCATTATTGTTCCTTTTCTGTTGTGATACAGCATTTTAATTCTATTTAGTTAGAGAATAGCAGTTTAATATTCAGATATGCAATATTTTATTCGGGAAAGTAAAAGAAGACGCAGTTGATTCGCATAAGGGCATTAAAGAGACACAAAAAAAACCCTGCACAACTAAGCTATGCAGGGTTTTTTTCTTATGTAAGGTTTTTTATCGAGTATATGGCTCGGTTCGTACCCTGAATCCTTTTGGATTAAGTACTAGTTCAGAAGCTCCGGCATTTTCATCAAAAGGTTTATCCCCTGTGTAGGTAACAAACACTCTTCTGTTTCCGGCATCGCTTACCTTTTCATCTGCCACCTGTACATATTTTCCATTGTACTCGGCAAATATGATGTAATGTCTCTTGATATTCACTACGTCAGCGGTGATTTTGGCATCTTCTTTTGTTGGATTGTCGCGTTTGGCATTTGGTTGTATATTCTCAATGGTCTTCGACCCACCATCCCATTTCACAATAGCTTTGATTGGGTAGAGGGTTTGGTTATATATGAGCACGTTGGCCAATGCACTGCCTGATGCCAATAAAGCGGCAACAACGGCAAATATTTGTATCTTATTCATGAGTTCTCCCATTTTTACTTCAAATATCTCTATCTCTATATCATATTAATAATAGCAATCCTTGTGTGGTATATTCAATAATTCTTGGCGGGATAAAGGGTTTTTCCCCGATTGACGCATTGGCTGATTATTGATATTCTTATGTATAATAGTAAATAAATTTATAATTGAGTTTTAAATAAAGGAATTATGATATGGTAAAAGTATTTAAGGGTGTTTTCGTTTTATCCTTATTGTGCTCGTTGTCTTCTTATGCGGTGCAATTACGCACTGGCTTTGAGGCAAATCAAGAGCGCGTTGATGGCGTGTGGAAGAGTTTAGGAATGATGAATTTGGAAGCATCAGAGCAGATATGGAGTGCTTGCAAAGAATGCATCGCAAAAAACGAAGAACGCTGTTCGCTTAATGGCAAGTTAGACGAGGCCAGATTGTCGATATTAAAAGCACACGGTGTTGCGGATAACGCTGGATCAGTTGACCAAGAGACTATGCAGATTATTAACGCCTCATATAGAGTCAAGAGGCATGATAATCACAATGAAACAATACGACGTCGTCCCGTAAAGCAGGAATATGAAGTAGAAGGAATTGTTGATTTGGTCTGTTTTCCCGTTAATTTTGCTCGCTGGCTTGGCAGAGTTTCTTCTAATCCGAATAAATAATCAATAAGATTTTTTTACGTAATATTTTGGGTCTATTAAGCATTAAAAAGTGCTTTTAATAGACCCTTTTTTTATATCTGCTACACTAAAAACTAATTCAATTTAAATCAGAGTTTTTCATGAAAATAGCAGTATTAGTTTCCGGCGGTGTTGATAGCTCGGTTGCTCTTCAGCTTTTAAAAGAGCAGGGGCATGAATTAACCGCTTTTTATCTTAAAATTTGGCTCGAGGACGAGACATCTTTTTTGGGCACGTGTCCTTGGGAAGATGATCTTGCCTATGTGCGCTCGGTTTGCGAACAAGTAGGTGTTCCGCTTGAAGTAGTTTCACTACAAAAAGAGTATTGGGAGCAGGTTGTTTCTTACACCATAGCCGAAGTTAAAGCGGGACGCACACCAAATCCTGATGTGTTATGCAATCAGCGCATTAAGTTTGGCATATTTTACGATAAAATTGATGCATCGTTTGATAAAGTTGCTACCGGTCACTATGCACAGGTTGTACAAGAAAATGCTCTTTTCAAGCTTGTCAAAGCACCCGATCTTATAAAAGATCAAACCTATTTCCTCTCCTTTTTAAATCAAAGACAACTTTCTCGCGCACTGTTTCCTATTGGCCACTTGCGTAAAGAGCAGGTGCGCGAATTGGCAAAGCATTATAATTTGTCCAATCAAAACAGAAAAGACAGCCAAGGCATCTGTTTTTTAGGAAAAATTAAATTTAGCGATTTTATTGGCCATTATATGGGAGAAAAGCCCGGTGCCATCATAGAATATGAAACGGGCAAAATTCTGGGTGAACACAAAGGCTTTTGGTACCACACTATTGGTCAGCGCCAAGGCCTGGGCTTGGCTGGCGGCCCCTGGTACGTGGTAAGCAAAGATGCGGAGCGCAATATTCTTTTTATTTCCCGCGATTATTATGCCTCAGATAAAATGCGTGACCGTTTTGTGGTTGAAGATTGCCGCTGGTTCGCAGGAGTTCCTGAAAAAAAACATGTACAAGTAAAATTGCGTCATGGTGCTGCGATTTATGATTGCCTCTTTAAACCTCTTTCAGACAGTAAAGCAGAGGTTGTCTTGAGCGAGCGCGATCAAGGAATATCACCCGGACAGTTTGCCGTATTTTATGATGGGGATATTTGTTTGGGTGCCGGCATTATTGCACAATCGCACAGCTAATTTTACCTAATATATTCTTGTTGTATACTGACTTGAGTATCATCAATCTATCTTTTTACCCATGTTGGTTTTTTATGATGAAATTAAGATTTTCTTTTTTTACAAAATTTCCCAAGCGTGAAAGACGTCTCACGCTTTCTACCTGGCTCACGATTGCGCGCATTATCATGACGCCCGTTATTGTGTATACCATGATTGCCGAACAATGGAATTATGCATTTTTATTGTTTGTGTGCGCCGCCATTACCGATACACTCGACGGCAACTTGGCTCGTTGGCGCAATGAAAAAACCTTGCTTGGTGCGTGGCTCGACCCTGTTGCAGATAAAGTGCTTACCCTTGCGTGTTTTTTTACTCTTGCTTTTCAAAATAGATCGTTGTTGCATATACCGTTCTGGTTCGTCGCCATTATTTTTGTTCGTGAAGTAATTATTGTCGTAGGGGTTGGCGCGCTGTATGTTATGCGTGGATTTATGCAGGTGCAGCCAACGATTATCAGTAAAATTACCACGTTTATGCAAGTTCTTTTTATTGCATGGCTTTTTGCCTGTAATTTTTTAAATTGGTTTCCGCTTAAAACCTATTATGCAGCCTTTACCCTAGTAGTGGGCTTGGTGCTGCTTTCATTAATACAATACATTCGTATAGGATTTGGTTTATTGCAAGGAAGCAAAGTATGAAAAAAACAGTAATCATATTATTTTGTTTTCTTATGCATCATGGCATGGCAGAAGATTTTGTAATAACAAAACCAAAAATCTCTACTGCTTCAATTAGCGCATTAAGAGAATCTTGTTTTGTTGAGTCTGTCTACGCAGAAAAAAATATAAATACTTTGAACACGCAGATTACTAATACGAAGCTTGCAATTATTGAAGGGGAAAAAAAGATGAGCAGGACAGATTATGAGGCAGCGTTGGATGATTTAACGTTTATCACCAAACAACTTGATTATACGTTGCAATATATGCCTTCAAAGCTGAAAGAAAAGAAGAAAAAATAATCGATGCTTATTCGGTGATTTGAGAAATTTTTTTTTCTCGTTAATCTTAAAATTTGTGCACAATTTTTTTATATACATAAAGGTTTTTTACTATGGCAAGTTTTAATCGCATTATCATAATTGGTAATTTGACTCGAGATCCTGATTACAAGCAGCTCGCATCAGGACAAGCTGTTTGCAGAATTGGTCTGGCTACCAATCGTCAATTTAAAAATAAGCAGTCGGGCAGCATGATTCAAGAAGTCTGCTACATCGATGTTGATGTGTGGGGTGCTCAGGCAGAAAGTTGCCGCCAGTATCTACAAAAAGGACGTCCAGCATTGGTTGAAGGGCGCTTGAAGTTTGATAGTTGGGAAGATGCCAATGGTCAAACACGCAGCAAGCATTCTATTGTTGCTGACCGCGTTGTCTTTTTATCATCCAACCAAGGCGCAGACTCTATTTCTGATGAAAAAGAATTTGGTGGAGAAAGCACTGTCTCCGGCGAGATGGAAAAAGATCTTCTTAATCAAATTAATCAGATCAAAGGGCGCGGTAAATCTGGCTATGCAACTAAAGATGCGCATACAGAAGATGCTGTTTCTGCCAAACCACGCAGAAAGAAAGATGCTGACTCAGATGTTATGCCGGGCGGAGAAATTGATTTTAAAGATGCGCCGCCATTTCAAGACGATCTTCCTTTCTAATTTCATCCTATCGGCTAGAAAAATCTCAAGTGGATTTTTAGTCTGGGGATGAAATTAGCCCTTCATAGCTCTGTAAGGAGCGAAGTAGGGCAAGCTATCCCAATAATTACGCGATACAACGGGGTTTAACCGTTTAACGAATCACAAAAGAGGCTGCACTATACCATGCAGCCTCTTTTTTTACTCCCTATCACTGCATTATTGACAAATAGAATATTTTTAACTGATACTTACAATAAAGAGGATCTTGGCGGTTCTCTCGTTGAGTATTAGGGGAAATAATGAGTGTTCAAGCACCATTCTATGTAGTTTTTTTTTCGTTTTTTGTATGTTTTTCAACGAGTTATTCTCGTGAAATGTGGGGCGCGTTGCCTGAATCACCGTATGCCCTGATTCTTAATCTGGGTATGCAGGCATGGGGCGAGAGCCGCATGATACGGGAAGAAGAGCCATTGGTAGATGATTTTTTTATGTATCACGACCTTGTTGTTGGCCGTTTAACACGTATGCAGAAATGTATAAACAAGCTTGTTCAATTCTCTGGAGAACAAAAAATTTTGGTCAGTGATATTTCATATCTCATTGATATTCTTACCTACATGGAGGAAGAGCAGGCTGCATTTGACGAAAAAGCTTTTTTCAAAGAAAGCTTAATTCTTGGTTTAATAAAAAATATAAAACAGCAGCTTATTGATCTTTTGTAAGCGCCCCTTTTTTTTCAAGCAGCTGTGTAAAGCTTAAAGGCTTTTCTTTCATACATTCTTCTTTCACCAAATCTATAAAAGGTTCTTTGCGTTTGTATTGATCGCATATAGTTTTGAAGCATGTCAATAATTGCGGCTTGGGCATGGTTGGATCGACGACGTTAAAAGTGTCTAAAAATTGGTGGCAAGGCAATTGTCCCCAGTGCTGTTTTCTTTCAGCGATGGCGTTAACTATTCTTCTGAGCTTTTCGTTTTCTACTTCGTGCACGATTGATTGTTCGTTTTGTAGTTCACCTTGCAGTTCAATAAGTAAAGTATCAATGAGAAAATCTCTACAAGTATCAACTAAAGCCGCTTCTCTTTCGAGTTCATTTTCAAGTATCAGATATTGATTTCTGTCTGATATATCTTCCATGGCCAAAGTAAAGCACATGAATGAGAGCAATGCGATCAATTTCATAGGTAATGTCCCTTTAGTTTTACTCAAATGCAACAACGCCGAAATCTGTCCCCATTAGTATACTGCCGCTGGCGCCAATGGGCCGTATCCAATACAATGCGCCGGCAGAATTAACTACGCTGTTATCCACCACTTGCTCACCTACTGAATATGCTCCCCACGCGGTAGAATCAAAAGGTAAGGTTATCAAATTGTTTTGTATCGTGGTAGGAAGAGTGAAATTTGCTAGATTTTGGGTTATCAAAAAACGACGCGCGCCATCTGACCAGAAATAAATAATGGGAGGTGTCGTAGCAAATGAGGGACTAGGACTGTTGCTATTAAAAAATGTCGGCACAAAGCTGAAAGGAGTAGTGTCGCTATTGCCGGCAAGCTGATTAGTTTCTCCGCCATTGTATATTTTAAATCCGGAAGGATCGGCAAGATTGAAGGGCCAAATTGTTGAAGGGGGGGTGGTAGGAATTGCAGCATTATCTATGAAGCCAATACCGTTAAACAGCTCCGCGTTTGAGGTGGCAACTAAATTCCAATTTGCATCGGCCTGGCTGACCGCAGCTTGCACACCGCCGACCCGGGCACTTTGATATAAGCCATTGTTCGTACTGATCACCAGCTGCTCTGTGCTGCCATTAGCTGCGGTTGAAATAATTTGCATGTTATACATGGCAAGAATAGAACTTAAAGAGGTTGTTCCTGATTGCGCAATAATAACGGGAGCGGCGAACATTGCGCTCAATGTTGGCGCAAAAGGAACACGATAAATAGTGTAGTTGAATGGTTGCGAAGAACTGGGTTCGTTTGACATGATATACAGGGCGTTGCCCGTTGTTTTAATATCAATAACCGAACCTTTTATGGCGCCAACTTTTTGCCACGCATAGCTAAGAAACGGTGCAGCATTTAAATCTCCCAAATCTGCTACATCAAATCCACTGCCATTGCTATCGGCAAATGCATATAAACCACGGTCGGTTCCGGCAAAGAAAAAGTTGTTGGCCGTTCCGGTTGGCTGCCGGGTGTATTCTATCGCACCAACGGCTCCTGCCGGTTGTGGCAAAGCGGTATTCAAGAAATTTTCAGCATTGGAAAAATCGGTTATTACTGTTTGTGGGCTGTTTATGGTTGCTGTTTGTGCCTGGCTGATTTGTGTAAATGCTACTCTTGCCGCACCGCCAAACAACGCGTAACGGCTTGTTGTTGCACCGGCAAATCCTGCGGTGGACTGGTCGAGGTCAAGTACGCTGTAGCAACCGCTTTGCAAAGCAATGTTAAGAGTTGAGGGCAAAGAATTGCTGCTTCCTTCATCCCATGTAGTAACACGCACCGTCTGATTATTGGTATCGTTCACCATCCATATTGCTCCATTATTCGCATCAACACCAAAAAAGGCGATTTGTCCTTGCGGTACCGCATCGGGAAAGCTATTAAAAGGAGCAACTCGCTTTGTCCATGGGGTCCAATTAATAACTTGTCCTACATTATTAAAGAGTGCTTGTGAATAAAAAATACCCGCATCATTGAGCGTATTTGCTTGTTGTCCAAGAGATGCATATACCGTATCGCCGGCAACAAGCAACTGAGATATTGGGGTTGTGGTTTGAATTGGCAATGGTCCCGCGCCTACTTGCGCTGCCGCATCGGTGCTATTAGTAAGACCCGCGTTGGTAGTTACCGGTGTTTGGAAAGTATGAGTGGTGCTATTAAAAAGCGTCTTGTCTGCAAGCAACCCTTGGCTCGCGTTCAGAGGGTTATCGCTATCAACCAGTGGCAGAGCAAATATGGTATTGTTGGTATCGATATCTTCACCATTGCCACCATTTAAAATCAGATACGAAGGGCCGGTGCTGGTGTGCATTATTTGTATAGTTTGTGCGCTGACCGTTTCGTCTGTTCCCTCTACTCCCACAATTTTTGTGGTGTCGCCTGGTGTGAGTGTTGAATCGGGGAAAAAATTTTCTAGTGTTAATGTTCCGTCGTCAATAGAGCCGACTACAATAGAATTTGCCGTATCGGTCGCTGTTCCACCGCTCGTAACACTGAGGCCAATGTATAATCTTTGTAACTGATCGTCCCAGAGCATGACCGCCTGATTTGGCGTAATGGTTGGTGTTGGTGTGCCGACTTGTGTTGATGAGGGATCAAGTTTTGCCGCTTTTATTCCTACGTCTCCCGGCTGCGCTTCAGTTTGCATAAGGGCAAGATTTGATTGATTAATGCCGACAACTGCAATACCGCTGTTAGTATCCCCAAAATCATTAAAACTAGGAGAGGTGGACGATGGGCGCACTGCTGCAAAAATATATGCGGCACTGGCAGCCAAGTCTACAATGCCTGATGTCACGGAACCATTATTGTTGAGCGTGCCGCTTGCATCAAGCAGGCTGCTACTCTGTTGCGTTGGACTTCCCGTATTATTCATGATGGTAACAATGGTCTGCGTGAACGGTGTTACACCATTTTCTATAACTAGGGCGATATTAGGATTGGTGTTTCCCGTACTTGTGCTCATGGTCAGCATTTCAATCGGCTGATTATTTACTGCCGGATCGGTTGCAATACCATTGAAAGAGGGGCTTGAAATGGGGGCGCCGCGCAATGCTTTCGAAATTGCATTATTGCCGCCGCCTGCGGCAAGGCCAACATAAAATGCGCCGGTTGCTTTATCAAGAGCAGCAGCATTAATTGTTTGATTAAAAGAAAAAGGAAGGGTGCCGTTTCCTTCTATTACCGTAGTTGCCCATTCATTATTAATGATCAGAAAACATGCAGCTATACCCAACATAACTCTATTTTTTATATTCATGATCAAGAGCCTTTTTTAAAATTGAACTGAAAAATCAATGCCGGCGGTACCGCCTACCATGGCTGTTTTAAAAATATGCTTTCCGCCTACCGGTTGATTATAAAAAAAACCTAAACGGGGAGTTACGGAACAATCGCGCAGGAAATCATATTCGATCAGAAGATTTACCGTCTGCATGTTCCATGCCGAATTTGTCAGGTCGCATTCGGCAAAACAGTTAACAATGGGGTTTATGCCATTCTCACATTGTTGTCTGAATGTATTGCCCTGTTTGTGCGCATACGTATATCCCGCTAACAGAGAAAGACCCCCGCACACATGATCTGCTTTGACATACCCAACCGCATCCCACAACACGCCGCCATGTATTTTGGCACGAATAATGTCGAGCCTGATGAGACCCGTTTGTTGTACTGATGTTTTGACTCGTATGTTTTGTTCTGTGTGGGCAAATGGCATTGCGCCCAAATGTAATCCTATGGTGAGCCAGTCGTATGAGCCCAGAGCAACATCAAAAGTTATGGGAATGCCTACATGGCCGTTGTACCCAAAAGGTAATGAGAATGGGGAGTTGATATTGGCTTTTCTTCCTGTGGGGACCAATACGCCGAATCGTAGCGTGAAGTCAACAAAATCAAGGGTCTCGGTATTTTCATAATTGCGTGCCCAGCCCAAAAGCAGGCTCAAATCACCGATACCGGTTTCATCCATGCCGCATAAATTGAGATCGAATCGTTGAGCAAAAGCAGTTGGATACAATGCTAGAAATGTCTGCCATTGCGGTGTATTAACGTTGGGGTACACAGAATCATTGGGTGAAAGATCGTCAAAATAGATGTCATGTATTCTCATGTGTCGCACGGGAATATGCATTTGGAAAAACATGCCGTCGCCAAAGTTTTGCGTAAAGAAAAAATTTGCTTCTATAATATTGAACTGGCCATGATATGAAAGAGTGGCAAAATCTGGTCGCTCAGGTATAAGAGAAAGATTTATCAAGGCAAGATCAACAGGGTTGGTTATACTCTTATTAGGCAAATTATAGCCCAGCGCCTGCATATCGTATAATCCACACAGGTCGAGCAGCGGGGTGCATTTTTCATTGCAGCAGTTGCCACCAATTTTGCTATGGTGCGTTGAACCGGCTCCTATGGTAAAATCAAACGAGCTGAGCCAGCACTCTTCAAAGCGGGGCTCTTCATAGACAGAAAAAAAATTACTTGCTCGATAAAAGTGGTGGTTGTCGATGGGGAAAATGCTTTGTATAAAAACAAAACAAAGCATTAAAAGACTGCGCAACGCGATAGATTTCTTCATTAATAGATCCTTTTTAATCTACAATCATAATAGATGAGTAGCATTATTCTACTTATAGAAAAAAAAAGATAAAAAGAGAAGTAATAAAAAAGAGAGAAATGTAATGCATACCAATTTTGTTGTTTTTACGGTGGGACACTCAACAAGACCAATAGAAGATTTTGTTGCATTGCTCAAGCATTATCATATTAATGAACTGGTTGATATACGCACCATTGCCAAATCGCGCCACAATCCACAATTCAATGGTCCCGAATTGGCACAGGTGCTACGATCGCATCACATTGGCTATCGTCATCAAAAAAATTTGGGTGGCTTGCGTCATGCGCATGCCGATTCAATTAATATGGCATGGCGCAATGCTTCGTTTCGTGGCTATGCCGATTACATGCAAACGAAAGAGTTTCAAGAAGGTATTGATGAATTAGTTAAAACCGCACATGAAAAAACCGTTGTCATTATGTGTGCCGAGGCGGTACCCTGGCGGTGCCATCGATCATTGGTCGGGGATGCTTTACTGGTGCGGGGAGGAACAGTGAATGATATTTTTAGCATGACAGAGAGCAGGCCGCATACCCTTACTCCATGGGCCGTGGTCAAGGGAACAACCATTACGTATCCGGCGACAGCGCCGCACGCTGATACCGTTTAAAAAAAATGAAACTTTTGCTATACTGAGCAGTATAAAAAACTTATTTCTTCTAGATGAGGATCAATTAAAATGGATGAAAACAATAATCAGCACAATGCATCAGCTATGAATGAGCAAACGAATAATCAGGAACTTGATTCATGTGTAACCGAGCTCAATAATTTTAAAGAGAAATATGCTCGCTTAGGCTCAGATTTTGAGAATTATAAACGCAGAATGGAAAAAGAAAAATATTCATGGATGAATAGTGCGCAAAGCGCCATCTTGACTGATTTACTTGCCATTGTTGACGATTTTGACCGTGCGCTTGAGGCGGGAAAAAAAGAAGGGCAAACCCCGTCTGCTCTTCTGTCAGGATGCGAGCTTATTGAAAAAGAATTGCACAAAATGTTAGCTAAATATGGTGTTTCTCCCATGAAAGATCAGCATGTCTTTGATCCGGAAAAACATGAAGCGCTCATGCATGTTGATTCATCGGAACATAAGTCAGGTGATATTGTACAGGTCCTGCAAAAAGGATTTATGTTCAAAGATACTGTTTTGCGACCGGCAAAAGTGAGCGTGGCCAAGTAACTCCTTGAGCGCATGCTTTATCTTAAAAAAATAAAACACCGCATGACTCGAAATCGTGCGGTGTTTTATTTTGTAAGCGTTAAATATTATTTATTAATCTTGTTGCCGGAAGCGTTCATTATTGCATGCAGGCGAGCAAGCTCTTGTTTTTGGTTTTTCAATCGACGCAATAAGCGGTGATACACATACATAGTATTATCGGGGTTCTGCCCAAGCCCATATTCCGATCGGCAGGCAACTTCTGTGCCATTATTACTTCTTCTAATAACATCGGCTACGAGTGTCTCTTTTTTATCCGCATTCGATTTTAACAAAGGCACATAGCGACCAAACTCTTGCATAACATAGTCAAGCATGCGTGCAAAATTGTGATCGTGCGCAGTTGCTGCATCAACAGGATCTGCGCCTTCTCCAGAGCGATCCGCTATGCGTGGATGGTGTTGAAATGATTTTACTATGCGATATTTTTTTAGAGGATCTTTCTGATTAAAAAAGATCAGTTGTTCTGCATGTGCCGGGGAATCAATGGTAATAGCCTGAGCAGTACTATTAGTCGCGCTTACAAAGCTACCATCTTCTGCCGAGCCATACCATTCGTGCCAGTCCTTTGGTTCCCCAATGGCAGAGAATTCCGGTTTTTGTGCCATTGCAGCGGGTAAAAATGGCTCGCTTGATGTTGCAACAGGATGTGCCGGCTTTTTTGGCAGAAGATTTGTGCGCTTATACGGTGTCTTTTTTCCTCGCTGCGCTTGTCTTGAAGATTTTTCTCGTGAAAGCTCCGCTAAAAGCGCATCTTGCCTATTTTTTAATGCTTGTTCATTTTCGGCTAATTCTTCTTTATACTCTGCAATTGCTTGATCGAATGCAGGAAATAATATGTTGGCAGGAACCATTATAAGGCTTAAGCTTGCCTCGTCATTTACCTTGTTCATTAAACTGAGCGCTTTTTGCTTGTTTTGATCAACACCCAACCCAAAAAAATGGATATAGCTTTGCGCCAGGTAAACATCTTTGATCCCAATTTCAAAGTTCATTTTATTAATAATATCAAATATTTTTTTTGCACTTGCAAAGTCTTGGTCAATTCCCAACCCAAAGTAACAAGCAATTCCTAACTGCATCATTGCAAGGGGACTTGCATCAGTGTCACTTTTTTGCAATATTTGTATCGCTTCTTGTGGTTTTTCTTGTTCAAATAAAATAGTGGCGTACAAAAATGATGCTAAATTGTATTTTTGAGCCTCATTTTTAAAAACTTCTACCGCATCAGCAGAACTCATTGCGGGATCTTGTATTTTTCCGATCCATACCAAGCGGGCCATATGCGTTTTGCCCGTAGAAGTACTTGCTTGTTTATAATATTGGTAAGCTTTTTCCAGATAGTTTTCATGAGCTCCCCGTGCATCCTGAGGCACTTTATTTGCTTCCCACATAGATCCTAGGGCTACGCAAGCAACAGTACGACTGTCACAGCCGTTTAAGCTATTGTCTAAGGGAAACACTTTTCCCTTTAATGCCCTGGTGAAGCAATCGTATGCTTTTCGAGTATTAACCTGATCAGAGTAATTGCGTGAATGCAGCACATAATGATCACCCAACATTGATGAGGCAAAACTTATGTTTTTTGCATCTAGTTCCTTCATAAGAGGGAGTGCCTTGTGGGTTCTGCCTTGCAGGTTAAGTATATATGCCAATAATAACTTTGCTTCATCTTGCTTACAGTTTTTCTCGTAAGCTGCCTTATTTAGGTATGTCTGTATGGTTGTAGAGCCTAGTGTATGTTGCCACAGATTGGCGTGAGTCGCGTAATAGTAGCCTTCAGTTATTCCTTTTTCAATTGCTTGTTCCGCGTAGAGAGCAAGTTTTTGAAAGTCTTGTTTTTCTTCAGTCAGTGCGAGTAACGATGTATATAATTGTGGGTCTTGCGCTGCATAGATATCAACAAACTTTTCTGCCTCCGGGGTTTCATAGACATAGCTTGAGATCTCTTGATAATCTTGTGCCGTCTTTTCTTTTTTCCCCAATAGTTGTTCAAACATCATGGTTGAAATAAGCTCTGTCTGCACCAATGGCGCCTCTGCACACAAGAGTGCTGCTGTATAGGCAATAAAAAATAAACCGATTTGTTTCATAGGTACTCCAGGTTTTTAATCGGCTAGCTTTGACAATTATATACCGTGTGTACTTAAAAAAATAACTGATCGTAGTCGTGTGATAGCGCACTCATGTTGATCTCATTATCAGATAACTCATTTCATTAGTGCATGCAGGCGAGCAAGTTCTTGTTTTTGATTTTTGAACGGGCGCAATAAACGATGGTATACATATACATTGTTCTTTGCATCCTGACCAAATCCATATTCCGCCTTACAGGCAACTTCTGTGCCGTTACTGCTTTTTCTAATAACATCAGCTACGAGTGTTTCGGTTTTATCTTGGTTAGATTTTAAAAAAGGCACATAGCGACCAAATTCCTGCATAACATAATCGAGCATGCGTGCAAAATTGTGATTGTGCGCGGTTGTTGCATCAACAGCCACTGGCCCTTTGCCGGAACGATCTGCTATGCGGGGATGATGTTGAAACTGCTTTACTATGCGATATTTTTTGAATGGATCTTTTACATTAAAAAAGATCAGCTGTTCTGCGTGTGCCGGAGAATCAATAGTAATAGTCTGAGCGGCGCTGTTAGTAGCGCTTACAAAACTGCCATCTTCGGCCTTTCCATACCATTCTTGCCATTGTTCAGGTTTGCCAATAGCAGAAAATTCTGGTTCTTGCGCGATAGAAACCGGTACAGATGAGCTGCTTGATGATGCAACAGGACTTGCCTCATTTTTTGGCGCAAGATCTTTGCGCTTACTCTTATTTTTCCCGCGAGGCTGCCTCGTTGTTGCTTTTTCCCGCAAAATATCTGCTAACAATTCATCTTGCTTGTTTTTTAATGTCTGCTCTTGATATTCTGTCATCGATCGTTCAAATGCAGGAAATAATATGTTGGTAGGAGCCATTATAAAATCTGTGCTTGTTTCGTCATCTGCCTTCTTCATGAGCTCAACCGCTTTTTGCTTGTCTTGATCTACTCCCAACCCAAAAAAATAGATGTAGCTTTGCGCAAGATAGACATCCTTAAAGCCACCATCGTCAAAGTTCATTCCATTGATAGCATCAAATAATTCCTGTGCCTTCTCCTTATTTTGATCTACTCCCAGTCCAAAGTAGTAAGCAATGCCCAACTGCAGCATTGTAAGCGCTTCTCGATGAGTTTTATCAGCAAGCGCTTCTTGTAAGATGTGTACCGCTTCATAGGGTTTTTCTTCTTCGAGCAAAATAGTAGCGTAGAAAAATGCTGCTAGGGGCGATTTTTTGACAGCATGTTTAAAAATTTCTATTGCTTGTGCAAGACTCATGGCCGGGTCCTGTCGTTTTCCGGTCCATACCAAGCGCGCCATGCTGACTAATCCACCAGTATTATTTGCTTGCTTATAATATTGATACGCCTTTTCAAAGTGGTTTTCATGGCTCGTTCGCCTGTCTTGGGGAACTTTATTTAATTCCCACATCATTCCCAGAGCTATAGAGGCCATTGTTTTAGCATCATTGCCCGGGGTATCAGTATACATATCAGCCGGCAGTGCTTTTCCCTTTATCGCTCTCATGAAATAGTCATATGCTTTTCGGGTATTATTCTTATCGGTGTAATTGCGCGAATGAAGCAAATACTCATAACCAAGCATCAGTGAGGCAGCGCCTATATTTTTTGCATCTAATTCTTTAAGCAAAGGTGATACCTGATCCATGGCTCCTGCCCCAAAAGCGATATGTGCCAATAGTAACTTTGCTTCATCTTGCGTATCATTTTTCTGAAAAGCTGCTTTATCCAAATATGCTTGAACTTGAGGACTTGATTTATCTCCCAGCCTGATCCTGGCGCATGCTGCGTAATAGTATCCTTCAATTATTCCTTGTTCAATAGCTTTTTCAGCATACAAAGCAAGTTTTTTAAAATCTCGCCTGCCTGCAGTCGATAGGAGCAAAGATTTATATATTTGTGGATCTTGCGCTGCACGGGCGACAAGCAGATTTTCTGCCTCGGGGATTTGATAGGCGATGGCGGCGATATCCAGATAATCTTCTGCCGTTTTTTCTTTTTTCGCCAATAGCTTTTCAAACGTCGCGGTCGAAATAAAATCTGGACTCAATAATGGCACCTCTGCGCACCACAGAGCTGCTGTATATATAATAAAAAATAAATTAATTTTTTTCATGAGTACCCCATGCTTTTTTAGTTACTAACGTTGATCATCATATACTGTGTGCACTTAAAAAATAAATGCTTTACACAACAGAATATTGCATGATCGCAATCTATGGGGATTCCATTCATCATGAACGTATGTTACATAATATTGATTAGTCTGTTGCCACAGCCTTTGGTCTCGGTTTTTGCAATCGTGAATTGTTGGCAATCGAACCAGTGTGACGGGTCGGCGGCGTTCATGCTTGCCCCTACGCACTTGATGTAATCTTCCGATTTTTTACCGGAAAAAAATAACGTATAGTGGTATCCGGTTCTGATCTGTTTTTCATCAAGTTTTGCGACTATGGCAGATACTTGTTCTTGCGTGTATTCTTCCCGTTGTATCTGTTGTAGTACACCAAAAATAATCGTTTGCCATTGTTGAAATGGTTCGCTGCGAAACTGTTGCCGTATGAGCTCTGTGTTGTTTTTATATTCTGCAGACGATTCCTGCTCGTCGCGTATATGCTGAAAATATTTTTCTACCAGCGGGCATAAACTCACGTGTTCTTCATACTGTTTTTGCAGCGTTTGAACGTGCAAGGCAAATGCCGTGGAGGAAGAAATAAAATCTTTTCGGTCAAGGACCGCGCAAAGTTTTTTTGTTGTATCTAGTGTAGTATCCATGCCCAAAAGAGAATTGGACAAGAGCAATACACTCAGTATTGTTTTGATCATTGTTTACAGTGTACCTGATAAGAAGACGAGCGCTTCATTTGTTGGTCTATAATTTTGCGCGTTGCGCCGTCTTTGCGCGTTGCGCCGTCATTGAGTTGAGCCAATTTTCTACGAGCGTTTCTAGTTCGGGTACGGATAACGGTTTTTCGCTAGTTTGATTTAATCGTGTGTTATGTATTACCTGCGCAACTTCTTTTTTCTTAAGAGAAAGTTTTTCTTCTCCTAGACTAGCAACCCAGGCATTTAACAAGGGATCAACTACGTTAGACGGAGAACTTTCTCGAGACGTTTTGAGGAAGCGGCGTGTATGCTTAATTTCTTTTTCCATGCCAAAAGTAGTAGCGACCAAAAGTGATGTAATAATTATTTTGTTAATCATGTGTTTTAAAGTCCAGAAAATGAAAGGTGAGATGAAATAATTGTACCGTTTTTTTGTTAATGTCCAGGTGTTATATAATTTAAAAGACCCACCACAAGCTCAATGAAAATTAAAATAATAATCAATACGTTGAGCAGATCTTCACGAATCGCATCGGTTTTATTTTGCAATACCGAGCGTACATCCAAAATAATAGAAAGTTTTTTATTTACCGCTTCTTGCCAACCTTGTAAATCGAACTTATCTACCAATAATGCATAAAGTTCAGAAAAATAAGGCTCCCCGGCAAGTTTAATGCTGCCCTCCAATCGTTCTGTAATCACTGAAATATCAACTTTTAATTTACCCAACTCATCAACGGGGCTTTTTGTTTGCACTCCAATAAAAGGAAGATATGAAGTAAGCGGTACGCGACGCACTTTATCTTCATAAATCATGTTTAATTGTTGATCGAGCACAAGGTCAAAATAGCGTAATTCAAGCTGTTGAATATTGGCAAACTCAAAGAAATCAAGAATTTCTTCATACTCCGCATCGTACACAAATGATGCTTCGGTATCTATCACCATCAAATCGCCGCGGAAATAACCAATTGCCGAGGCTAAAATTTCATTTTTTTGAAACTCTGAAAGGCTTTCTGTTTCAAAGCGCAATGTTGAAGCAATCAGAGAACCAAAACTTGCCTTTAATTGTACCGTATCAATAAATTCAGGTTCAGGATCCACCTGAATAATAACATACGATGATGTCATCTGAAAAAACTTGGCATTGATGATCATATTGCTTATGCGGTGAAAGATGCTTTGTCCGTCAACAAGGCTTTGCTCTTGAAAATGGTCATCGATTTTTTCTAGATTTTTACGAACATTTTCTAAACTATCGGTAAAAGGAATTTTGTAGGTGAGTGAAATTGCACCAAAGTTATGAATTTTGGCACTGATGCAATGGCTACTCTGGCTGCTATTGGGTAATTCGATAGCAAGGGGAATGTGATAATTTTTAAAGTATTTGGGTAACGTAAGCGGGCGAGGAATTATTACTCCTGAATTGCGTACTTTTTCAAGATTGATATCTTCTCCCACATCAAAAGCATGGAAAATAAAAATGTTTCCTGAAAACAAATGTGCTTCAGCGATTGATTTGGCTGGCTCTACCATAAAAGCCCCTTACTTAAAAAACTATTTAACAGCAACAGAATAGCAGAAAGAACAACTTTTACGCAAATAAGTTAATATTTTTATTATTTTAAGCATATGTAATCCAGACATTGAGCGACGTTGACTGTTATTGATTCACCTCTTTTTCTCTTTGGCACTCCAGTTCGCCGATTCGTTTTTTTATGCGCGCAATAGTTTGCTCTATAGACTTTTTAACCTGCGCATTGCTTGGTGATTGTGCCAGAATATTTTCTTGTGCGCGTAATGTTCTATACTCAGTGGCGATCAAAAACGAAAGCTCTTTTTCTGAATAATGTTGTTCAGTGCCATAGAGCGTTAAGCATATAAAAAACAGGACATACTTTGAAAGTGACATGAATCTCCCCCTTTTTTTATTTTATTATGTCACATGTCGCCAATGCTAATTGTAATAAAAATTAACGGCCCAATGCAATATATCGGGTATCAGCTTTTAGAAATGAGTATAATTTTTTTCAGCCCTGATTTTTCCCTCGGGGGACAACGTAAGTATGTCTCCGCGTACAATAAGTTCCCCCTTGCGCGTCACATTGGCAACTACCGTATGAGTATAAGATAAGGACCAGTTGAGCTCTTTTGCAAGCGTATGAACCGATACCGCTTTTTTGAGCAGTGTAGTGCACAAAATTGCTTCTGCCCATTCATGCTTTTGTCTGTTGTTTCTATAGAAGTATGCAAGCAGGCCCCTGTGCGGAGCTATGAAGAAGATTATTATAAAAAATATGCCGTTGGCAACGGCTATTGATCCGGCGATAGAAACATCTGCCAGATGGGAAATGCAATAACCGGTTAATGATGCGCTCACGCTTATTCCCATGCTGGTTACAATGAGTGGCTTTACTTGTGTGCACAGCAAGAGTGCGCCGGCAGGAGGAATAATCATGAGTGCAATGGTAACAATTGAGCCAACGCTATCAAATGCGCCAACAGCAACAATACTGGTAAGCGCCATGATGCTGTAAAACAAAATTTGTGGGCTGAATCCATTAGTTTGCGCATACTCTTTGTCGAACGATACAAGAACAAATTCTTTAAAAAAAATGGTAATAATTGCTGCAGTAAAAATTCCTATAGCGCCAAGGCTCCACAATGCGGTTGGGCCAAGATCATATGAGTGGAACACAAAACGATTAAAAGGGGCAAAGGCAAGTTCGCCCAAAAGTACCATATCTGCATCAATATGCACGTTCCGCGCGTACAGGCTTATTAAAATGACCCCAACTGAAAAAAACAGAGGGAAAACAAGACCAATGGCGGCATCTTTTTTTATGCGATCGGTTTGAATAAGAAGCTGTGTTAACAACACGCTGCAGAGCCCGGCCAATGATGCTCCGATAAGCAATAGTGGCGAGTCCAAATGCTTGATCCATAAAAACATAATAACAATGCCGGGTAGTATCGCATGGCTAATCGCATCGCTCATAAATGCACTGTTTTGTAACACCAGAAATGTTCCCGGCAATACAGTTACCAAAGAAACCAGGCAGGCGATGAGCATGATGTGTAATTGGAGCATATTCATTATTGTTATCTTCTATCTAAACGCGTTTAAACCAATACATCAGCAATCCCCGACGGGGAGAAAGAATAAGCGATGCGCTAATAAGCGTGCTTATTACCAGCACAATGGTGGGTCCTGTTGGGGTATGTATGCTGTTACTGATGAGTGTTCCTATCACCGCAGATACTGCACCAAAAAAGGCGGCCAATACTGTTGTTGTTTCCAAACGCACGGTCCATTGGCGCGCTGCGGCAGTGGGTGCAATTAATAGTGAGCTCATAAGAATTACGCCGACACATTGCAAGCAGATGGTAATGACCATGACAAGTAGGGCGGTAAGCAGAATATTGATCGTCGTATTCAGGTGCGGTATTCCGTTTGAAAATTCCTGATCAAAGCTGTAAACCTTTAATTCTTTCCAAAATATGAACAGTGTGCTGCCGGCTAGTAGACCAACAATGAGCAGCGGCCACACATCGCTGGGCAAGAGAATAGCAATGTTGCCAAATAAAAATTTATTCAGCACCGCCTGGTCAGCGCGTGGATATTTTTGAACTATTGATAGTAACAATAATCCGGTACCAAAGAACAATGATAAAATTATACCGAGCACCGTATCGCTCTGTAATTTGGTTATACGTGTTATGAGCAGGGCAGAAATAATGCCGATGGTTCCTGAAATAGCGCCACCCAGGAGCAAGAGAGTGGGGTTTTTGTTAGCGGTGATCAGCAGGGCAAGCACAATACCCGGTAGCGTTGCATGTGAAATGGCATCGCCGACCAAGCTCTGTTTTCTCAGGTAGACAAAGGTTCCCAAAGCGCCTGCAATCAGCCCAATTAATGAACTGCCAAATAAGATTATGCAGAGATGGTAATAATGGGAGAACCAAGACATATCTATTGTCCCTGCAGTGAGAATGATGAATAATTAAATGTTTTTTGCAAATTTTCATGAGTAAAGCTGTGCGCCAATGGCCCGCTTGCAATATGGGTTTTATTTAAAAGTAATGCGGAATCAAAATAGCTGGTCACCGTATGCAAATCATGATGCACCGCCAAAATTGTTTTCCCTTTTTCCTGTTCCTGTTTGAGCAGTGTGCTGATTATTTGTTCAGTGCTTTTATCAATGCCAACAAACGGCTCGTCAAGCATATACAGCGGTGCATTCTGCACCAGTGCGCGCGCAATAAAAATGCGTTGCTGCTGGCCGCCGGAGAGCTGGCCAATAGGAGATTGAGCATGGGAAAGCATAGTAACTTGTTCAAGTGCCAGATATGCCGCATCATATTCTTTTTTTCCCGGTCGCTTTATCCAGCCCAATGCGCCATACGTGCCCATCATGACAACATCAAGAGCAGTGACAGGAAAATCCCAGTCAACTAATGAGCGTTGCGGTACATAGGCAATAGATTTTTTCATCTGCGTATGTGTTTTACCTAGTAAAGTAATAGTGCCGGCCAGAGGAGATAACAGACCAAGCATGGCTCTGAGTAATGTTGTTTTTCCTGCGCCGTTGGGCCCCACAATGGCAACCATGGCTCCTTGTGCAATAGAGCAATCTACCTGCCAAAGCACCGGTTTGTTGTGGTAGGCAACGGTAAGATTGTTTATTTCTATAGCGGCGGTATTGCTTTTTGACATGGTCTCTTTGTGCGCTTGAAAGTGTTTTGGTTTTTGCCGTTGAAAAAGTAAAAAAAAGTATATCAAAAAGTCGTAGCCTTGTCCCGCGTCTTTGAAACAGAAGTTGATAATGGAGGGGGCATGGTAAGCCCCCCGAATGTGTGGTTCTATCTAGTGCGCTCGTACAATTGTGTCAATACCGTCTTTTATTGATTGAGGAAGAGGTTGAGGTTTCGCCACAGTAGACAAATACTCTTGCATTGACTGGGGCAGGCTGTTAAACAATTGTTGCATGTAGACAACACGCGTCAACTCTTGTGGAATCACTGGCGGCAAACGGTGCGGATTTATCATGTTAGATGCTTGTTTCGACGGCCCTTGAAGTATCGACTGCTCGGGGATTATGATGGGGAGTCTCTTGGAGACAATGATAGTATGTATCAATAGCGCTTGAGCAAGGGTCAGTCTTTCGGGTGCTTGCACATCCCACACGGGGACCGTGTTGTTCCCAGATCCAATGGCAATATATTTGCCATCAGGGCTCCACGCAACAGACCACGCAAGGGGAGTGTGGCCGTTTAGGGTATAGGCAAGAGAGTGCGTTTGCGCATTCCACACGCGAACAGTGAGGCCATCCGAACAACTGGCAATAAAGTTACCATCAGGGCTCCATGCTACAGAGAGCACCTGGCGAGTGTGGCCGGTTATGGTGTAGGCTATTTGTTTTGTTTGCACATCCCACACGAGAACTTTGTAGTCTCTTGAACCACTGGCAATAAAGTTACCATCGGGGCTCCACGCAACAGAGAGCACCTGGCGAGTGTGGCCGGCTAGGGTATAGGCAAGAGCATGCGTTTGCACATTCCACACGCGAACTGTGTTGTCATTTGAGCCACTGGCAATATAGTTACCATCAGGGCTCCACGCAACAGAGTACACCGCGCCAGTGCGGCCGGTTAGAGTATAGGCAAGAGATTGTGTTTGCGCATTCCACACGCGTATTGAGCCGTCTTCTGAGCCACTGGCAATATATTTGCCGTCAGAGCTCCACGCAACAGAGTACACCGCGCCAGTGTGGCCGGTTAGAGTATATGCAAGAGATTGTGTTCGCACATTCCACACGCGGACCTCATTGTCAAAAGAGCCACTGGCAATAGAGTTGCCATCGGGGCTCCACGCAACAGAGTGCACCCAGGCAGTGTAGCCGGTTAGGGTATAGGCTATTTGTTGTGTTTGCACATTCCACACGCGAATTGTGTCATTCGAACCACAGGCAATATATCTGCCATCAGGGCTCCATGCAACAGAATCCACTACGTCAGTGGTGGTTAGTTTATGGAAAAAACCATCCAATAGATTATTCTTGGCAATCATGTTATCGATGAGTGCTTTTTTTATGAGCGGCAGTTCGATAGCTAAATAATCGACTGCTATTATAAACTCTGAAGATAGCGTGTATTGTGGTAATTGTTGAGGTGTGGGTAATAACTTTTTGTTTTTAATTGCAGCAACCGCAGCATGTGAGCGCGGCTTGGATACCTTATTGTCTATTGCTAGAAAAGAGAGATCTTGTAATCCTTGATATCGCTGTAAAAAATCTAGAACTATCTTGAGCGTATTCCTATCAATATATTTGTTACTGAGAAGTATTTCTTTGACTTGAGATTGTTCAAGATCTTGAACCATATCCCCTATGACTTGAGATGCATTTTTGAGCATATTAAATTCTTGCCTGGTCAGAGGAAGGCGATCTACTTCTTTCTTAGTGTCCGAGTCTTGAAATAGTATAACCACCATATTGGATTCTTCTTGAGCAAGTCGTTCCGCAGATGGTTGTTCTGCAGACAAGATGGGGCTAATGCCACCGCCCATGCATAACAGAGCCAATAACATTTGTTTGAAGCGATTCATATGGTCCCCTTTTTAATGCTTACTCAGCAACCTGAATTATTCCATTACTATTCAATGTACATAAACAGACGAGTTGCCCGCAACAGATTACCCGGGGCGCGCAGTGGCAGAATCAATTCTATCTATTGCGCTCGTAAAATTTTATCAATACCGTCTTTTATTGATTGAGGAAGAGGTTGAGGTTTCGCCACGGTAGACAAATACTCTTGCATTGACTGGGGCAGGCTGTTAAACAATTGTTGCATGTAGACAACGCGCGTCAACTCCTGCGGCACCGGGGGCGGATTTTGCGGAGAGTTTTTGGCACTCATGATGTTAGATGCTTTTTCCGACGGTCCTTGAAGTATTGACTGCTCGGGGATTATGATGGGGAGTTTCTTGGAGACAATGATAGTGTGCATCAATAACACTCGAGCAAGGTTTAGCCTTTCGAGCGGATTCCGATCCCACACGAGTATTGTTTTGTCATTTGAGCCACTGGCAATGTATTTGCCGTCAGGGCTCCATACAATGGAGCCTACCTTATATTCGTCACTAGGACTCCACGCGACAAAGCCTGCCTTGGTTAGGGTATAGGCTACTTGATGCGTTTGAACATTCCACACGCGTACTGTTCGGTCATCCGAACCGCCGGCAATATATTTGCCATCAGGGCTCCACGCAACAGAGCCTACCTTATATTTGCCATGATCATAAGGGTGCGGCGCAATATAGCCTGCCTTGGTTAGGATATAGGCTGCTTGATGCGTGTGAGCATTCCACACGCGGACCGTGTTGTCATGAGAACCGCTGGCAATAAAGTTGCCATCAGGACTCCACGCAACAGAACGCACCGCATCAGTGTGGCCGGTTAGGGTGTATGCGAGAGTTCGCCGTTGCACGTCCCACACGCGTATTTTTTCGTCAAAAGAACCACTGGCAATGTAGTTGCCATCAGGGCTCCATGCAACAGACCATGCCACACCAGTATGGCCGGTTAGGGTATAGGCAAGAGATTGCGTTTGCACATCCCACACGCGGACAGTTGCGTCATGAGAACCACCGGCAATAGAGTTACCATCAGGGCTCCATGCTACAGAATACACCGTGTTAGTGCGGTCGGTTAGAGTATAAGCTATTTGTTGTGTTTGCACATCCCACACGCGGATTGTTTTATCCGACGAACCACTGGCGATAAAGTTGCCATCAGGGCTCCATGCTACAGAATACACCGGTTGATTGTGGCCGGTTAGGGTATATGCGAGAGTTCCCAGGTCAACATTCCACACACGGACGGTTTTGTCCCAGGAACCGCTGGCAATATATTTGCCATCAGGGCTGCACGCAATAGAATACACCGCGTCGGTGTGGCCGGTTAGGATTTTTGGAAAATCATATAATAGATTATTCTTGGCGACCATCTTATTAATCATGGCTGTTTTTATGAGCGGTAGTTCAATACCCAGATAATCGACTGCTATTATAAACCCTTGACCCAGGGCATTTATTTGCAGTATCAATTTTTCTATATTTCTCTGCAACACGTTTTTATCTTTGCTTGCCGCAACTACACCCTGATATCCGGGCAAAGATAGAGACTTTAGCCCTTCGTATGCGCGTAAAATATCCAGCGCCTGTCTTAACATTGCTTTATCAATATACTTATTATTGAGAGGTATTTCTGTGACTTGAGATTGTCCAAGATCTTGAACCATATCCCCTATGACTTGAGATGCATTTTTGAGCATATTAAATTCTTGCCTGGTCAGAGGAAGGCGATCTACTTCTTTCTTAGTGTCCGAGTCTTGAAATAGTATAATGACATTATTGGATTCTTCTTGAGCAAGTCGTTCCGCAGATGGTTGTTCCGCAGACAAGATGGGGCTAATGCCACCGCCCATGCATAACAGAGCCAATAACATTTGTTTGAGGCGATTCATATGGTCCCCTTTTTAATGCTTACTCAGCAACCTGAATTATTCCATTACTATTCAATGTACATAAACAGACGAGTTGCGCGCAACAGATTACCCAGGGCGCGCAGGGCGCACGCATGATACATGATTAGAAGGGAGTGTTTGCTGCCAAGGCTTGTGTCAACGCGTCAACATTATGTTTTATCATAGTGCCATAATTATGAGCATCACTGTGTGCATCCCCTAGGGCGTCTGAATAGAGCTCTTCCCCAATAGTTACGTACCAATTGCGTGCAGTAGCGGCATTGTGCACCGCTTCAATACTGCGTTGCGGGATCGATGACTCAATAAAAATCGCATGAAGTTGTTGTTCAACCAGATAATCTACCAGATTTTGCACATCGCCGGCGCTGATTTCCGCATCGGTGCTGACTCCTTGCAACCCGACTACGCTCATGCCATAACGCTTGCCAAAATAACTAAATGCATCATGGGCGGTGACTAAAATACGCTTATTTTCAGCAATCGTGGCAATTTTATTTTTAATATAATGATCCAATTCTTGCAGCTGTGTGCACAATGCATGCGCATTGTTTTGATACAATTGCGCATGCTGTGGTATTTTGGCACATAAAATGCTGGTGATATGTTTCACTACCTTTATCCAGAGTATAACATCGTGCCAGATATGGGGATCGTGAATGCCTTCAATTCCTGCGTCCAGAAGATCTTGTGCATCAAGAGCATCAGCAACGGCAATGCTGGCAGTGTAACTATTCATCTGGTGAAGTATATGCGCCATCTTACCTTCAAGATGCAATCCATTATAAAAAATAATGTTCGCACGGGCCAAGCGGTGCACATCTCCTTCGCGCGCTTTATATAAATGAGGATCAATGCCCGGTCCCATCAGGGTGTGTATTTCAACCGTATCGCCAACCAGCTGTTGTACCGTATCCCCAATTATACTGGTGGTGCAGAGAATATATGGCTTTGTGTGCTGTTCATAATCTATATTCGTGCGTACAAGGGTTAAAAATAGTATGGGAGCAACAAAAATGCCAAAAAAAAGTATCTGTTTTTTATTAATCATGCAGTATATCTTCTTTATCGCCAATCTCGTGGTTCAACTTCTTGCCACGTTTCTGGTAAGGGTCCAAATCCATCGGCTATTTGTTCTTCAGTTATTCCTGCGTTCAAAAATGCCTTAATATACTTTTTGGTAAGTTTGCTGGTGTACATAGATTTTCGACAGAAATAATCTAATGGGGTGAGTCCGTCTTTGTTTCTATGCTCAAAGCTTACTCCTGTGGCCGCATAATAACCAATTAGTCTTGGTTCGAATGAGTTCATGAGGGTATTGTGTATGAGATTGCCACATTCATTGGTGGCGTTGCAATCGGCACCTTGGTCTACTAATAATTGAGCCATTTGTACTGTTTGTGCAGAGCAGAGCGCATGGCTGGGACCTGCTTTGCAACAAGGATTTACTTTTTTGTAAAGCATCAGCTTTATGAGATCGTAATCACTCTTCTGTATGAAATGCACAAAATAATGGTGCATGAATGGATGGTTGGGAGATACGTCCACACAAAGAGCGGCAGCAATGTTGCGGCGAATTTCGTCATCATCTTCGCTTATGTAGCATGCTGGGTCACAGAGCGCTTCAAAATATTTGGTTTTTAAAACGGGAAACGGCGATACGGTGCGCCACGCTTCATCAACAGTACTCCTTTGCTCTAATGGCTTCAGATGTGGCAATATCGGCAATAAAAAATTTAGTGGCAGGTTTTCCCAAATCTGTTCCATTGCGGCGATATCGCTTGAATCTGAATAATTGTCATCAGAGAAATCTTCCTCCATGTTGTAACTGTATTGTTGCATCATGCAGGCCAGTAGCAAGAGTAGTGAGATGTGTATTTTCACGTTTACCTCTTTTAAAAATTATTTAAAAATGGCTCATTTTAAATGACGGTGTAGTCTCTGTATCAATAATCGTGCAGTAAACATGCAGCGTGTGCCAATTACTTTAAATTTCCCCCTACATAGTGGGCACTTATCAATGTTACTCAAGCAGGAAAAACATATTTCGTATGGATGCTCATTTATTTTTTCAAAATGCTCAAAAATGCTTCTTGTGGAACTTCAACATTGCCCACTTGTTTCATTCGCTTTTTACCTTCTTTTTGTTTTTCAAGCAATTTACGTTTACGGGAAATATCACCGCCATAACATTTTGCCGTTACGTCTTTGCGCAAGGCAGAAATGCTTTCGCGCGCAATAATTTTTGCGCCAATAGCTGCTTGAATGGCAACTTCAAAAAGTTGGCGCGGAATTAGCTTTTCGCAAGACGTTCGGCAAAATCTCGGCCAATATAATATGCTTTATCTTCATGCACAATAGCATGAAAGTGCATCAACTGCTTTACCATTGAGCAAAATATCCATTTTAACCAAATCTGCCGGTTCGATAGCCTGCTTCTTCATAATCAAAGCTTGCATATCCGGAACTGAGCGATTTGAGTTGATCATAAAAATCGGTAGCAACTTCATTGAGTGGAAGTTTGTATTTCAAGATAACGCGATCTTCATCAAGATAGCTCATATCAATTTGTTTGCCACGCTTTTCTTCACACAGCTTAATAATATTGCCCAAATATTGTTTTGGTACAATAATGGTGGCATTGATAATCGGTTCAAAAATTTCTTCGATTTGATTTGGCTCAGGAAAATCTGATGGGTTTTCAATATCAACTATTTCACCTGTATGTGGTCAATTTTACTTTATATAGTACGCTTGGTGCGGTTGCAATAACCGTAATATTATATTCTTGTTCAAGACGTTGTTTGAATACATCCATGTGCAACAATCCCAAAAATCCACATCGGAAACCAAGACCAAGTGCAGCAGATGTTTTCTTTTCAACAGTTACGCTTGCATCATTGAGTGTTAATTTTTCAATTGCATCGCGCAATAGTTCAAATTCTGAATTTTCTACGGGATAAATACCGGCAAATACCATCGGCTTTGCTGGTTTAAATCCAGGAAATGGCGTGACCGGTTTTTTGGTATGATATATAGGTATCACCAACACGTGCTTCTTTTACCGTTTTCATGCCGGTAATCAAGTAACCAACTTGGCCCGCATACAGTGCATCCATGGGTGCTTCATCAGGATACATTAGACCAAGTTCAAGCACTTCATAGTTCACTTGTCATTTGCGCAAGGGTAATTATGTCACCTTTTTTAATGATGCCATCTTTGCATCGCAATCAAACAGATAACGCCGCGATATTCATCAAACCATGAATCAAAAAGCAGTGCTTTAAGTGGTGCTTGCAGGTTGCCTTTTGGTGCAGGAATTCGTTTGATAACTGCTTTAAAATTTCATGCATGCCAATGCCAGTTTTTGCCGAAGCTTGAGCAATCTTCTTCTGGCTTGAAAATCAAATAAGTTTTCAATCTGCTTAGTAACTCGTTCTGGATCTGCGCATTGGCCATATCAATTTTATTAATAACCGGAATAATGGTTAGATCTTGATCAAATGCAAGATAAAAATTTGCCATGGTTTGTGCCTGCACTCCCTGAGCTGCATCCACCAGAAGCAATGCTCCTTGGCAGGCATAGAGTGAGCGAGAAACTTCATAGCTGAAATCAACGTGGCCGGGAGTATCAATCAAATTTAGAAGATAGGTTACGCCTTTATACTCATAAAACATTGAGGCAGTTTGTGCTTTTACGGTAATGCCGCGCTCTTTTTCCACCTGCAGTTTATCAAGAAACTGTTCATGTTTTACGCGATCGGATAAGGGTGCCGGTCACTTCAAGAAGCGGTCAGATAGCGTTGATTTGCCATGATCGATATGGGCAATAATAGAAAAATTTCTGCACGGTCCGGGGTGAATTCTTTAAGGTCGATCTTTTTCAAATCCATAGTTTTTTAATGCATTATTTATGGGGGTAAAAGTAGTTTAGATTAAGTGTAAGAGATGTGTCTTGTTTTGTAAATTGTTCGTGTTATGAAGCGGCTTTTTGTGTTAAAATAAGAGCGTGAATGTTTTATACATTTTTTATGCCGGAAGGCGCGCGAGGCGAGTGAGGATTTATATTTATGAATATTAGTGTATTTACCGCCCAAGAATTTGAGCGTCATCTACAGCGCAATAAAGTTTTTTCTTATTACTATCAAACTGCCGCAGGAATCTTACACGTTTTTGCCACCACGCTGGGCGTGCATCGTGCCGTATTTATCGATAATACTGCGTTGGAAGAAACAATTCCGTTTGCAACGGCTGCTATAACACAGGTGGTGTTGGTAGGCACGCAGTTTCAGATACAAGTATGGCACAAGACGCTTGCCATACCGGTCGGTAAGACAATCACGTATCAAGAATTAGCACATGCGGTAGGGCGCCCAAATGCATGGCGCGCCGTGGCAAATGCGCTCGGTGATAATCAAATTCCTTCTTTTATTCCCTGTCACCGCATTATGCGCAAAAATGGTGCTTTGGGTGGCTATACCGGCGGTATTGAAAAAAAGATACAATTGTTGCGCAGCGAAGGATGTGTGATTTGATCAACCTTTTAAAGAATAGTGCAGCAGGCGTTGTTATTTGAAGGGTTAATTTTTTTTGCTAACTCATGGCGTACGCGTTGTTTGATAGTCGCTATGTCATATTTCCCCTCATCCAAGGGGTTATATCGTGCAAATTCGTAGTCGCTGAATTTGTTTATGCTATCAAAAGTTTCCATGATCGTATCTATCGGTTTATTTTCATGCGCCTGCCCTTGTAATTTCGCGATTAATCTTGGTAGTTTTCTCATGTTAGAAGGATAGCGATAGCCATTAATGGCGTTTAGTTCATTCGGCCTCGCAGCATTTTCCGTCCACTCGTTAAACACGGCGTGCGCAGCCAACAGAGTGGCTTCGCTGTGTGTATCCCAATAAGCATAGCGAGCTTTGTAGCGTTCAATGATATTCTTCTGTTCATTGTTTTTTTCCATTGTGTCTAAAAAGGGGGAGGTAATCGCCGCGCATGCGTACTGGTGAGACAAAGCAAGCTGCGAGGTAGGCAGCTGTTAGGGTTTCATTATAATGGTGTGCGAGTAATATGTGTCCCACCTCAGGCAAGGTGATGGTCACGCGTTTCTGGCCATCATAGTAATGTGGAATAGCAAGGGTCTGAGCCACAACACCTTTTTCCACACTATGCGTCATAATTCCATAGAGAAATGAAATGTATTTGATACTACGACAGGGGGTTTCACTCGTCAATTCTGCCGGATTGGAATCTAGGGTAACCATTTCTTGTTCGCTGCTATCATCCATTGCACCGATAGAGCAGGTCAGCAATAAGATGACTATGATAATTTTTTTCATATTATTTATCCTTGGGTTATATGCGCGGGCTATCGGGGTATATGATCGTTATTGCTTTGTCTGCCAATTGCGGATCGATGCTCAAAATTTGCTTGGGATTCTTGTAGTGAGGGACAAGGTAGTTGCCCTTTTCATCTTTTTTCATAGGGACATGCGTAAGCTTAGCATCAAAGGCGGCAATAAGAAGTGATGTCTGTTGGATAGTATTCTTGCCGGATACATGGTTCAGCGTGCCTGTTGTGCAAGATTTCGGGGTTGTTTTTTCTGTTTTGGCCGTATCCATTGCACCAATAGAGCAGGTCAATAATGAGACTACTATGATGCTTTTTTTCATACTATTATCCTTTGGTGATTCTATTACTCATCTTTTCAAGGGTGAGCGTAACATTTTTTTGTTGAGAGGGTCAAATTGTTTTCTGCTTCTTGAAATGCTTGGTAAAAGTGTTGACTTTGAACAATGGTTGATGATTAGATTTTTTTGATTAAATCTTTTCACCATCTCAAAAGGAGACGTATGAAGAAAATAGTAATGGAATGTGTCGGCACATTCTTTTTTGTGCTTACCATTGTCATGACCGGCAATGCAATAGCAATAGCAGCAATGCTTATGGCATGGGTCTACATCGGCGGGTATGTTTCCGGGCCGACTATAATCCTATGGTCTCATTGGCGGTCGCATTGAGTGGGAATTTGAAATGGAAAGAGTTTCCTCATTACGTAGCGGCACAAGTGTGCGGCGGCCTTGGCGCATTTCTTATGGCTGCATTTTTACAAGGCAATGTGGCGCTTCCGGCACCACACGCATCATTACTACAAGCTTTTGGTGTGGAAATTTTATTGGCTTTCGTTTTAGCATCGGTAATATTAAATGTGGCGGTTTCAAAACATGCCAGCCATATATATGGTCTTGCTATCGGCTTTACCATTCCGGCGCTTGCGGCTCTGGGCGGGCCAATTTCAGGAGGATTATTTAATCCTGCCATAGCATTGGGCGCTGCATTTTTCGGTCTGATAAGCGGCAAAGGTCTTATGTTGATGAATCTGCTGATGTATGTTGGCGGTGCATTTTTAGGCGGCTATTTAGCAGCCTTGGCATATCATTATTTTCTGCCGGCAAGTCAGCGCTAAATAACAAAAAACTAAACGCGCAGTATAAAGAAGAGGCACTATTAACAGTGCCTCTTCTCTTTTTGATAAGGAAATTTGCTAGGCAGAAAAAGAGATTTATAGTACCATTGAGCGCAAATTAAGCTATCATTTTTTCAAAGGAAGATTCATGAAAAAAAATCTTTTAATACTCGCCTTATCAACATTTGTCTCCATGCCACTGTTCGCTATGGATGACCATGAAGCAGAGGCAATCGAGGTCGGCTGCTGCAACGATCTTTCCGCCATTGCATACACTGTAGGCTCCTACATCTGCCCAAAGCTCACCATAAGAACCGATTATTTATATTTAGCCCATGCAGATTGTGCCTGGTGGTTAAAGCACAAATTGGCAGCAAAAGAAAATCTTAGTGATTTTGACCGCTACTACCCAAGGTATAAAAAGCAAATTAATGACACAGTAATGGCGAGCTATCATACTCCGCTGCAAGAAGCGGTTGATCAAGGCAATTTAGAATGTGTTAAAATATTACTTGCCGCCGGTGCCGACAAAATGAAAAAGATCCGCTATGCATCTAATGTTGCCGAGAGCGATATTAAATTAGAAGAAATAGCTGCTGAATCGGATAATCTTCGCGTTGTTGGTTGCGTCCTTTTAAGTCGCTGTGGGCAAGTGGAAGCGGATGAAAAAATACAGGCTTTTCAGCGTGCGCATCATATTGGCCTTTCTGCATTGCAGCTGGCTGAAAAATTCACCAAAGAGCCGTATGCTCTTGTAGCAACAAGGAAAGAAATCTATGATCTTCTGAAAAAGCAGGATTAAAGCTTGCCGATATACTCTCGATCACAATGCTTTAAAAGATAACATCGCTCAGCCGGTGAAGATGCCCATGTTATGCTTACAAGGTTG
Source organism: uncultured bacterium (assembly GCA_963707655.1). Taxonomy (GTDB): domain Bacteria; phylum Babelota; class Babeliae; order Babelales; family Vermiphilaceae; genus JAKAUA01. Next base: position 494,303 of record OY970172.1, on the reverse strand, counting down.
GAGCGTTAATATGATATTTTTTAAGCGCTTCATTATATGCTTCTTTTGCTTTTTTTACAGCTGCCTGAGCGGTTTCGAATGCATGCTTCTTTTCAGCGAATTCTGCGTCAAGCTCTTCAATCCTTTTCTGCAAAGCTTCCAGTTGCGTTTTATAATCTTCTTCTTGCTTTTGCAGAGCACCCTGTTGCTGTTTATAGGTTGTCATTTCGCGTTCATTTTGCTGCTTCAATGCATTCATTTGTTGATCAAATTGCTGTTGTAATTTAACTATTTTTTGCTCATGAGCTGTGATCAGTGCTTGCTCAGTAGCGTATGTCGACACAGGGCTCGGCGCTTTTGTCTTTTTTTTCCTATTTTGTTGCGTTTGTAATGCCTGTATCTGCTGTTGTATTTTTTGCACTTCGCTTCTGTGGCTAGCAGTTGGATCTGGATTTAACCGTGCATAATCTTCTGCATACTCAACATCTTGCTTCAATTGAGCAACAACTTCTTGCCCTATTTCAAGTTGTTTTCCAAATAATGGCGCAACGTAAAGAATAATTAATAATAATTTCTTCATAAGTAATATCCTGACTCATATAAAAATGTTTAATTTAAGCTTTATACCTTAATTATATTACAATCTGGCAAGAAGTCTCAACGGTTTGCCGTACCCATTTCCCCTCATGGGGCTAAAGAAACAGATTTCACTGAGGCAGGGGACAAGATCAATGTGCTATAAAAACCGGTAACCCAGGATAAAATACGGGGGAGAAAGCATTGTGATAAAACTCGGTGAAAAAGCGAAACAAAGTCATATAGCATGCGGTTGGGTTGTTTACAATGTTCTTTAATAATTTATTGAGGAACCCAATCCCCAAGGAACCCCTTCTGACCGCAATGTTTCATATTGAATTTTAAAATGCGTATAATTATTTTTTATATTTCTTGTTTGACACAATTTTTATTGTGATTTAAATTGATATTATGATGTTTTTATATTCAACTAATATTAATTATCTTGGAGGCCAATATGCAAATTAAGCATATTTTTTCAACTATATTACTTCTTAGCGCTACAGCGAGTTATGCTAACAATCAAAAACAAGCCATTGATATTGTTAATGATTGCGATCAATCGCTTCATATTTCCGCTAAAAATGCTAATAACACATTCAGCATCACACAAACAGTACCTGCACACACCAAAGCAATGATTATTGCACAACTTGTAAATCTTAAGTCAGCGCAAAATCTTTTACTAGAAGCCATCGTTAATGATTCTATTAAAGGCATACAAGAAGCTATACGCCTAGGCGCAAACATTAATCAAGAAGTTGGTGGTCGACGACCATTGGTATTCGCAATTGAATTAGAAAAAATCAATGCTGTTAAGTATTTGATTACTTGTGGTGCTGCATAATTTATTAGTTTTATTTGCTGCATTTATTGTCTGCTTTTTGCTCACAATAAATGCAGCAACTATCAAATGGAGATCTAATTATGATACGTAAACAAATAACTTCTTTTATTGTAGCGCTGTGCTTGATGCAAGCTTCATTAATTCATGCTACAAACCCGGTAGATTATGCTAAATCATTCTACAATGCCGCTGCTAATCAACATAATATTGTCGCTGCCTCTTTATTAGTGGCTACGATTGCTGGTATAGCTGCCCTTATATATAAAAAAAATAAAAGCGTTGAGCATAAAAAACTTATTACTTCAAGTGCTCCTGTTGAGCGAGTTATAGCCAAATTAGAAACTCCCACGATAGAAGAAACTATACTGTCTAAACATGACTTACAACCCGCTTCTGTAGAACAAAAAACACTTGTAACGGTAGAAATGATGCCATTATATGGCCAGTCTGTTGGTTCATATGACCTATATATACAGTGAGTATAGATTTTTATTAATTTATTTTTGAATGGAGTTTAGTTATGTATAGTTATAAAAATATTTTGATATCCGCATTTATCTTATTAACGAATGTGAAGTTTATTAATGCTGATAGTTCCAGCGGTTCAACAAACACTATTAATATAATAAACAATACCGAGCATTCTTTACACATTAATTCCGTAAACATTAATTGGATTGTACCAGAACAAACCGAAGCTATCATTAAATTTAAAAAAATTAATTCGTTTCAAGATACATTAGATCAAGACACAGAAGCTGAGACTTCAGAAAAAATGAGGCAAGCTGTGCTTGATGCGCTAACATTAATCAAGAAAAAGATAACAAGTCCCCGTTTTTATGGACAATGCTACTCAAGCGTTATAATACGATTAAAACATTGCTCAAACTGGGTACTAAATCTGATAGCAACTATGAAAAAACAGACAGTAAAATTACAGGATAAAAAATCTGTTTTTACTTATTAAACCTGAGTGGAGGTAATTGTGTATAACTATAAAAATATTTTAGTGTTAATGTTTATTTTAACAAATAATCTGATACTTGCAGACACAGAACTTGTTGTTGGCCGGCCAAAAAAATTAACGTTCTGAATAATGCTGGGCAAGCGTTGCAAGTTACTCATAACATCCCTGAATATACTCAGGCGTCATGGTTCATCAAAATCTGCGATACAGGAATGACCCGCTAGGCAGAAAAGCAGATTTATAGTACCCTACTCTTATAAAAGAGTTATTATTTTTTCCCGCCAAGGAATGAACTATTATGAAATCGAACATTGATCTAGAAATATTGCGCCACTCAGCCGCTCATCTACTCGCTCATGCTATTCATGAGCTTTTTCCACAAACACTGCTTACTATTGGGCCGGCAACGCCGCAAGGTTTTTTTTATGATTTCTTACCTGAAAAAAACTTTAAAGAAACTGATCTGCCATTGATTGAAGCCAGAATGCGTGAAATTGAAAAACGCAACCTGCCTATCACTCATGAGCAGATGAGCAAAGAAAAGGCGCGTGAGCTGTATAAAAATAATCCCTACAAGCTTGAATTGATTGATGGCATCCCTGGCGAAACCGTTGGCATTGCACGCCAAGGCGACTTCTATGATTTGTGCAAAGGGGGTCACGTTCATGCAACCGGCGATATTAAATATTATAAATTATTGAATATTTCCGGCTCATATTGGCGCGCTGATAAAAGTAACCAGGCGCTTCAGCGTATTACCGGCACCGCATTTGAAACAGAAGCTGCTCTTAAAACCTATGAACAACAGGTTGAAGATGCCATGCGTTACGATCACCGTCGCCTGGGCAAGCAACTTGATCTCTTTTCATTTCATGAAGAGGGAGTTGGCTTTCCCTTCTTTCATCCCAAAGGAAAAGCAGTTTTAAATACACTCGTGCACTATTTGCGCGGGTTGCTTGAAAAAGCCGGCTACGTAGAAATACAAACCCCTATGATGCTTTCTGATGAGCTTTGGCGCCAATCAGGGCATTATGCTCACTATAAAGATAATATGTATTTCTCATGCATTGAAGATAAACAATACGCCATCAAGCCAATGAACTGCCCCGGCTCTATTCTGATTTATAAAGAACGGCCACGCTCATACAAAGAGTTGCCACTGCGACTGGCAGAATTTGGGCTTGTGCATCGCTTTGAACTTTCAGGCGTTTTGCATGGCTTATTTAGAGTGCGCGCATTTACTATTGATGACGGTCACATTTATTGTACGCCGGAACAAATTGAGCAAGAGGTATTGCAAGCAATTAAGTTAAACATGGAAGTTTTCAAAAAATTTGGCTTTGAGCAGATAGATGTTGGCCTTTCGACCAAGCCGGCTAATGCAATGGGCAGTGATGAATTGTGGAAAAAAGCGACCGATGCCTTGGGCAATGCGTTAACCGCTGCCGGCATACCGTACAAAATCAATGAAGGTGACGGCGCGTTTTATGGACCAAAGATTGAATTTGGTATTCGTGATTCGATGGGGCGCGAATGGCAATGCGGCACGGTGCAGGTCGATTTCTTCCAGCCAGAAAACTTTGACCTCAGCTATATCGCCTCAGGCGGCCACAAAGAGCGCCCGGTTATGATTCACCGTGCTATTTATGGTTCGTTTGAACGCTTCTTTGCTATTTTGCTTGAGCATTTAAAAGGGAACCTTCCTTTCTGGCTCGCTCCGGTGCAAATCAAAATTCTCACCATTACCGATGAACAAAAGCCCTATGCCAAGACTGTCATGGAACAGCTCAAGGCACGCGGCATTCGTGTGGAACTTAATGAGACAACTGATCAGATTTCCGGGCAAATCAAAGCAGCACAGCTTGAAAAAGTGCCGTGGATGATTGTCATAGGCAAAAAAGAGGTGGAAAACAATACCGTTACGCTACGTTACCTAGACGGCAAACAGGAATTTGGCCTCACTGTTGAGGCATTGCTTGCCAAGGCCGCTACAGTATCTTAAGAATCGCAGATAAGCATGTTAACGGTGGCGGATAACACCTTTTTGCGGGCAGAGCGGCAAAAGAACGCATTGTGAACAGAGTGGCGAGATGGGCAAACAAACATTTTGCCCCCACATAACCAAAAGCCGATTGTATTCGATCCAATATTTTTCAGGAAGCACTTTCATGAGTGCTTCTTCTGTTTCTTCAACTGTTGTTGTGGCTACAATGCCCAAACGATTAGAAACTTTATGCACATGGGTATCAACACAAATAGCCGGAATGCCAAATGCCTCTCCCAAAACGAGATTGGCAGTTTTGCGTCCGACGCCGGGCAATGTAAGAAGCTCGTCTCGTGTTTGTGGCACTGTGCCATTAAAATCTTGAATTAGCTTTTTGCAGGTCAAATGAATATATTTTGCTTTATTACGATAAAAACCAACCGGATAAATCAGTTTTTCTAGCGAATGGAGCGGGAGTGACAGTATTTCTTGAGGAGTTTTTGCGTGCTCAAAGAGCCTGAGCGATGCAGGGAGAGAGACTTTATCTTGAGTGCGGAGGCTGAGCATGCAGCCTACCAGGACAATAAACGGATTGTGACCGAATTTTTTAATAAGAGAAAGAGATGCAGGATCGACCATACCAACGGTATTTTTGCGCAAGAGATGGATAATTTTTTCCACCCGTTCACGCTCAGTCATGTCATGCACCTCTAATAAAAATTTTAATTGCCATTATTGAATTTCCAGGCGCATTAAAACCCAATTTGTTCATGTTTACCATTTATGGTAGAATCAAGAAACAAGATGATTTATCTGTTTGGTGGAAATTCATCAAATGCAAATACCATAACCAGCGCAACTGCTACTTGAAAGTAGGGAGAACACAGGAAATTGATAACATTTTTCAGTTTGTTCATAGAAATCCTCCTAAGGAAATAGCTCGGTGAAATTTGAAGACAAGTATAGCTTTTTGAATATTGAAGATCAATAGTTATGATAACAACTTTTCTACATTCTCTAGAAACAATACTGGGTAATCAGTACTATTTGTTAACCATTCTTGCGTGTACTTTCAGTTTTAAAATATTTTTACTGATTTATCTTTTAACGCGCAGTCTTTCTGCCTCTAAAAACTCTCACCGATCTATCTGGCTTTTGTGCGGTGTATTGATTGGCGCATCAGTTGTTGACTCAGCCTGGATCGTTGAACTTATTTCACGGCTTTTTCTTCCTAACATGGATTCCACCCTTTGGGTGCGCATCGCATGGGCATTTCCGGTAATACAATATCAATCATTGGCCCTGTTTATAGAAAGCTTTGTAGAGCCACAGTATAAAATCACTCTGCGCCGAGCCATCTTTCTTTTGCTCAGTGCATTCTTTGTTGTTGCGTTCTTATCTGAAGCCTTTGTCAGTTGGCATACCGGCGTGAAAAGCATCATACTCTATAATCTACAAAGAATCTGTTCTTTGTATTGCCTTTTCCCGCTCATCATGCCCAGTCTCTTTTATGTGTATTGGCAATTGCGCAACAAGCAACTTCCCCGCTTACTTAAAAAACAGCTTTCTATTATTATCAGAGCATTCATTATCCCCCACCTTTTCTTTGATTTTATCCAAGTATATCCTTTCAATTTTGTTATTCCCTCATATATTACCAGTAGCTATGCAGCGGTTGGGCTTTCAAACCTCTTGCTTGCCTACGCGATTTATTATTGCTCGCGCCGTGTGACCGGTTTGCGTTTTCTTAATCTGAATGATCATGTGCAAGCGGCAGCACGATTCAACTTTGTAAACAATTTTAAAGATGTTCTTGAACAGCTGAGTATGGTTACCAATCCTAAAGAATTAAGCCATATTACCCAGACGTTTTTTAAAGAGAATTTTAATACTCCGGTAAATCGCACACTGCTTTATACCCGCGCCAAGCAGGCTGTTAACGGAGAAAGTAATGGAGAAAACAACAGGGTTGAAATGGTTATTGAAACTTTCCTTGCAACGCAATCGGCAGCAGTGGAAGTATTAAAAAACAAAGAAATACTCATCACCGACGAACTTGATTTTACTAATTTTTATGATGAGGAAGAGACGCAAAAAACATTGCTCAATCTATTAGAAGCGCTTAATGCAGATGTTTTTATTCCTCTTTATAAAAACAATATTCTCATCGCTTATATTATTATTGACCGCTATGCGCGCAACAATAATTTTTATAGCAAGGTTGAGCAGGATGAGATGTTGGTCTTTGCCAACTATGTAGGTAATATTATTTATTTATTACAGAATCGAAAATTGGAAGCACTGCTTGCTCATGAAAAAGAGCTCAAAGAGGAGCTTTATGGCAAGCATCAAGAGATAAACCAGTATAAAGAAAGCATTCGCTCATTTTTGCGCTCCAATAAACAAAAAGAAATCGGCATCTTATTCTACAAAAGTCGCCGCTTTACTTTTGGCAATCAAACAGCACAAGAATTGGTTAAAATCAACCTTAATACGCACGAGGGACATCCTCTGACCAAAGCAATAAAGCAGGTTGCCACTCAGGTAGAAGAATATAAATCGCCGCAATCAATGATTGCTCTTGATAATGATGGCAACAAAATAGTTATTGCCGGCGTGCCAAATCTTGAAAAAAACAATGTTATCATTACCCTCTATCATCCTGATATTTCCGATATTGTAAAACGTCAAATTGATTTGCTCAAAGATCCAACCAAATGGGATTATCTTCTCTATCTGGAGACGACCAAGTCGGGCCAGTTAATTAACCAACTTATTCCCGGATCGGGTGAAACGTTGCTCAATTTTAAAATTGAGTTTCTCAAAATGGCGCTCACCAAAAAAGCGCTTTTGCTTGAAATGTCTACTGAAGATCTTATGCCCACCGTTGAAATCATACACCATATCAGCCTGCGTGATACGCTGCATATTCTCACTCTGCAATCACCGGCACGCAATTTTGAAAATGCAATCAAACTGTTTGGCATTAATCCTATTTTTAGCACATCGCCAAACAAATCGTTGCTTGAAAAGCTTGATAACACGGCAACTCTTTTTATAGAAAACATTCACTTTTTAGAGATGGAAGCGCAGGAATATTTAGCTGAATATTTAAAATATGGCATATTCCGTGTCTTTAAAAGCGACCAGAAAATAAGCAGCTCGGTGCGCATTATCTGTTCAAGTAACCAGAATTTATCCGCACGCGTGCATGAGGGCACTTTTTCTGCGGCGTTGTTTAATGAGCTGAAAAAAACAAGTTTAAGCATGCCATCATTGCTCACTTTGCCTCAAAATGAACTTGATACATTGGCTGATGGTTTTAGCGCTATTGCGCTCCAAGAACAGCCCCTGGGGAATTTGTTTGAGCTTACCGATAAAGAGAAAACAAAAATAGCTCTTGTCCGACCAATAAGTCTGCAAGAGCTTAAAACAAAGATTCAGCAATTATTAATAGCAAAATCAAAGAAAAACGAGATAGAACATGAGCCGCAGTTTCATGCTGCGTATGAGACAACGTCTCCTGAACTTATTCAAGCCGCGCGTCTGGGCAAACATGCCCTGCGCGATCAGCGGATCATGGTAATGTTGTGGGATAAATTTAAGAATCAGAATAAAATCGCGTCATTTTTAGGCGTCAACCGCTCATCAGTCAATAGACGATGCAAAGAGTTTAATTTAGAGTAAAAAATAGGCTTTAGTAAAAAGACTATTTTTCTGCAATAATATCACAAGTGTGTCTTTACTTCTTCTGTTCGGTGCGAGAAGCTAAGCTATTACGCATTAGGCGGGTAGCGGAGCAGCATAACAACAAAAAAAGCAAGAGTGAGAAGTTTCATGAAAAACAAACTGATCATTAGCAATCCTTAAACATAAAGTTGTTAGAAATTATTTGTGGCTTTAGTATTATGGAGTAGTAGTATAATAGCAGTCAAAAGGAAGATCAATAGTTATGCCTATAGAATCACTATCTTCGCTCTATGCCATGCTGAAAACGCCCCATTTTCTCTTATTTACTATGTGGGTGGCCCTAAGCATAAAAATATATTTGATAACGCTCTTGGTTCCCAAGGGATTGCGCACTTCATCTTTTAAGCTTCCGTGGCTTTTTCTCCTATTGATATTACTTGGATCAATGGTTGGCGATGTTGCCTGGATAAGCAAGCTAACGCGACAAATCTTCTTCCCGTGGATTCCCTACGGTCTTCATATCTTTATTGTTCGCTGTTCGTGGGCAGCAATGGTTATGCAGTATCAGTTCCTTGCTCTCTTTATAGAAAGCTTTGTTCACAAAAAATATCGTTTGAATTTGTGGCAAAAATTTACTACAGCCTTGAGCGGGGCAACGATTTTTTATTTTATTTATATCGCTTTCTTTGATAATAATCTCACTGATGAAGCGGAGCGCTATGCTGCGTTGGCAGACGCATCATTGCAATCATCACTTGAGTTAAACATCATACGTTACGTAAGCTTGTATCTCTTGGCAATTGTCATATTGCCGGCACTTTTCTTTACCTTCAAGAACATACGGACAGAAAAATTACCGAAAATTCTTAAAATACAACTCACCGTGTTGATTTCTTACCTGCTTTGTCCTTTTCTTTTGGCGGAATGTATTATCGCCGCACAGCATTTTTTCCATCAACAGATCTACGAATCGAGTATTTTGGGTGTCTCTACTCTTTTAATCAGTTATAGTATTTTTTACTGCATTCAAAAGGTGTTGGGTCTCAGATTTCTCAATTTTGATAAGCATCTGCACGCCAAGCAGCGCGCAAACTTTGTCGATACGTTTAAAGAAGTTCTTGAACAGCTTAGCAAAGTGAGCGGCATTCATGAATTGTCCCAAGTTACCCAAACATTTTTAAAAAAATCTCTCACCATTCCCCATAAAAAAGTTACGCTTATTGTGCGCAATGACAGCAGTAAAATGCAATTTCAGCAACTGCATTCAATAGAACAATTCATTGAAGATTTTATGGGTACCCATGATAACGATATTTGTGATTTCATAAAAAAATCACAAATTCTGATTTATGATGAACTTACCTTTAACAATTTTTATGATGAAGACAAGCGACGCAGTGCCTTGATTCATTTCCTTGAAAAAATTAATGCGGATCTGTTTTTGCCCATTTATCAAAAGCAGAAAGTTATCGCGTATATGGTCATAGAATTTAATGCGCGTCCCAACAAATTGTATAGCATTGTTGACCATGACGAGATGCTGGTCTTTGCCAATTACTTGGGTAATATCATTAATTTATTACAAAATAGGAATCTTGATTTACTGGTCCAGCAAGAAAAAGAGCTCAAAGAAGAATTGCATAATAAAGAGCAAGAAATCATGCAGTATAAAGAAAGCATGCGCTCATTCTTGCGCATGAATAACCAAAAAGATATTGGCATTATCTTTTATAAAAATCGTCGCTTTATTTTTGGCAATCAGGCTGCAAAAGAATTAATTAAAATAAATCTTAATCTGCAAGAGGGTCATCCATTGAGCAAAGCAATACGCGAAGTGGGGAGTCAGGTAGAAGAATACAAGATTTCAAAAACCACCTTTTCGACCGATGCTGACGGTAAAAAAATTATTATATCCGGCGTGCCCAATCTTGAGCAAAACAATGTCATTATCACCATCTATCATCCGGAAATTTCAGACATTATAAAAAAGCAAATTTCTTTTCTTAAAGACCCAACCAAGTGGGATTACTTGCTGTATCTAGAGACCACCAAGTCGGGCCAATTAATTAATCAACTCATACCCGGTTCAGGGGAAGTGCTCCTTAATTTTAAGATCGATCTGCTCAAAATCGGCATGAGCAATAATGCCCTTCTGTTGGACCTTCCTGAGGAGGATACAAAGGCAATGGTTGAATTGATCCATCACATTAATTTGCGTGAGACATTGCATACTATAAGCTTGCACGAACCGGTCAAGGACAATGATTATCTCATAAAAATCTTTGGCATAAACCCTATTTTTGGCATAAAAACTACCGAGCGACCACTTTTTGAAAAACTTGATAATATCGGCACTTTGTTTATTAAAAATGTTGATTTCTTAGACAAAGAAACGCAAGAATATTTAGCTGAATATTTAAAAACAGGTTTTTGGGGCACGTTCAAAAGTGATCAAAAAAATCAGGGCAATATACGCATCATCTGTTCAAGCGATAAAAATCTCGCAGCACTCGTAGAAGAAAATAGATTTTCAAAAACGCTGTACGAAGAATTAAAAAAAACATCATTGAGCATGCCGCCGTTGGCTACATTGCCTGCATCGGAATTGCACAATTTGGCAGAAGGATTTAGCGCGCAAACGGTAAAGACAGATGATTTTAAGAATATTCTTGAGTTAAATGAAAAAGAGAAAGACAAATTGGTCGGTGCGCGGCCAGTCAGCTTGATAGAGCTCAAAACAAAAGTGCAAAACTTGCTCATACACAAATCAAAGAAACATAATATTTATGAAGAAACCAAGTTTCAGCCGGTGCATGTTAGCAATGACCCGGAGCTGTTACAAGCAGCAGATTTGGGCAAGCATGCGCTGCGTAATGAAAAAGTAATGGCAATGCTCTGGAACAAATTTAAAAACCAGAATCAAATTGCTGCCTTTCTGGGGGTAAACCGCTCATCGGTTAATAGGCGCTGCAAAGAATATAACCTTGAATAAAAAAAAGCCTCGAACGTTCGAGGCTTTTTTATTAAAAATTATTTGATTATTGTTCTATTAGAGATTCGCTAGAGGAATACCCAATGTTTTAAAATCAGCGCGTACCTGTTCAGCATTTTCAAAAAGTATGGCAGTAAGGCCTGCTTCGCGAGCACCGATAACGTTTTCCATCTTATCATCAATAAAAACGATAGTTTTTGTTCGGTCAGGGTTATAGGTATCTTGGTACTCAGTAAAATATTGTAATGACGGTTTTTTGGAACTGAAAGTACCATCTTCTTGATAAACAACCGTTTTTCCAACTTCGAGTGATTCAAATACTTCTGGTAATGATTGTTTTACGATTTCTATCTCGCCAGAACCGCCGTTAGTGCATAGACGTTGAGAATAACCTAATTGTGCTAACTCTTTTGTAACGTTCGCCATGCCAGGCATAGGATCAAACATATTAGCAATAACCCCATTGGCAGATTGGCCAAGTCTTTCATCATACTGATTTATCTTATGCCTAATGCTATCACCGGTACCGCCTTGTTTAATAATTTGGTAACTCTCTTTTGCCACTTTCCAGCTTCCTTGCATTTGCAGAGTAAAGAGTGATTTCACCGAGTCATAAAAGACCAAGGATCCTATGGCTTGCGCCAAAGGCCAACCACCGTGTTTACAAGAATGCGAAACTATTTTTGTCCAGTGGTGCGGTTTAACCAGCACATCATGCACATCCCATGCAATTTCTACTTTGTTCGGAGATACATCTGTTAATTGGGTCAACTCGCTTGAAAAAAGTGTTGAGCCGGTAACAAGCACTGAAAATAATAATGTTTTAAAAATCGTTTTCATAATATTTCTCACTATTTTTTGATTAACTAAAAGATTACCCATTTTCCAACACGCAATTGCGCGTTATATTCTGATGAAGAACAACAAAAAAATGCTTTCTTCACTACATAGTATTAATAATACAGGTAATAATATTTTTGTAAATCAAATGGGTAATGGGGCGAAAGCGGACACCTAAATTGTTTAGGTTTGATAGCGGCTTTTTTTACGATTCATGCTGGGCGCAGTGCTTGAGTTGGGTGAACAAACCTGCAATTGGACTTGAAGGTTTTTGTTCGAGTTAAGGGCCAAAATTGAGCCCGCCACGGGGCGCTGGTCAACAACCAGGCAATCATACCCACAAACATGCCCAGGCTCGAGTAATGTTGTATGGTTCACTATCGGGCTAATCCCTTGTATGGCAAGAAATTCTAACACATCAGGCAATGGCATGCCTTTAAAGTCGGGCCATATAATGGGTTTATTGCTTCCGGCAGAAAGATACACAATCACGCTCTTGGTAACATCCCCTTGTGTGCCTGAATTCGGCCATTGGGCAACGCACGTATCCAGGGGTAATATGCTTTCTGTGTAAAAGATTTTAAAGCGGAGGCCACGCTTGTTGAGTTCGACAATAACTGCCTCTTTATTTTTTTTGAGCAGATGAGGGACATGGGGTATAGCAGGCTTTTCAGAAATTACGCAATACAGCGCCTGGTTTGCTTTAATAGCGGTGCCCGCTTGAGGCATTTGGCTCATAATCGTAGCTTCGGGCAAATCGGTTTCTTGTTTGTGGCCAACAATGCGGATATTAAGATTTAATTCAGATGTTTGCAAAACAGCATCTTGTAATGACGTGCCAACCAAAGAAGGGGTTTTGCTCACCGGTGATTGATACACCAGTGAAACGAGATAATAACCAAATACAAAACTGATAAAAGGAATAAGCCAGAAATAAGAATTGAATTTCATGCTGCTTTTTACTCATCCTTTTTATAGTGGATATTATGGGAATGGGGGGAGAAGAACTTAGTTATAGAATACTATGAACATCTCTGTTTCGAATTGTTCGAAATGATATAAAAATAAAGGTAAACAATAAGCCGGATTCTGTTCTATGCAGAGCAAGTGGCAACCATTTATCTAAGCGACATACCCGCATGTTTAAACCGGAACGAACAACCGACACATGCCTATTTTGTCTTGCTCCAGGTAGGGTTTACCCCTTATTGCTATTGCTAGCATTAATCGTGCGCTCTTACCGCACATTTTCACCCTTACCAACGCCATTTTACTGACGATTGGCGGTTATTTTCTGTGGCACTTTCCATGGGCTTACGCCCCCCTCGATTGATTACTCTTCCGAGGTACCTTGTTCGTTGGGAGTCCGGACTTTCCTCTTTACGATTAATCATAAAGCGATTGCCTTGTCTACCTTGTTATTTATATGTCAAAGATAGTATCCATAACATTCCTATATTAACAAGAATTTGCGAAATTGTATAGCTCAATGATACTGATAACCCCAAAATAAAATATTCTACGGCGGTGGCACATAAGAGGGCGATAATCAAGAGCAAATAAGGATATAACCTACTTTTGTAAAATGTTTTTTGCATAGATAAGCCGATGAGCAGCAGGGGGGTTAGATAAATAAATTGCAACCCAAATCGGCCGTAATATAAAGATGATTCGATAAAAAGGAGCAGAGTACTTAACAATACGTGCCCGGCTTTCAAAGGCCTGGTTATTTGCACTATATATAGGCAAAGTAGCGCGCATATGAGTTGTTTTTCCAAAAAATTGAAGGCAACAATATCAATAACGAATAATAAAAAAATAAACAGATATGGCTTAAGGTTAACACGTTTGGAATTCATACTATAATACCGTAAATGGGTGGACTGTTTAGAAGCAGTCTATAGAGAATGAGGGGATGATTCAAGGGTAAAATAAATCTTACAAAATAGCTTGGCAGCATATCTATTTCTGGCAGACAAAAACAAGAAGGCCAAGGGGTATTTTTTCCATCCCTAATCAATAGACCAGCAACCCTCTTTTGACAAAAATGGCAGACACTATACGATCAAAATATAATGAATCTATAAGGCATTACATAAGGATTATTATGTTTAAAAGATATATTGTACTCTTGTTTTTTTTCCTTTCACTGCCTGCTTCATTTGACAATTCCGCCGTCGCTAAAGCTATGGCGGACAGGCATCATACATTCTCTCAATGGTACGATGCCTGCAACAATGCGCTCGACTCAGACACATCAGAAACTATAATATCTGCCGAACAGTTTAAACATACTATAAAACAATTTTTACGCGTTGCGCATAATCAAATTACTGACACAAAAGCATGGCTCAATACCAACAAAATACACAAAGAGCTTCCCGACGCATTTATTCCCTTCGTGCAAAAATTACATTTGCCAGCACAATCAATAGCCGCTTTTCATGGCGATCTTCACGGCAATGTGCATGCGCTTAATAGCTACTTAGCTTCACTTGCGCATAAAGGGTATCTTGATAAACAGAATCCGTTTCGCATTATTAAAGATAATTTTTACCTCATATTTTTGGGGGATTATGTCGATCGTGGCGATTTTGGTGTTGAGACAATCTATACAATTCTGCGCTTGAAAATAGAAAATCCTGATCATGTTTTTATGGTGCGCGGCAATCATGAAGATTTACATTTGAATGAGCGCTATGGATTTGTTAATGAGCTCACGCAAAAATTTGGCAATGCGGCAGATGCTACTATGATTGAACTGTTGCAAAAAGTATACAATAGTCTTCCCGTTGCGTTGTATCTTGGTCTTGGAAAACCGCAAGCGCGTGATTATATTTTATGCTGCCATGGGGGATGGGAAGTCGGCTATGATCCTGTGGATTTTCTTAAATCACGGTCATCGGTAAAATATCACGCCTTTGATACCTTAGAACGTAAAAGTATGCTTGCCAAGCTATCGCACTCTGTGCGGCATGAACTCCATGACAATCTACCGCGACATGAATATGCTACCAACATGAAAATTGACGGCCCGACAACACCGGTACACCTCGGCTTTTTGTGGCATGATTTTATGTGCGATTCCGGCGCATCTACCATTGAATATCATGAAGGAAGAGGGTGGAAGTTGGGAAAACCGCTTATAGAAGATTTGCGCACACGATTAGATGAGCACGATATTCACCTGCGCGCTATTTTTAGAGCCCATCAACATGCGGATAAACCATTGTTTTCAATGATGCTCGAAGATGGCATTGCGAAATTATGGGAACCAAAACATATTTTTAAAAATGGTCTTTGGGATGGTATCGTATGCACCTTCTTGGTAGCGCCGCATACCGGCTATGGTAACAGCTTTGATGCGTGGGGCGAGCTAAAAGTAGGCGAATCTTTTGCCTCATCATATCTTGCCACTTACAAAAACTATACTGATGTTGGCGAATGAGATTATTCATGCGGAGTTTCATTTTTCAGCTATTGCACTTTGCATGTTCGGGGTAATATACTAGCAACAGATGTATCTCTCTATCAGAATCTGTGGAGCGCTCATGAGCAGTACAAAAATATTTTTTGCCACACTAATAATTTTTTCAGCGCGTGCTATGGATAATAAAAAGCCTCATGTTCCTATGCATCAAACAGATTTAGATCTTGCCATTCTCGCCACCGCGCAAAGACAAATACGCTTGCAATCGGATAATTTGCAAACAAATCCAATATCATACGCCTATATAAAAGGTGCATTGGAAAAAAATAGGCAAAACATTTTAGAAATTCAAGATGAAACGGTGAGTTGTAATACAGTTCTGGTAATTCAATATATTGATGAGGCTAGTGACGCCCTTGCGCGCATGCCAAATGAAATTAACTCTTTGCTTCCTTCTCTGGGAGCCTTCGTTGCCGCGATGGAAAAATGCCAAAAAGAACTCGCCATTACCCGCGATATCTTGGGCGCGCAGCCAACATAGTACTTTCCGTCTTGATCAAAAAATTATATCATGAAGCTATATAATGTTTTCTAAAATTATTCTCGATGCCACGCATGCTCAATCACCGTTTTCCTTTTTTAAGCTCTTTTCTTAACTATGCAGGAGCAGCGCTTTTTATCAGTTCTGCTTTTATACTCGGTGTGATTTTTTTTATTATCAATCACATCACGGTAGATTTTTCGCCGCTAGCTGCATATCAGGCGGGCAAGCCTTCTCTTTTGCTTGATGATGAAGGCAACGAGTGGGCTCGATTCCAGCTTGATCGGCGCGAGCCTATTGTGCTGAATCAAATGCCACCGCATCTTATTCAGGCATTTGTTGCCGCAGAGGATTGGCAATTTTTTAATCATGTAGGCATATCATTAAAAGGGATCATTCGCTCTATGGTGGTTAATCTCTATCATGGAAAAAAAATGCAGGGAGCTAGTACCATTACGCAACAGTTGGTAAAATTACTTTTTTTTGACCCACAAAAAACCTTTAAACGCAAAATCAAAGAGCAGCTGTATGCGCTGATTATTGAATATCAATGCACCAAAGAACAGATTTTGCAAACCTATCTTAATCATATCTATTTTGGCTGTGGTATTTACGGCATCGAAGCGGCATGCCAACGCTTTTGGCATTGTTCAGCAACTGAAATTACTGTTGATCAAGCGGCGGTTTTGGCCGGCATTATTCGCTCACCGGGCAGATATTGTCCTCTGCTGTATCCACTGTCTTCGCAACAGCGGCGGAATGTGGTGCTTTCGCAAATGCAAAAACTGTCATTCATCAGCGAAGAGCACTATGCAGAACTCAGTCAGAAAGAGCTTAAGCTCATTGTTTCAGAAGAAGCAGCACTGGCACCCCACGCGCAAGAAATGATACGGCAACAGCTAGAACTGCTTTTTGGTCGCAAAGAGTTGTATGCGGGAGGTCTGACTATTCAGACATCGCTCAACAGGGCACTGCAAGAAAAGGCCAACAAGGCATTTGCTCAGCAAATTACTGATTTACGCGCAGCGCTCAACATGAATGTTGATGGGGCATTGCTCAGCATGCAGCCCGATACGGGTGAAATAAAAGCGCTGGTTGGCGGCTATCAATTCACGCAATCAAAGTTTAATCGCGCCTTGCAAGCTAAGCGGCAATTGGGCTCTATTTTAAAACCGATAGTGTACGCAGCAGCACTGAATGCAGGATTAAGCTTGGCAGATACAGAAGTTGATGAACCATTCGAATTTGAAAGTAGCGGCTCTTTGTGGAAGCCAAAAAATTATAACCATAAATTTCTTGGGGAAATTACGCGCGCCTATGCGCTGTCTCATTCAAATAACATTGTTGCGATAAAAACATTTTTAAAAACAGGAGCGGCGCCAATCATTGCCTTGGCAGAAAAATGCAACATCGATGCGCGTCACAATCCGTACCCGTCATTGGCATTGGGCTGTGTTGATGTTTCACTCATGCAGGCCACCGGGCTGTTTAATATTTTTGCGCATGATGGCACGTACATTGAGCCGCATTGTGTTAAATGGGTTAAAGATAGATGGGGTACAAAAATCTTTAAACAAAACAGTATCGGCGGAAGGGTGATTGAAAGCCGTATCAACGGACAAATTGCAAAAGTTTTAGAACTTGGCATAAATAGGGTGCGCTGCAAACTGGGAAATCAGATTGTTGATGCGCAGGTGGTGAGTAAAACGGGAACAACCAATGATTCGCGTACCTGCTGGTTCATTGGAGCAACGCCCACATTAACCACCGGTATTTATATCGGCTGCGATGATAATCAATCATTAGGGATAAATGTATTTCCTATTCATACCGCTTTTCCTATCTGGCAGAGATTGTATGAAAAAATGAACTGCACTAAAAAGCAGTTTTCATACGACCCGTCATTACAAGAAATTTTTATTGATGAAAAAACCGGCGAGCAGGTGAGCAAGAGCGGACCAGGGGTTATTCCGCTCTATGTCTAATTCGGCGAGATTGGTCATAAGCAATTAAGAATGGTACCCATAACCAAACGGAATACCTCTCACTTTCATCTCTGCAATGGCAGCTTGAATTGTCTTCTCGAATTCCTCCGTCATGCGGCATTCAGGGCATCCACAAGGCATTGTAATACCCCTGCTTTCAAAATACTGCTCATGCGGACAATCAGCAGCAGGTTTCCCACAATGACGACCATGATGACACATGCGAACATGTTTTTTTGTTTTTGCCTCTGTCTTATTATCTGCTGCATTTGTTTCTATCGATTGCGAAGCATTATCAGTGGTTGTATTTTCACTCGCAGCGGTATCGGCAACATTTTTTTCTTCGGTTGCAATATCGGCCGGAGCAGCGCTTTCGCTCTCTTTAGTTTCTGCATCTACATCGACTTTCTGTTTTTTATGCTTTTTCACTGCACCTGCTTCTACCTGGTGATCTTGTGGTTGAACTTGTTGTTGCTGCATTGCGCAGACATCGGCAGCGCATAACAGTAATAAACAGATCAATGATTGCATTCTTTTATTCATAATATTTTCCACTTTGTACAATTAATCTTCAACCTCTTGGGACCAAGGACACTTTGGGTCTCCACACAGAGAACAAAGAAGAACTCTTTTTTTATGTTCTTTTGTTTTTTCTTCTGCGACGGGAGTGTTGGCAACATTGCTTTCTTCAGTTACAACATTAGTCGCAGTAGCGCTTTCGCTCTCTTTAGTTTCAGCATTGACTTTCTGTTTTTTCTGCTTTTTTTTCGCCGCAACTGCAGCTACCTGCTGATTTTGTACTTGTTGTTGCATTGTGCATGCATCGGCAGCCCATAACAGTAATAAACAGATTAATGGTTGTATTCTCATGTTCATAGTATTCTCCACTTTATACATAACGAGTATTTTTTTTATCTTCAGCAGCTTGAATTGCAGCAAGCGCCTGATCAAAATGCTGTTGCGAAATAGTTTTTTGTTTTGCCCTCATAGCAAGTTGGGCAGCTTTATCGATAAGATTTTTAATATCAGCGGCATTGCAGCCTTCCATCTCTATCGCAAGTTTGTCAATCGCAACAGCTGGTGCTATAGGTCTATTTTTACCATAGAAAGTAAATAATGCTTTACGCTTGGCAAGGTTTGGCAACGGTATTTCGATAATCGTATCAAATCTTCCTGCACGCAATAAAGCCTGGTCCAGCGCTGAGGGTGCATTGGTAGCACCAATCACGATTACTGATTCATCTTTGTAGAATCCATCCATTTGAGTAAGCAATTCTGTTACCGTACGTTGTGTTTCTGAGTTATCAGAAGTAGAGCGTGATCCAATAGCATCTAATTCATCAATAAATATAATGGTCTTGCCATAAGCATTGCCTTTGGCTTTTTTTCGTGCTTCATCAAATAACTCACGAACACGTTGAGCACCCACACCAACATATTTTTCAATAAAATCAGAACCTTTTGCTTGAATAAATTCACAACCAGATTCTTCAGCCAATGCTCTTACCAAGGCAGTTTTACCGGTACCCGGAGGGCCCGCAAGCAAGATGCCTTTAGGGAATGGCAAGCCAAAACTCGCATAGTCAAATTCACCATTGAGCATTTTTACCAGATCTTCAATTTCTGGTTCAACACCACCGGCAAGGCGTTTAAAGCCTTTGGTATTTTCTTTACCATTAAATAAAGCATCCAAAGCATCTAATTGTTGTTGGATATCTTTTTCACCCTTAATCATTCTTTCAGTAAGAGTTTTTCTCAGTCCTTCAACAAAATGTTTTTCTTGCAACTGGGTCGAGCCACCTTTAAGTGCCAATGAAGAGGCCTTTTGTACCAATTCTCGCAAATCAGCAGGGCTAAAATTATTGGCTACTTTTGCAATTTTTTTCAAATCAATCCCAGCAGCAAGAGGAATTGATTGCGTGTAATACTTTAAAAGATCTTCTCGTTTTGCAAGATCAGGCAATCCAATTTGGAGAATTTTATTAAATCTTCCCGGTCTGAGCAATGCGGCATCAAGATTGCCTGGATTATTTGTCGCAGCCATAACAATGATAGAATCATCCTCATTAAAACCATCCATCTGTGTTAGCAATTCAGTAATGGTAGAATCCATAGAGTTACCCTGGCGCGTACCAATTGCATCTATTTCATCAATAAAGATAATGGTTTTTTTTGATTCACTATTTACCGCTTTTTGGCGTGCTTCTTTAAAAAGATCTCTTATTTTTTGCGAACCACCGCCGACGAATTTGTCAACAAACTCAGCGCCGGAGACTGCCATAAATTCACAGCCCGCTTCTTCAGAAAGCGCTCTTACCAGGGTAGTTTTACCTGTACCTGGAGGACCGGAAAGCAATATCCCCTTGGGAATATCTAATTTAAATTTTTTAAAACGAGCATCATCCCGTATTTGTTCAACTAATTCTTTTATCTCATCAGGCACGGAACCGACTAAACGGGCAAACCCTCTTTTTTCATCTTTCTTTTTATTGAGCAAATCCATTATCACTTTAATTCTGACCGTTAAATCTTTATCGCTGCGGCTCTTGGTACGCAATATGGTAATAAGAGATGACAGCATCTGTTTGTCAGTAATAGTCTTTGTTGATTCTGCTTTTGCACAGGCATGGGCATGATTAACTAACTGTTTAAGATCGGCGGGCGTAAAATTAAAAGATAGAGCGGCTATTTTATTGAAATCGATAGCTGCATCGAAAGGAATTTTACAATTTTCATGAAATTTTTTGATCATGGCAATACGTTGCGCGGGATTTGGCAAAGCCATTTCAACAACTTTATCAAATCTACCGGCGCGTATTAATGATTTATCAAAGTTGTCAGCATGACATGCAGCAATTACAAGAACTGAATCGTCATACTTAAAGCCGTCCATCTCATTAATCAGAGCCAAGACATTGCTTCTTGTATCGGCACCGGCATTATTGCCTTGTAAACAAAAAACATCAAAATAGTCTATAAATATAACTGTTTTGCCATATTTGTTCTTTTTGGCATCGGCACGTGCTTGTTCAAATAATTCTTCTACAGCATCGGCATCTTCCAAATCAGAGGCATTTTTATAGATAAAATTGCACTCTATTTCTTCAGATAATGCTTTGGCTAGGCTTGTTTTTCCTATGCCCGGTTGCCCCATTAACAAAATACCTTTGGGCAACTTAACCGAATAATCGTTAAAAACAGATTGTTTACCCTTAAAATAGTCTGCCAGTTCTTGAATTTCTGCAGGAACGGTGCCGACAAGCGCTTTGAAACCCTTAACAGGCTCATTCGCATACATAAGAGATGTTGAAACAAGTAATGTAACAACAAGCAGAAGGGAGCGTTTTGAGACTTCCATTCGTATCCTCACATTTTATAATATAACCTGACCATTTATCCCCTAAATATAACGATTTTCACGAAAATAGCAATTTTATTATTGTAAAAATGAATTTTATTAACTATCAATTAATCAATAAAAATTCATATAGAAATGTTTGTGAGGGGTATAACCCCATTTTGCCCTGTTTCCTTAATGATTGTGTGGGGGCTTACACGGTAGGGGTAATTTTTTATTGAAAACTAATATTCACTTCAGTTAGTCTAATAATGCTTCATTAAAAAAAGAAAAATAAGGAGTTCTATAATGAATAAAGTACTTATTTCACTCGCTCTCGTGCTAGCCGGCATCAGCCCTTTAACCCACGCCGCACCAGCTAAACCCGCAGTGACCAAAGACAGTCTTTTTATGGCAATCACCAGCACTCACACTCTTGTGTTCGGTAAAGATAACCTTCTGCTTGAACGGATGAAGCCGGAAGACTCAAATAAATGGTTTGATCTGATAAAAGAGATACGCACTTTTGTTAAAGAGCAAGTTCCTTCATCTTCTCTTAATAAAAAAGTTGATGATCTCTGGCAAGCAAGCGCTGATTTAACTAATTCTTTAAAAGAATTCTATGCAACAACATTCAGCAAAAAGCCATTTGCCCTAAATGATGCAAATAGAGGAAGAGTTGAAAAAAGACTTGCTGACTTGCGCGATATCCAGAAAAAAATAAAAGAAATATTCAAAGATTCTGAAAAAGCGCCGTTATTTGAAAAATCGAATCACAAAAATGCACGCGAAGTCGTAAATAGACTTGCTCTCTTTCTTGATACAACCTATGAAAAAGTGTTTATTGATTGGAAAAAGATACTCGTCGTATACGGAAAATAAAAGCAAAGGGGATTTGCTAGAAAATAGGTATTACTGCGGTATTTCACTGGCAATAAGCGCTTGAAATTTTGCTGTTTTATAACAGCGTATAACTTCACACACCAGCGCGTCGTCTGGCAAAGATAGTTCTTGCAGCGGTATACATATTTTTTCTTCAGAGAGAACCGGCATTATAATCAGTTCATCAATGTTTTTGAGTGCACCTTTGCATGAACTGTTTTTCGATTTAAAACAAGTTTGTTTAACATCTAATATGGTCATAGTATCGTTCAATTTAAGCTGCAAATTGGCGTCGGGAAATAGTTTTGCAATGGCAATGTATGACGCTGGAACGCTGTGCAGTGTCGGTTTAATGTATCGTGATGCTATGGGTAACGTGGTGAGCAGTGATAAACATATAATTTTTTTTAACATAGATAATCCTTTCAGTCTGTTTTTTCTGTTGACCCTTCTTCCTCTTCTTCTATTCCGGTTTCTGGTATTGTGCCAAGTGTGCTTTGTTCTCTGCGCGGCGTATGTCTGCTCGCTTCATCAGCATCGACAGGGAGTAGCAGAGTTACAAAAACGGATGGCGCTGCGCCAGGGCGAGTAATTTTTTTTGCTTTGGATGGCCTTTGCTTTGAAAGGGGCTCCGTGGCGAGTTCATCATCAATATCACCCACATAACCAGCTTCATCATCACTATCACTCATCGCAACCAGGGCGGTTGTTATTAGACTTAAAGAGAGGAGCATTGCTTTTAACATATACAATCCTTTTTATTAAGTGATTTGATTACTTTGTCTGGCCATGATAGAAGGGGCTAATAACTGCGCGAGTTTTTCTTTTGTTTGCTCAAGATTGGTTTGCATGAGCACCGTAACTCTATGTGGTAGGCGTTGAGCAAACGCCAAAGCATTATCTTTCTGATGAGCTGTTGTGGCGGTTTCAAGTGGAATGGTGATGCACGGTAGATCAAAAAATTGAATCTCAAACAAAGTTCCCGCTCCGGCACGGCAAATGACAATATCAGCTGCGCGATAACAGTTGTGTAATTCATGATAATAATCAAATACAAACGCGGTAATGCCGTGAGCGGCATACAACTGCTGCCATTCATCTGTTTCATGCGGTCCGGTTTGATGGATAACTTGAATATGGCCATGCATGCCAGAATTGCTTTCCAGCCATGCTTTGAATACATTATTTAAAAATAGTGACCCTTGTGAACCGCCCAAAATAAAAATAAGATATTTTTTCTGGTCAAGCTGCAAAAGTTCGCGTGCAGACTCTTTACTCATCTGTTTATTTTGTTTATTAAAGCGCACCGGATAATCGGTTATCATACATTTATTTTTTGGCAAAAATTTTGTGCTTTCCTCAAAGCAGATAGCAATCGACTGTGCGAGTGGTGTAAGAAGGCTCAATGCTTTTCCCGGCACTAAGTCGAGCAGTTGCAGTTCTACCGGAATTTTTAACAATCGCGCTGCTAAACAGACGGGAATGGCAA
Organism: uncultured bacterium; assembly: GCA_963707655.1. GTDB lineage: Bacteria > Babelota > Babeliae > Babelales > Vermiphilaceae > JAKAUA01. The sequence continues at coordinate 470,764 of OY970172.1, read as the reverse complement.
CATAACCGCCGGTGGTTATCACTTGTGTGGGGGCCGCCTTTTTTAACCAATATAAACTTGCAAAAAATGATCGTATGAATTGCCACAAAAAATGGGGATAGCGCAGCACTTTTTTATAAGGAAAATTGTCTAGCGTTAATGAGACATGTTGCCAGACAAGGTCGCTCTGACCAATAATTTTCATATCAAGTGGTACATGTGTTGAAAAAAAGAGAATTTGATATTGCGGATAGCGCTTAATCAGTTCTCTGGCTCGCGTTAAACACGGGATAATATGACCACCGGATCTACCGGCAACAAAACAGATAACCGGATGCGCGGCAGTAACTATTTTTTGTTCCATCGTTGAGCTATTCTTTGTAATTTTTGTTTTTCATGTATTGGAACGGCAAGATGCATAGCTTGTTGAATCATGGCATGTGCCCTTTGTTTTTCCCCTTGCTTGTTCAATGCCTTTGCCAGATGTCGTAAAATAGTAACATCTTTGGGAGCCTGGTCAACGATTTTTTCTAAAATAGCTATTGCACCCGCATAATCACCTTTTTTATACAGAACAAAAGCTTTCGTATCAAGATAATGGGGATTGGTGCTGTCTTTGCTCACCACCTGTTCTATTAATGCCAATGCCTTATCGGCATGATTTTCTTTACTCGCGTAATGATAGGCCAACAAGTTTAACGGTGGCAAAAATGATGCTTGTAATCGCTGCGCAGTGAGCAATGTTTTTTTCATGAGTTGAAACTGACGTTTATCATAATAGATGAGCGCCGTTTGATACAAAATTTTTGCCTTAGTTTCTTTATTACTCGTAAGATTCAGTGCTTTTTTTAAATACGATAATGCCATTGATTCTTTTTTCGCACGAATATATAAATCAGCAAGATATAAAACAGGCAATACATTGGTTGGATCTTTTGATTCAACATGCCTGAGAATATCAATAGCTCCCTGCAGACTGGCGCTTTGCCTCGTCGCTATATGCAATGTGTTGTACCAAAAATCATGCGAGGGAACTTCAAGGATCCACCCTTTTAATACATTGAGCAGAGCATCATGCTTTTTAAGTGCTGCAAGCATATCTAGTTTAAATAAGCGATACTGCATGTTATCCGGCTTTTGCTTCAGGCAATTTTCAACCAATCCCAACGCTTTGTCATGCTCTTTACCGTGCGCGCAGACAAGCGCCTGTTCAAAAGAAGAAATTTTGGTGTCTGACTTCTTGTCAGGTACCTTCACCTCATGTTTTAAGGCGAGTTCCATGAGATGTTTTTTAACTGCTTCAGCGCCTTCTTTTGTTTCTTCCAAGAAATGCGAATAACCTTTAATGGCTTGCTCAATCTGTCCCGCTTGCTCTTCAAGAATGGCAAACATGAGCCAACTTTTATCAAACTTAGGATAGAGCTCAATGCTCTTTTTTACCGATTCAAGTGCCTCACTTTTTTTATTCAGCTGCACGTAGATTTGTGATTTGATAAAATAAAAAACAAAATTATTTGGCCTACTCGGCACGCTGTTAAGAAAATCGTTAATCACCCGCAAAGCATTTTCCGGCTCCTTGCGGCGAATATAGCACTGTACCGTAGCAAAAGCGATATCCTGATTGTTTTTATGCTTCTCATTAATTTTTATTAAACGTTCATCACAGCCGCTATGGTCACCGGTGTTCTCCAATGCCTGTGCAAAAATCATCTGCATTTCAAGATCATCGGCAAATGTGCTATCAAGGCTGGGAATGAGCTGAGCAATGGGTTGCCACAGGTTGCCTTCCTGTAATAGATGAATGTACCCTTTATATGCATAGGGAGAATTTTCTTTTTTGAGTAACGCTTCGTAGAGTTGTTTTGCTTGAGGAAGATTGTTTTTATATTGCTGATAATTGGCCCATACATAGCGATGTATGCTTTCTTTATCCGTTGCAACAAGAGTTAGGGTGCTTATCAAAAAAATGCTTCTTACTACGTTTTTCATTACTTCTCCTGATAACAGCGAATTAAAAATCGCTTCAATGCCTCTTGTAGTTGCGGATCGTCTACGTTTTTTAATGCTTCTAGCTCGCGCCTGTTCAGCACCACCACTTTCTCAGCTTTGGGCGGGGCGCTTGATGTAATTTTTTTTGCTTTCTGTTTGCCTACCATTTTAAAGCGTAGCTGTTTTATGCGCGGGCGGTCTAGCTTTTGATTAATGGTACGCAACAGCAGTGGGGTTAAAAGATATAATTCCTGCATCCAGCATGCGTCATAGACTCCTAAAAAGAGCATATCATCTTCTATTTTTTCAAGTTGCACCTTGTTGTGCAATGCGCCGATGACAGTGTGCCAATTGCGAATAAGCATATGGTGCCAACTCTCATCAGATGCAAGAATTTTATCGAGTAATTGTTCAATTGTATGGGCCATGCCGGGCAGACTTGTTATAATTGGGGTGAAAATATTATGAATCAGTATAATAGGTATATACAAGTCATGCAATTTCTCAAAAAGGGATACGGTATATGAATATAAAACAAGAAACCGCGCCAGACAATTCTTTTTCATTGTCTCAATTTAAAGATAAGAAAAAAGAATTTATACAGTATCTCACCGTAGAAAAAAATCTCGCGGTCAATACCAGAAAAGCATACGAAAGTGATTTGGAACAATTCATTTTCTTTTGGGAATCATCACCTGAAGATAATAAAGAGCATTTATCATTGCGTCAGATGATCGAACGTTATCTGATGAGTTTGTTTTACAAAAAAATAGATAAAAGTTCAATTGCCCGTAAATTTTCTTGCTTTAAATCATTTGAAAAATTTTTACGCTCACAAGGGATAACCCTCAGTTTAAAATTACAACGTCCTCGGCTGGATAAAAAATTACCCATTTATCTCAGTGTTGATGAGATATTTTATCTTCTTGATTCGGTAAGCAATGCTGATCTACTCACCCGCAATCCAATACGCGACAAAGCAATTTTAGAATTGCTCTACGCAACCGGCATTCGCTGCTCCGAGTTGATTAACATCAGCATTAAAGACATTGATATGCATGAAAAAACAATCAGAATAATGGGGAAGGGAAATAAAGAACGGATCGTTCTCTTTGGCCAAAAGGCACATCAACGAATAACCGATTATTTAGCTCAAGAACGCTCATTGGTGCGCGACGGTGAAGAAAAACTCTTTTTAAACTGCCGTTATCAACCGCTTACTGCACGAAGCATTCAAAGAATTTGCGAACATTTTAGAAAATTTCTTAAAGGTAGAGCGTCCTATTACTCCGCATAAAATACGTCATTCATTTGCTACTCATCTCCTTAATCAAGGGGCAGACCTTCGCGTTGTGCAAGAGCTTTTGGGTCACAAAACATTATCGAGCACGGAAAAGTATACCCATGTGTCTCTTGAAGATTTGGCTGATTTATGTGAGAATATTCATCCAATAAACGACAGCTTAAATCCAAAAAAAATTACTTAATTACGATGTCGATTGGCGCCCATGCAAATTATCTGGCCGAACCCCAGCAATAAAATAGTAAAAATTATCATTGTCGTTTGTATTTTAAGCAGCATTATTGTTTTACGTCTTTTTTATTTGCAGATTACGTTGAGTGATTTTTTTTCAATTCAAAGTAAGAAAAACTTTCTGCGCACAGAAAAAATACCTTCTCCCCGCGGCAACATTCTTGATAGAAATGGCCTTTTCTTGGCGACAAACCGCCCAACCATAGACCTTTATTGGCAGGGGAGCGGAAAAAACAGCATAAGCGTTGATCAATGTGAAACATTAAAACGTCTTGAAAATATTCTTGGCACCCCTATTATGAGCAATGAACCGCTCATGCATACCATAAAATTGGGCGAAAAACGGCACAAGGCAATTCCGCTTGCACTTGATATGCCTTTTGAGCATATTTGCAAAATTGAAGAACAATGCTCAGGTAATCCCAATATTCTGCTGCGGAGCAGCTTTAAACGTTTTTATCCCTTTCATTCATACGCAAGTCATATTGTGGGCTATTTGGGGAATTTTGAATTAAAAGCGGTTGGCAAGATGGGATTGGAACAGCTTTTTGAAAATATGCTGCAAGGGGAGCAGGGGGTTATCCTTAATACGATTAACTCTTTGGGCAGACATTTGGATCAGCAAGAAATAAAACAATCGCTTGCCGGTAATAATATTAAAATTACCATCAATATTGAATTGCAGCAGATGCTGGAAGAAGTATTTCCTCAAGAGTATAGCGGTACCTTTATTGTTATGGATTCACATGATGGGGATCTTCTTGGTATTGTTTCACGCCCCAATTTTGATCCGGCATTGTTTTTAGAACATATGAAAAAAGAAAGTTGGCAACAATTACAAGAAAAACAGCTCTTTTTAAACCGTGCCTTTAATGCATCGTATCCACCCGGATCTATTTTTAAATTAGTCACTACGAGTGCCGCACTCGAGCAGGGCATTATACAGCCCGATGCAACATGGTACTGTAAGGGTCATGTATCTTTCGCCAATCGTCAGTACCATTGCAGTAATCGAGATGGTCATGGAAAGCTTTCCTTGCATTCGGGGTTGGTCAAATCATGCAATGCCATGTTCTTTGAGATAGGCAAACAGATACCCATTGATTTGTTGGCAGATTACGCGCACAGGTTTGGTCTTGGCCAACCGACCAATATTATTTTCCCGGAAAAAACAGGCCTTATTCCTTCAATGCGTTGGAAACTGCAAACAAAGGGTGAACGCTGGTGGCCGGGAGAGACATTATCTGCCGCTATCGGTCAAAGTTATTTATTGGTAACGCCAATTCAGGTGGCCCGCATGATTGCGAGCATTTTTACCGGCTATTTGGTAACGCCGCGCATACTCATGAATGAGCCGATCGTTAAACAACCCTTGGCTATTGCTCAAAGTACACGAGAGTTTTTGCAAGAAGCAATGCGCTACGTGGTAGAAGACGGTACCGGCAGAGGGGCTAAAATTAAAGATATAGAACTATACGCAAAAACAAGTACTGCCCAAACGAGCACCTATAACAAGCGCTGCATGGGCAGTATATATTTGGAACATGGTTGGTTCGTGGCCTACTTTAAATACAAAGATCACCGACCACTTACGCTGGTAATTTTAGTTGAGCATGCAGGCACTGCCCGCGTTGCCACCGATATTGCCAAAAACTTTTTAATTAAATATAAAAAAGCTTATTGATATCAAATATTTTCCAAATCCTTACAGAAGATCAAAACTTTTTCTATGGGCGCAAAAACTTTTTCTATGGGGGCAAAAACTTTTTCTACGGGGTTGCATGCATAGTGGGCATTCACCGTAAAATAGGAAAGCCATGCGGCTGCCCAGGCGCTATTTTCAACAACGCCGGCATCAAATTCTATATCGGCTTCGCGCAGAGTCTCTTCGCATGAAGAGATCGTTTGCCAGCGGATTGCGTACCATAAAGACCAATCGATGGGAAAAGGAATCAATTGATCCATGTGAAAACAAGCGGTTCCGGAGGCGGCCCCAATTGCAGTGCCCAAGGCAAGCGATGCGCCATATTTTTGTACAAACTTACCCCATTGTGCTTCTTTTTCACCCTCATGCGCAGCCAATGAAAGTGAGACAACACAGGTTAATGTGATAAATAAACGCTTAAAAGACATGGTTTGCTCCTTAGTCTTTAAACAAATAATGAAAATTATCGACTCATCGTAGCACCGATCTTGCACGAAAACAAATATCTATTCAGGATCTGTTTAATTTTGAAGGCAATCACAAGAGAAGTGTATTAAAAAAACAAAGCCCCTTTTATCAGCGATAATAAGAGGGGCTTTTCACTTTAAACTACCTTCAATACACAAAGTCAATCGTTGATTATTTTTGCACAAAAAAAAGAGCAGAACTTTTTTAAAAGTCCTGCTCTTCAATGTTATCGTAACAAAAAGCTTACTTTGTCTTTGTGGCAGCTTTTTTTTGTTGCAGCAACGCGTTTTGCCAAACGGCTCACTTTGCGTGCAACGGTATTTTTGTGCATAACACTTTTACCTTTAGCGCGCGCTAATTTTGCTTCAACATCTTTGAGCGCTTCTTGAGCTTTGGTAACATCGCTATTGGCAATCTCAGTCAATAATTTTTTAACTGCTGTTTTGATCGCTGTTTTACGAGAAAGATTAATCTTTCTTCTTTGTTCGCTTTGTTTTGCTTGTTTCTTGGCAGATTTAATATTGGCCATCGATAAAACCTTGATCTAATTTATACAACTTTTTTTACTTTGCCAGCTTTAACACATTTAGTGCAGACCTTAGCCTGTTGCACCCTGCATTTAACATCATCTGTTTCTATGAAACGCATACGATGCACGTTAGGATACACCCATCGCTTCACTCTGTTGTTAGCGTGGCTCACTAAGTTTGAAACTTGCGGTCCTTTATCACACACCGCACACACTCTTGCCATTGATGTTTATCCTTTCAATCGAAAAATCTATTTACTTCTCTAGTGTACTAAAAAAGTCATTTTTTTCAAATGTAATAGTGTTTTTTCCACAATTTCTATCAAATCCATTGTCACCCCCCTCATTCCCAGGGGAGCATTTAGCCCTACGCTGTCGGTTGACTCTCCATAGTTGAAGCAGATTCTTGCTCTTGAGCCGGCTCCTTGATAGCTAAAAGGGCGTAAATATCTTTTTTATCAAGAGTCTCACGCTCTAAAAGGGCTTGCGCCACAATTTCCAGCTTGTCGCGGTTCTGTATTAAAAGATCCTTGGTCTCTTGCATACACTGATTCATCATCTTTTCAACTGCAGCATCTATTTTTGACGCTATGTTTGGGGAATATTGATATGCGCCTTCTTCTTGGCTATAAACCACCGTACCCATTTCATCACTCATGCCATACAAGCATACCATGCGACGGGCGAGTTCGGTTGCTTTTTTAAAATCACTGTATGCGCCGCTGCCTTTAATATTGCATGCAAGTTCTTCTGCGACACGTCCACCCAAAGCGATTCTGATGGTAGCAAGTTTTTGCTCTTTGGAATCAGTAAATTTCTCTTTTTCAGGGAGCGGGTGGGTTGAGCCCAATGAGTTACCACGAGGCAAAATGGTTACTTTGTGCAGTTGGTCGGTACAATCGGGTTGCATAACAATCATCAGGGTATGTCCTGCCTCATGATACGCTGTAACCCGCTTGTCTTCTTCGGTCATCACCTTTGTTTGCCATTTTTTACCCATAATCGCTTTATCACGGGCCTCTTCAATGTCTGCTTCGGTAACCAGCTGCTTGTTAGGGTTTTTTGATGCCTGAAGCGCTGCTTCATTAAGCAAATTAGCTAAATCGGCACCGGTAAATCCGGGAGTAGCGCGGGCAAGTTTTTCAAAATCAACATCAGAAGCAAGTTTAATGTCCTGTGCATGAAGACGTAAGATTTGTTCTCTGCTTTTTGCATCGGGATACGGTACTATCACTTGGCGATCAAATCTGCCGGGGCGCAACAGTGCTTTATCAAGAACATCAGGTCTGTTGGTCGCCGCTATAACGATGACTGATCCACCGATGGTTTGAAAGCCATCCATTTCTGTTAATAACTGGTTCAGGGTCTGCTCACGCTCATCATGACCACCACCCAATCCGGCACCGCGCTGGCGGCCGACTGCATCAATTTCATCTATAAAGATGATGCAGGGGGATTGTTTGCGCGCCTGTGCAAATAAATCACGCACACGAGAAGCACCAACGCCCACAAAAACTTCTATAAAATCTGATCCACTAATGCTGAAGAATGGGCAATTTGCTTCACCGGCAACCGCTTTTGCCAACAATGTTTTACCATTTCCTGGCTCACCCACCAATAATACGCCGCGGGTAATTTTTGCTCCCAAGCGACTGATATCTTTCAGGGTTTTTCAAGAATTCTACCACATCCTGCAGCTCTTCTTTTGCCTCTGCGGCTCCGGCTACGGAGCTAAATTTTTCTTTAATGGTCGAGGGCATATACAAACGAGCACGGCTTTTACCCATAGTAAAAATAGTATTGTTGCCATTGCCGTTGCCGCTACCTCTGGTCTGCTTAATAAAGAACCAGACCGCTGCGCCCAAGGCAAGCAAGAGTCCAATGAAGGGGAGTAAATACCATAAGAAGTTTTGACTGGCAGCACTGACCACCGACATCTTTACGTTATGCTTTTTTAAGAGCTCTAAATCGTTTGGGTTATTGGCTACTGTTGCCTCAAAGCGGCTATCATCGGCAAGAATGCCATAGACATCTTGACCAACTAACTGAACCTCTTTGACTTCGTTGCGCTCAACTTTTTCTAAAAATTCCGAATAGGCGAGAGTTTTAGTATGGCGGGTGAATTCAGTCATTTTGGCGAGCAGTACAATGCCGGCAAGAAAGATAATTGCCAACAGAAACATATTGCCCGGTCCGCCATTAAAAAATTGATTTTTTTTGCCTTTTTTATTGTTCATAATAACAACCTATATGAAAAAATGTATAACACCATCCCTTAAATGCTAAGAGAAATATTAACAAAGGAGCGGTATAAAAGTGAATGACATGGATAGTATAAGCAAAATATCGACAACTGTCGACATCTTGAATAGTGAGCCAGAGAAGTTGTGAGCATCAGAAAGCACGATAGTAACGATGCTTGATAACAATCCGGTTAGCGTTGGTGATCAGAGGGTCTGAAAGAAGGGGGGGTTATTTATATGATACAGGTAAAGAGGCCGGCCCGTCTTCGCTATGTATTATTAAAGTTTTCCTACAGCGGTGATAAGACTCCCCATAAATAGACACTCCGTGTATACCAGTACGGCACATTGCAAATCTATTGCATTGATATTATATTAATAACTATATTTATTAAAAAATTACAAACAGATTCTTAATTATGGTTACATGATCCATGACACAAAAAAATATTGCTAGCGGAATAGTACATGAGTTGCCCGCGGATCTGAAAGAAGCGCTTATAGCCAACCCGAAGGCATTAGCAATGTGGGAGGATATCACGGCACTCGCGCGCAATGAGTGGATATGTTGGATTGAATCAGCTAAAAAATCAGAAACTAGAAGTCACCGGATCAAGTGGGGCTGTTCAAGCCTTAAAAATGGAAAGCGACGACCATGCTGTTGGCCCGGGTGTCCTCACCGTTAATTCTAAGCGAAGGATCCAGTTTGATGGCCGCGCCAGGCGCAGCTCGTAAGAGCGAAGACTGGCTGGGGCGGAAGGATTCGAACCTCCGAATGCCGGTACCAAAAACCGGTGCCTTACCACTTGGCCACGCCCCAACAAATTTTTTGATGTGCTAAAAAAAGAACTTTTTTACTACTCAGAAACGATTATTATTCTTCGTCTTCTGCCGATGTATATGTTTCACCGGTTGCCAAAATGCGCTCATATTCCTTGGTGATGGCATCTTCAATTCTTTTGCGAGTGTCAGAATTCAGCGGATGAACTATATCTCGGAATGTTCCATCTTTTCTACGACGCGATGGCATCGATACGAAGAAACCTTTATTGCCTTCGATTATTTTTAAATCGCGTACAATAAAGCTATTGTCAAAGACCACCGTTGCATATGCTTTAAGTCTACCATTTTCTTTTGCCGGATATACTTTTACTTCTGTTATTTCCATGGTCGCAACCCTTAGAGATACTACAATCCCTTTTTAGTGTGAGTACAATATATAATTGTCCCTTAATTGTATACAACGCCCCTTTTTTGTCAACAAAAATTCTCGCTATTTAGCTTCATTCTTCTGAGCAGCGCGCAAACATGCAGAGCGTGATGACGGATTTGCTTTGAGCTCTTCTTCACCGGCGCTTATCATCTTGGGAGTAAGTATAGTAAGAATTCCCTCTTGCTCTTTTTCTTTGAAAAACTGTTTGACGATGCGGTCTTCCAAGGAATGAAAGCTGATGCATACCAATCGCCTTCATCATTCAATGCTGAAGTTGCTGCAGCCAAAAAAGCGCTAATGTTATCAAGCTCTTTGTTTACATAAATACGCAATGCCTGAAAAACTTGCGTTGCCGGATGAATGCGGCGGTTTTTGCTCGGTGCAATGCGCGCGATGAGATCTGCTAAATCTTTAGTCATTTTAAATGGTCTAATTGCGCGCTCCTGAATAATGGCAGCAGCTATTTGCCGAGCGTTTCTTTCTTGACCAAATTGCCAAAATAGCTCACGTAACTTTTCCTCCGTGGCTTTATTTAATAACTCAGCAGCAGTTATTTTTTGATGTGATGGAGACATGCGCATATCAAGCGGCGTATTTCTATGCACCGAAAAACCGGCGCGATTAATAATTTGAATTTGAGAGGTTCCAAAATCGGCCAGGATACCGTCAACATTGTCTATTTTTTCACTGCGTAATAATTTATAGAGAAGCGCAAAGTTACCCCACACAAGTCTGATCCTATCACCAAACTCTGCTCTGAGTGCCGGTCCGTAGGTATCAAGAGCGACCTGATCCCAATCAAGAGCTATAACCTTGCATGTTGGCTCTTTTTCCAAAATAGCGCGGGTATGGCCACCTGAACCAAACGTTACGTCAAGGTAGGTTTTTCCCGGTTGAGGATTAAGATATTCAAGAACTTCCTGTACAAGAACTGTTTTATGAAAAAGCTGCATTTCAGACATTAATAATTATCCATGTATTAAGGGAGTAGCGTTGTTTGTTTTTGTGAGCAGGGGGCTCGCATTTATTGTCTCATCAGCCACCATTAAGCCGTCAACCAACAAAGACAATTGCATACCGCGCGATGCTTTAACCAATATTGCCGACTTGGCTTGTTTCATGGCGTCTTGTGCTTTTTCAAGCGCTTCTTGCCATGTTGCAACAATTTCAACAGGTAAAGTGATAGGTGCGGTTTTTTTTGTGCATTGCACCCACGAGCCAACCAAAATTAATTTTTTCAATGAAGGAACTTTGCGCAAAAATCTGCCCAATTGTCGATGCCAAAATGCACTGTTAATACCGAGTTCAAGCATGTCGCCCAAAATTGCTACCTTTTGTGCATCGGTGTCATATTTTTCAAAAGCCAGTAACGCTGCTTTCATACTTTCCGGGTTTGCATTGTAACAATCATTAATAACTGTTCCCGCATTATTGCGTAATTTTTTTTCTTCAAAGCGGCCACTGATGGTTAGCGGCTTCTGAATAGTCTGTATAATGGTTTCAACTGGAATATTAAGCATATGAGCAAGAGTTGCTGCCGACAAAGCATTTGATACTGCTCCTTCATGCGTCTGCGGTACACACACCGCATACTTTTTTTTATATACTTTCATCACAAAATTAGTCTGTTTGTCACCGATCTCAATCTTGCGCGCTTGCACTTGATTAATAGTTTTTGAACCAAATTTAACTACCGGATGAATATAGCTTACTTGCGAAAGAAGCGGCACATCACCATTAATAACGCCAATGCTCTGTTCGGTAAAAAATTTAAAGATGTCACGCTTTTCAAGCGCAATATCTTGCAATGAGCCAAGTCCTTCCATATGACAATGGCCAATCGTGGTAATGAGCGCCAATGTTGGTTTTACCAAGTGTGCCAATTGAGCCATTTCACCGCGCTTGCTCACGCCCATTTCAAAAATGGCAACGGTATGCTCTGTGCGCAATCGCAACATGTTTAATGAAATACCCAGGAGCGTATTTTGATTATCGGCGGAAGAGAGATGATGAATGGATTCGGCTGCAAGAATTGCAGATAAAAGCTCTTTGGTTGACGTTTTTCCTACAGAGCCGGTTATGCCAACTACCGGGATAGAAAATTGCTGTCTCCATGTAGTTGCCCATTGCACCAATGCTTGTTTTGTGTCGGGCACCGCGATAATGAGTTTATTGTCTAATAAATCGGAAGAAATGTTTTTGAGCAGATTTTTTTTGTTCTTTTCTATAACCAAGCCGGCTGCGCCGGAGCGCAATACCTGCTCGCAAAACATATGTCCGTCAACTTTTTTTCCCGTCAACGCGACAAACAATTCTCCCCGTTTGATCGTGCGAGAATCGATAGAAAAAACATAGTTTTCAGGAAAGAATGATGTTATCAATTCTAATTCCGGAACAGCTAACTGCAAAAACTGATGGTCCAAAAGCATTAATGTCTCCCGTGTGACCGAATAAAATTTTTTCAGATGATAAGCGGTAAAAAGATTTCTTTTTTGCGCCATAGTCAAGTTTAGCAAAAATATAATAAGCTGCGAGTGAAATAACAAAAGGGGCCCTCATTTCTGAAGGCCCCTTTTTTAGCGGGTACAATACATTCGATTTTTGTTATGCTGCTAATCCCATATGCGCATAGAGTGCATCGAGTCTTTTTTGTTGTTCTGCCATGATGCGCTTGCATTCGTCAAGCTCGGCGCGTTGTGCCATTAATTCATGCTGCTGTTCTTGCCAACCCTTGAGGAGCAATGGTGGCAGGAACTGGTAGTAGACGGTCTCAGGGGAGCCGTTATCATTGTACATGACCAATGAGCGATCAATTTCCTGTACTTCTTCTGCAATAAGCCCATAGTTCTTAGTTTTGTTGTCATCAGTTTTATAGGCAAAGCTGACCGGATTAAGCTGAGCAAGCTTGCCTGTCACGGGACTGAGCGATGCAATGTCGTCTTTGTAGCGACGTGATGAAGGGGTGGTAGATTTCCAGAGTTGTCCATTGACATCCACATAGACGTTTGGGAGTCCAGAATTTGTCATATTATATATGCCCTGAATGAAGCATGCGTTGTAACCGGTTGAGGGATTTCCTATTCTGATGTAGTTCTGGTCCGCGTAATTAGTGATGCCATTTCCTAGGTATATATTATTGCTCCAGGTACCAGTGGGGCTGCCGGGCTGCGCCTCATTACCGATTATCACGTTGTTGCTGCCGTTTCCTAGGGTGCCACCGGATCCTACACCAATAAAAATATTATTACTGCCCGTTGTAAGACTTTGGGCAGCATCAAAACCTATTGCTGTGTTGTTAGACCCTGTAGCAATGGTGCTTAGCGCAAGCATTCCCAGAGCGGTATTGTATGAACCAGTGGTATTTATATAAAGAGCATTGTAACCAACAGCGGCATTGTTTATACCCGTAGTATTGGCAGTTAGGGCATTATAACCAACAGCAATGTTGGGAGATCCGGTGGTATTGGCGGTCAAAGCGCTATACCCAACAGCGGTATTGTTTGCTGCGGTATTTGCTTTCAAACTGCTTTCTCCGATAGCGACATTGTTAGAAGCACTGGTATTCGTTAGTAATGCATCATGTCCTATGGCAATGTTAAATGATCCGCCAGTATTATCTTGTAATGCAAAGCATCCCAACGCATTATTACAAGTTCCTGTTGTATTATTTTGTAACGCTTGAAAGCCCACGGCACTATTTTCGATTCCAGTGGTATTGGCAGCGAGAGAGCTAGCGCCAACGGCGGTATTATCCGCAGCGGTGTTAGCAGCCAGAGCACCGTTACCAACAGCAACACTATTTGAAGCGCTGACATTGGCGCCCAAAGCATTATTACCTATCGCGACGTTGGTAGAACCTGTTGTGTTTGCTTTGAGAGCTTGATAACCAAGGGCGACGTTATTCGCACCGGTATTGTTAACCAGCAACGCATTGTAACCGATAGCGGTATTGGGGGTGCCGCTAGTATTTGCTGCCAGAGCACTAGTACCAGCAGCGGTATTGTTTGAAGCGGTGTTAGCAGCTAGAGCATTGTTGCCGATAGCAACACTATTTGAAGCGCTGACATTGGCGCCCAAAGCATTGTTACCTACCGCAACGTTGGCAGAACCAGTTGTGTTTGCATCTAAAGTTGTATACCCAAGAGCGACGTTGTTAGCACCGGTGTTGTTGACCAGCAACGCATTGTAGCCAATGGCGGTGTTGGGAGTGCCGGTAGTATTTGCTGCCAGAGCACTGGTGCCAACGGCTGTATTGTTTGATGCAGTGGTATTCGCTGCAAGGGCCTTGTTCCCTATAGCAATATTTGCAGAGCCGGTTGTGTTGCTTACCAGTGGGCTGTAGCCCAGAGCAACGTTATTTACACCGGTGTTGTTGACCAGCAATGCATTGTAACCAATAGCGGTATTGGGAGTGCCGGTAGTATTTGCAGCCAGAGCACTGGTACCAACAGCGGTATTGTTTGCTGCAGTGGTATTAGCTGCAAGGGCCTTGTTTCCCATAGCAATATTGTTTGATCCGGTAGTATTCGCAGCCAAAGCCTGATAGCCGATACCGGTATTATTCGCACCTGAAGTTAATTTATTTAATGCTTGATAGCCAACACCGGTATTGTCAGTACCCGTTACACTACTATTGCCTGCACCTAACCCAATGAGCGTGTTGAGCAGTGTTGGTGAGGTGGTATACAATGCCATTGTTGAACTATTGGTTGGCGAGAACATTACCGTTGACCCGGCAGTAGAAAGTGCCTTGAATGCTATTACACCCGAGGTCGGTGTTATAGATCCTGTATCACCATTAACACTTGTAACCGCTCCTAAAGAGCTGAGAGATTGGAACGATGGGTTGGCGCTTGTGCCGTTGGAGGTCAATACAAAATCCGCGGTGCTTGGTGTAATCGAGCTAATCGTGTTGCTTGCGCCACCAACTAACACATCAAATTGGGTAATCGGATTAGCGGTTACTGCAGATGTGCCATTACCTATTAAAACGCCGGTAAGGCTGTTAGCGCCGGTTCCGCCGTTGGCGACGGAAACTGTAGTAGTCGCGCCAAGCTGTCCGGTTGATGAATTGATAGTAGCAATGTTGGTATTGGCAGTGGTTACTCCGGTTATACCACTAATATAGCACGATGTTTGAGTTCCTTGAGTGCCGATGCGAGTGGTGTTTGATTCAGCAGCTACACCGCTATTGCCGATATCAATATTGTTAGATCCGGTTGTCAATGCAGAACCTGCTTGATAGCCAAAAGCAACATTATTATTGCCGTTGCTATTTTGGAGTGCATTGTTACCAATAGCAACATTAGAGGAGCCAGTGGTGTTGCTGTTCAAGGCAGCGTACCCTATGGCGGTATTAGAAGAGCCCGTGCTATTGTTTGGCAAAGCAATGTATCCTATGGCGGTGTTGCCGCCACCGGTGGTGTTGGCAAACAGGGCCTCAAATCCTAAGGCTGTGTTAGAAGTGCCCTTGTTGTTATTCAAGGAAGCGTAGCCTATGCCAGTGTTGCCGGTCGCCGATGGTGAACTAGTATTTCCTGCAGCAAGACCTATGAATGTGTTTTGTGTCGTTGGATTGGTAACCAATAAATCAA
The DNA here is from genome assembly GCA_963707655.1 of uncultured bacterium. GTDB lineage: Bacteria > Babelota > Babeliae > Babelales > Vermiphilaceae > JAKAUA01. The sequence continues at coordinate 455,510 of OY970172.1, read as the reverse complement.
CCGTTGATCCTGAGGCGCTAAACTCAACCGTTGATCCTGCGTTTGAATTTGCATTGAAGGTAATGATCCCCGAAGCCGGCGTTGCTGATCCAGCGTCGCCATTAATCTGAGTAATTGCGCCAGCGCTGCTCAATGATTCGAATGACGGATCAGCAGTTGCTCCATTTGAAACGAGTATTTGTCCGGCAGTTCCTGGCGCAGCAAAGCCTACATTTGCAGTGCCTTCACCAAGAAGCACGTTGTGCGCGGTCAATGTTGGTAATCCGGTGCCGCCATTGGCGACTGAAACCGGTGTAGATAATGAGAGGGTGGTTGAACCACCCAAGGTCAATGACCGCCACCGGTCAAGCCAGTGCCCGGATTAATGGAGAAAATCTTGGAGACTACATTGCCGCCGGTTACTGTAAAATTTGTTGGACTAAACGAAGCGATACCTTTTTGTGTTGATGTCGCATTAATGCCGCTGATAGTAACGGTTGATCCGCTACCCGCAGTGGTAATGCCCTGAGTAGGCGAGCCGAGAATATTCAAGTTGTTACTTGCCGGGGTTGCCGTGCCGCTGTTTTCAGTAAACGTTGTTGGTACCGATCCGGATGATGCGATAGTGATACTTCCTGTACCATTGGTAATAGAGATGCCGGTGCCTTGAGTTAGTGTAGCCGCGATTGGATCGGCTCCGGTGCTACCGATCACCAGTTGACCATTAGTTAAGGTGAGCGCTGTTAATGGAGATGTGGCTGAAGAGCCTGAAGTGACAACACCATGAGTATTAAATGATGTCGCGCCCGTTCCGCCACCGGCTACAACAGCTGTGCCAAATATCGGATCGCTGCTAGCGCCATTAGAAATTAATGGAATGCCTGCCGCTCCGGGCGAAACAAAGCCAACATTTGAAGTGCCTTCACCAAGAAGTACATTGTGCGCGGTCAATGTTGATAGGCCGGTACCGCCATTGGTAACTGAAACTGGCGTGGATAATGAGATTGTTGTTGATCCACCCAAATTCAACGACCCGCCGCCGGTTAAGCCGGTGCCGGCAGTGATGGTGAATGGATTTGAAGTTACAGCTCCCGAGGCTACCGTGAACTCGGTTAAATTGAACGACGCAATACCTTTTTGTGTTGATGTCGCATTAATGCCGCTGATAGTAACGGTTGATCCGCTACCCGCAGTGGTAATGCCCTGAGTAGGCGAGCCGAGAATATTTAAGTTGTTGCTTGCCGGGGTTGCGGTTCCGCTATTTTCAGTAAACGTTGTTGGTACCGATCCGGATGATGCGATAGTAATACTTCCTGCGCCATTGGTAATAGAGATACCGGTTCCTTGAGTTAAGGTAGCGGCGATTGGATCGGCTCCGGTGCTACCGATCACCAGTTGACCATTCGTTAAGGTGAGCGCTGTTAATGGGGATGTGGCTGAAGAGCCTGAAGTGACAACACCATGAGTATTAAACGAAGTTGAGCCCGTGCCACCGCCTGCTACAACAGCGGTGCCAAATGCTGGATTGGCAGAAGAACCGTTAGAAATGAACGGAATGCCGGTTGTTGTTGAAGGAGCAATAGAGCTAATCGCGTTGCTTGCACCACCGACCAACACATCATACTGGGTAATCGGATTTCCGGTAACTGCAGATGTGCCATTGCCAATAAGCACACCAGTAAGGCTGTTCGCGCCGGTTCCGCCATTGGCAACTGAAACGGTATTAGTCGCGCCAAGCTGTCCCGTTGATGAATTGATAGTAGCAATGTTGGTATTTGCGGTGGTTATTCCGGTGATACCGCTAATGTAGCACGATGTTTGAGTGCCTTGAGTACCAATACGTATGGTGTTTGATTCAGCCGCTACTCCGCTATTGCCAATATCAATATTGTTGGATCCGGTTGTTAAAGCAGAACCGGCTTGATAACCAAGAGCAATATTGGTGGCACCGGAACTGTTGTTTTGTAAAGCCTCATAGCCGATGCCAGTATTACCGGTACCTGTTGTAGTATTTTGCAATGCAGCATAGCCAAATGCACTGTTTGGACTCGCAGTGCTGCTCGTTAAAGCGTTCCAGCCAACAGCGGTATTATTTGACGACGTGTTAAGAGCAAGGGCACTGCTACCAACGGCAACACTATTTGAAGCGGTGACATTGGCACCCAAGGCATTATTACCTATCGCGACGTTGGCGGAACCGGTTGTGTTTGCATCAAGAGTTTGATGACCCAAAGCAACGTTATTGATGCCCGTAGTATTAGCTGTAAGGGCATTATAACCAACAGCAGTGTTGGGAGATCCGGTGGTATTGGCGGCCAAAGCGCCGGTGCCAACAGCAGTATTGTTTGCAACGGTGTTACCACCTAGAGCGCTGTTACCAACAGCAACACTATTTGAAGCAGTGAGATTTGCGCCCAAGGCAAGGTTACCAATTGCAACGTTATTTTGACCGGATGTGTTTAATTTAAGGGCTTGATAGCCCACAGCGGTATTGGTTCCTCCACCTATGTTGGCGTTTAGTGCTTGGAATCCAACAGCAGTATTGTTCGTCCCTGTTGTATTGCTTTGCATTGTAGCCGTCCCTATAGCCGTGTTAGCAATGCCTGTTGTATTTGCAGTTAATGCTTGAGATCCCACGGCAGTATTATAGCTACCGTTACTGAGCGTTAACGCAACATGACCCACAGCGGTGCTTTGAACAGCTGTAGTATTTGCAGCTAATGCTTGATCACCTATAGCAACATTATTCATACCGGTAGTATTTGCTGTTAATGCTTGGTAACCAACAGCGGTGTTGGGAGTGCCGGTAGTATTTGCTGCCAGGGCACTGGTACCAACGGCGGTATTGTTTGCTGCGGTGTTAGCGGCCAGAGCGCTATTACCAACAGCAACACTATTTGATGCAGTGGTATTCGCTGCAAGAGCCTTGTTCCCTATAGCAATATTTGCAGAGCCGGTTGTGTTGTGTACGAGTGGGCTATAACCAAGGGCAACGTTATTTATACCGGTGTTGTTGACCAGCAATGCATTGTAACCAATAGCGGTGTTGGGAGTTCCGGTAGTATTTGCTGCCAGAGCACTGGTACCAACAGCGGTATTGTTTGCTGCGGTGTTAGCGGCCAGAGCGCTATTACCAACAGCAACACTATTTGATGCAGTGACATTAGCTGCCAGGGCCTTGTTTCCCATAGCAATATTGTTTGATCCGCCAGTATTCACAGTCAAAGCCTGATAACCAAAAGCCGTATTGTTTGATCCTGAAGTTAATTTATTTAATGCTTGATAGCCAACACCGGTATTCTCAGTACCCGTTACACTACTATTGCCTGCACCTAGACCAATGAGCGTGTTGAGCAGCGTTGGTGAGGTTGTATACAATGCCATTGTTGAACTATTGGTTGGTGAGAACATCACCGTTGAACCGGCGGTAGACAGTGCATTGAATGCTATTACACCTGAGGTCGGTGTTATAGATCCGGTATCACCGTTAACGCTTGTAACTGCTCCTAGAGAGCCGAGAGATTGGAACGATGGTGACGTTGATGCGCCGGTGCTGGTGAACACGTAACCACTGTTTGCTATGCCGCTCGTGGCGCTTATAAGAGCGCTTGTTGAAGTAGCACCGGCAATAATGGGCGCATATGGGGTAAAGCTTGTTTGGCCCGTGCCACCGCCTGCTACTAATGCGGTGCCGAATGATGGATTGGCAGAAGAACCGTTAGAAATTAATGGAATGCCCGCAGATCCTGGTGTGGCAAAACCAACAGCTGCTGTTCCCTCGCCAAGCAGCACATTGTACTGGGTAAGAGTCGTTGCGCCGGTTCCACCATGAGCAACGGTAACCGGTATGGTAAGATCAATATTGAGTGAATTGGCGCCTGGTGTATAAGTGAGTGTTCCGCCGGTAGAGATCAGTGTGGCAAATGCAGGATTTGCGCCGGTTGCCCCGAGTAATACTTGACCATTGGTACCGACCGGTAATGAATGCAGCGCGCCATCGGGAGAACCAACCTGTACTGCATTTGGTGTTGTTCCGGCAACGTTCACTATTGGCGCCGTTGCGGTGCCGGTAATTGCTATATTGTTGCCGCCAGTTACTGAAGTTACCGCGCCACTTGCGCTTACTGGCTGCCATGTTGGAGCGGATGATGAACCGGTGCTGGTGAACACATAGCCGCTAGTAGATTGTCCACTGGAAGCGGTTTGCACAGCGCTTGTTCCATTACCAATAAGTGGCGCGAATGAAGTAAATGATGTCGCGCCCGTTCCGCCACCGGCTACAACAGCTGTGCCAAATATCGGATCGCTGCTAGCGCCATTAGAAATTAATGGAATGCCTGCCGCTCCGGGCGAAACAAAGCCAACATTTGAAGTGCCTTCACCAAGAAGTACATTGTGCGCGGTCAATGTTGATAGGCCGGTACCGCCATTGGTAACTAAAACTGGCGTGGATAATGAGATTGTTGTTGATCCACCCAAATTCAACGACCCGCCGCCGGTTAAGCCGGTGCCGGCAGTGATGGTGAATGGATTTGAAGTTACAGCTCCCGAGGCTACCGTGAACTCGGTTAAATTGAACGACGCAATACCTTTTTGTGTTGATGTCGCATTAATGCCGCTGATAGTAACGGTTGATCCGCTGCCCGCAGTGGTAATGCCGAAGGTTGGTGAGCCGATAATATTTAAGTTGTTACTTGCCGGGGCTGCAGTACCTGAATTTTCGGTGAAAGTTGTAGGAACCGCTCCAGAAGCTGCAATGGTAATAGAGTTGGCTGCATTGGTAATAGAAATACCGGTGCCATTTGTCAACGTAGCAGCTGCAGGCGCGCCAGAACTGCTACCAATTACTACTTGTCCATTAGTCAAGCTGAGCGAACTTAATGCTGAAGTTCCCGTTGTTCCTGAAATCACTACTCCATTAGCATTGAATGAAGTTGAACCCGTGCCACCACCCGCTACCGATGCGGTGCCAAATGATGGATTGGCAGAAGAACCGTTGGAAATTAACGGGACCCCGATTGTTGAAGAAGGTGCCACGGTTGTTATGGCAGAAGTGCCGTTGCCGACCAACACGTCGTATTGCGTAAGAGTTGTTGCACCGGTGCCACCATGAGCAACGGTAACCGGTACAAGATCAATAGATAATGAATTTGCGCCGGTTGTGTAGCTGATCGTGCCGCTTGTAGAAGTTAAGGTGCCAAATGCAGGATACGCCCCGGTTGCCCCAATAAGTACTTGACCATTGGTACCGACCGGTAATGAATGCAACGCCCCATCGGGAGAACCAACCTGTACCGCATTTGGTGTTGTTCCGGCAACATTTACTATTGGCGCCGTTGCGGTGCCGGTAATTGCTATATTATTTCCCGCGCTAACTGAAGTAACAATGCCGCCACCTGCGGTAACTGCTTGCCATGTTGGCAGAGAGGTTGTACCGGTGCTGGTGAGCACATAACCCACATTGCTTTGTCCTGAAGAAGCGCTTTGTAAATTTCCTGTGGATGTCGAACCACCGGTAATTGGTGCATAGGCAGTAAAGCTCGTATCGCCGGTGCCGCCGCCGGGTACCGTCGCGGTGCCAAAGATTGGATCACTTGAAGCCCCATTTGATATTAATGGTATGCCTGCAGATCCGGGTGCAACAAAGCCTACATTTGAAGTGCCTTCACCAAGAAGAACATTGTGCGCGGTGAGTGTTGGCAAACCGGTGCCGCCATTGGCTACTGAAACCGGTGTAGATAATGAGATTGTTGTTGATCCACCCAAATTCAACGACCCGCCGCCGGTTAAGCCGGTGCCGGCAGTGATGGTGAATGGATTTGAAGTTACAGCTCCCAAGGCTACCGTGAACTCGGTTAAATTGAACGATGCGATACCTTTTTGTGTTGATGTCGCATTAATGCCACTGATAGTAACGGTTGATCCGCTGCCCGCAGTGGTAATGCCTTGAGTAGGTGATCCGATAATATTTAAGTTGTTGCTTGCCGGGGTTGCGGTGCCGCTGTTTTCAGTGAACGTTGTAGGAACTGCTCCAGAAGCTGCAATGGTAACAGAGTTGGCCGCGTTGGTAATAGAAATACCGGTGCCATTTGTCAAAGTAGCAGCTGCAGGTGCGCCGGAGCTACTACCAATTACTACTTGTCCGTTAGTCAAGCTGAGCGAACTCAATGCTGAAGTTCCCGTTGTTCCTGAAATCACTACTCCATTGGCATTGAATGAAGTCGAACCCGTGCCACCACCCGCTACTAATGCGGTGCCAAATGATGGATTAGCTGCAGAACCGTTTGAAATCAATGGAACGCCCGTTGTCGCAGAAGGAGCTACGGTTGTTATCGCAGAAGTACCGTTGCCGACTAACACATCGTATTGCGTAAGAGTTGTTGCACCGGTGCCACCATGAGCAACGGTAACGGGTACAAGATCAATAGATAATGAATTTGCGCCGGTTGTGTAGCTGATCGTGCCGCTTGTAGAAGTTAAGGTGCCAAATGCAGGATACGCCCCGGTAGCCCCTAATAACACTTGGCCATTGGTGCCGACCGGTAATGAATGAAGCGCGCCGTTTGGAGAGCCAACCTGCACAGCATTGGCTGTTGTTCCGGCAACGTTCACGACTGGTGCCGTTGCAGTGCCGGTAATTGCTATATTATTGCCACCAGTTACTGAAGTTACCGCGCCACTTGCACTTACTGGCTGCCATGTTGGAGCGGATGATGAACCGGTGCTGGTGAAAACGTAGCCGCTAGTAGATTGTCCACTGGAAGCAGTTTGCACCGCGCTTGTTCCATTACCAATAAGTGGCGCGAATGAAGTAAATGATGTTGCGCCTGTTCCACCACCGGCTACAACAGCTGTGCCAAATATAGGATCGCTGCTAGCGCCATTAGAAATTAATGGAATGCCCGCAGATCCAGGAGCAACAAAGCCTACATTTGAAGTGCCTTCACCAAGAAGCACATTATGTGCCGTTAATGTTGATAATCCGGTACCGCCATTGGTCACTGAAACCGGTGTAGATAATGAGATAGTGGTTGATCCGCCCAAGGTCAGTGCGCCACCACCGGTTAATCCGGTGCCAGCGGTGATAGTAAAGTTGTTTGAGACAACGTTGCCGCTAGTTACCGTAAAATTGGTTGGGCTAAATGAGGCGACACCTTTTTGGGATGTGCTTGCATTAATGCCACTGATAGTAACGGTTGACCCGCTGCCCGCAGTGGTAATACCGAAAGTAGGCGAGCCCAAAAGATTTAAATTATTGCTTGCCGGCGTCGCGGTGCCGCTGTTTTCAGTAAACGTTGTGGGTACCGATCCGGATGATGCGATAGTAATACTGCCTGCACCACTGGTAATAGAGATACCGGTGCCTTGAGTTAATGTAGCAGCGATCGGATCGGCTCCGGTGCTACCAATCACTAGTTGACCATTAGTTAAGGTGAGCGCGGTTAATGGGGATGTGGCTGAAGAGCCTGAAGTGACAACACCATGAGTATTAAACGAAGTTGAACCCGTTCCACCACCGGCTACAACAGCGGTACCAAATGATGGATTGGCAGAAGAACCATTAGAAATTAACGGTATGCCAGTTGTTGTTGAAGGGGCAACAGAACTAATAGCATTACTCGCGCCACCAACCAACACATCATATTGGGTAATTGGATTGCCGGTAATGGCAGATGCGCCATTGCCAATAAGAACACCGGTAAGGGTTGTTGCACCGGTGCCCCCATTGGCAACGACTAATGTACCGCCTAATGTTTCTGTTGTTCCTGCGCCGTTGAACTTTAATCCGGTGGTGCCGCCGGTGAACGTGAAGCTATTTCCGGTTAACGGGCCGCCGGTATCACCGGTAACGGTAATGCTTGAAGCAGGAACCGCTTGCCATGTTGGTGATGTTGACGCGCCGGTGCTGGTGAACACATAACCACTGTTTGCTATGCCGCTTGTTGCGCTTAAAAGAGCGCTTGTTGAAGTAGCGCCGGCAATAATGGGCGCATAGGGTGTAAAGCTTATTTGCCCGGTACCGCCACCGGCTACAACCGCGGTGCCAAATGATGGATTGGCAGAAGAACCGTTAGAAATTAACGGTATACCGGTTGTAGCGGTTGGGGCAGCAAAGCCTACAGCTGCGGTGCCTGCACCCAAGATCACATTATGCGTTGTTAATGTTGTTGCGCCCGTTCCACCACCGGCTACAACCGCGGTGCCAAATGATGGATCGCTGCTAGCGCCATTTGAAATTAATGGAATTCCTGCCGCTCCTGGCGCAGCAAAGGCTACATCTAAAGTGCCTTCACCAAGAAGCACGTTGTGTGCGGTCAATGTTGATAGTCCGGTTCCGCCGTCGGCGACTGAAACTGGTGTAGATAATGAGATGGTTATTGACCCGCCCAAAGTCAATGAGCCGCCACCGGTCAAGCCAGTGCCCGGATTAATGGAGAAAATCTTGGAGACTACATTGCCGCCGGTCACCGTAAAATTTGTCGGACTAAACGAAGCGATACCTTTTTGTGATGATGTCGCATTAATGCCGCTGATAGTAATGGTTGATCCGCTACCCGCAGTGGTAATCCCCTGAGTAGGTGAGCCGAGAATATTCAAGTTGTTACTTGCCGGGGTTGCGGTTCCGCTATTTTCAGTAAACATTGTTGGTACCGATCCGGATGATGCGATAGTAATACTTCCTGCGCCATTGGTAATAGAGATACCGGTTCCTTGAGTTAAGGTAGCCGCGATTGGATCGGCTCCGGTGCTACCGATCACCAGTTGACCGTTAGTTAGGGTGAGCGCGGTTAAAGGGGATGTGGCTGAAGAGCCTGAAGTGACAACACCATGAGTATTAAACGAAGTTGAACCCGTGCCACCACCGGCTACAACCGCTGTGCCAAATATAGGATCGCTACTGGCGCCATTTGAAATTAAGGGGATGCCTGCTGCTCCGGGCGCAACAAAACCTACATTTGAAGTGCCTTCACCAAGAAGCACGTTGTGTGCCGTTAATGTTGATAATCCGGTACCACCATTGGTAACTGAAACCGGTGTGGATAATGCGAGTGTGGTAGACCCGCCCAAAGTGAATGAGCCGCCGCCGGTCAATCCGGTTCCTGCAGCGATAGTAAATGGGTTTGAAGTCACATTGCCACCAGTTACCGTAAAATTTGTTGGACTAAATGAAGCGACACCCTTAGCAGTAGTGCTTGCATTGGCTGCACTGATAGTGACTGTATTGCCGGCACCGGAGGTAGTAATACCTTGTGATGGGGAGCCGTTAATATTAATGATGCCGCCGGCTGGTGTTGCGTCCCCATTGGGCGTTACAAATGTGCCGGGAACTGCACCACTGGTGCTGATCGAGATAGTTCCTGCGCCATTGGCAATAGATATGCCGGTTCCTGCGGTTAATTGAGCTGCTGAGGGTGCTGCGCCGGTACTGCCGATGAGTAATTGTCCGTTAGTTAATTGTTGCGACGTGAGGGCCGTGCCGGCTGCGTTTGAAAGAACAATAGCATTGGGATTAAACGATGTTGAGCCGGTTCCGCCATTGGCAATAACGACCGGTGTAACTAACCCATATGACAAGGTTGTTGCGTTTTGTGTTACGGCCAGGCCGGTACCTGCCGTTGGTACAACAAATGAAGGATTGGCCGATGAACCGCCTGATATCAATACGCTTCCCGCGGTAGAAGGCGCAATACCTGTCAACGGATTGGTGCCGCCGCCAACCACTACGGCATATTGATTAATGCCGGTATCAACCAGATTGGTTGCGCTAATAGTGCCGGCAGCAAAATTGCCAGAACTATTACGAGCAACAATCGTAGAGCTTGTATTGAGAGAAGTTGCATCACTGGTGATGGTAACTTCATTCCCGGTTGTGCCAACCGTTATGTAAGGATCACCGGTCAAAGTTCTAAAATTAAGAGTGAGTCCCGATTTGCTTTGAAAAACTTGTCCGGGACCGGAGCCAACATTGGCGCCATTTATTTGGCTGGGGAGCGAAAATTCATTGAAGAAGATGGGACTTGAGCCAATAATCGCCGTTGGTGTTGAGCAGACCCAGCTGGAGCCGGCATAGGTTTGCCCGCCAGTTATTAATACATAGGCGGTACCTGCCTGAGTTCCAGTATAAAAATCATCAGGGCGATACCAAGGAGAAAAGCTAGGCGATGTTCCACCGACCGCGGCTATCCACAGGCCATTTTGCGTTGAGGTGGACTGATCAACTAACAATATGCGTTCGCCGGAAACAACGGGTGAACCATCAATAGTTGCCGGTCCGGCAATAGGCTCATCTACGGTACCCACGAGTATGGCTGGAGAATGCACCACCAGGCCGGTGCTTTCATGTGCCAGCACATACGCAACGGTAGCAACATCGGTTGATGCTGAGGGTGTGCCGTCAATAGTAATCATGTTGGTGGCAAAATCACCGCTGCTATCGCGCATTACCAATGTATTGGGAACATCGGCTGAACTTGATGCCGGCAATGAGGTAAATGTTGGCGCCATTCCTGCGCCTTGTGATGTTAATACTTGTCCTGAGGTCCCCACGGTGGTGGTATTCAATAGTGTTCCATCAAAATAGACAACACCATCAGTGTTGGTCATTGACGTTGCATTGGTGCCCCCATAGGCAATAGGCAGCGGTGCATTAACGTCAATGCTTAGACTATTTGCCCCGGTGGTGAACGCAAGGGTGCCACTGGTGGAGGTAAGATTTCCGAACGCAGGCGCAGCGCCGGAAGCGCCGAGCAATACCTGGCCATTAGTGCCAACGGCAAGTGATGTTAACGATCCTGTAGCATTACCGATTTGCACCGCATTGGTTGTTGTTCCGGCAACGCTTACGATAGGAGATGTTCCGGCGGTAACTGATATATTGTTGCCCGCTTTTATTGAAGTTACGGCACCACTTGCACTGATCGGCTGCCATGTGGGCGCGGATGATGAACCGGTGCTGGTAAATACATAGCCACTATTAGCTATGCCGGTTGTTGCAGTAGTAAGAGCGCTTGTTGCGGTAGCGCCGGCAATAACCGGTGCATTGGCGGTAAAACTTGTTGATCCGGTGCCGCCACCTTGTACCGATGCTGTACCAAATGCAGGGTCACTAGTCACGCCGGTAGATACTAATGGAATGCCCGTAGTAGCAGGTGGGGCAGCAAAGCCAACATTTGCAGTGCCTTCACCAAGAAGCACGTTATGTGCGGTGAGTGTTGATAATCCGGTACCACCATTGGTAACAGAAACCGGCGTAGATAATGAGATAGTGGTTGATCCGCCCAAAGTCAATGAGCCGCCACCGGTCAAGCCGGTGCCCGGATTAATAGAGAAATTGTTGGAGGCTACATTGCCACCGGTTACCGTAAAATTTGTTGGACTAAATGAAGCGACACCCTTAGCAGTGGTGCTTGCATTGGTTGCGTTGATAGTTACTGTATTGCCGGCGCCGGAGGTAGTAATACCTTGCGATGGGGAGCCGTTAATATTGATAACACCGCCGGCCGGTGTTGCAGTACCATTAGGGGTAGCAAATGTATTGGGCACTGTGCCGCCGCCATTTGCACTAATTGATATGCTTCCCGCACCGTTGGTAATAACTATACCGGTTCCGGCAGTCAATTGAGCTGCAGACGGAGCATTTCCGCTATTGCCGATCAAGAGTTGTCCGTTGGTTAATTGTTGCGAAGTAAGGGTCGTGCCCCCCGCATTTGAAATAATAATACCGTTGGCAGCAAGGCTTGTAGCACCGGTACCGCCATTGGCGATAGCTAATGTGCCACTTAAGGTTTCTGTTGTGCCGGCACCATTAAATTTTAGACCGGTTGTGCCGCCGGTGAAGGTGAAGCTGTCTCCGGTTAACGCGCCTCCCGTATCACCGGTAATGGTAATACTTGAAGAAGGTACTGCTTGCCATGATGGCGAACTTCCCGCGCCATTTGAGGTTAATATTTGACCGGTCGTGCCAAATGATAATGAATGAAGCGCGCCGTTTGGACTCCCAATTTGTAACGCATTGTCTGTTGTTCCGGCAACATTTACGATTGGTGATGTTGCAGAAGAGCCGGTAATTGATATATTGTTCCCTGCAAGAACTGATGTTATTGCGCTTACTGGCTCCCAGCTGGGTGCCGCACCTGAGCCATTGCTGGTGAAAACAGAGCCAGGCGTTGATTGACCAGTTGACGCGCTTTGCAGGGCTCCTTGAGTTGTTACACCACCAATAACCGGTGCATATGGCGCAAAGGTTATTGTCCCCGTGCCGCCATTGGAAACAGCTAATGTACCGCCTAATGTTTCTGTTGTTCCTGTGCCGTTAAATTTTAATCCTGTTGTGCCGCCGGTAAAAGTAAAATTATTTCCTGTTAACGCACCTCCCGTATCACCGGTAATGGTAATACTTGAAGAAGGTACCACTTGCCATGACGGAGAACTGCCTGAACCATTTGATGTTAATACTTGGCCGGTTGTACCAAAGGATAATGAATGGAGCGCGCCGTTTGGACTGCCAATTTGTATTGCATTGGTTGCCGTTCCGGCAACATTTACGACTGGCGCTGTTGCAGTACCGGTAATTGATATATTATTGCCTTTATTAACCGAGGTAACTGCACCGCTTGTGCTCACCGCTTGGAATGAGGGAGCATTGCCCGCGCCATTTGAGGTTAATACATAATTTGTAGTGCCAACAGCGTAGTATTTAATTTGGTGCCATCAAAATAGACAACTCCATCAGTATTGGCCATAGATGTTGCATTGGTACCTCCGCTTGCTATTGCGACCGGCACTGAGAGTGAATATTGCAATGTTGTTGAATTAGAGCTTAAAGATAATCCGGTGCCCGCAGTCGGTGTTACAAATGCAGGATCGGCCGATGCGCCAGCAGCTACCAATATCTGACCCGCATTTCCTGGACCGGCAGAAGCGATAGATGAGGCTCCTTCACCAAGCAAAACAGTATGAGCGGTAAAACTTGTTTGTCCGGTCCCGCCGCCGGGAACGGTTGCTATGCCAAATGAAGGATCCGCATTTGTACCGTTGGAGATTAATACTTGACCGGCAGATCCCGGAGCAATCAGAGCAACTTGTGCAGTTCCTTCACCAACCACAAGATTGTGTGCCGTGAGTGATGATAAGCCGGTACCGCCATGAGGCACAGTAACGGGAGAATTAAGATTTACGACAGGAGCAGTTGTAGTGCCGGTAATGTTGATACCGGTCCCACCGATGACCGTGGTTACCGCACCACTTGCGCTAACTGGTTGCCATGAAGGAGCAGCAGATGAGCCATTACTCGTGAAAATATAACCATTATTTGATTGTCCCGTTGAAGCGCTTTGTAAGGCTGTAGTCGCTGTTGCTCCGCCGACTACGGGAGCATAGGGATTGAAACTCGTCTGACCGGTGCCGCCACCTGCTACTACGGCTGTGCCAAATGAAGGTTGTGCTGCAACGCCATTAGAAATTAACGGAATACCGACTTGTTGATGATGGAGTAATGAGTGAAAGAGCAGAAGTATTATTGCCAGTGAGAAGGTTGTATTGGGATATTGCCGTTAATCCAGTGCCGCCATGAGAAACATTCAAGGGTGCGGTTACATCGATACTCAATGAATTTGCACCGGGAGTGAATGTGAGTGTGCCGCCGGCGGACGTGAGCGACGCAAAAGCGGGTACTGATCCTGTTGCACCCAGTAATACTTGGCCATTGCTGCCAAGATCTAACGATGTTAATGATCCTGATGAATTACCGATCTGCACCGCATTTGTTGTGGTGCCTGCAACATTAACCACCGGAGATGTTGCGGTGCCGGTGACAGATATATTATTGCCGGGCTTTACTGAAGTTACGAGACCAAGAGTGCTTGCCGGTTGAAAAGATGGCGCATTGCCGGAACCATTAGAGGTCAATATGTAATCCGCTGCGCCAACAGCGGTGGTATTTAATTTGGTGCCATCAAAATAGACAACTCCATCAGTATTGGCCATAGATGTTGCATTGGTACCGCCGCTTGCTATTGCTACCGGTACTGAGAGTGAATATTGCAATGTGGTTGAATTGGAACTTAGAGATAATCCGGTGCCCGCAGTTGGTGTTACAAATGCAGGATCGGCCGATGCACCGGCAGCCACCAATATCTGACCGGCATTTCCTGGACCTGCAGAAGCGATAGATGAGGCTCCTTCACCAAGCAAGACAGCATGAGCCGTAAAACTGGTTTGTCCGGTACCGCCGCCGGGAACGGTTGCTATGCCAAATGAAGGATCTGCACTTGCACCGTTGGAGATTAATACTTGACCGGCAGATCCCGGAGCAATCAGAGCAACTTGTGCAGTTCCTTCACCGACTAAAAGATTGTGTGCCGTGAGTGATGATAAGCCGGTACCGCCATGAGACACAGTAACGGGAGAATTAAGATTTACGACAGGAGCAGTTGTAGTGCCGGTAATGTTGATACCGGTGCCGCCGATGACCGTGGTGACCGCACCACTAGCACTAACTGGTTGCCATGTAGGTACAGCAGATGAGCCATTGCTGGTGAAAACATAGCCATTATTCGATTGTCCCGTTGAAGCGCTTTGTAAGGCTGTAGTCGCTGTTGCTCCGCCGACTACGGGAGCATAGGGATTGAAACTCGTCTGACCGGTACCCCCACCCGCCACTACGGCTGTGCCAAATGAAGGTTGTGCTGCAACGCCGTTAGAAATTAACGGAATGCCGCTTGTTGATGATGGAGCAATGAGTGAAAGAGCTGAAGTATTATTGCCAGTGAGAAGGTTGTATTGGGATATTGTCGTTAATCCAGTGCCGCCATGAGAAACATTCAAGGGTGCGGTTACATCGATACTCAATGAATTGACTCCGGGAGTAAACGTGAGTGTGCCGCCGGTAGATGTGAGCGAAGCAAAAGCGGGTGCCGCTCCGGTTGCGCCGAGCAATACTTGTCCACTGCTTCCGACATTTAATGAGGTTAGTGATCCGGAAGCATTGCCGATCTGCACGGCATTTGTTGTGGTGCCTGCAACGTTAACTATCGGAGACGTTGCGGTGCCGGTGACAGATATATTATTGCCGGGCTTCACTGAAGTTACGAGACCGAGGTGCTCGCCGGTTGAAAAGAGGGCGCATTGCCAGAACCATTAGAAGTCAATATATAATCGGCTGCGCCAACAGCAGTGGTATTCAACTTGGTGCCGTCAAAATAGACAACTCCATCAGTATTGGCCATAGATGTTGCATTGGTTCCGCCGCTGGCGATAGCAACAGGAATAGACAATGAATATTGCAATGTGGTTGAATTGGAACTCAAAGATAATCCGGTGCCCGCAGTTGGTGTTACAAATGCAGGATCGGCCGATGCGCCGGCAGCTACCAATATCTGGCCGGCATTTCCTGGACCGGCAGAAGCGATAGATGAGGCCCCTTCACCAAGCAAAACAGTATGAGCCGTAAAACTGGTTTGTCCGGTACCCCCGCCGGGAACGGTTGCTGTGCCGAATGAAGGATCCGCGCTTGCACCGTTGGATATTAATACTTGACCAGCAGAGCCCGGAGCAATCAGAGCAACTTGTGCGGTTCCCTCACCGACTAAAAGATTGTGTGCTGCGAGTGATGATAAGCCAGTACCGCCATGAGACACAGTGACGGGAGAATTAAGATTTACGATAGGAGCAGTTGTAGTGCCGGTAATATTTATACCGGTTC
This sequence comes from uncultured bacterium, assembly GCA_963707655.1. Classification (GTDB taxonomy): domain Bacteria; phylum Babelota; class Babeliae; order Babelales; family Vermiphilaceae; genus JAKAUA01. The sequence continues at coordinate 439,828 of OY970172.1, read as the reverse complement.
CACCGACAACCGTGGTTACTGCACCACTTGCGCTAACCGGCTGCCAAGAAGGAACAGCAGATGAGCCATTGCTGGTGAAAACATAGCCATTATTCGATTGTCCCGTTGATGCACTTTGGAGTGCTCCTGTTCCCGTTGTTCCGCCAACAATTGGTGCGTATGAAGTGAAACTTGTCTCACCCGTACCGCCACCCGCTACTACGGCTGTGCCAAATGAAGGTTGTGCTGCAACGCCGTTGGAAATTAACGGAATGCCGATGGTTGTTGATGGAACAATAGTTGCTATTGCCGAAGTGCCGTTACCGACCAATACATTATATTGTGAAATGCTCGTTAATCCGGTACCGCCATGAGAAACATTCAAAGGAGCGGTTACATCGATACTCAATGAATTTGTACCGGGAGTGAACGTGACTGTGCCGCCGGCAGACGTGAGCGACGCAAAAGCAGGCGCTGCTCCTGTTGCACCCAGTAATACTTGGCCATTGCTGCCCAGAGCTAGCGATGTTAATGATCCTGATGAATTACCGATCTGCACCGCATTGGTTGTGGTGCCTGCAACACTTATCGTAGGTGATGTTGCGGTGCCGGTGACAGATATATTATTGCCCGCTTTTACTGATGTTACCGCGCCGGTTGCACTGATCGGTTGCCAGCTTGGCGCCGCCCCTGAACCGTTACTGGTGAAAACAGAGCCAGCTATCGATTGACCGGTTGACGCGCTTTGCAATGCTCCTTGATTTGTTACGCCACCGATCACCGGTGCATATGTTGCAAAGGTTATTGTCCCCGTACCACCACTTGCAACAGCTAATGTACCACTTAATGTTTCCGTTGCTCCCGTCCCGTTAAATTTTAAACCGGTCGTGCCGCCGGTAAAGGTGAAGCTGTCTCCGGTTAATGCACCTCCCGTATCACCGGTAATGGTAACATTTGAAGAAGGCGCTGCTTGCCATGAAGGAGAATTGTTTGCGCCATTTGATGTTAATATTTGGCCGGTTGTACCAAATGATAATGAATGCAGTGCCCCATTTGGACTACCAACTTGTAGCGCATTGGTTGTGGTACCGGCAACATTTACTATCGGTGCGTTGGGCGACGTGTTGTTAACAGAAATATTATTGCCGCTGTTGACCGATTGAACACCGGATCCGGGAATTACTGTGCGTGAAACAATGGTGCCGTTAGGACTTACATAAAGAAAATCTCCCGGCGTTGCATAATCCAAGGCAAATGAATCGACTGCGGTTAAATTATCAGCAGTGAGATCAGTAAATGAAGCGGTATCAATAGCAATTGTTTGCGCCGTAATAACACCGGCGGCCAGTTCGCTCAGGCTCGTTGGTCCGTCGACCAATAATGCCGGATTTCCTGCCGGGTCATTAATAGCTACCGAACCGTAAAAAGCTGCCGGCGTATTGTATGGGCGCATGCGTGTGCTTTCTTCATCTGCTTCTTCTGCGTTCAGTGCTAACTCATGCGCTATGATGATATTTTTTATACGTATAAGTGTTATTTTGAGTGTTGCATCAGACTGCGGATCGGCAAGTAAGTCATCAATAATTACACAGGCCTCTTGTAAGCAGCTGTTCACTGCTGCAGCGTCTTGAAAAGCTGCACTTTGATTCATCGATGCAAGTGAGCCATACATTTTTCTTGTCGGGTCAGATTTAATAATTTCAGATAATTGCACCAGAGCTTGTGTTGCCCCGGTTGGTAGGATAATCTGCTTTTCTTGTGTGTCTTGTGACGCAATCGGGTCCGGTACAGCGGGCGCAGCGATGCTTACAGAAAGTACTATGGTACTCATTAAAAAAACGCGCAATACAATGTTCATACTTTTCCTTTTTTGGGGATATTTTTCATCATTACTTTTGGATTAATACTTATATATTTTTTTCGCAATGGCAAGTGAGAAATAATATTTATGTGGTAGGAAAAATAGATTAAAATTTCATCAATTATTTTAAAAACCAAGTACACTGGCTAGATTGTGGCATTAATAACACAGGGGGTTGTGACCATAAAAAAGAGGGGCCAGCTTGATATCAAACTGGCCCCTTACCGCGCTTAAAAAATGTTATCCAATTATTTTTGCATACAACTCATTAATCATCGCAAGTTGGTTTTCAGATTCTTGTGTCAGCCTGTTAATGTCACCTTCTTGTTTTTTGATTACTGCATCTTGCTCCTGCATATGAGCATGTAATTCTTGCCAACCCTTGAGGAGCAATGGTGGCAGGAACTGGTAGTAGACGGTCTCAGGGGAGCCGTTATCGTTGTACATGACCAATGAGCGATCAATTTCTTCTACTTCTTCTGCAATGAGCCCATAGTTCTTAGTTTTATTGTCATCAGTTTTATAGGCAAAGCTGACCGGATTGAGCTGTGCAAGCTTGTCTGTTACGGGACTGAGTGATACAATGTCATCTTTATAGCGGCGGGATGAAATAATGCCGCCCAGTTGTCCGCTGCTAGTGACCGTAACGCCGGCTCCGGTGGCCGCCACGCCATATATGCCCTGAATGAAGCATCCATTGTAAGTAATCGATGGAGTTCCTATTCTTATGTAGTTCGAGTCTGCGGTATTAGTGATACCATTTCCCAGATATATATTATTGTTCCACGCTGTGGCACCGGTGCCCGGTACTGAATTGACACCAATTATCACGTTTCCGCTGCCGTTTGTCATTGCGCCGCCGGATAAATCGCCTACAAAAATATTGTTACTGCCTGTCGTAAGACTTTGGCCCGCCCAATAACCTACTCCAGTGTTATTAGAACCGGATGGGTTTGCAGACAGGGCACTTACGCCAAGGGCGGTATTTTGAGAACCGGATACGTTTGCAGACAGGGCACTTACGCCAAGGGCGGTATTGAATCCGCCAGTCATGTTCGCAAAGAGTGCCGCCTCACCGATAGCTGAATTGCTCACGCCGGTCGTGTTAGATGCAAGCGCATTGTAGCCAACAGCGGTATTGGCGCTACCAGTACTATTAGCGGTAAGTGCATTGTAACCAATAGCAGTGTTGGGGCTGCCGGTGCTGTTGCTAGCAAGAGCATTATATCCGACAGCGGTATTATTAGACACCCCATTACTCGTTAAAGCAGAATAGCCAACAGCAGTATTATTAGAACCTCTTGAATTAGCCTCTAATGCATCAAATCCAATCGCAACATTAAATGTGCCAGTGGTGTTAGCGGCTAATGCCTCAAATCCTATGGCTGTATTGGCGAATGAAGCGCCACCACTATTTAAAGCTAAAAAGCCTATAGCGACGTTGTTTCCTCCACCGGTACCGAGTTGTGCTGCCTGGTATCCTATGGCGACGTTATTCGATCCGGTTACATTGCTTTGTGATGCTTCATAACCCATGGCGACATTACTTGCTCCGCCTTGATTCAGGCTTAATGCTTGAGCTCCAACGGCAGTATTACCAGAGCCGGTAGTATTGGCGGCCAAGGAACTGGTACCGACAGCGGTATTGTCTGATGCGGTGTTAGCGGCCAGGGCACTGTTACCAATAGCAACACTATTTGACGCAGTGACATTGGTACCCAAGGCATTATTACCTACCGCCACGTTGGCAGAACCTGTTGTATTTGCATCAAGGGTGGCATAACCCAAAGCAACGTTATTAATGCCGGTGGTATTAGCAGTAAGGGCATTATAACCAATAGCGGTGTTGGGAGATCCGGTTTTATTGGCAGCCAGGGCGTCATACCCAACAGCAGTATTGTTTGCCGCGGTGTTAGCAGCTAGAGCACTGTTACCGATAGCAACACTATTTGAAGCGGTGACATTGGCACCCAAGGCATTGTTGCCCATCGCGACGTTGGCAGAACCAGTTGTATTGACTGCTAATGCTTCATAGCCAACCGCAACATTATTCGCACCAGTGGTGTTCAGCTTTAATGCTTGATAACCAACAGCGGTGTTGGGAGTGCCGGTAGTATTTGCTGCCAGAGCACTGGTACCAACAGCGGTATTGTTTGCTGCGGTGTTAGCAGCCAGGGCGCTATTACCAATAGCAACACTATTTGAAGTGGTGACATTGGTGCCCAAAGCATTGTTGCCGACTGCGACATTGGTAGAACCGGTTGTGTTTGCAACAAGGGCATTGTAGCCGACAGCAACGTTATTTATACCGGTGTTGTTGACCAGCAATGCCTGATAACCAACAGCGGTGTTGGGAGTGCCGGTAGTATTTGCTGCCAGAGCACTGGTACCAACAGCGGTATTGTTTGATCCGGTAGTATTCGCAGTCAAAGCCTGGTAGCCAAAAGCGGCATTATTATTGCCGTTACTATTTTGGAGTGCATTGTTACCGATAGCAACATTAGAGGAGCCGGTGGTGTTTCTGTTCAAGGCAGCGTATCCTATAGGCGGTATTGGAAGAGCCCGTGCTATTGCTTGGCAAAGCAATGTATCCTATGGCGGTATTACCGGAGCCGCTGGTGTTGTCAAGCAGCGCCTCAAATCCTAAGGCTGTGTTAGAAGAGCCCTTGTTGCTGTTCAAGGCAGCATAGCCTATGCCGGTGTTGCCGGTCGCCGATGGTGAACTAGTATTTCCTGCAATAAGACCTATGAATGTGTTTTGTGTCGTTGGATTGGTAACCAATAAATCAACCGTTGATCCTGAGGCGCTAAACTCCACCGTTGATCCTGCGTTTGAATTTGCATTGAAGGTAATGATCCCCGAAGCTGGCATTGCTGACCCGGTGTCGCCATTAATCTGAGTAACTGCGCCAGCAGTGCTCAATGATTTGAATGACGGATCAGCAGCTGCTCCATTTGAAACGAGTATTTGTCCGGCAGTTCCTGGCGCAGCAAAGCCTACATTTGCAGTGCCTTCACCAAGAAGCACGTTGTGTGCGGTGAGTGTTGATAATCCGGTACCACCATTGGCAACAGGAACTGTTGTAAGGCTAATCGTGGTGGTGCCGCCTAAATTTACGCTGCCACTGCTTACGCTCAAGCCGGCACCCGTATTTATGGCAATAGGATTTGATGATACTACGCCAGCGGCGGTGCTAAAGTTGGTTGCATTAAATGATGCCACACCTTTAGCGGTGGTGCTTGCATTGTTTGCATTAATGGTGATGGTATTACCGGCGCCGGAGGTAGTAATACCTTGTGATGGTGAGCCGTTAATATTAATGATGCCGCTAGCAGGTGTTGCGTTGCCATTGGGCGTTACAAATGTGCCGGGAAGCGCGCCACTTGCACTAATCGATATACTGCCTGCGCCATTGGTAATAGCTATACCGGTCCCTGCGGTTAATTGAGCTGCTGAGGGTGCCGTTCCTGCGGCTGTACCTATCAACAGTTCTCCCGCCGTTAGCTGTTGTGCAACTAATGGTGTTGTGCTGCTTGCGCCTGAAAGAACGATCCCGTTAGTATTAAACAATTCTGAGCCGGTGCCGCCATTGGCAACAATGACTGGCGTAACCAATCCATATGCCAAGGTTGAAGCAGTATGCGTTACGTTCAGGCCGTTGCCGTTCACACTTGGTACAACAAATGCAGGGTTAGCGGCAGAACCGCCTGATACAAGTACGCTTCCTGCGGTAGAAGGGGCAATGCCTGTCAACGGATTGGTGCCGCCGCCAACAACCACCGCGTACTGGTTAACGCCGGTATCAACCAGATTGGTTGCGCTGATGGTGCCGGCAGAAAAATTGCCGCTTGCATCACGCGCAACAATGGTTGATGCGGTATTGCTACTTGTTGCATCGCTGGTAATGCTAACTCACTTGCGCTCGTGGTCGACGGCTATATAAGGATCACCGATAATAGTTCTGAAATTGAGAGTGAGTCCCTGATTTACCTTGAAAAACTTGCCCGGGACCGGAGCCAACATTGGCGCCATTTATTTGGCTGGGGAGCGAAAATTCATTGAAGAAGATGGGACTTGAGCCAATAATAGCCGTCGGTGTTGAGCAGACCCAGCTGGAGCCGGCATAAGTTTGCCCGTTGGTTATCAATACATAGGCGGTACCTGCTTCAGTGCCGTTAGAAAAATCATCTGGTCTGCTCCACGGACTTCCTGCTCCTACTGCGGCGAGCCATAATCCGTTTTGCGTTGAGGTGGTCTGATCAACCAGCAATATGCGCTCTCCTGAAACGACCGGTGAACCATCAATAGTTGCCGGTCCGGCAATGGGTTCATCGACGGTGCCCACGAGCACGGCTGGAGAATGCACAACCAGGCCGGTACTTTCATGTGCCAGCACATACGCAACGGTAGCGACATCGGTTGATGCTGAGGGTGTGCCGTCAATAGTAATCATGTTGGTGGCAAAATCACCGCTGCCATCGCGCAATACCAATGTATTGGGAACATCGGCTGAACTTGATGCCGGCATTGATTGAAATGTTGGTGGCATTCCTGCGCCTTGTGATGTTAATACTTGTCCTGAGGTCCCCACGGTGGTGGTATTCAATAGTGTTCCATCAAAATAGACAACGCCATCCGTATTGGTCATTGACGTTGCATTGGTGCCCCCATAGGCAATAGGAAGTGGTGCATTAACGTCAATGCTTAGACTATTTGCCCCGGTGGTGAACGCAAGGGTGCCACTAGTGGAGGTAAGATTTGCGAACGCAGGCGCAGCCCCGGAAGCGCCCAGCAATACCTGGCCATTAGTGCCAACGGCAAGTGATGTTAACGATCCTGTAGCATTACCGATTTGCACCGCATTGGTTGTTGTTCCGGCAACGCTTACGATAGGAGATGTTCCGGCGGTAACTGATATATTGTTGCCGGCCTTGACCGAAGTTACTGCGCCGGCTGCACTGATCGGTTGCCATGTGGGCGCGGATGATGAACCGGTGCTGGTAAATACATAGCCACTATTAGCTATGCCGGTTGTTGCAGTAGTAAGAGCGCTTGTTGCAGTAGCGCCGGCAATAACCGGTGCATTGGCGGTAAAACTTGTTGATCCGGTGCCGCCGCCTTGTACCGATGCAGTACCAAATGCAGGGTCACTAGTCGGGCCGGTGGATACTAATGGAATGCCCGTAGTAGTCGTTGGTGTCGCAAAGCCAACATTTGCAGTGCCTTCACCAAGAAGCACGTTATGTGCGGTGAGTGTTGATAATCCGGTACCACCATTGGTAACAGAAACCGGCGTAGATAATGAGATAGTGGTTGATCCGCCCAAAGTCAATGAGCCGCCACCGGTCAAGCCGGTGCCCGGATTAATAGAGAAATTGTTTGAGGCCACATTGCCGCCGGTTACCGTAAAATTTGTTGCACTAAATGAAGCGACACCCTTAGCAGTAGCGCTTGCATTGGTTGCGTTGATAGTTACCGTATTACCGGCGCCAGAGGTAGTAATACCTTGCGATGGGGAGCCGTTAATATTGATGACACCGCCGGCCGGTGTTGCAGTCCCATTAGGGGTGACAAATGTATTTGGCACTGTGCCGCCGCCATTTGCACTAATTGATATGCTTCCTGCCCCGTTGCTAATAACTATACCGGTTCCGGCAGTCAATTGAGCAGCAGATGGAGCATTTCCGCTATTGCCAATCAAGAGTTGTCCGTTGGTTAATTGTTGCGAAGTGAGCGCAGTGCCCCCCGCGTTTGAAATAATAATACCGTTGGCAGCAAGGCTCGTAGCACCGGTACCGCCATTGGCGATACTCACCGGTGTTATAAGATTTACGATCGGCGCAGTGGCCGTGCCGGTAATGTCAATGCCTGTCCCGGCGTTTACTGAAGTGACGGCGCCGATAGCGCTGATTGATTGATATGTCGGCGCAGCGCCAGTACCGTTGGAAGTAAGAACTTGTCCGGTGGCTCCCGTAGCGGTGGTCGTAAGATTGGTTCCGTTATAATATACGGTACCATCGATTGTGCCAAAGCTCGTCGCACCGGTACCGCCATTGGCAACAGCTAATGTACCACCTAAGGTTTCTGTTGTGCCGCCGCCATTAAATTTTAATCCGGTTGTGCCGCCGGTAAAGGTGAAGCTGTCTCCGGTTAATGCGCCTCCCGTATCGCCGGTAATGGTAATACTTGAAGCAGGGGCTGCTTGCCATGATGGAGAACTTCCCGCGCCATTAGATGTTAATACTTGACCACTTGTGCCAAATGATAATGATTGCAATCCACCATTTGTGGCATTGCCAATTTGTACCGCAAGAGGCGTAGTGCCAGCAACATTCACTATTGGTGCCGTGGGTGATGTGTTGTTAACAAAAATATTAACGCCGCTGTTGACCGATTGAATACCGGAGCCGGGAATTACGTTTCGTGAAACAATTTGTCCATTAGGACTTACATAAAGAAAATCTCCTGGCGTTGTATATTCTAAAGTCAATGAATCTACCACGGTTAAATTATCAACAGTAAGATCGGTAAATGAAGCTATATCAACATTAATGGTTTGCGCCGTAATAACACCTGCGGCCAGTTCGCTCAAGCTCGTTGGTCCGTCAACCAATAATGCCGGATTTCCTGTCGGGTCATCAATAACTACCGGACCATAAAAGAGCGCCGGTGTGCCGTATGGGCGCACACGAGTGCTTTCTTCATCTAGGTCGGTTTCATCTATTTCTTGTATGTTCAGCGCTAGCTCATGCGCGATGATGATATTTTTTATGCGTATGAGTGTTATTTTAAGTGCAGCATCATAGTGCTGATTGTCAAGCATGTCATCAATACTTACACGGACCTCTTGCAAGCAGCTGTTCAGCGTTGCTGCATCTTGCAAAACAGCACTCTGATTCAACAATTCAAGTGAGCGTGGCATTGTTCTTGTTGGGTCAGATTTAATAATTTCAGATAATTGTGCAAGAGCCTGCACCGTGCCGGCCGGTAGGATAATCTGATTTTCTTGTGTGCCTTGCGACGCAATCTGATCCGGCGCAGCGATGCTCACAGAAAGCAGTACAATACTCATTAAAACAACACGCATTACATTATTCATACTTTTCCTTTTTTTTGGGTGCTTTTCATTCTTATTTTGAATTAATACTCATATATTTTTTTTGTAATTACAAGAGAAAAGCGATTGCTTCTTCTGTGGGTCGATCAGATCATAATTTTAATTTTCAATGAATTACTTTTCTTGTTTTGCCTCCATGGCCGGGTAAAATTAATCCCTGCGCTTCAAGCATATCGATAATGCGGGCAGAGCGATTGAAGCCGATTCTGAATTTGCGCTGAAGGAGAGAAATTGAAATTTCATCAACCGTTTTTAAAAAACCAAGCACTTCCTGATACAGTTGATCATCAGCATCTTCCAAAGAATGCGCGTCTTGGTTTGATTCTGAAGGAAGCTCAAGATACGATACCGCTTGTTGTGCGCGAATATGGCCAACAACTTTTGCTATTTCCTGGTCAGAAACAAAAGCGCCATGCACGCGTCTGATCATTGCCGATGTTGAATCTAAAAAGAGCATATCGCCGCGGCCCAATAATTTGTCAGCGCCGCCGCTATCTAGAATAGTGCGCGAATCGATTTTTGAAGTCACCCTAAAAGAGATGCGGCTGGGGAAATTAACTTTAATCAAGCCGGTAATTACATCAACGGAAGGGCGCTGCGTAGCCACCATCATGTGAATGCCGGCGGCGCGTGCCATTTGAGTGATGCGGGTAATAAGAAATTCAATTTCTTTTCCGGCGGTCATCATCAAATCAGCAAGTTCATCAATGACTATTACCATAAACGGCATGGCGCTTACGCTTCCTACTGCGGCATGATAATCAAAAATATTGCGGGCATTGAGTTTTGCCATGCGCTCATAACGCTCTTCCATTTCTTTAATCACAAAGCGCAAAACCGGAGCTGCTTTTTTAGGATCGGTAATAATAGGAAAAATAAGATGCGCAATATCAGCATAAGGAGCAAATTCCAGACGTTTGGGGTCGATCAGTATAAGGCGCAACTCATCAGGGGCCATGCCGCACAGCAAAGAGGTAAGCATGCCATTGAGTGCTACCGATTTGCCCGATCCGGTAGAGCCGGCAATTAATAAATGAGGCATACGAGCAAGGTCAACAACCACATCGGCCCCAATTGTATCTTCACCGAGCAATAATGGCAGTGCACCAGAAAATTTTTGATACGCGGCAGAGGTAATAATTTTGGCAAAGCTCACTTTTTTGCCGACGCTGTTGGCAACTTCAAAACCAACTACCGATTTGCCCGGAATAGGGGCAATAATGCGAATACTCAATGCTTGCAATGCAAGTGCCAAATCATCTTCAAGCGCAATAATTTTGCTAATCTTTGAATCAATAGCGGGTTGATATTCAAACAAAGTAACCACCGGGCCCCGTTTAATAGCGGTGACTGATCCATATACACCAAAGCGTTCTAATTTTTCTTGTAAAATTAAGGCACGCTTTTCAAGATCTTTTACCATTTGAGGGTCGTCTTGTTCATCTTTTTTATTAATAAAAATATCAATGGTGGGTAAAGCATAGGAGACCTCGGGGCGCGAGTTCGGTTCTATTGCTTTATGCAGCGTTTGAGTTTGCTCAACTATCTGTTCGGCATCTTTTTTTATCTCTGTCTGTGCGGGCTGAAAACTGATATTGGCAGTATGGCGCACGGTTTCTTTATGATCACTAGTGGCCGGCTTTGCCGGCGTATTCATAAACTGCAGCCAAAAATCTTCTTCATGTGCATCGGCGACAAAAATCTCTTCAAAGTCAGTCTCGGTAAGCTGAAAATAGTTATCTTTAATTACGCTACCGCTCAGAGTAGTATATATATATGAAGAAGCTTTATGCATCGCGCGCGCAAACAAAGATGCGTAACAAGAAATGGCAGAATAGAGCGGCGTCCAAAAACGCTCTTTGGAAGATATCAGATGAACGCACCATAACAGCGCGTGCCAGAGATAAAATAGAATAAAATGGCAGAGTAGCACCAGCGCTATACTCATCAACACATATGAAAAAATAAAAGCACCAAGCAGATCAAAGCAGCGCACTAACAATGATGCGGTATAGTGGCCCAATAATCCGCCGGGAGTGATATGCGCAATAAGATCATATTGATAGAGTGATGATAAAGAGCAGGCGCCGATAAGCAAAAGCAACCAGCCACCACAGCGATCATATTCAGATGAGAGCGGTATTCTCTGTATGGCGCAGCGGAGATAAAAAATGATCATGCCGGGGATAATAACGGCAGCCCCGCCAAAAAGATACCACAACAAAGCGGCGCACTCAGCGCCGGCCGCACCAAAAATATTATGGCGCGCATGGTGCTGCGCGGCAGTAGAATAAAACCAGCTGCTGCTATCGTAGGCGTGGTAGGTGAGTAAAGATCCGGTAATAAAAAAAGAAAAAGAACAATCAGAATTAATGTGAAATAATGATAATAATGGTGCGCGAATGATGCAGCCATTCTTTTTTTGTATAGCATTGTTCCCCCTTTTTTAGTTTCATTATAGCGATACAATTATCAGCCAAGAGATCAACGGGGCCAACATATACAGAGCAAAGTACCACCAATAACCATGATTCGCGCTATAAAAGCTTGCTCGTAATCCATACCATGCTGCCACCGTCGAGATCATAATAATCAAGAGGAGCGGTAAATTCAATAGTTTGCCAAGAAGATGGGCGGAGCTCAGGGTTAGTATGCTTTTTCCACACGCGGCGGCTATTAAAGGAGCTTGCATTAAGAAAGATATTTCAAATGAGCGCCTGCTTGATATGCCGAGCCATCGCGATACCGCATAGGTGGTTCCCAGTCGAGAAATGCCCGGCAATAACGCAACTGCCTGTGCCATGCCTATAATAAAAGAAGAAGAGAGGGTGAGTGAGCCGGTTCCTGTTTTGGTCCATCGCGTAGACAATGCTGCGCAGGCGGTTATAAAAAAACCGATGCCCAAAGGCAGGCGGTAGTGTTGAATCTGCACAACAAAATAAAAGAAGAGTGCAATGCTTGTTGATATAAAAATGTAGAGAATCAATTTTGCTATAATGAAGCGACATCGCACCGGATGCCGTAACAGAAAAAACCAACGATGAAAGAAAAAAAAGAATAAAATAAGCAGAGTAGGGCCATGCAGCAGCGCATCAAAAACATCTTGATGTATTGTGGTGCCCGTGCATAGAGATGATAAAAGCGGGTTTTGAAATGATGGATATAAAAAAGAATACCATTGTTGCAACAATGCACTATGTCCCGAGGAACTAATCGGAAAACTCTCCAGGAAAATCTGTGCAAAAATATAGAGGTACAGAAAGAGCATGGATCCCTCTTTTATAATAAAAAAATCTTGTTAACAACGGCTACATCAATCATCTTTGTAATTTTACTTTACAATAAAAATATCATCATATTATAATAATTACACTGCGCAGATTAGTCGATAAAAAGTAAATGCTACATCGGCATATTGAGCGGTAAGAACAACTTGTTGACTTCATCCTATCAATGTGTAAGATTTTGTTATTGTGTGAAGTAGCAAACCAAGATTGTTTTAAGGAGTTGAACAATGAAGCATCAATCCAAACATCTATTCTATTCAACCTTATACGCCAATTCTCCTAAACAATACTCGCCTATTCCAGCATTAATACGCCTATTCATTAATAGAGTGGCAATGCATTTTATCACTCAACCCTAGACATCAGACAATGAAACTGTATAGAGTAATGATTAAAGTAAACGAAAGGAGAAAACAGATCAGCAAAACAATACATATTCGCACCTGCGCAGATTAAAAAGCTGTTGCTGAGCGCGAGTTTTCCGAAAAAATACTTCGCCATTCGCCGATAAAGCGTTGTGGCAAAGTAGAAAAAGTGGAGGCAATCGTACACTGTAATGCAAAACAATTCTAAGGAGTGGTTATTATGAAACAAATGCTAAAAGGATATTTAAGCCTATGCGCTCTTTTTAGCGTAATCGGATTCACTGGCACAACAGTTGCCAATGACGTAAGAATCCGTTCGCAAAGCGTTGACACAGCACGTGAATTATCTGGCTGGACCAATCATGTTAATTTATATGACATGGGCGGTATCTACGGATCATTCGCTATAACACCTGAGTACACACAATCTTTCCATGGTCGCCAAATAGCGCGTTCATTGTTCGGTAATGCAATTACCAACAATTCATCAACAACTACCAACGGTAACTGCAACAGCGGCTGCAATGACAATTCTGCTTCATTCAGAGTGTCTGGTAGCACAGCAACCGGCCGTGTAGCTGGCGACTTGTTAGCTGACTATTTTGGTTTGCCGACTGACTACCAATCAACCGTAACTGTTAGACCAGAAATTCAAAACTTCTTGGTTGACTTTGATTTCTTCATTGGCCTTGATGAATGGCTTTGTGGTCTCTGGTTCAGAATCCACGCGCCAGTTGTTTATGCAAAATGGAAATTGCGTATGGATGAAGTGCAATCAGTAACCGCTGCTGCTGCTTACCCAGCTGGGTATTTCGCCCCTGCTGCAGTACCAGTTGCTGACTTGAACACCAGCTTTGTATCATACTTGCAAGGTAATGTTCCTACCTTAAATGGTGGCGTTACTTTCGCACCATTAAAATATGATAAACTCTGTGGTTCTGGCAATGTAAGCACCTCAACAACAACCAATGGTTGCTGTTCAAACTCATGCAACAGCGGTGCACACACAACCCGTCTTTCAGACATCCGCTTTGCATTGGGCTGGAACTTCTGGCAAGATGAAGATTACCATGTTGGCTTAGGCATTCTTGCCGCTGCGCCAACCGGTAACCGTGTAAATGATACATTCCTTTTCCAACCATTCGTTGGTAACGGTCATCACTGGGAATTAGGTGGTAAGTTTACTTCCCACTATACTTTCTGGAGAAGCTGCGATTACGATAGAAGCTTTGGTTTCTACCTTGATATCGATGTAACACACTTGTTTGCAACTCGCCAATTCCGCTCATTTGACTTGTGCGGCGCTGGTGACAACAGCAAATATATGTTAGCTGAATCATTGTTAACTCCTTCTGTAGGTCTCTTTGGTGCTACAGCAATAACTCCAGCTCCTGGTCTTACTGCTTCAACCTACCAATTTGATGGCGTGTTTACCCCGATTGCTAACCTTGCAACACAAAATGTAAAAGTTAGCCAAAACGTTCAAGTTGACTTGAGCGCTATGTTTAACTATACACACTGTGGCTTTGCATGGGATCTTGGTTACAACTTCTGGATGACCAGCTGTGAAAAGATCAAACAATGTGGCAATACTTCTGCATTGTTCTCAGGCAACACAACCTATGCACTCAAAGGTGACGCATCTGTATACGGATTCACCGCTGCAGCGCCTACCGGCCCAATAGCTTTAGGTGCAACAGAAAGTGCTGCTACCATCTGTTCAGGTACAAACATTCTAGTAGGAGTTACACCTGCGATAACCCCAACAACATCGATCAACGCTGGTGTTGACAATGCACAATTTGCAAATAATACTGCTGGTGTTACCCCATTGTATAACTCTTCTGGCGCTGCTGCTCCAGCTGATCAAACACATACATCAATTCAATCAGTATTGTTAAGCAATGCTAATATTGATGTAGCAAGCGCAACAGCTAAAGGCATGTCTAACAAAGTATTTACTCACTTGAGCTACACTTGGGAAGACCATGACTGCTACGTGCCATACTTTGGCGTGGGTGGTAAAGCTGAATTTGCAAGCGACAAGAAGAACTGCAATGTTACCGGTGCTTCATGCACAAACAGCTCAGGCTGTACTGTTGCAAACAACATCGTTAGCACATCTTCATGCTCATCTTCATGCAATGACAACAATTGCAGAAGAACAAATATCTCTGAGTGGGGTATTTGGCTTAAAGGTGGCGTCTCCTTTAATTAATATTTGTTAGTGCATCAACCTGTTGCACAAACAAAAACTAGTACTAAGGGCCCGGGAATTTTCCCGGGCCTTTTTTATTAACGAATACTATTCATTCAATGAGGAACAATTATCATGAAACAAATGTTAAAAGAGTGTATATATCGTAGCGCTCTTTTTAGCGTACTTGGATTCACGTCCATCAGCGTGGCCAATGATGTGCGGATTCGCTCGCAGAGTGTTGATACAGCACGCGAATTATCTGGCTGGATCAATCATATCAATCTATATAATGTTGACGGCATTCATGGATCATTTGCAATAACACCGGAATATACGCAATCTTTTAATGGTCGGCACATAGCGCGCGTATTGTTTGGCAACGCACTTACTAGCGGAATAACTACTACTGGCACTAATGGTAACAGCGGCTGCAATGACAACGGTGCTGCATTCCGCGTGTCGGGTAGCCAGGCGGTTGACCGTCAAGCAGGGGATTTATTGGCTGACTATTTTGGCTTGCCGCTTGATTACCAATCAACCGTATACGTAAAACCGGAAATTCAAAACTTCTTGGTTGATTTTGATTTTTTTATTGGCCTTGATCAATGGCTCTGCGGCTTTTGGTTCAGAATCCATGCACCAGTTGTGTATGCGAAGTGGAAATTGCGCATGGATGAAGCGCAAGCACAACCGGGCACTGTTTATTATCCGGCCGGTTATTTTGCTCCTGCTGCAGTGCCGGTTGCTCATCTAAACAGCAGCTTTGTCTCATATTTACAAGGCAACGTTCCTACATTAAATGGTGGCGTTACTTTTCAACCGTTACAAAATGGTAAAATTTGTGGTCGCACTACGAATACTGTTGATGGCTCAATATCATGTAACAGCGAGGCGCACACCATTCAGCTTTCTGATATACGTTTCTCTTTTGGCTGGAACTTTTGGCAAGATGAAGATTATCATATTGGCTTGGGAGGTCTTGCTGCGGCGCCAACAGGTTCTCGAGTAAATGATACGCTGCTTTTTCAGCCATTCGTTGGTAATGGCCATCACTGGGAGCTGGGTGGTAAGTTTACTTCGCATTACACATTATGGCGCAACTGCGATTTAAACAGAAGTGTTGGGTTTTATTTTGATGCCGATGCAACCCTCTTGTTCGCAACGCGCCAATTCCGTGTGTTTGATTTGTGTGGCGCCGGTGACAATAGCAAATATATGCTTGCGCAAGTAATGAACATTCCTGCAACAGATGATCTTTCAGGCAATGGCATATCAACAACGGGAGCCGCTCCCTATATTGCTCCCGTGGGCGAAACACCTACCCCTTCAGTGTATCAATTCAGTAATGTGTTTGTACCGGCAGCAAACATCACGGCACAAAATATAAAAGTGAGCCAAGATATTCAGATTGATTTTACTGCGATGCTTAATTATACCCATTGTAGTCTTGCCTGGGATATCGGTTACAATTTCTGGGTAACCGGTTGCGAAAGAATAAATCAATGCGGCAACACGACTGCATTGCTACAAGGTAACGCCACGTATGCGCTCAAAGGTGATGCATCTGTCTATGGTTTTGACAATGGCAATGCAACCGGCGGCTTATATGATCCGATAGCTTTAGGGGCAACAGAAAGTATGGCAACTATTTGCTCCGGTACCAATATACCGCTTGGATCTACAGTAACGGCAGCAACATCGGTAAATGCGAATATTGATTTGCCTCAATATGCGTATGGCAATGCAACGGGTGCCGTACCTCCTTATGATGCATTGTTTAATGTAACCACCGGCGGAGTTCCTGCTACCAACCAAACCAATACCTCAATTCAATCACTGTTTCTGGGAGAGCCCAATGTTGATGTTCAAGGGTGTCGCGGTCACGGTATTTCCAACAAAATATTTACTCATGTAAGTTATACATGGGAAAATTGTGGCTGCTACACTCCTTATCTTGGTGCAGGTGGCAAGGCCGAGTTTGCACTCCATAAGAAAGAATGCGGCGCATCCCCATGTGCCAATAGTTCAGGGTGCACGGTTGCTACCAATGCGGGAAATAATTTCTCATGTTTTTCATCGTGCGGTGATAATGGCTGTAGAAGAAGCAATATCTCCGAGTGGGGTATTTGGCTCAAAGGCGGTTGCTCATTCAATTGATAATAATGAGCGCATCGATAATTGCATGACAGAACCAATGTAGAGGACCCGGAAAAATATCCGGGTCTTTTTTTTGTTGTTTCTTTAATTGTTGCTATGGTAGGATGCTTTTTATATCAATCAAAGTGATGAGCTGTGCCGATAATAAAAGGAGATTTACTGATAAAAAAATAATTAAATCGCACATGATGGAGAATGAAAGCATATATAATAATGCATAATAAAAAACGATAACAAGGAGTAGCTATTATGAAACAAGCGCTAAAAAAATATCTGAGTCTTATTGCTCTTTGCAGCACAGTCGGGTTTGTTGGCACAGCCACAACCACCGATATAAGAATACGCTCGCAAAGTGTTGATACGGCACGTGAGTTGGCGGGCTGGAGCAATCAGGTGAATTTATTTGAAATGAATTGCATGTATGGAACATTTGCGATTACCCCTGAATATACACAATCTTTTAATGGTCGCCAGATAGCGCGTTCATTATTTGGCAGCGCCATTATCAACACTTCAAATAATGATTGTAACGATAACTGCAACAATGATAAGAACGGTGCTTCATTTAGAATATCAGGTAGTCAAAACCTCAATCGTCAAGCCGGTGATTTGCTGGCCGACTATTTTGGTTTGCCGCTTGATTACCAATCAACCGTATACGTAAAACCAAAAATCCAAAACTTCTTGGTTGATTTTGATTTCTTTATTGGCCTTGATCAATGGCTGTGCGGACTCTGGTTCCGGATTCATGCGCCGGTTGTCTATGCAAAATGGAAATTATGCTTGAATGAAGAAATAGCAGACGCGGGCACTACTCTTGGTGGTAGCTATCCGGCCGGTTATTTTGCTCCTGCTGCAGTGGCAAATACGGACTTAAACACTAGCTTCGTTTCATATCTGCAAGGCAATGTGCCAACGTTAAACGGTGGCGTTACGTTTGAGCCATTAAAATATGGCAAATTGTGTGGCGGTACCATAAATACTGATGTCGCTTCAAATGGCTGCTGTGAAAAATCGTGCAATAACGGCGCACATACAACCAAACTTTCTGATATTCGTGCCGCCTTGGGCTGGAACTTTTGGCAAGATGAAGATTACCATATTGGCGTGGGTCTTCTCGTTGCAGCGCCAACCGGCAATAAAGTGAATGACACCTATCTTTTCCAACCATTCGTTGGTAACGGTCATCACTGGGAGTTGGGTGCGAAGTTTACTTCACACTACACATTCTGGAGAAGCTGCGATTACGACAAGAGCTGGGGCATCTATGTTGATGCAGATGTAACCACTTTGTTGAAAGCAAAACAGTTCCGCGTGTTTGATCTATGCAGCGCCGGCGACAACAGCAAATATATGCTTGCCGAATCATTGAAAACTCCATCAGTGGACCTTTATGGTGCAACAGGTGCGGGCCCCGTAGCCTCAACATATCAATTCGATGGCATATTTACCCCGGTTGCAAACATTGCGGCACAACAGGTAAAAGTGAGTCAAGATATTCAAGTTGATCTTACGGCGATGTTAAATTACACCAACTGCGGCTTTGCTTGGGATTTCGGTTACAATTTCTGGATGACCAGCTGTGAAAGAATTACCCCATGCGGTAATAATGTGCCATTGTTCCAAGGCAATCATGTTTATGCACTTAAAGGTGATGCAGCGGTCTATGGATTTGGGGTCACTGTTCCGGTTGCTCTTGGTGCAACTGAAAGCATGGCCACTATTTGTTCAGGCACCAACTATCCGGTAGGAACTTTTACCCCTTTCCCAACAGCGAATACAAATATAGACAACGCGGCTTTGGGGGACTTTTCACCTACCGGGCCAGAGTTATTCACCGTACCCGGCGGCGCTGTTCAAACCAGCACTTCAATACAATCAGTATTCTTGGCCAATGACAATATCGATTACGCGGGTGCGCGCGCACAGGGTCTGTCTAACAAAATATTTACCCATATAAGCTACACATGGGAAGACCGTGAATGTTACGTGCCATACTTTGGCGTGGGCGGCAAAGCTGAATTTGCCAACAATAAAAAAGGCTGCGGCGATGACGATGTTATGCCGTGTGCAAACAGTGCAGGCTGTAGTCTAAATAACTCTTCCTGCAGTTCTTGTGGTGACAGCGGCTGCAGAAAAACCAATATCTCCGAGTGGGGTATCTGGCTCAAAGGAGGGGTTTCCTTTAATTAATCTCTGTTAAATAACAGGTAAAAAATGCAATGCACCACTTGTTTCTGTAATGGGAGACAAGTGGTGCATTGTGTATTGTCGAATGGTTGTGTTAGCATTTTTTGTGTTAATGAATGCCGAAACAAATTTAAGGAGTGGTTATTATGAAGCAACTGTTTTCATATATAGGTCTTGGCGTGCTGCTGAGTGTCATGGGGTGCACTACTGCAGCCGATATAAGAATCCGTTCGCAAAGTGTTGATACGGCACGTGAGTTGGCGGGCTGGACCAATCACGTGAATTTGTTTGATATGAATTGCATGTATGGAACATTTGCGATTACCCCTGAATATACACAATCTTTTAATGGTCGCCAGATAGCGCGTTCATTATTTGGCAGTGCTATTATAAACACTTCAAATAATGATTGTAACGACAGTTGCAACAATGATGAGAACGGTGCTTCATTTAGAGTTTCGGGCAGTCGATCAACAAATCGCATGGCCGGTGATTTGCTGGCCGACTATTTTGGTTTGCCCCTTGATTTTCAATCGACCGTATACGTAAAACCAAAAATCCAAAACTTCTTGGTTGATTTTGATTATTTTGTCGGCTTGGATCATTGGCTGTGTGGACTCTGGTTCCGGATTCATGCACCGGTTGTCTATGCAAAATGGAAATTATGCATGAATGAAGAAATAGCAGATGCGGGAACTTCTGCTGGCGGTAGCTATCCGGGAGGTTATTTTGCTCCTGATATAGTTTTAAATACTGACTTAAATACCAGCTTCGTTTCATATCTGCAAGGCAATGTGCCAACGTTAAACGGTGGCGTTACGTTTGCACCGTTGAAATATGGTAAATTATGTGGTGGTACCATAAATACTGATGTCGCTGCAAATGGCTGTTGTGAAAAATCATGCAATAACGGCGCACATACAACCAAACTTTCCGATATCCGTGCCGCTTTGGGCTGGAACTTTTGGCAAGATGAAGATTACCATATTGGCGTAGGTCTTCTTGTTGCAGCGCCGACCGGTAATAAAGTGAATGACACCTATCTTTTCCAACCAATAGTTGGTAATGGGCATCACTGGGAGTTGGGTGCGAAGTTTACTTCACACTACACATTCTGGAGAAGCTGCGATTACGACAAGAGCTGGGGCATCTATGTTGATGCAGATGTAACCACCTTGTTGAAAGCAAAACAGTTCCGTGTGTTCGATCTATGCAGCGCCGGTGACAATAGTAAATATATGCTTGCCGAATCATTGACAACGTCGGCGGGAAATCTTTTTGGTGGAGATCCTGCGCCAGTGGTTGCGTCGACATATCAATTCGATGGCATATTTACCCCGGTTGCAAACATTGCGGCACAAAATGTAAAAGTGAGCCAAGATATTCAAGTTGATCTTACGGCAATGTTAAACTATACACACTGCGGTTTTGCCTGGGATCTTGGTTACAATTTCTGGATGACCAGCTGTGAACGAATTACCCCATGTGGCAACAATGTGCCATTGTTCCGCGGCAATCACACCTATGCACTCAAAGGGGATGCGGCGGTCTACGGATTTGATGGTGGTACCCCTATTACTCTTGTTGCTCTTGGTGCAACAGAAAGTATGGCCACTATCTGTTCGGGAACCAACTATCCGGTAGGAACTTTTACCCCTTTCCCAACAGCGAACGCAAATATAGACAATGCGCAATTGGCATTCTCCACTTTTCTGTCTTTATTATATAACGAAGCCCCCGCAACTGCAGGTTCTCTTCAAACCAGCACTTCAATACAATCAGTGTTCCTGGCCAATGAGAATATTGATTACGCGGGTGCACGTGCACAGGGACAATCTAACAAAATATTTACCCATATAAGCTACACATGGGAAGACGGTGAATGCTACGTGCCTTACCTGGGTATTGGCGGCAAAGCTGAATTTGTCAGCAATAAAAAAGGCTGCGGTGATGATGTTATGCCGTGTGCAAACAGTGCCGGTTGCGGTGTAAATAACTCTTCGTGCAGCTCTTGTGGTGACAGCGGCTGCAGAAAAACCAATATCTCCGAATGGGGTATTTGGCTCAAAGGAGGGGTTTCTTTTAATTAATCTCTGTTGAATAACAGGTAAAAAATGCAATGCATGGCTTATTTTTGTAAGAGAAAATGAGCTATGCATTGCGCAGCATCACGCGATTATGCTAGCATTTTTTGTGTTAATGAACGCCAAAATACATTTAAGGAGTGGTTATTATGAAGCAACTGTTTTCATATATAGGTCTTGGCATGCTGCTGAGTGTCATGGGATGTGCTACTGCAGCCGATGTTAGAATCCGTTCGCAAAGTGTTGATACCGCACGTGAGTTGGCTGGATGGACCGATCATGTTAACTTATATGATGTCGGCTGCTTTTATGGATCATTCGCCGTCACCCCAGAATACACACAATCTTTTCATGGGCGCCAGATAGCGCGTTCATTATTTGGCAGTGCCATTAACAATGCTGCTACGACTATCAATAATAATTGCAACAATAACAATGGGGCTTCGTTTAGAGTTTCGGGCAGTCAATCTCCCAATCGCCAGGCAGGTGACTTGTTAGCTGATTATTTTGGCTTGCCTCTTGATTACCAATCAACCGTATATGTTAAACCGGAAATTCAAAACTTTTTGGTTGATTTCGACTTGTTCCTTGGCCTTGATGATTATCTTGAAGGATTGTGGTTCCGCATTCATGCGCCGGTTGTGTATGCAAAATGGAAATTGCGCATGAATGAAGTAGCAGCAAGCCCCGGTAGCGCTGCCGGTAACTATCCGGCAGGTTATTTCAGTCCTGCTGTAGTACCGTATACCAGTTTGAACACCAGCTTTGTATCATACTTGCAAGGCAATGTTCCTATCTTAAACGGTGGGGTTACGTTCCAACCATTGGCAAATGCAAAAATTCCTTCCGGCAAGGTAATCACCGGTACCAGCAATGGTAATTGTTCAAAATCATGTAATAGCGGATCACATACAACGCGCCTTTCAGACATACGTTTTGCATTGGGCTGGAACTTTGCGGAAGATGAAGACTACCATGTTGGCTTGGGCCTTCTCGTTGCAGCGCCAACGGGCAACAGAGTGAATGACCGGTTGCTCTTTCAACCAATGGTGGGCAATGGGCATCACTGGGAATTTGGTGGCAAATTTACCTCTCACTACACATTCTGGACAGATTGCGACTATGAAAAAAGCCTCGGCTTTTATTTAGATGTTGATCTCACTCATTTATTTGCAGCATGCCAGTTCCGTGTGTTTGATCTGTGTGCTCGTGGGGACAACAGCAAATATATGCTTGCTGAAAATTTGACAAGCACCGTGGTAGATCACTTGGAAGGAAATCCAGCGCCAGCAGGGACACCATTCCCGGCAACTGTTCCTACGGGAGGATACTTCGCGGCAAACTATCAGTTTGACAACATATTCACGCCTGTTGCCAATATTGCAGCGCAGAATGTAAAAGTGAAACAAGATATTCAGGTTGACCTGACTGCTATGTTTAACTATACCCATTGCAATTTTACGTGGGATCTTGGGTACAACTTCTGGATGACCAGCGCTGAAAAGTTCAAATCATGCACCAGCACTTCATTGTTCTCAGGCAACACGACTTATGCGCTCAAAGGTGATGCGTATGTGTATGGCTTTGATCCGGTAAATACTTATGATCCAATAGCTTTATCTGCAACCAACAACAATGCAACCATCTGCTCCGGCAGTAACTATCCAGTAGGAACATTTACCCCGTTCCCAGCAGTCAA
Source organism: uncultured bacterium (assembly GCA_963707655.1). Lineage (GTDB taxonomy): Bacteria > Babelota > Babeliae > Babelales > Vermiphilaceae > JAKAUA01. The sequence continues at coordinate 416,888 of OY970172.1, read as the reverse complement.
TACTGGCATTGATTCGGCGCTTTACGCTTATGGTGACGCAGCGGCCCCATTTACCGCCAATAATCCATTAGTAAACGTAACCGCCGGTGCTACCGTGGCGAACCAAACAGAGACATCAATACAGCCAATCTTCTTGGCAGATAATGATATTGATCTTGTTGGCGCGCGGGCTAAGGGATTATCAAACAAAGTATTCACTCATGTAAGTTATACATGGGAAGATTGCGAATGTTACATTCCTTACCTTGGTATTGGTGGCAAGGCTGAGTTTGCAAGCAATAAAGAATGCTGCAATATAGCGCCGTGTTCAAATACTTCAGGATGCTCAACCATTAATTCAAATAGCGGCTGTGGCAGCTTCGTTTGCGCCGACAATAAAGCGATCCGCACCAATATATCTGAATGGGGTATTTGGCTTAAAGGCGGTTTCTCTTTCTAAGTAATACATAGTAATAGAACACAGCAAAAAGGGCTCGGAATTCTTCCGGGCCTTTTTTGTTGTGCTCATCACTACGCGAGTGTTAAGCTGTTGGAAAAAAGAAAGGAATATGAAAAATGAATAGAAAAAACATTATTCTTCTTGTCGCCAGCTGCTTAACGATATCGCATACACTCTTGTCTCTTGTCAACACGCGCTCGCAATCTCTTGACCTGCCGCGCTTTATGGTCGGCTGGACCAACCAGATACATCTTGCGCGAGATGAAAGTAAATATGGCACATTGGCCATTATCCCTCAGTACGACCACTCGTTGCGTAACCAGGCAATCGCGAATTCTCTTTTTGGTGCCGATTGTTTGGATAACACGTGTGGCTCAACAAGCACAATTGGTATTTCTGGTAGCCAAAGTGGCGCGCGTAGTCCGCATGATTGGCTCGCCGATTATTTTGGTTTGCCTACCGATTATCAAAGCACTGTTTCTATAAAACCAAAATTGAGCTCTTTTATATTTGATCTCAATTTTTATATTGGCTTTGATTGTCTCTGCCCAAATCTATTTTTATGGATTCAGGTGCCCATAGTACATTCTCACAGCGCCTTGCATTGCATTGAAACTATAATAAATCCCGGCACCAATAATTATGCCGCCGGTTATTTTGCGCCGGTAGAAGTTATGCGTAGCGCGCTGCTTACCAATTTTAGACAATTCATTGGCTTTGAAAAAGTGCCAACGCTGGATGTTGCCGATGGTGTAGTCTTTGAGCCGTTGGACAAAAGCAAATTTTCTTTGCCATCAAACCAAACTATAAATACCACACAATTAAGCGATATTTACACCATCTTCGGTTGGAATTTTTTGAACCGAGCTGATTATCATGTTGGTCTGGGAGCAGTTGTTGTTGCGCCAACCGGCTCACGCGTAAAGGATGAATTTATTTTTCAACCAATCGTGGGCAATGGCCATCATTGGGAGCTGGGCGGCTACTTTACCTCACGCTACGCATTTTGGCATGGGTGCGATGATTATAATTCATGGATTTTTTCTCTTGATGCGATTGTTACCCACATGTTTTCCGCGGGGCAGCAGCGTACCTTGGATATAAAAAATAGCTGCTCAAGCAAATATATGCTCGCGCAAAAAATTAATCCGCCCGTTGGCCCATTCTTATTTGGCAATGGGAGCGACACAAGTGGTGGCCCCACGGCCAGCAGCACGCAACCAAACGCGCAATTTCAAAACGTATACACACCCCTTGCCAATCTCACCAGCGCCTGCTTGAAGGTGAGTAATGATGTCCAGGCAGATATTGCTGCAATGCTTACCTACACCACGCATCATCAAAGTGTGGCAATTGATTTTGGCTATGATTTTTGGATAAAAACAAAAGATAAAATAAAAATGGTTGGTTCAACAGCGCTGGCAAGTGGTACATGGGCGCTTAAGGGGGACGCGTACACCTATGGCTTTGGGGCCACTAATGCAGTAATTGGTGCAGACGCCATTATTCCGCTTTCTGCAACAGAAAGCACTGCCACAATTCATGCCGGAACCAATACGCCCATAGGCACGAGCTTTGTTGGCACCGGCGCAAATAACCAGATGCAAAATCCCGGCGTTGATAATCCGCAGTTTGGCGTCACCTCAAATGTAATCGCCAATACTACTGATTATATTAATTATGCCCCCGGCCTCGTTGCTGCTGCAGCCAATCAACAGCGCATTTCGCTGGAGCCAATAGTTTTATCTGATAATGATCTTGATTTGGATAAAGAAAAAAAACAGGCACTCACGCACAAATTTTTTATTCATGGCAGCTACACATGGCCACAAACATGCTTCTGGAGTCCCTATGTGGGCTTTGGTGGTTTTGTTGAGCTGGCCGGTCGCGACATGTGCGGCAAAAGCGCTGCTATTTCGCAATGTGGTGTTTGGATGAAATCAGGATTATCTTTTTAGCTTTTTCAAACAACTCGCACAAAAAGACAAAGGGCCACGCTATTACCGCGCGGCCCCTCATCATAGTGCAATAAGCCTTAACGGTGCCGTGTAATACCGTTATCTCTTGTTGCGGCACTATAGAAAAATAATAATAAAGAGAACGCATTGTAAAGCGAATGATAAAAGTATGGGGAAATGTAAAGATTGAACAAGGCGCATGCATAACTTTAATTGCTCGCAAAGCGATTAATTGATATAGTCTTCATGCGCTGCATCAGCAAAAGACAATCAGGCCAATTTACACAAGATAGGGATTGTGTAATGGTGCGTACGTTAGTATTAATTGTTTTGATAAGCACTATACCTTTATTATTCGCTGAAAGTAATACGACAATGAGAACAATTCAGGTTGGTCAAATGTATAAACATTACAAGGGCGCGCTTTACAAAGTTATTGCTATTGCGGTTGATACAGAAGCCGGCGTAATAGATGATTATGCGAAAATTACTGATGCGCAGCGACGCGTACTCTATTACGCTGTTGAAAATGATACCATTATTTGGGACAGACCTTATGAGATGTTTGCCTCGTCGATAGTTATTGATGGCCGTGAGCAATGGCGCTTTGCCGAATATAATACCGTACCGGATGTTCAGAAATAATTACTGAAAAGTGCTGTTAAAAACTTTCATAACAGTTATTATTTCGTTTAGTCCGATTTTGTCTCTGCTGCTTCCTATAAAGACGTGATTTTTTTGCGGGTTAAATTTTTCCCAATAACGTTCTTTATTTTTTAAGTTGAGAAATTTTGCGGCAATCGGATAGCTTTGTTCTATGATCCATGCGTGAAATTTATTTTTCGTTAACATCAGTTCACAAGTTGCACTCGGTATACCCATAGACAAAAAAGATGCCCCTTCTTCACGTAAAATATCAAGGGCATGTAAAAATAGAATATCAGATGTTATGGCCGGTGCCGTTGGGTTGAGCATCGCTAGGTAAATAACCCATCCTTGGCGAACCTTGTTGAGCATTAACACTCCGATGACCTCATCGTCTTTTAATACATAAAAGTGGCGTTTGTTCGAGCGGTAGGTGAATAAATCTATTTGCGAAGCGAGCGTTGCCTGCGGACCTTTGCGATTGCCGAGCCATAGCAGTTTTACTCGTTCCATTTCATCATGCAAATGCATTTCATTCTCTTTGTATTCATGCACGGTCAACCCTTGGCGGGTGGCAGCATTATGGTTTTTACGCAAAGTATAGGCATGACGCCCGGGCGCTAGCCTAGGGTCTATCGCTGGGTTGAGTACAATATCTTTTCCCATCGCAGCAGCAAAGTGTATATATTTTTTATCAAATAATGTATGGGCAAATGGTTCTGATATGTTGATATACACGATCCCTTTATCTTGCTCGTCACAAAATTTTTTAAACGCCTCTACTAACGGCAGTTGATCATGCGGTGCGCTCATAACATCGCCAATTACTGCTACGCAGTGGTGTCCTTCGCGATACGCAATGACCCCATCAATAGCGGGAGTGTGGAATAATGAACAAGCCGGATCGAGCGCTACGGTGGACGTTACTCCGCCCCATGTCTCTAAATAATCAGTTATTGGTCTTGCGTGTACTGTGGTCACAAGGCACCTCATGTAAATAATCGGCGATTATAATAAGCTTTTTTATGCTAGCAAGAGTTTTTCAAAAAAATCAATGAGAATAATGAAAAAATTTACAGACATGCAAGACAGCACTAGATAAGGCGGTATACTAGATGTAGCAGCAGTATGCGGTGCTTACATATCTAGAAAACATAGGATTTTTTATGGAACATACTCTTTTTCTCGGCTCAAAATCTCAATCTCGTCAGGTGTTGCTGCGTGAGGCGCAGATTCCGTTTGTTTTAGCCAATCAAGATGCTGATGAAGCACTGTGTGACTGGAATTTGCCACTTAACCAAGCAGTAGCCGCGATCGCTGCATATAAAATGGATCATGTTGTTTTGCCGCAGAGCGCGCAGGGTGATTGCTGCTTTGTACTTACCGCCGATACGCTGTCAAATGATATCAATGGCAGATTAAATGGAAAGCCGATTGATCGTGAAGATGCGATTGCAAAAATAACATTGAATAGAGATCATGAAATAACACTGGCAACAGCTTTTTGCCTTGAGCGTAAAGTATATCGTGACGGCCGGTGGCACAAAGATGCGCGCATTGAGCAGGTAGTTACGGCCCGGTATGTTTTTGATGTTCCTGATGCGTGGATCGATATATATCTTGAAAAAGCACCGGCATTGACCAGTTCCGGCGCAGTCGCCATTGAGCTCTTTGGCGCACAATTTCTAAAAAAAATCGATGGTTCATATACTACGGTGATGGGATTGCCATTGTTCGAAGTGCGTGAAGCACTCGCTCAATTGGGATTTTTTAATCATCTCTTGCATGGATGCAGAGAATAAATTTTTTTACCTATCGCAATAAAAAAGCCCTGCGTTTTTGCACAGGGCTTTTTTTATTTTTAATTGATTACCATTTTTTTATTTGGCTTCCATCGCTTGAGCAGCTCTTTATAGAGGACCGTATGAGGGTTTTCGTGTGGATGTTTATCATTGCTTGCTGTTGCTCGCTCAACGCTTGAGCGGACAGTAGCGTCGTCAAAAATTTTTGAATCGATGTGTTCGATGGTCGGCATCAAATTTTTTTCAACGGCGCGTTGTACAACTTTTTCATTTATAGTTTCATGAATTAATGAATCAAGCAGACTCAAAAATTCTAGAATGGTAAAATGAATATCTTCTATGGTTACCTCTTCCTGTTTGTTTTGAATGCGATGAATGTCGTCTTTGAGACCCGCTGAATATGATTTGGTAATTATTTTTTTAAATTTATCAGTATCATTTTCAATGAGCCATCGCAGTAAAGCAACCAGTTCATACGAGATAATAAATTGATTGTTTTCTGCTTCGTCATTGTTGAATGAATCGTGGTCCATTTATTTTCTCCTTTGTCGCCATGTGCTGTTTATAACTTTTTATAAGCGTTGCATTTTTTTGTTGCCGATTAAAACATTTTTCTGTGCATTTGATGCAGGCGCTCTATTCGCTTTTCCAATGGAGGATGGGTAGCAAATAATGAGCGTACTGTGTTACAACTCAACGGGTGCACAATGAAGAGGGCCGCGCTGCTTGCATGCGCTTCGTTTTTTGCATATGCATGGGTATGCGCGGTGTGCCGGTGCAGTTTTTCAAGAGCGGAGGCTAATGCCAACGGATCATGGCATGAATGTGCGCCCGTTTCATCTGCTGCATATTCGCGTGAGCGTGAAACTGCCAGTTGCATCAATGTAGCGGCGAGGGGAACAAAAATTGCCACTATTAAAGTCACCGCAGTATTGTTGTTCTGCTTTTTATTGGATGATCCCCAAAACAATGAATGGCGCGCCATACTTCCCAGATAGCCTATAGCCGAGGCGATCATGGCGGCAACGGTGCCGATTAAAATATCGCGATTTTTAATGTGGGCCAGTTCATGTGCTAAAACGCCGCGCAATTCATCGGCATCAAGAATTTCTAAAATGCCCCGGGTAACTGCTATTGAGGCATGGCGCGGAGAGCGGCCCGTTGCAAAAGCATTTGCCATTGGGGTATTTACGATCCACAATTTTGGCAAGGGGAGTTGCATAATGCCACACAATTCTTCTACCGTGCTATAGAGGTGGGGATAAGAGTCGGCATCAAGTTTTTGCGCGCCATACATACCAAGAACGATACGGTCCGAAAAAAAATATGCTATGCCATTGATCACCGCTGCCATCCACAGAGCAATGGTTAGCCCGTGCGTTCCGCCCAGTAATGATCCGGTCGCTACCAATAATCCACTCAATGCGCCAAGAAGTAGGGTGGTTTTAAAATAATTTGCGAACATGGTCAATGCCTCCTGTCATGAGAGCTATAGTAAAAAAATCTCAAAAATTCTAATCTTCATCATATTCGACTTCCCAGTTCTCTAGGGAGAAATTGTTTTGTTGCTTCGTTGTACTCTTTTCCGGTGCCGGCAACAACTCTCTATGTGCCGTCTCGCCGGGCATTACCCGCTCGTGCTTAATTTTTAGTAAGGTGCGGGCGCTATTTTTTACCGCTTGTTGCGGGATTTCTGCTTCTTTATCAAGCTCTTGCTGCGTTTCATCAAAGAGTCTATTCATATTTTTTTGCATTTTTTTAATCTGTTTTTTGAGCTTAAAAATCATTTCAACCCCGGCAAGGTTGATACCCAGTTGGTGAGTTAGATACATGATTTCCTCGAGCCTTTCTACATCTTCATCCGAGAAAAGACGGGTATTACCCTCAGATCTTTTGGGAGTGATCAATCCCTCTTTTTCATACAGACGAATTGTTTGCTGATGTACAGAAAACATTTTTGCCACTGCAGATATGGAAAAAAAACCTTTTTTTCTTTTCATAGTTTTACACTCATAGTTATTGTTCTACTTCGCCAGACCCCCCGAAACATTTTGTCTCGGGGATGAATCGGCAATTAGAACCCTTCGAAGCTTTAGCGTAGTAGGGTTGGCTTCGAAGAATTACGCGCAACACAACGGATTTAAACCCGTTGGGCGCTTCATTGTGACCCACCAAAAAACTCATTAGTTTCAAGTAACTATACCCTATTCTTTATTTATAAGATAGTATACCATATTTCCCGATATTTGATAAAAAATATGCTTGATTTCAAACACAAAATGCTTGTTTTTTAAATTCACTTTGTATTATTATAAGGGTAGATAGAAGATATGTGGGGAATGGGATATGGTTAATTCAAGTAGCGCAGGAAAGTTTTTTGTACTAAACAGCCTAATTTTGCTCCTGAATACGGCAGGTGGGGTAAAAGATGGGCGGGAATGCTTTTTTGTGGGTAAAGAGGATTTTATCTCTTTGCAGGCAGGGCAACCGATCAAAGATAGTGCAATCATCTGTTCCGATGGCACCGTTATTTCTCCCGTGTATGGTGAAAAAGTTTCTGCAACGGGTACGCCGCCACACCTTATGTTTACCAATTATGTGGGTGCGTATTACTTGAAAAATGAAGATATGGCTATGCCGGGTGCAGCGCGGCGATATATATTCTTTGCGGGCGAGCCTGCATTAAAAAAGGATTGAGTGTTTATAAAGATTTTGATTTTTTAAGAGACCGATAGTGATATATAAAAAAGGAGAATAGTTTATGAAGATGAATAAAAAAGCTTTAATAGCGGTAGCTTTATTAATGTCTGCGCCTATATTGGCAGCAGTAGGTTTAGATGAGGGCAGAGTACGAACTCTTCCTTACCATGAAGGCGAAATGCATAGCCAGCCTTACTATGAGGGAGAAATGCGTAGCCAGCCTTACCATGAGGGAGAAATGCATGCTCTTCCTGTGCGAGGTAGCCAAGCCCAAGTAGGTTATCAAGCTGGTAATGGTACCCAAGCACAAGTAGGTTATCAGGCCGGTAACGGTCATCTTCATGCCCCTACCGGATATCAACAGCCTACAGGATACCAGACAGGTACTCCGGCACAAGTAGGTTATCCAGCTAACACCAATGCAAGAATACTTGATGGTGGCTATACCATTAATTCTAAGTAACTATGCGGGGGCTTAAAAGCCCCCGTTTTTATTACAATGAGTTGGCTCATTCATTCTCGGCCTTTGAAAGGCGGGGAGTTTTTTTATGGCCAAATGGGTGTTAATAAAAATGAGAGAGGGGAATAATTATGAAGATGAGTAAACCGATAGTATTTGGTATTGCATTTTTGCTCAGCGCTTCCCCAGTGTATGCCTATAGTAACAACGGTGCAGGAACAAATCGTGGTGGTTACACCGACAGACAAGAAGCACAAGAAAAGATAGATAGTGAAAGGCGTCGTGAAAGCCAGGGAGAAAAAGATCGTAAGGCAGAGCTTGAGCGCCAAGAAGAAAAAGAACATGATCGTGAAGGCCAAGTGGAGGATGCTTCTTCTTATAAAATTAAGTAATAGTATCTTGCCAGAACGTACTGTGGCGATGATGGCATAAAAATATCCCGTTATTTTGTATTGTTGTATGCAAAGTAGCGGGATTTTCTTTGTACTATTCTCAGTTGCTGTCGGCAGAGATAGTTTTTTCAGAGGGCTCTACCGGTTGCCGTACATACAAGATAAATCTTCCCTTTTTGTACGTTTTGAATTGTGTCAGTTGTTCCGCAGCCATTTGTTTTTTCAAATACTGATCATGCTTCTCCAAAGAGCGTTTTACCTGGAGCTCACCGTAGAGGCTGAGAATAAAATCGCTGATTCTTTGCTTGCGTTCTCTTTGTGCTTGAAGTGGCGCATCCTGAGGCAAGGGTAGCATTAAAGGTGCATCACGCTTTTTTGTCTGTTCATCTGTGTTTAATTGTTTATAAAGAAAATCAATAAAATCATTTTGATCCGCATCGATCCATTTGAAAGGTGAACTGACTTGTGTGAGGTAAGTTAATATTTCTATGGTATTATCCCGCACCACTATATCATCTTTTACCGCATCCCTCAGATCGGTTTTTTTCCAACAATGAACAATTTGACTTTGATAATCGGGTGACGCCATGGGGAAATTAATAGCCGGTATTATTAAGCCAAGATACAAAGAGAGATGCAGAGCTTGCTGTATAGTCATACTATCCCCATATCTTCGTGAGCGAAAATCATACATTAAATTTAATATGAACCACGTCACCATCTTGTACCACATAATCTTGGCCCTCGGTGCGCATCTTGCCGGTGTCTTTGAGCTTTGCCTCGCTGCCTGCTTTGATAAGATCGTTGCAGTTAAAGATTTCTGCGCAGATAAAGCCACGCTCAAGATCGGAATGGATTTCACCTGCCGCTTTACGAATAGTAATACCCTTTTTTATTGGCCAGGCATGAGCTTCTTGCGGACCGCAGGTAAAAAAGGTGATAAGGCCCAGATGATTATAGGTTTCTTGAATGATGCGATCAAGGCTGCGTTCTTGTATACCGAGCAATCCCATCATCTCTTGTGCTTCTTCAGGATTTAATTGTGAGAGTTCATATTCAACCTTTGCGCATACGGCAATTACGCGATCGGCGCCAAAGTGCTGCACTAATTTTTGATAATGCTTATTGTTCTTGTAGCCATCATTTTCAAGCTCGTCTTCGGCAACATTGGCTATAACAAGAAAGTTTTTTGCCGACAATAGAGGGATCAGGGTGCTTGGCGCATTTTTAGTGAGCGTGTGTACCGCCTTGAGATCAGCAGCATTTAAAGCGGGCATAAGTTTTTTTAATATTATTTCTTCTGCTTCCAGCTCTTTTTTTTCTGCCGGCTTGCTTGCGCTTGTTTTGATCAATTTTTCCATCTTTTGTAATCGTTTTTCTACCGATTCAAGATCTTTGAGCATCAGTTCGGCAATAATAATCTCATAATCGGAGATGGGGTCAATCGTGTCGCCTGAGTGGAGAATGTTGCTATCTTCAAAGCAGCGCAATACGTGTAAAATGAGGTCCACTTCACGAATGTGGCTCAAGAACTGGTTGCCCAGACCCTGACCAGAAGCTGCTCCTTTGACCAGGCCGGCGATATCAACAAAATTAACCGTAGCGGGAATATGCTTTTTTGAACCGTATATTCTTTGCATGTCATCCAGGCGCTGATCGGGTACATAGGTGATGGCCATGTGTGGGTCAATCGTGCAGAAAGGGTAATTTTCAGCAGGGACACTTGATTTGGTTAGAGCATTAAATAAACTTGATTTGCCCACATTGGGCAATCCTACCAGGCCGGCTTGAATGGTCATTTGATATTCCTATTGTTTCAACATTGATTATGTATCTATAAGTGTGCTGGAAAAGAACCTTTTTTTCAACTTTGGACTATTAAATGTATAGGGCGTCAATGAACCGGGGAGCAAACAGTTGGCACGAATCATTAAAATGCCTTATTTATAAGTTTTTCATGCATGCTCCCTGCACATTCTCACAGAACCATTGAATCCACTCTTTTTTTATGTTATGAGAAGAAGAGTAGGTCTCATCTTTTTACAAATTATTCACGAAGGAGAATAGTTATGTTTCATCACCACAATGGCGCCATGAAAATTGTTGCTATGGTTGCTTGGTTGCTTGCTTCATTAGGGGCAATTAACTGGGGATTAAAGCCGCTGGGTCATAATCTTGTTGAAAAACTTGGTTCAATGACTTCAATGAGCATTGTTGATCCTATTTATTATTGTATCGGCGTTGCCGGTGTCTTTAGCTTGATCATGCTCTTCATGGCATGTAGCAAAGATTGTAAGCACTAAGCTTAGAAATTTTTGAGATAAAGAAGGGAGCTTTTATCGGCTCCCTTTTTCTATTTCGAGCAGTTTTTTAACTTTGATTTTCGCAGAGGACAAAAATATCTGTGTCATATTTTTTCATCATTTCTTTGATGAAACGGTTTTTTGGCAATTCTTGTGATTCAGAAAGAATGTCATCAGTGGGATTGCAGTAGAATTGCGCAGTAAGTGTGTAGGTAAGGCGACGCTGATCATCTGTTTTTTGTGTTCGCAGAGCATTTAATTGATTTTTTCCTGCATGGCATACGTGTGCAACGGTGGTTGTGTCGGTGATGGCAATCTGCGTTTCGGTGTCGCTCGAGAACCAATGTTTTTGTAAAATTACCGTCACCGTAGATGCATCTTTTATAGATTGGGGCAGATCTATGCTATCCGTCATTGCATGGGCAGAAGCAGCAAGAGAGAGGGAAAAAAGCATCATATTTTTAATCATTTTCGAATAGATCCAATAGTATAGTAGGCGATCAAAAAAACTTACCGATAATGTAAGTGACTTTTACTATTTTTGCAAGGTCTGACGGTAAAGGATACTTTACCCATTATTGGGGACTCGCCGCGATGGGTTCATTGCAATTTGAATTTTTGTGCTGCTACACTGAGTTATGAAAATGGGCATTTTTAAAAATTATTGGCAAGCATTGCTCCATCGAAAAGGTAATAACGCATTGAGCGCAAGGGGGGAAGTACTATGAAGCTGCATTGGGAAAAAAATATTGTGCGCGGCATGCTATTAATCATAGCATTTCAGGCTCAGAGCGCTGATGGAGATGCGCAGAGAAAAATTCATACGGAAGAAGATGTCGCAGCAGAAGTTCTCAATAAGACTGGTGGCCCTGTATGGGTCATGGCTTATGAAAGAGGCCTTTTTGCTAGTCTGGATAAGAGTAGTCGGCTGCCTCTGAAAGTTAACTCATACGTTCGCCTACTTACGCTGTTGGATAGCGGATCCCGGCAGATAAGAGGTTTTCATTTGCAAGGAGATTTTTATCTAGCTATATGGACAATTGATCCTTTGAGCAAAGTTTCAGAAAAAATTCTGAGAGAAGAGTTTGAAAATAATTGTAGGTCAAAGGGTGGCGGCACTTGGTTTGAACAAAAGGCACCAGTGCCGGATTTTTATAATAAATTCACTGCAGGCAAAACCGTGTATATCACCGTTGATAAAGACGGCGTTCGTCCGCAAACTGGCCCGGACAATGGCAGGAAAGGGGTAACCAATAGCGAGTTGAGCTTGGATAACAACGTAACGGTTGACGACATTGCGCCGCTCATCTGGAAATAGCGCGTGAGATTAAGAGAGCGGTTATTTTTCGCACTGTTCAGATGCTTTGTTTTGTCTCTGGATGAGTTCAAATGTTGCTGTGTTGTATTTTTTCATCATGTTTTTGATGGAAGACTGGCCCATCAAAGTTCTTTTTGTGTAATAAATGCTAGAGGAGCGAGCCACCAATTCTGCATCAGTAAATTGGTATGTTTTTCTCCCGCTGTGGATGTATTCTAATTCATTGAGTGAAGTAATGGCTCTTGTGCGCACCTCGCCCACGGATGTTGCATCATAAATAGGGACCTGTATTGTGGTGTCGTTGAAAATGCCACGTTCTAAAATTACGGTAACTACAGTTGCCTCTTTTATCCATTGGGGTAGTGCTTCTTTACCTTGTTCTACTTTCGAATCATCCATAGCGCCCACAGAGATAATGCTGAATACAGATAAGAAAAATAAATTTTTAAACATGCCTACTCTTTTTTAAGACGAACAAAATAAAACTCACCCATATTATTAGTAAATTTTATTATTTTTGCAAGAATTTGCGCAGAGCCTGCTGATGGTGCGTGTTTCTTATTAGGGGTTGGGGGTTCAGATGCCATCCTTCAGGCTAAAATAGAATAAATCGGGATTCAGGTGATTTATAACACTTTTAATTGTTTGTGCTTTTTCTAATGGGCCAGAGCAGTGCCTGCATAGCTTTAATGTTGTCCATGATCTATAGAGTGCACATAATTCAGTACTATCTTGAGTGAGTGGCTGGCAGGGTGCGCCTGCAAGATGTTTGATCAGCTGTGATTGGCACATCTTCTTCATGGTTGCGTCTACTTCTTGTATGGTAGTGGTATCATTAACGGGGATCTGGAACGCGACCGGCAACAACTGTATTCTTGATATCACGGTGATAGTTTGATTATGTACCGGATTATCCATTGCATGAAGAGTAATTAAGAAAGTAGATGAGAAAAGTATTTTTTTAAACATTGCGCTTTCATTTTTTGAGACGGTAAACAATCATAAAGCCCATAGTATAGTATCGGTAGGTGTTAATCATTTTTGCAAGAGTATGAAAGTGATATGAAAAGCCGGTAGAAAAAAAGAAAAGAATGAATAGCTCTTCTTTGTGTGGGTTGTGAGTATTATTGCTTAGTCTCCGATTTCAGTATCGATGGGGGATTTGTCAGGTTCTGTGATCAACAGTAATTCGTTATTCTTTGGGACGAGGGTAAAGTGCGTATCTTTTGCATATGTGTATGGATTAACTAATTCGTGGTCATCCAACGGTCTGAGTTCTCGTGATCTCAATAGGCCGCACAGGATAGGTTTGTAATCAACAGCGCAAAGTGTATATGAATTATAGCTTATATGGTCTTTATATTGGGGGTCTTTGGAATATGCGGTAGGCATTGCCTTTGTGATAAACTGTTTAATATGGTTCGCCGTGGTTGTATCTTTAACGAGACAATAAAGACGACACCAGCGTATGTCACGAGCGAGCGGGCCACGGATTGGAAATGAAACACAAATGTTTTTACGTTCAGGCTGTGGCGCCAAAAAGGCTACAGTGCCATCAACATAAATTGCAAACTGTGCGGTTGTACTATCTTCATCAATCAAATTAGGGATATCCATTGCAGTGGCGGCAACAACGAGTGATAGAGATAAGAAAAGTAATTTTTTAAACATGATTACTCCTTTTTTGGCGGGCTGTTAAATAAAAAACTCACCTACATTATCGGTGAGTTTTTATTGTTTTGCAAGTATGCGGGAAGGGATCAAACCCAATGTTCTGGGACGAGGTCAAAGGTTGATGTATTGTATTTCGTCATTTCTGCTTTTATGAGCGAGTGGCCCATAAGCATGTTTTTGTGATTGGGAGTAACCAAGATCGCGTCATTGTGGTAATCTCCAAGAAAGCTTTTTTTATCATTTATTTTGTACATCGCAGCAGACTGCACATCACCAGCAGTGGTTTGGTCCTGAATGGGAAATTCAAACTTTTCTATTTTGTTTGAATCGTGGCGCGCGATTATGGTAACTATGGTTGCTGTTTTTACTAATTGCGTGAGTGAATCTTTGTTGGCGGCACATGGTGCAGGATTGTTTGTTTCTGCATTATCCATTGCGTGAACAGAAGCAATTACCGCGAGAGGCAAGAAAAATAATTTTTTAAACATAGGCATCTTTCTTTAAAAGGTGTTACAAAAAACTCACCCACAGTATCGATGAGTTTTTATTTTTTTGCAAGAGCTGCAAAAGACGGATGCGTGCATCTATAAAGAAAAAGGAGAGAGATGCATAATCGCGATCTCTCTCCCTGTTTTAAGTTGTAAGTATTATTACTTAGTCATTAATTTCAGCATCGATCGGTTCTTCATCAGTTTTTTTTGTTTCTGATTCAGAAGACTCTGTGCTTGCGCCTTCTTGTGCTGCGCCTTGCTTATACAAAATTTCAGCTACTTTGTGTGATGCCTGAATAAGCTCGTCAGTTGCTTTTTGCAACTCATCTGCGTTATCGGCATGATCTTTAAGCGCTTGTTTTGCTTTTTCAAGAGCTGCTTCTGTTGTTTTAATATCTTCTTCAGCAAGTTTATCTTTATTCTCGCTGAGAGTTTTTTCGATACTCAACACCAAGCCATCAAGATGGTTGCGTTTTTCAACCGCTTCACGCATTTTCTTATCTTCAGCTTCATGAGCTTTTGCTTCATGCACCATGCGATCAACTTCTTCTTTGCTTAAGCCGCTGCTGCTGGTGATAGTGATCTTTTGCTCTTTATTAGTAGCCTTATCTTTTGCCGAAACATGCACAATGCCGTTTGCATCAATGTCAAAAGTAACTTCAACTTGTGGCATACCGCGGCGTGCTGCGGGAATTCCCTCGAGGCGGAATTGGCCCAGCATTTTATTGTCTTTGGCAAATTCACGTTCACCTTGGAACACACGAATGTCAACGGCAGTTTGATTGTCTTCTGCGGTTGAGAATACTTGTGATTTGCGTGTTGGAATTGTTGTATTACGTTCAATTAATTTGGTCATTACGCCGCCCAATGTCTCAATACCAAGAGAAAGGGGAGTAACGTCAAGAAGCAATACATCAGTAATGTCCCCGGCAAGTACGCCGCCTTGAATTGCAGCGCCAAGGGCAACCACTTCATCAGGATTTACTGACTTGCTCGGTTCTTTACCAAAGAATTCTTTAACGAGTGCTTGTACCTTTGGAATACGGGTTGAACCACCAACCAAAATTACTTCGTTAATTGCTTCTTTGCTCATTTGCGCATCTTGCATTGCTTTTTTGCATGGCTCCAACAAGCGTTTGAAAATATCTTCGCACAATGATTCTAGCTTTGCACGTGATATTTTCATTACTAAGTGTTTTGGCCCTGTTGCATCGGCAGTGATATAGGGAAGATTGATTTCAGTCTCTGAGAGGCTCGAGAGTTCTATTTTTGCTTTTTCAGCAGCTTCTTTCAAGCGCTGTAATGCCATGCTGTCTTTGCGTAAATCAACGCCGTGTTCTTTTTGGAATTCATCAGCCAAGTATTTGATTAATTTTTGGTCGATGTCATCACCGCCCAAATGGGTATCGCCATTGGTTGATTTTACTTCGATAACACCATCATTGATTTCCAGGATAGAGATATCAAAGGTACCGCCACCAAAGTCAAATACCGCCAAGGTGCCATTTTTCTTCTTGTCCATGCCGTATGCCAAGGCAGCAGCGGTAGGCTCGTTTATGATGCGCTTTACATCAAGGCCAGCGATGCGTCCGGCGTCTTTGGTTGCCTGGCGCTGGGAGTCGTTAAAATATGCAGGAACGGTAATAACTGCTTCGGTAACTGTTTCGCCTAAATAATCTTCAGCTGTTTGCTTGAGTTGTGCAAGAATGGCAGCACCAATTTCTTGAGGGCTGTATTCTTTACCTTGAGCAACAATAGCAATATCCCCATTGGGTTTGCGCGCAAGTTTATAGGGAACATGTTTCATCTCTTCTTTCATTTGGTCATATTCCATGCCAATAAAGCGCTTTGAAGAGAAGATAGTGTTCTCTGGATTGGTTATCGCCTGTCTTTTAGCAATAACACCCACCAGGCGCTTGTCATCTTTGGTAAATGCCACAACGGATGGGGTAGTGTTAGCACCTTCTTTGTTTGGAATCACTTTGGCGACTCCGCCTTCCATAAAAGCAACCACCGAGTTGGTGGTACCCAAGTCGATACCTATTATTTTTTTAGCCATAAGCGGACCCTTTTTATGTATAGATATGTTTTAATTTTAACTCAATTACTTCGACTTAAAAATGTATCTTGATTATAAGGCAAATGTCACCACTTTGTCAAACTCTTAACTAAAATAATCTTAGTGAGTTACACTCAACTTTTCTTATGGGTATATTTGAAAGTTTTGAGGTGGCTGGCCGCCTCATTGTTTTAATTTCAGAAGAGATATTTCTGTCGTATAATTTAATGGTCGGCGGGGCTCGAGCTCATGCTTTTTTCCGGGCAACAGAGTAGGGATGTACTGGGTGGCACACCTGTTTTTAAATTGAATAAGGGGGAGCTTAATGGTAAGCGCTGACGCTTGGCCTGCTTGGTTTCTCTCGAGCTATTTTGTTTTGTTTGGCCGCCTATTTTTTAGCCTTGGTCATTGGTATTCTCTTTGTTTTTATCGCTTTCTTCGGCTCATTTTTGAGCCCGACCCCCATGCGCGCGGAGGCGCGACAGGGCACTCCGTCTACCACCCTCGCCATAACTTTGAGGGGTAACAGAGTAGGGGCTGCGGGATGGGGCGCCTACGTTTGTAAGGGGGCAGGGGGGAATAATAGGGAAAGAGTAAGGAAAACAAAGGAAATAAAGAAATAAGGAAAAGGAATAGGAATATTAGGAATATAAGGAATATAGAGAAGCACACATACACATATAAGGCACATTAGATATGGACGTTAGTTAGATATACGTACTATAGGTACTCTAGGTACTCGATGTTAGGCAAATAGATATCTAGATCATTATAAGGAAAACATTACTGATCCAAAAGGGGGCATTTTACCTATTTCACTATCTATGCACCTATGAGCAGGTGAGCGTAGAGGTGCATAACACGTATAAGGAAAACAATTGAATAAGAAACAAGATTACTAAGAAAGATTATAAGAATTATTATTAAAAATGACTCTACACTACTACGGGTAACATATAAGACCTTAACCACTAATAAACAAGATCACCCCTATACACATATACGAGTAACGTACACGAACCAATCGCACGCACCTAAACAGACGCAATGATAGCCGAACCAAATAACGCATAACCCATAAACTATCGCCCAGACAGAGTTATTGTAGGAAATTGTGGAGAAAATGCATTAAAAAAACAATGGGGGATTAACAGTATTTAAAAAGAATCCTTAAAGGGGGAAGGCAGGCGGTGGTGCTCTTCGTAAAGAGAATTTTTAACGATCAAATGGTATAGAATAACTACTACTCTGTGTATCCCAATAGACGCATAATCACCGCTTTAATATGGTGCTGAGCGTGTAAAATCGGCGGTAAAGCAAAAGGAGCAATCAGATAGAGGGCAATACACACGGGCAACATATACAGCGCCAGGCGGATTACAAAGCGTGCAGGAAACCGTAAGCCATAACCGAATCGGACAAAGCCGATAAAAAAGAGCACTTGCACCAATCGTATCCCTTGTACCCAGAGTACTGAGCTTACCAAGCCAAATGAAGATACGAAGAACATGCCGATGAGTATTGCTATATAAGGAATATAAGAAACAGCGAGGAACATATATCTACGTTTCACCTCGAGCACCCGCTCATACATAGAAAATAATGCCTCTGTCATATAGGATATGGCTATAATAAAAAATAATTCAAAAGCAACCGAGGTGTGATTGGTGCGTATGCTATAAAAGAGTAGCAAGCCCAATAATGCCAATATCGGGACGCATAAGGTAGCAATCTTGTTTGATAAGGTTGCAAAAGCCTCAGGGAAGAGTGCCTTGCGGTTAGGCATCGTCTCTATGTGGGATAATAAAGCGGTATCATTATAACCGATTGTTTTGATGGCGGTGCGATAAAACAATAATGCCCAGTCATTGGCAACCTTGAATATGTTGCCTGCTTCTCTACCCAGCGCCGCAGTAAAAAGAGGAATGAGAAAGTTTCTTTCGGAGAGGCTGGTCAGTATCGTGGTAGAGCCCATAGCCAATGAATGCAGCACGCAATCTTTGATCGCCTTCATGATATTGAGCTGCTGATCACCGGGGTATTCCTTATCTTTGTATAAAGACGGCACATTATACAGGCTGTAGAGCGCCAAGAGCACTGAGCAGCATAGCTTGGCCAGGAGTATTCCGATAAGGAGTTGGGCGCTGTCTTTGATGGTGGCCAGTAATACTACATCTATTGCCGTTTCCAGCAGGATGGCAGCCGTACTATAGAGATTGAACTGTTTGTTGTGGAATTGCGCATGGTACATAAGACGAAAGATCTTAACGGCTCCCTCCGCAATAAACGTGGCCAGGGCTATAATCAACAAGAGCAATGAAGAAGAAGTTTTTGATATGTAGTAGACCAAAAACGGTATCCCTATCAGCAAAAGCATTAATTGGATCACGCATACCCAAATAATGAACTGTTTATGCTCTGTGGCGCTGCGGGCAAAGACCGGCGTATAGCGGGGAACTGATTTTGAAAGCCCAAGATCGAGCCAGAGAATGAGGAGATAAATAGAGCTATTTGTTGTCGCCCAGAGTGAAAAATCATGCGTAGTAAGTTTATAGAAAAAAAGGGTAGACAGTATGGTGCTCAGTGATTTATACACCGCGAACACAAACCCGTTCCATCCCAAGCCGGAAGAAAATTTTTGATATAAAATTGTGCTATTCATGGGACGCAGGATAGCACAAAAGAGGCAATTATGCAAAGCCTACTTTGTGCTCTATGGCCCATTTGTTCGTCGCGCATGAGCAATCTCTCGATCATTGCGCGGCGTCTGACGATGAGGTCTTTGGTTCATTGGTTTTTCCTGTATCGCTTGAACACGTATCTTCGGCACAGTACGCAAAGATGTTCATCGTGCCAAGCGCAATGATTAGGGTAAATTTTTTTAACCTATTGTATGCCTTCATTTGTCATTTTTATCTATTATTTCAATACTTATCATCACCATAGCAAGAAACAATTCAAATAGTCAATGAAGCCCTGGTCTCTTGCGGGTCACGATTACCGCATTTGATTATTAAAAGCATGAGCTTTTTATAGTTTATTGCTTAATATAAAATAAAATTAATATAATGAATGTAAAGCGAATAAAACATTGTGAGGGCTGGACCATGTTTTCAAAATGGGTAAATATATTAAGCAATAAAAAAAATATCATCTATGTGGCATCATTTCTTTCTTTTTTTTATTTTACGCAACTTAATACGCCATTGCCGATTTGGCTTGATAGTGCATACTCAGCGAACCAAATTATGCTTGATGCGATAGCGCAGGCCCCCGCTTCAGACATAGATCTTTTTGATGATAACGGTTATACCGGTCTTATGCTCGCTGCTCTCAATGGTAATGAAAAAGAGGCAGAAGCTTTTCTTGCCCGTGGTGCCAATCCATCTTTAACCGCGCAAAAAAACTTTAATGGCTATACTCCTCTCCATTTGGCCATTTTTGGTGCTGATGATATACCAAGAGCGCCAGGATGCTTTGCAATAATAAAAATGCTTGTTCGGCGAGGGGTTCCTCTCTTTGTAAGAAACCAAAGGGGTGAGCCGCCGCTCCACATTGTTTTGTTCTTAATCAATAATGTAAAAGAAAAAATGGAAATCGCTGATTTTCTTATTGCAAATGGCGCTCAAGTGAATACGAGAGATTCTTTTGGTAATACTTTGATGCATAATGCAGTTCAACAGAATGATAAGCAGTGGATTATAGATTTTAGGGCAAAGTATAATGATTTTATAGACCCTGAAATAAAAAACAATAAAGGGAATACCACCTATCAAGAAGCGCAAGAGCTCCATTTTGCTGATGATCTTGATAGCGTTGGTGCGGCGTTGCAAAAAGAGCTTCCGCGTCTTGGCCAAGGGAATTTGGGATTTAAAGAAAAAGATAACCAGGGCAGAACCGCCCTCATGTTTGCTTTGTATCGAGGCAATATTGCAGAGGCTAAAAAATATATTGCTGAGGGAGCTGATGTGAATGCAAAAGATAATAATGGAAGAACTCCTTTGCATTATGCCATGTTAAGCCCGGTGCCCGTTGACTCTATAAAATGTGTTATCGATAAAAATCCCGCACTTGATGTTGCAGAAACTGTATTTGGCAACACGCCGTTACTTATGGTTGCTAACATAGAGCATGCTGCAGATAGACAAGTTGCTCTTAAGGTTCTTATCGCTAAAGGCGCGAATATTAATGCAAAAAATAAAAAAGGAGATACGTTGCTTGACGTAATAAAGCAACAAGCGGTTATGGGTTTTAAAGATCCGGGATTGCTTGATGCGATTGGCAACTATACGAAAAAATAAACAGAGACAGGACAACAAGTTTTTTTAAGCCCCTCTTTTTTCCGTGTGCTGCCTGGCCGTTCATTCCTAATCTTGCAAAGGGCTATGTTTTCTCTGCTTAAGCAAATATTCAGTTGTGAAATTTTAATATTAAACAAAAAATAATTAAATAAAGTTTTGTTTAAATTTATCATTTTTATATAAGAGACGAATAAAATTAATATATTTAAAATAAATTGCCATAATCGACTCATTAATCGACCGACTTTGTTATCGTTTGCTCAGGTATCGTTTTTATTCGCTATGTTCAGAGTTGCGATCTAGTGCAAATAATGGAGGTAGAGATAAACAGCTACTGCTAGTATGACAGCCATAATGAAATAGCGCGGCTTAATTCTCCAGTCAGGCTTAATTCCCCAGAGGTAGTATGAAACGAGAGCAAGCAGCAAGAAGCTAGAAATTCTTAAAATAAACAAAGCGGTCAAAAAAGTGGTCAATGAATAATGTGCCCGCATGAGAAAAAGGCAGCTGATTATAATCAGCGTATTAAAAATAATAAGATGGCCGGTGCGTTCTTCATTCATATAAAATTTTTCATAGGCTAATGACCATTGTTCTACAATGGTAATACCTATATAGAGTAATGGCGCAATGAGCCATTCTTTTTCTGGAAATCCATTATTATGGATAAAAGATAATTTATGATAATTAATAAATACGAAAACTATGATGGCATATACAATTTGATTGAGCGTATTGGTTATAACTGAAAACGTTTTTTGTTTTACGGCCAGCTCTTGATCTTTAACATGAGAGAGCAGGGCCTGACTGGTGAAGCCACTTATTTTATGCATAACATTGGTAATGGTATTGGTAATGGTTTGTATGAGGTTCCATATACCCGCTTGTGCAAATCCACTATGAAGCGCGATATAGGGGATGAGTATATTGCTAGAAAATAATTGATGCCCAATGCTATAAAGACTGGTATACAATCTCATGCGGATGATACGGTATGCCAGAGACGGCGGAACAGCGACTTTTGCTTGCGGCAATGAAAAATACCAATAGTAAAGATATAGGGCCAGTATGCCGCAGCTCATTAAAGAGGCAATAAAAAATGGAATGAATAATGAGTAGAGTGAAGGAGGAATGTTCAATAAAAAGTATGGCCCCCAGAACAGTGCTAAATAGCTGATGAGGGTGCCCAGTTCTATACTGATACGCATTGTGTGCATAAAAGTAAGGTGCAGAATAACTTTCATTATTTTGCGCATCCCTTCAACAAGAGTTGCGCCGATAAAAATTATGCCCAGGGATGTATCATTAAAGAGAGAAAAAAACAAAAAGTTGGCGATAGTGCCACCTATTATAAATAATCCTATTTGTGCAATGACTTGTGACCCGATTACTTTTTTGCATGTTTGCCTGCTTTGTTGCGCAAGAGCAAAAAATGGGGCCAATGAGCTATCCAGGCCAAAAGTACAGACCGCGATCGTAGTATATAAAAGACCAAATAATGCGCCTATTTTTCCATATAATGAAATATTAATTATTTTGAAAAGAAGTAATTGATGCGACACAAACAGCACATGATAAATTAGCCATTCAAGAAGATTAATGCTTATGCCACGAAGAAAATTATTATAGAGCGGTATCATTATTGTTTTTTATTCTCCAAATAGATTATCTTATGGAATATAGGATAACAGGTATCATCCAAAGAGGGGAGTTTTTTCATGAAATATATTTTACTTTTATTCTCTCTTTTCTGTGTAACACATCACCACATGCAGGCGGCATCTCATCTTGATTCTCACGATATCAAGGCTCGTATTGAACAACATATACGACTCATTGATATTATCAACAGGCAGATAAAGCGCACGAACATACATCATGAGATTGATACTCCTGCCAATTGCTGCTCACATGAGTTGGTTAAATTATGTATGAAAAAAATGGAGCAGGATACCTGCATAGATCCGGTTATCGAGACATGGAAGATATTTAATTCCTGTTATGACACCATTGAAAGAGATTTATTTTTACAAGAATTTTCTTCTGTTGTTTGCGCCGTATCTCACGGCTGTGTTTTGGCTCTCGCGGCTTTGTCTGAGCAGTCGGAAAAGAAAAAACCGGAAAAGCCGGTTGAGCTTTCTGTTTCTTTACAAGATATTTTTAGATTGTACTTCAAAATATCAGCCCTTCCTATCGGAGATATTTTAGCATCTATGGATCAGCTATATCTAGCTCTTGTTGAGCTTATGGACGAGTATGGGCTCGAGGAAGAACAAACATGGGAGGAATGGATGACTACCAATTGGTGGATTCCTCCTGTTATTGTGACAGGCCTTGTGCTTTCACTTGTTAAGCATCACAATTACAGAATTATATCTGAGATAGCACAATAAGCGCAAAAATTGCCAAAACAATCTCCTGATCCAGCTTAGTGATGTTGTTTAAGAGGTTGTTTTTTTATGTTAAGCTAAGAAGGCATGGATAAGAGCAATCTTCATCATAAGGTTTTTCCCCTTTAAATGAAAAGGGAAAACTTGTGTTTGTTCTTGATGAAAAAGTCGTTTATCCCGGTCATGGCGTTGCAAAAATAAGTCGCATCTTTGAAAAAATTATTTCCGGATCGCCCACACGTTTTTTTGAGCTTAAATTTATCAATAAAGATATGACTATTTTGGTTCCGGTCGAAAACCTTGAGGCGGTAGGCGTACGGAGACTGAGTTCGCTCGATAGCATTAATGATATTTTTATGATGCTCTCAGAGCCTTTACACATGATGAACTCGGAATCAATACCAAGTAATTGGAATAAGCGCAATAAAGAGTATCAAGGTAAATTGCGAACGGGGAATTTGCGAGATATTTGTAAAATTTATCGTGATTTGCGTCATATGTCAGCGTATAAAGAGCTTTCGTTTGGTGAAAAATCTCTGCTACAACAAACAGAGCTTTTGTTGGCGCAAGAAATATCTCTCGTGAAAAAAATTGGAGAAGAAAAGATGATCGAGCAGTTACGATCATTGTTTCAGTCGATATGCTATGACAGTAGCAAAACAACTGCCTCTTCTCAATTAAGATAAGAATAAAAGTGATATGGGTGCGTGTATTTTACCCATATCACTTTTATTTGTTATGGTGTATCTTAATGGTATAGGTTAAATTCTCATAATAAAAATTTTAAAAATAGACACTTTTGTGATAATTATCTTTGGCCCCACCGGAACGGGAAAAACAGATTTTTCTTTAGCGCTGGCAGCGCAATTGCCGGTAGAAATAATCAATATGGATATGGGTTCATTTTATACCCCATTATCTATAGGAACGGCAAAGCCTGAATGGCGCTCAAGTGCTACCCCCCATCATTTATTTGATATTTTGAACGATCCCATTAACTATACCGTTGTTCAATATCGGTCCGATGTTCTGCGTTTGATTGCTGAAATTAAAGGAAGAGGCAAAATTCCCCTTTTGGTTGGCGGGTCTGGATTCTATTTAAAATCACTTTTTTTTGTTCCCGGAACCGCGCAAGCCCCTTATAGAGCGATGCCAGATAAAACAGATGAGCAGTTGTGGCGTGATTTACATGCGATTGACCCCGACAGAGCTGCGCAGATTCATATACATGATCGCTATCGCGTTGAACGCGCATTAAACATTTGGGAAACGACGGGTAAAAAGCCATCTGAGCAGGTACCTGAATATATGCCACTCGAGACGTGCGTGCGAATTATTTGTGTAACACGCGAACGAGAAGAGCTGTACGAACGCATTAATAGCCGCGTTGATAAAATGATGCATGAAGGATGGTTGGAAGAAGTAAAGAAATTGCGCGGTACCGATTGGGAGCGGTTTTTATATGAAAAAAAATTGATCGGCTATAACGATTTGCTGGATTACCTGTCTGGCGCAGCAGAATTTGAAGATATTCTTGCTTCTATCAAAACAAAAAGTCGTCACTACGCAAAGCGACAATTGTGTTTTTGGCGCATGTTAAACTCTTCATTATCTTCTGCCAATCAAGACAAAAACAAAAAAACAAACATAACAACTCAGACAATTAACTTGACTTTCGTCGATCTTGAACTATATATTAAGCAACTTGTGCGTGAGTGCACGCAGATATAATAAGATATTTTTTGAGGATAGTATGACTTTGCATAACAAGAGAAATCATGATGATGAAAAAGGTGTTTTCTTTACTAATAGGCATCTTGGTTGGATCGTCTCTGTGGTAATTTTAAGCAGTTTTTTTGTTTTTATGGCCGGTTATTTTTTGGGCCAGAAAAAGGGTGTTGAAAAATTTGCAACAAAGATGGAGCAAGACTCATTGGCGGATCAAATTTATTCATCGCTCTGTACTTTATATGATGTTGGTGATGAACTCACAGAAAATAGCGGCGATAGTTCCGTAGTAGAGGCGGCTGAGACAAACGAGCAAATCGCGCTTGTAGAAAAAAATGAAGCAAGCATTGCATCAGCACAACCACAGGTGGCTGAAGTGCTAAAAGATGAAAATGTGGGAGAACCATCTGGCGCATGTTATTATGCACAACTATTGGGGTGCGGTTCTGCAAAAACTGCTGAGCAATTTGTGAAGCGATGGTTGGCGAGAGGGGTGGAGCTTGACGTTCAGAAGCGGCAAAGCAGAAGTGCTCAAGGCAAAATACGCTACTGGTATCAAGTCGTCAGCGGCCGTTATAATAAAAAAGAAGATTTAGATGTTCTTGTGCAGCGTATTTCTTCACAAGAAAAATTGCAAGATGTTCGCATAGTAACCTGTTAACACAAAGAAAGAAGGAATTGTTATATGATTATCGAGATTAGAAAAAGAATGCATGGTCGCGCAATAAAAATTATTGCTCTTATTTTAGTGGCAATGTTTGTATTGCCGCTTTCTGTAACGCAAATGGTGCATTTCTTTTTTCAAAGTAGCCCGTGGATAGCATCTGTTAACAAGTATATGATATCTCCCGAAGATATTACCAGGCGCGTTATTGCCCAAGACTATCAGCTGCAGATGGTCAGACAACGTTTTGGTGAATATGCTGACTTTTATATCAAATTAATGGGATTGGATCACAATCCAGAACAAATGGCGCTTGATAATGCGGTTCGTGATGAATTATTAAATCAAGTGGTTGCAAAGATTGGGTGGCGCTTGCCGGCTGAATATGTTGCAGAAAAATTAAGCGATCCTTTGTATATAATTCAGAACCTGCCTGATATTATTCCCGCTCATCTTGTCGATCAACAGGGCATTTCCGCAGCAGCATTGCGTCATTACCTGCGCCAAATTAATCTTACTGCGGCAGAATTTGATGATCGAGTGGTGCATGCATTGGAGCGTAAATTGCTTGATGCGGTCATCACAAAAACAACCTATGTTCCGCAATTTGTATTGCATGATTATGCAGCAACTGAATTTTCGGGTAAACGATTTTCTATCGCTACTCTTTCGCTTGATGAATTTCTAAAAAAAGAAGTGGCAAGAGGAATAACAGCTCAAGAATTACAAGCTTTTTTTGATGCTAAAAATACGCAGGAAAAACGTTACCTTGTGCCGGAAACAAGGTCAGGCCTTGTATGGCGCTTTGACCCGGCGCACTACGGCATCACCATCGACAGCAAAGCAGTGAGTGATTATTACAATGCGCATAAAAATGATTACAAAGATAAGGGTGCGCAGGTTCAAGTGCGCAGAATTTTGATTGGTAACGCTACCCCACTGGCGCATGAAAAGGCAGAGAAAATTCATGATCAGCTGGCTAAAGAACCGGGAACATTTGCCGCAGCTGCTACGGCAAATTCTGATGATA
The DNA here is from genome assembly GCA_963707655.1 of uncultured bacterium. GTDB lineage: Bacteria > Babelota > Babeliae > Babelales > Vermiphilaceae > JAKAUA01. The sequence continues at coordinate 390,534 of OY970172.1, read as the reverse complement.
AGGCAACCGCAGCACAAGGAGGTTTAATGCCTCTTTTTGCACAGGGCAGCCATGACCGTGAATTTGAAAAGGCAGCATTTGCTTTGCAAACCAAAGGTGCTTTGTCACCAATTCTAAGAACAAAAGACGGGTATGAAATCCTTCAGCTGGTTGAGAAAAAAGCTGCGACATACAAGCCTCTTTCCGCCGTTGAAAATGAAATTAAAAGCCGCTTGGCGCAACAACAGTTTAATAGCCGTTTTGCCCTTGATGCGCGCAAAGCTATCGAAGAAGGTAAAACAGATCCACAAGCGATAGCTGATTTTATTACAAAGAAACAGGGCAAACGTACTGTCGTAACCAACACGAGCGCCGCGCAGAGTTCATTTATTAAGAGCTTGTTCAGAATAGCTCCGGGCGCTTACGCCGTGGATATGGAAGGTGATTTGGGAGTATTGGTGCAGCTGACTGAGGTTGCGAAGGCGCATACGCCAACATTGGCATCCATCGAGAATAAGGTCAAAAATGACCTTTATGCACAGCGAGCCGAGCAGGCGTTTGATGCCGCGTTGCGCTCATATCTGCGTGACGCCCAGGGTAAAACCGGAGCTGAATTTGCAGCATTATTCGGCGGCAAAGTTGAAAAAACTGAGATTATCACCCCGCGAGATAAGGTGGCGATCGATAAATTGGCCGCACGTGGCATTACCCCGGCAAGAATATTTCAACTTGAAAAAGTGGGTATGGTGACAGTTGCAAAAGGGGATGGCAAGGGCTATATTGTTAAGCTTGATGCTATTGAGCCATTTAATAAAAAAGAGTTCGAAGAGCAAAAAACTCAGATAAAACAACAGATACAAGGTCAGGAAGAACAGCTTGTTTTTGGGGGATTTGTTGCTTCTTTATATAGATCTGCTACAATAAAACAAAACAAATCCATGATGAATAGCTGAAGAAAAGAAATTCAAAATGAAAACAAAAAACAACACGGGCATTGTTGAACGTGACCAAGAGTTCAAAAGAAAAGCTCTTGAAGTAACGTTCTCTCAGATCGACAAGCAGTATGGCAATGGCGCTGTAATGATGCTTGGCCAAGCGCACGCTTCAAAAATCGAGGCACTCAGTACCGGGTCTATTCTTATTGATCAGGCTATCGGTATAGGTGGACTCCCCGTTGGTAGAATTATCGAAATTTATGGACCTGAATCTTCAGGAAAAACAACTTTGGCTATGCATGCGATTGCCCAGGCTCAAAAGCGGGGCGGTATCTGCGCATTTATAGATGCAGAGCATGCCATGGATCCCGCATATGCGACCAAATTGGGTATTAATACAGAAGATCTCATTATTTCTCAGCCCGATTATGGGGAACAGGCACTTGATATTGCAGAAATGTTGGTGCGCTCCGGAGCGGTTGATATTATTGTGATCGATTCTGTTGCGGCCCTGGTTCCCAAAGCGGAGCTTGAGGGTGAGATGGGTGATTCACATATGGGGCTACAAGCGCGGTTGATGTCGCAGGCATTGCGAAAATTGACGCCGGTTGTCCATAAATCAAAAACAGTACTCATTTTCATCAATCAAATAAGACAAAATATTGGGGCCATGCCTTTTGCCAATAAAGAAACCACAACAGGTGGAAACGCATTAAAGTTTTATGCCTCTCTGCGCCTTGATGTGCGTAAGGTAGCGAGCCTTAAGAAAAATGAGTTTCATATTGGTAACCGCGTACGCGTGAAAGTAGTAAAAAACAAGGTTGCGCCACCCTTTAAACAAGTTGAACTGGACCTTCTGTTTAATGAAGGTATCAGTAAAGAGTTGGATCTTTTGGATGCCGCTCTTCATTATGAAGTGGTGAAGCAGTCCGGCTCTTGGTTCTCTCTGCGCGATACAAAGATCGCCCAGGGGCGCGAGCAGGCTCTTCAGGCACTGAAAGATGATAAAAAGCTCTTTGATTCTGTTTGGACTCAGGTTCATGAAGCAATAGCAACACGAAACAGTGTCATTTTGCCCGTGGGTGAGCAAGCGGAATTTGTTAACGAAGAATAATTTTTATAAGGATGCAAAAAACGTTGAAACCGCCAATTAATAACAATAATACTAAAAAAGAACAACAATCATCTGCTCTGGTCAATGAGAAAATCCGTGCGCCTCAAGTGCAATTGATTACTCATGAAGGAGAAAATGTTGGTATTGTTTCTCGCTTTGATGCCTTAAAAAGGGCTGATGCCGCTGGCCTTGACTTGGTAATGATATCTGAGGAAGGGCGCGAAGGCGTTCCTGTTGTTAAAATTATGGATTTTGGCAAGGTTTTGTACGAGAAAAAGAAGAAACAGACTGAGTCAAAAAAGCACCAAAAAACTATTCAAGTTAAAGAAATTAAATTAAGCCCAAAAATTGGTGAGCACGATTATCAAACAAAAATAAAGCAGGCATTGCAATTCCTCCAAGAAGGAAAACGAGTAAAAGTAACTCTTTTCTTTAAAGGTCGCGAGATGATGACCAAAGAGGAGCGCGGTGCCGAAATGTTTGACAAAGTGAACAAGAGCTTTGAGGCTTCATATTCGAAAGATGACCTTGCTCAAGAGAAAGATGCGAAGTTGGGTCAATTGTGGTCGCGCATCTATTATCTTAAATAGGGTAAATACTCGTTAGGGAAAACAATGGTTAAAATAAAAACACGTTCAGCAGCAAAAAAAAGATTTAAAGTAGTAGGTAAAAGCAAAATTAAGCGAGCAAAAGCAAATCGTCGTCATTTGTTGACTAAAAAATCAGCAAAAAGAAAAAGACAATTGCGTGAAGGTTCCTATGTGGGGGCATCAGATTTTAATAGAATTAAAAAACTTTTGCCGTATGGTTAATTGGTATATTTATTTCGATGATAGCATGAGTGGGGTATATAATTCATGACAAGAATTAAACGCGGTTTACAGGTCAAAAAAAGACATAAAAAATTATTGAAGCTTACCAAGGGTTATTGGGGACAGCGTAAGAATATTTTCAAACGCGCTAAAGAAACTTTATTGCGTGCCATGGCATACGCTTTTAAAGGAAGAAAACTGAGAAAGCGTGATATGCGCGCTCTTTTCATTGCTCGTATCAAAGCTGCTTCAGTGCAAAACGGTCTTTCTTACAACAAATTTATCTTTGGTTTGAAAAAGGCTCAGGTTGAATTGAATCGAAAAATGTTGAGCCAGCTCGCTATTTTTGAGCCGCAAGCATTTACTCGTTTGGTTCAAGTTGCCAAGCAATAAATCAGATATCTTGACAAGCTTTTAAGCATCTTACTAAACTATTTTCAATATAGATCATTCCTCATAAAGGGAGTTTAGTATGGATGCTTTTAAAGTTTTAGAAGAAAAGATAGCGGTTTTAATTGAACGACTGCAAAGTGCCAATCAAGCCTGTTCAAAGTTAGGCGCTGAAAATGAGCAGCTTAATTTAAAAATCAAAGCACTTGAAGAAGCATTGATGCTTGATACGGAGCGATTGGATTCGCTCGATCAAGAAAAAGCGTTAACCAAAATGGTTATCGACGATTTGATAAAGAACATTGATTCTTTAGTTGAAGTTGATGGCCAATGAATGCGCAGCCAAAAAACTATAAAATCACTATTTTTGGTGAGCAATACGCGTTTATGAGTGACGAGTCAGAGCAACATGTTGCTTTTGTCGCTCATATGGTCGATTCATCTATGAACGATGTCGCACAAAAAATGATGCGTGTGCCGGCTCAAAAAATTGCGGTTTTTGTTGCCTTGCAGCTGGCAAGCAAATTGGTTCATGAACAAACCATTAATAAGCAATCTTTTGATTATTGTGAAGAATTAACCAAGCGCATTGCGTCTGCTTTAGATTCATAACAGTATATCGCGTCAAAGTTACTAATTTTCACCGGATAAATGGCCAAATAATTTGGTGTTTGCCCGGTGAAAATTGCTTTTAATCAATGAATTTCCGGTATTTCTTCTAGCTCGTCTTTGTTTTAGAACATCTCGCTCCTATAAATCATTTTATTTTGTCGTTATAATGGAAGTGTTGATTTGACACATTAAGATTTATTTTTGAATATGTAGGAATTTAATAATGGATATTACAATAATTTCACTGATGGCCGCAGCTGGCGGGATAGCAATCACCGTTCTCTTGCTCCTCTTTGCACGGAAAAAAATTGTTGATGCGCATCGAGTGCTCAAAGAATCCCAAGAAAAAATGCAAAGCAGCAAGAATGAAATCGAAACTGAGCGTAGAGAAGCACTCTTAAAAGTAAAAGATGAGTTGTATAAAAGACGCACTGAATTTGATATTGAAATTAAACGTGAGCGTGCAGATCTTGACCGCTTGCAGAGCAAATTAAGTGATAAGTACGAAGCAATTGATAAAAAAGAGCAAGATTTAGATGCTACCAAGCGTGAGTTGCAACAAAAAGAGCGCGTTATCTCTCGCACCGAGGATGTTCTGCGCGCTAATGAAATAAAATTAAAAAATCTTTATAATGATCTCGTCTCAAAACTTGAGCGTGTAAGTAGCATGACGCGTGAAGACGCCAGACAATCACTTTTTGATATGTTGCATGATGAAGTGCAATTGAGCAATCAGAAGTGGATACAAAAAGTTGAAGAAGAAAGCAAGCAGGTAGCTAAAGAACAATCTATTCAGATTGTGGTGAGCGCTATGCAACGCTATACGGCTGACCAGGTTTCCGCTCATTCATCAAGCGTTGTTCATCTTCCCAATGAGGAAATGAAGGGGAGAATCATCGGGAAAGAAGGAAGAAACATTAAAGCGCTTGAAATGGCTACCGGTATGGATTTTGTTATCGGCGAGACGCCAGAAATTATTACCATCTCAGGATTTAATCCGATACGCCGCGAAGTTGCGCGACGTTCATTGGAGCGTTTGATTACTGATGGTCGTATCAATCCTACTCGCATTGAAGAAACAGTGCTTCAGGCAGAAAAAGAGATCGAAGAAGTAATAGAGGAATATGGCAAAGCTGCTATTTTAGAATGCAATTTACAAGGGGTTCATCCCGAGATTGTTACGTTGCTCGGCAAATTACATTTTAGAACAAGTTTTTCTCAAAATGTATTGATACACTCAAAAGAAGTCGGCATCTTCGCTCGCATGATAGCACAAGAGCTTGGGCTCGATGGAAACATTGCGATGCGTGCAGGACTATTTCATGATATAGGAAAAGCGGTAACTGCGGAGGTTGAAGGCCCGCACGCCAAGATTGGTGGCGACATTGCAAAGCGCTGTGGCGAAGACCCTATTATTGTTAATGCTATTGCAGCTCACCATGAAGAAGTTCCTTTTAATTCTATGTATGCAATTTTGGTCGTGATAGCAGATACTATTTCTGCCTCCCGTCCGGGCGCTCGCCGAGAAACGTTGACTGCGTATGTTAAGCGCTTGGAACAATTAGAAGATATAGCCTACTCTTTTGAAGGCATTAAAAAGGCGTATGCTTTGCAGGCCGGCAGAGAAGTGCGTATTATTGTTGAAGAAGACCGCTTGGATGATGATAAAGCAGCAATGTTGGCGCGCTCAATCGCAGAAAAAGTAGAAAAAGAAATGAATTTTCCTGGCCAGATCAAAATCAATGTTATTAGAGAAAAACGGGCAATCGAATATGCAAGGTAACCAATGAATCGTTTACGCGTATTATTAATTGGTGACGTAGTTGGTGCCACCGGCTTGGCTATGTTCCAAAAACATATTCAGCAGATCAAAGATAAATATGCGATTGATGCCGTGATAGTAAACGGAGAAAACTGTGCGCCGTCCGGTAGAGGCATTACTGCTAAAGATATGAAATTCTTAAAAAAATGTGGTGCCGACGTGGTAACTTCCGGTAATCATATCTGGGCACAGCGGGATATTTATTCCTATTTGGCTGAAAATAAAGATTTATTGCGACCAGCTAATTTTCCCAGTGAAACACCGGGAGTTGGCGTAACTATTTTCAGCTGTAAAGGTGAACGCGTAGCGGTGATTAACGTTCTTGGCCGTGTATTTATGCGCGAGCATGTTGATTGTCCTTTTAGAACCGTTGAATCTATTCTGACCTACCTTAAGCACCAGACTCCTCTTGTTTTTGTAGATATGCATGCTGAAGCTACCTCAGAAAAAATTGGCCTAGCTCACTTTCTTGATGGGAAAGTATCTGGCGTGGTTGGCACTCATACTCATGTGCCCACCGCAGACGAGCGAGTGTTGCCCGGAGGAACGGCATTTGTTACCGATTTGGGCATGGTAGGCGCGCTTAATGGCATGCTTGGCATGAAAAAAGGGCCTATTATTCAGCATTTTTTAACGCAAATGCCTACACGCTTTGAAGTTGAAACAGAGGGGCCAGGAGTTATTTCTGGCGTCTATATTGATGTTGACACGGCAACGGGCAAAGCGATCGACATTAAGCGGGTGCATGTTGTTGATAATGAATTGGTTGTATCAAGTTCTCATGAGTGATATACCGAATATTAAAACGAATGTGATGTGAAGATGATGCAACTCTGGCTCATTGTGATTCTGTATCTGCTTTTTGCTACCACTTTTACTTTAGCAAAAGCGACACTCTTATTTTTGCCGCCATTTTTGTGCATCGGCATTCGCATGCTGCTTGCCGGGTTTTTATTGCTTGGCTATGAATCATACACGGCGGGGATCAAAATTAATAAAAGATCGTGGCCGTTGTTGCTTCAAGTTATTCTTTTTCACATCTACATAGCATATGTAGCTGAATTTTGGGCATTACAATATACCGCTTCCGCAAAAACAGCACTCATTTATAATTTTTCTCCTTTTATTACCGCATTCATGGCATTTTTTCTCGGTTATGAACGATTAACTGCCAAGAAATGGCTAGGCCTTGCTTTTGGTCTTGTTGCGCTTGTTCCTTGGCTGTTCTCGTCAACGGTTACTGAAGACCTGGTCGGCCACTTCTCATTTGTCTCTTTTCCCGAGCTTGCATTGTTACTCGCCGTGGCAAGTGCCTGTTATGGGTGGCTTTTAGTATTTCGTTTGATGAAGGAATACCAGTATACGCCGCTTACCATTAACGGCATCGCCATGTTGGGCGGTGGGTTTTTAGCATTGATAAGTTCATTATATATTGAAGGCGCGCCCCATATTATTGGGGGGCAGCAGCTTGGCCCCTGGGAAAATATGCTAGCTTCGTTTATTGGTAATAAAGGGACGGTTTTCCTTTTAAGTGGTGTTTATTTGCTGGCGCTCATCACAATTGCCAATGTGATTTGCTATAACTTATACGCCTATCTTTTAAAGCGCTATTCAGCTACTTTTTTATCATTTGCCGGCTTTATGTGTCCGTTATTTGCGGCTATCTTGGGTTGGTTGTTCTTTGATGAACAATTATCAGGCTATTTTGTGGCCACTTTAATTTTGGTCATGTGTGGTCTGTATTGCTTTTATCAGGAAGAGTTAGAAACAAGGGTTTTAAAAATAAAATAGGCCTTTACGAGAAAGGCCTATTTTATTTTTAAAGAGTAGCTTACAGCTTACGCTGCTTTTTTAACGGTTCTTCTTACCGCTTTTTTAGCTACTTTTCTTTTAGCAGTTTTTTTAACTGCTTTTTTAGCCACTTTTCTTTTAGGGGCAGCTCTCTTAACTGCCTTCTTAGCGACTTTGCGTTTGATTGCCATGGGTGAATCCTTCCTTTTTTAGAAATTAACAATCGAAACTTCTACTTACTTTCATCTTATAGAATTGCTTGTTTGAAAATCAACAATTAATTGAAAAAAATAATTAGTTTCTAAATTGAGTTTTATCAAAAACACCTGCTTGACGGTTTTATGAAGAAGTGACTACATAATAAAAAAAATAGTATTTATTTAAAATTAACGCAGAAAAATGAACGCGAGATGACTTATTTTGATCGATAGGATATTCTGTACTAATATTATTGTCGTATCAGAATATAGAGTTATCTTATCTTAATTGAAAAAAGTGTATCTAATATGAATAAGTTACCAGACATCAAAAAACAGTTTAATGAGTGGTATCAAGAAATAATTTACCTTGCTGAGTTTGCTGATCAATCACCGGTGCGTGGCTCTATAGTTATTCGCCCCTATGGTTATGCCGTATGGGAACATATCAGAGATGTTTTAGATAGTAAAATTAAGGCAACCGGCACACAAAACGCCTCATTTCCTCTGCTTATTCCCGAATCATTTTTAAAGCGAGAAGCGGAGCATGTTGAAGGATTTGCTCCTGAATTGGCGGTGGTAACCCACGCAGGAGGCAAAGAGCTTGAAGAACCGTTGGTGATTAGGCCCACTTCCGAAACAATTATTCACTATATGTTTGCCCGCTGGATATCATCGTGGCGCGATTTACCGCTTAAAATTAACCAATGGGCTAATGTGGTGCGTTGGGAGATGCGTCCCCGGGCATTCTTAAGAACAACCGAATTTTTCTGGCAGGAAGGCCACACGGCACATGAAACGCGAGATGAAGCATGGGCGTTTACCAAGCGCATGCTCGATGAGTATGTGGATCTTGCCCATAACTATTTGGCAATACCGGTTATTGCCGGAACCAAATCTGAGCAAGAGAAGTTCCCCGGTGCAGAAAAAACCTTAACGTTTGAAGGGGTCATGCAAGATGGCAAGGCTTTGCAAATGGGCACCTCGCATCTTCTGTCTCAGAGTTTCGCTGTATCTTTTGATATCAAATTTCAAGATCGCACCGGTACCCTTGCGCACCCATATCTGACAAGTTGGGGAGCAACGACTCGTTTAATCGGTGCGGTTGTTATGGTGCATGGTGATCAAAAAGGATTGGTATTACCGCCAAAAATTGCGCCAATTCAATTGGTTATTATCCCTATTTTCAAGGCTGGGGAAAGTAAAGATGCTGTCTTAGATGTTGCGCACAGCATTGAAAAGAATCTTGCAGCTCATGGGGTTCGCGTCAAAATTGATCTTGATGATAATAAAACCCCCGGAGCCAAATTCTGGCATTGGGAATTAAAGGGCGTGCCGTTACGCCTTGAAATTGGACCGCGCGATATTGCGCGCAACAATGCGCTTATTGCCGACCGTCTAGGATTGATGAAAGAAGCGGTTTCTTTGGACCAAGTATCTGATTATGTAAAAAATCGTCTTGAAGTAATTCAAAAGACCATGTTTGAACGAGCCAAAGAGCGCCAAGAGAGTCAGTGGCACAAGGCTGAAAAATTAAAAGATTTCGGGCCTGTACTGATGGAGCACAATGGGGTTTATCAAACGGGCTGGTGCCAACGGCCTGAGTGCGAAAAACAATTAAAACAATTTCAGGCAACAACACGCTGTCTATTACCGGAAAAAACTTTTTTAGATTGCTTTAATTGTGATCGTCCCAGCATGGGGGACGTTATAGTGGCAAAATCCTACTAGAAGCCAAGCTTTTTTTGTTATTCACCTTACCCAGCACATTTTCTATAGTATGTTGGGTAAATGAATGGCAAAAAAATGGCAGCTCATTTTCACTATGCTACAAGCTCTTTTTTATAACAAGGGCTCCAGTATTCCGGCAAGTTTACTTGGCTTGGGGCACAAGAGCGTATTGATGCCCAGTTTTTGTGCGGCAAGAATATTTTCTTTTTGATCATCAATAAAATAACACCGCTCCGGAACCAGATTGTATTTGTGGATCGCATACTCATAAATCGCGGGATCAGGCTTTATTTTATGTACGTTGCATGAGGCAACAAAGCCATCAAAAAGTGCAAAAAATGATTCATATCTTTTTGAGATAAGATTAAAAGTTTCTGTGTCGATATTAGATATAATATAGAGTTTATATCTTTTTTGCGCATATATTTTTTCTATTAAATCAATGATATATGAGGGAGGGTAGAAGGAATCAATTAATTGCGATGGATGGGCAAAAAGCATGAGAAGGCTTTCTATTGATTTTCTATCATAATCATTAACAAAATAATTCTCGCTCTGTAAAAGATGTATGTAACGATGTATTTTGCTGACCATTTCGGCGCGAGAGGTGTATCCTTTTTGCCAATTTACAAAGCTTTCAGGCAAAAGATGCTCCCCTTTATAGGTCATGAGATCTTGATATTCACCAGGGACTTCCCGACGCATTTTATCTAAAACATTCAATGCGCGTTTAAAAGGGTTTTGTTGAAATCTGAAGTAGTACCAGATAATATCACAAATGCCCAAATAGCGGATAGAGGGAATTGTATCAAACTTGAACAGAACGCCAAAGAGATCAAAAATTAATGTGTCAATGTTATTATTATGCTCCATGCCAATCCCAAACTTTTAAGAAAATTTTTACTCTTCAATCAAGATAGGATAAATGAGAAATAAATAAAAGAATAATTATTGCTTTGGCGTGAAAACATTACTATTCTTTGGGTAGGAAATATGTATACAAATAAGCAATTGGACGGAAAGTAAAGCACGTGACCATTCAAGAAATTTTAACTAAGTTCCAAGCCTACTTGTTGACTGAAAAATGTGTATCATTTAACACATTTAGTGCTTACAAAAACGATCTTGATCAGTTTACTGCGTATCTCGTAAAGAACAAAAAAGAAGAACTTACCGACATTGATCCGGAATTATTAAAAAGTTTTTTACATTATTTATATGACTTGAAATTAACTGCCCGCACGATGGCGCGCAAGATTTCTTCGTTAAAATTATTTTTTAATTATGCGTATGAGCGTTTTGGTATTGCAAATAGCGCGCAAGATCTTATTTTTCCCAAACTTGATAAATCTCTGCCATGCGCTGTTTCAGAAGAAGAAATTCAACAGCTTTTTGCTGTTGCAAATCAAGACGTTTCAGACGTGGGAATACGTACAAAGGTTATGTTGTATTTGCTGTATGTTTCGGGAATGCGTATTAGTGAGCTTACTCATTTAAAATTGCCCCATATTCATTTTGATACCGGTTTTGTTGAAGTAATAGGCAAAGGGGGCAAGGGGCGATTAATTCCGCTACCACAACCGATGCTTGAGTTGCTGCAGCAGTATCTTAAAACAGTGCACCGCTCATTTGTTAATGTTGATCATGGTTCACGCGCAACAGATTGGCTTTTTCCTATTTTTTATGCGGGGAAGGTTAAAGCTATTACGCGCCAATCATTCTGGATGAGTTTAAAAGAACTTTGGAAAAAGACCGGCTGTGTGCGCTCTATTTCTCCCCATGTTTTGCGTCATTCTTTTGCCACCCACATGCTTAAACGCGGTGCCGATTTGCGTTCATTGCAAATGCTTCTCGGGCATGAAACAATAGCGACCGTTCAAATATATACTCATGTTGAAACAAGTTATTTACGATCAATGTATGATAAAAAACATCCACGATCATAGATATTAATCATTTCAACCAAAATACTATTTTATCTATTTCTGAGAGTATTGATCAATGCGGGAATAGTGCCATTGTTTCTCGCTTGTTCATACTCTGATATTTCATCTTTAGATCCCAACATAGCAATGTACGCTGGGTCATTACGATTCTTTATCGCTATAATAAGTGCTGTATCGCCATCCTTATTTTTGAGGCGTCTATTTGCGCCGTTCTTTACGAGTAGCTGCGCTAGTTTAAATTCTTCATTGTATACGGCTATCATTAATGCGGTCCATCCTCGCTCATCTTGTAAATCGAGATTTGCGCCATTCTTTACAAGCAACTGCGTTATGTCAAAATTGGCTCTCGCGGTGGCCATCATCAATGCGGTAGATCCAGCATCGTTTTGCACATTGACATTTGCACCATTCGCTATGAGTAGCTGTGCTGTTTCAAGATGATTATTCATCACGGCAAACATTAATGCAGTTGCCCCTTCAAGGATTGGTTGATTGAGATCAATTCCCCGTTCTATCAATACTTTTACGGCAGGAAGATCTCCCGTTGCAACAGCACTGAACATAGTTTGTTTTTCTTTTTGCTCAGCTGATTGCGCACAATGAAAGACCACAACAAGCAAAGTAAATGCATGTCTCAGAATGATTTTCATATTTCTTCCTTAATTTAAAGCATTTCAAATATTAATTTAATAGTATCAAGTTAATCATTAAATTTTCAACACATTTAAGAGAAATAGTCTTTAAAAAAAGGTTTGATACTAATGCAAATAGTGTCTTTATATAAAAGAAAAGGCTATCTTTTTCTTTTTACCGGAGCGCGGTATACTTATTCATATCTTAATTATGCAATAAAATATTGAAAAATAAGGATTTTATGAAACATAATTTTACTGTTGATCAAAAACCGCTAATGGCCATTCTTTCCGCCATGCAACCAATTTGCACAAAGCGAACAACTATTAATGCGACCAATTCTATTCTTTTTCAACTCGGCCACAAAGAATTGGTTTTAAAAAGTACCGATCTTGAAGTAAGCTTGCAATCAAGTTATTTATTGCAGCATGCAGACATTATGCAAGAGTGCTCATTTTTAGTATCGGGAAAGCGCATCTTTGATATTGTAAAAGAATTTGAAGGGGAAATTGAATTTGTTGTAGAAGAAGCGCAACTGCTTCTTAAATCAGGATCGGTAGCTATTGCGCTTAATATCAAAGACCCCAGTGAATTTCCTCCTTTTCCCGAACGCATTGAAAACCTCATGCATATGGCATCTTCTTTTGTATTGAATCTTCTCAATAAAGTAGCGTTCCTTATTCCACAAAATAACGCTAATCCGGCTTTGAACGGGCTTTTTTTAGAAATTGGCCAAACCGGACTTACCATGACAACTACCGACGGTCATTGTTTGGCGCAAGTTTCAACAGCGCAGTACACGTTAACACAACCGCGCACCTGGCTCATCCCGCGCCGCGCTATTTTTGAAGTAAAAAAGATTGTCGAAGGTTCTGGCGATAAAGAAATTTTTGTTGGTATTTGTGGCAACCAATTAGTGTTTTCCGGTGAGTCATTTAATTTCTTTACTAAAATATTAGTGGACCAATTTCCACAATATTCGGCAATTTTGAAAAAAGATGGTTTCAAAGCCGCAACAGTGGATCGTCAGCAACTGGTCAAGACCTTGCGCCGCTCAGCCTGCTTATTATCGGGGCAATTTATTGCTACCAATTTTGGTTTTACCTCCCGTTTATTAAAAGTTTCTATGCAAAATCAGGAAGTAGGAAAATTAAAAGAAGAAGTGCCGTTGCCTGATTTTGATGGAACCGATTTAGATATTCGTTTTTATGCTCCTTATTTATTAAGCGGTCTGCAATCTTTTTCTGAAGATAAAGTAAAATTTTATCTTCAGACATCAGCAAAACCGATTATCTTTGAATCTCACGCCGCTGATCATGAATTGCTCTATTTGGTAATGCCGGTTTCCCCAAGCTTGAGTAACTAATGCATATTACCGGTATTCATCTAAAGAATTTTAGATGCTTCAAAGAGCTTAACCTTACCTTTGATAAGCACATTATCTTGCTTGAGGGTATCAACGGTACGGGCAAAACATCAGTGCTCGAGGCTTTGCATTATGCTTGTTATTTGCGATCTTTTAGAACCCATAGCCCGCAAGAACTTTCCTATTTTGATCAAAATTCATTCTTCGTTAAAATTGCTCTCAAGAGCCAGGATTACCAGGAACATGAGATTAAAATAGGTTTCTCCGGTAAAAAAAGAGTGGTTAAAGTTGATCAGAAAAGCATTGTCTCCTATAAAGAGCTGATGGATTATTATCGCATTGTTACGTTAACCGAAGATGATCTGGCATTGATTAAAGAGGGGCCGGATCAGCGTAGGGTATTCCTCGACCAGGTTATGATGTTGTATGATCCTGATTTTGCTCTTCTGGTAAAAAAGCTCCGTTATACCGTTGATAGCAGAAACGCATTGTTTCGCCATAATAATTCGCAAGAATATTATGAATTTTGGAGCAAGGAATTATGGGATATTTCATACGCTATTCGCACAAAGCGTAAAGAAGGTCTGGCGGAACTGGATACGGGGGTTAAAGAGTTGTTGGCTGCCCATTTTCCCCAAGATATTTCAATCTCCTTTGCGTACCAGGAAAAAAAAGAAAGCGCTGCAACCAATTTTGAGCAGTTTTGGGCCGATCAGCCACTTTTATATCAAAATGAGCTACAGCTCGGTCGATCGCTATTTGGGGCACATCTTGATGATTTTATGATTCAATTTAGGGACCAGCGCTCTCGCGCCTTTGCTTCGCGTGGCCAGCAAAAACTTATCATTTTGCTGCTGAAAATAGCTCAAATTAAAAATCTCATAGCTAAAAAAGCAGTGCGGCCCATATTGTTACTCGATGATTTCATAACTGACTTGGATCAAGAGCGATCTGATCAAATCATAGATGTCTTGAAAAATCTTGATTGTCAACTTATATTTACCTGCCCCACAAGTAACAGCTTCTTGCTCCAGAAGCTTGAATCGCTTAATTTTCAGCGACTCATCATTTCACATTGAAATGATGCCTTTATGTAAGCCAATTCTTAAAGCGTTATCTATTGACAGACATAAAAAATAAGCTATTCTATAAGAGAATGATTAGCTATTTTATTTGATATTTCTATCAATTTAATAATTTTTAAATTTGACATTTGAACTATTTATTAATACTATTATTCCAGTATAAGTCTTGGGGGTAACCCACAAGTATTTATTCTGTCAATTAGGCTTCATTACTACTCTCCTTTTTTCCATCGCATTGATTTCGGTCAGTGCGGTGGATTTTTTTTGCGGGTTTTTCAAATAAATTTTACTTTTTTGCCTCGCTTTTTGTTACTGTATAACAAGGCTATCTACGATGAGGATTAAGAAAAGGATTACCAATGAAGCTCTTTTTTCTGTTTTGCATGCTTTTATTGTCGTCGTCTTCTTCCTGTTTCAGTTTTGATGGTCCTTATCTGTATCCTTGTCTATGGATAGGCAAGCCCGATGCGCCCATGGTCTATTTGGTGCATCAAAAGATTGATAAACGTCTTGAAGTATGGGTATGGGATGTACACAATAATAATTTTTTTAAAGGGCTGCCCAGTCATCTTAATCCCACGCTTTTGACATTGGTACCAAATCAAGAAGGAATTAGTTTTTTGGATCAGGGCAGAATACGGGTAAAGTTCTTTGATAAGCGCTCGGTAATGAGTATAGATATAGATTCTCCTATTTATGATATTCTTTCATTTTCATGGATAGATAGAAACTCACTGTATGTATGCGCTAAACAATATGGGCATTATGCGATTTTTCATCTTACTATTACCGGCGAGCTTGAGGCTGTGGTGCAGGATGAGCATTATGATTTAATATATCCACAAAAAATTACTGATTCTCTTTATTATATTAAACACAATAATAATGAAAGTGGTTGTGTGTTAATGCACAGCACATATCCATCTATACCGCTTTCTGAAGAGAATAATTTTAATGCGCTAGACACTTTTGATGAGAGAGTAGCACGCTTGTTAGGTAAAAAAAATGAATCAAGAGCACAGGGCACATTGCAGCAACAATCTCTCTTATTGGGTTTTGATGAAATTCATTCTCCGGTATCATTATCAATGACATCGGAGAATTCTGGATTTGTGATAAATTATGACGCTACAGCGTGCATGTTTGATGCTTATTATATTGAAAAGAGAGCAGAGGTGTGGCGCTATGAAAAAGCATTTTCTTTTAAAATTCCGTATTGTTTTGTGGCGGGAGATACAACAGAGCGGCTGACTGAGTCTTTGGCCCCATTATTGCCACGCTATCATGAGGGGAAAATTTATTTTGTTGACTATGATGAAAACCTTTTTGTTATCTTGAGTTATAATGTAAAGACATATGAAATAAAAAAAGAGTATGTCGGTAAGAAACATAGTTTTTCTCCCTTGTTTATTGGAGATTTGTTATTGTGCAGCAGCAGTCTCTTTTAACATAATAGCTCTTATCGGCTCTGATTTAGAAAGGCAATGTATGAAGCGCATTTCTATTCTCCTGTTCAGTTTCTTCTTTCATTCCTCTGTTCTTGTTGCCACCGTGTCTGAAGAAATCAAAAACTTGGATCAAGACATACGATTGTTTGAAGAAAAAACTGAAAAACAGATTGCCGATATAGAGAAAAATATAGCAGTACTGTCAAAACAATATGATGCGGTTAAATCATTAAAAGAAGCACAGAAGAAAGAAAAATTGCCCGTCGTTGAACCAAACGTCCCTACTCCGCCACCTCCTCCACCGGCGCAAAAAGCTCCTCCCGTAGAAAAGCCGAAAGAAGAACAACTGCCGGCAGAAGAGCCAAAAACCTCTCCGCAGACGAAAGAACCTACCGGTGATCGTGATGAATTCTTAGAGGGAATAAGAAAAGGTGCTCCTTTGAAAAAACCTGAAGTTGCCCGAGAAGTTTTACGACGTTTTGATTCTATGAACATAGAACAGTTAAAGGCAGAATTGACAAACGTTAAGCAACAAATCGAAAACAGTAAAACACAGTTGAAAAAACGCTCTCTGGTCACACAAAAAGAGCATATTGAGCTTTTGATCTCATTAAGAACTATGACGGTTGATCAACTGAAAGCAGAATATAAAAAGAATAGTGCTGCTTTGGTCACTGAGGGAACAAAAGTAATGTTTGGTTCTGTTGATCAAGAAAAAATTGACCAATTAACAGATAAAGAAAATCTGATCAAGCAAATTATTAAAGATAAAGGCGGATCATTAGAAGAAGAGGCAGAAGAAACGCCTGACGAATGGAAAGATTAATATTCATATATCAGATAAATAATAGGAATTGCCTGATCGAGTTTTAAATCAATCATTTTTTGTTGTAGTACGGGGAACCAACGGCTACTCATGAGCATGGGCTGCATTTCAATGAAAAGAAAATCGCAGTAAAAAGCATCAACAAGAAAATTCTCTATCCCATCCGCCCCTTGAGATAGATAGTCCCCCTGCTCTAACTGTTGATATATATTTTGTATATTGCAGGGTAACTGATGTTTTTCCATAGTTAAGCAACCGATAGTGTGAAAACAATTTAATGACATAAGAAAAACATCAACAACAACTCTGCCCGATGCCATATTCTTAGCTTTTAAACAATGAAAACCGGGAGTAAGCAATATATCATGCAGCGCAATGATTTCTTCATGAGAACTGATTCTTTGATCATGAATATAGATAAAATTGCTTCTAGTAAACGATGGATAGGTGAAGCCCAATTTTGTCATGAGCACATTCCCTTCCTTTAATAGCGCGGTTGGCCCCATCACCATAATGATGAGACCTGGCATTAAGACGTCCCTTCCCCGTGACCCTTCATGCCTACAAGGTAAATAAAGCACCGGAGCAAAAGCAAGACATTACTTTCATTTTTAAAAAAGTGTTTGTTTATCACTCATTATTTCATCTTATTGAGCAATATGTTGCTGTTGCTTTTCCATAAGCCGCACAAGGTTACGGCAATTGCATCGGTAACGTCAGCCTTATCGGGAGCTTGTAATTGAGGAAATAACCGTAAAATAACGCGTGCAACTTGTTCTTTGCTTGCGCCACCGAAACCGGTTAATGATGATTTTACTTCTGTCGGTGAAAACTCATGCAATGGCAGCTGATGTTGCTCGGCAAGAAGATATAATATGCCACGCAGATACCCTAATTTGAGAAAGTTTTGGGCGTTTTTTCCCAAGAACGGGGTTTCAAGAGCAATATTAGTGACACTTGCCTCTTTAATTTTATTCGTGAAAAAATTATAAAATATGCCTATGCGATATGATAATGTTTTTGTTGAACTCATTTTAAGGTAACCGCAGTCGATTAAGTAAGACTTGCTTCCCTCTTTTTTAACAATACCATAACCGGTGACCTGAAATCCCGGATCGATGCCCAGAATTATCATACTACTCTACTCTCCTTTTGCAGATACATTATACTTTATAATCTTTAATCTACTATTTTTAAATGGTGCACATATAAAGGAGTAATATTTCTATATACGTTCACTGTTTCAACAAGGTATTTATCTTTGAAGCTGTTTACTATGGTACGCTTTTCAATAAATGCTTGTTTTTCAGTGCCACTGAGTGTCTTTTCTTTTATATCAGGCAGCCACATATGCTCAACATAGGAAAGTACGCCATTGGGTGCAACCATTTTTTCATATTGCTGAAAAATCTGTTTAATAACAGAATTATCCATCACATTAAAAGGTAGAGTTGAAATGAGATAGTCATAACGCTGTTCTACATTAAAATCGTTTATATCGATGCAATGAATAGCAACATTCTTATTGTTTTCAAATCGTTTTTTTAACAACGCAGCATATTCGGGATCAATTTCAATAACATCAAGAATATATTCCCCGCCCCTTTTCTGTAGAGCCTTTTCAAGGTCCGTGGTCAATACTCCCGACCCGGCGCCAACCTCTAAAACCCGCAATGATCCTTGTTTTGTATCAGAAGCCACATATTTTGTTATTTCCTGCGCAACAAATACTGAGCAGGGAGAAAATGCACCAACTTGCAAGGGGTTACGGACAATTCCTTTGAAAAAAGTCATATAATGCTCGCCCCACAAGATGCGTGCGCCTTGATACAGCACGAACGATGAAACAAGAAGAGCAATGATACATTTTGTCAGAAAACGATTCATTTTTGTATAGAAAAGAGAAATAGACTTAGTTGACATATGAATAAACCTGCTTATGGGTAAAAGATGGTAAAACTACACGCTGCTTCTTTACTCTTCATCTTCAAATTTTGTTAATTCACGCATAAAGTTTAGAAACACTGTCCCGGTAGGACCATTTCTTTGTTTACCGATAATAAGTTCTGCCAAGGCCGGATTTTCTGTTTCTTGGTTGTATACTACATCACGATACAAGAACATAATCAAGTCAGCATCTTGTTCAATCGCACCCGATTCACGCAAATCAGAAAGCATGGGACGTTTATCCATCCGTGAATCAACAGCACGAGAAAGCTGTGAGAGCGCCACAATGGGAATATCTAATTCTTTTGCTAATGCTTTAAGTGAGCGTGATATTTCAGATACTTCCTGATGCCTGTTTTCATGCTTGTTGGTACTATGCAAGAGCTGCAAATAATCAATCACCAGAAATTGCAACTTGTGCTCTATTTTTAACTTGCGGGCTTTTGTACGTAAATCCATGACACTGAGCATGGCGGTATCGTCAATAAATAACTTCATTTGAGACATGCGTCCGGCAACACTCGTGAGCTCGATCCATTCTTGCGAACTTATTGTTGCATTACGAATGTTATGATGCGCAATACCTGATTCGGCAGAAAGCATACGCAGCGTTAACTGTTCGGCAGACATTTCTAGTGAGAAAAATCCAACCGTTGCATCATGGGCCGCTTGTGCGGCAATACTCAGGGCAAGCGCTGTTTTGCCCATTGACGGGCGCGCGGCAAGAACAATCAAATCACCCTTTTGAAACCCTGAGGTCATGTCATCCAATTTTTTATAGCCTGAGGGAACGCCGGTGATTCCTTTATTATTGCTTTTAATATCAGAAAGGTGCTGGAATGTTTTTTTAAGCCAAATGTTAAGCTGTACAAAGCTTTGATTTGTACGTTTGTTGGCAATTTGAAAGATAGTTTTTTCAGCGTCATCGAGCACTGAATCTATGCTTGCCTTGTTTTGATCATAACAATTGGTAATGATTGATGCAGCTGAACCAATTAAATTGCGCAGCACCGATTTTTCTTTAACAATATTCGCATGCTGCTCAATAAGGCCAATAGCAGGAATATCTTCCTGTAAAGCAAGAAGATACACAACGCCCCCTATTGCCTCGAGCTGATTTCTGCGACTTAACTCATCTTGTAACGTGAGCAGATCAATCCGCTTTCTTTGGGCAGTAATATCTAAAATTGCCTGGAAAATAAGTTTATGGGGTGCGCTATAAAAATCTTCTGCTACGATAATTTCACTTACTAATGACATATATTCATCATTAAGAAGTAAGGCGCCAAGCACCGCTTTTTCTGCATCAAGGTTTGATGGCAGTGCTTTACCTATTACTCGTTCAGTACTAATTTTTTTTTGCAGGCTACCCGTGGTGTTGCGGTCAGCGTACATTCTGCTGTGGCCTCTTTAAAAAAATGACGTACTATTCTGCGATTACTTTAAGCGTTATTGTTGGCTGCAAGCGTGAGGATAATTTAATGGTTACCTCGTAGTTCCCTTTTTCTTTGATTGATTTTGGGATTTCCACTTGGCTCTTAGAAACACTGACCCCTTTTTCTGCGAGAAGATCGGCAATTTCACCTTGAGATACCGAGCCATACAACTTGCCATCATCATGCATTTTGCGTTTTAAGGTCACGGTAATTGATTTTATTTTTTCGGCCAACATAGAAGTTTGCGTTGATATTACTTCGTTGCGGCGATCAATGCTTTGCGCGCGCTGTTTAAATGATCCTTCGTTCTCGCTGGTGACGGCTACTGCCAATTTGTGAGGAATAAGGTAATTGGCACCATAGCCATCGCTCACTTTAATAATTTCTCCGGCAATACCAACTCGTTCAATATTTTTTAATAGATATACTTTCATAATGTTCCTATACATAAAAAAATGCTTTATTAATGGCAAAAAGTATAGCCCAAAAAAAGTTGCTTGGAAATAAAAAACGTAATCGCCTTTTCAATGTTAGCCATGAGATGGAATGGTTTATTACATTTTGCCTCGCAAAATCGGGCCGATACTATTTTTTCCGATTAAGAATACATTATGTAATAGTCCTTTTTATATCATCTTGTATCGCTGTTAGTTTAGCTTTTTTCGTCTGAATGAGCAGGCGGGCTTTATTGACATAATGGCAATGAATTATGCGCCCTTATATGACATATTGTATTTTTAGGTCGCTCGTTCTTGATAAAAAGTCATTTAAAAGGCAAGCTAGAATTCATCACCCACGCAAGATTGGTTTAAGGCAGTTGCACACATAAACGAGCACGGAAAATGAAACTATGATGATGATGATGATGATAAAAATAATTATACTCAGCACATTTTCTCTGGTAATGGCTCAAGAAGTCAATCCAGTAAGAATCGGTGATATTCAATTGGCTGTTACTATACTGGCAAACATAGGGAAAGTAAATGCTGATGCAAAGCCCATGCCCACGAGCGTAAAAGTATCCAAAAACTTAAAAGCGGCTCGATTAGCTACCAAAAAGCGTGTTGCTTCAACGTGGCGTAAGCGTAAATATATATGTGAGATTTGCAAGTATGGCACTGATCAGCCTGCAGACCTTGTTAAACATAATAACACCGCCAAACATAGAACTACTACCGGACTACCGCAAGTAGCGTGGTACCTTCGTGCATATACGTGTGCAACGTGCAAGTATGGCACTGATGTTTTTTCACATCTTATTCAACATAACCACAGTACTGCGCATAGAGCTGCTACTGGACTACCGCAAGTAGCGTGGTACCTTCGTGAATATATGTGTAAAACGTGCGAGTATGGCACTGATCGGCGCGAACGTTTTACCTCACACAACAATAGCGCCAAACATAGAACTGCCGCCGAACGCGTGGCACCGATTGACTTGCAAACCTTACGAGCACAACAATAACGCCTAGACAACCAGAAGTGGTTGATCCCATTCAGGGGCCCGCAGAGAACCCCTGCCCTCCCGAATGTATGGCTCTATCTAGTGCGCTCGCACAATTCTGTCAATACTCTTTTGTATTGATTGAGGAACAGGTTGTGGACTCGCCACAGTAGACAGATACTTTCTTATTGATTCTGGAAGGCCATTAAAGAGTTGTTGCGTGTAGACAACTTGCGTTAATTCCTTTGGCACTTCGGGTGAGTCTTGCTGAGGGTTTTTAATACTTACCATGTTAGATGTTTTTTCCAACGGTCCTTGAACCAATGACTGCTCGGGTATTATTACGGGGAGCTTCTTGGTTTCAATGATGACATGTATCAGTAATAGTTGAGCAAGGGTCAGTCCTTTTTATACTTTCTTGTATCACTGTTGGCTGAGTTCTTTGTTGTTTGAATAAGCAGGAGGAGAAGAATTAACATAAGGGTAAGAATTATGCGTCTTTGAATGGCGCATAGAATTTCTTTTTATCTACTCTTGATAAAGAATCGTTTTAAGGGCAAGCTAAGGCAGTCACGCAATACATGAAATCATACGAATAATGATGCCAAAAATAATTATACTATTCATAATCAGCACATTTTCCCTTGCCATTGCCCAAGAAATTGATCTGGCAATAACAGATGAGATTGAATTGGCTGCTCACAAACGCCAGTAGACTCAATGCCAATACAGAGCCTCTGGATATAAGAGCGCCCAAAAACTTAAAAATAGCTCGATTGGCGGTGACCAAGAAGCGTGCTACCGGACTACCGCTCTTAGCGTGGTACCTTCATGAATATACGTATAAAACGTGCCAGTATGGCACTGATATTGTTACACATCTTACTCAACACAACAACACCACTGCGCATAGAACTGCTACCAGACGCGCGAGACGGGCATAACCATACAGGTGAGATGCATAGTTACTGTAAGGCAATGGCACAGTTGTGATTTATAGATATTTTTCGCATACAGCTCTGCTGGCCTTTTTTTAATAACGATATTTCTATCTGCTGCTCTTTGGTACCCAAGTTAATACCAATGCGCGCTCGAACACCGGGTGATGATGATGGCGCAAAAAATATCTCTTGTTTTTCCCCCTGCTGAGCATAAAAAACAAGGCGTTTCCAATTTTCTCTGCAAAATTCGCGCGCATATATACAAGCCCCATCAAGCATCAGTTCATCTGCTTGATATTTAATATGATCACGGGAAAAAATGGGCAATAGCGCTATTGCTTGATAAGCGGTAAGAATGATTACGGATGAGGCAGACAAACAAAGAAAAACGGTAATAAGGGCCATCCCCGGTTTATTCATCGCACTACCCTTACCCATTGTTTCGTTTGATAACAATGTCCGTTGTTATCAAGTTTTAAAAATAGATTAAATCCATTACGCGCTTCTTCTATAGTTAACGATTCAACATGCAATGCAACAACGCTTGAACGATTACCACAGCTGCGTAATAACTTGTTTTCATCTATGCGCCATCGTAATTGGGCATCCCCCTGCCGCCACGTATAATCATTTTTGTTTTTTGATTTCCACTCACTCATGGTCGGCGCCATTTTAAGATCGCGCGCAAGAAAATCAAAGGCAGTATTAAACATCATCAACGCAGAACTTTGCGTGCGCAATTGAGTAATTGTTGTATAACATTGTACGCTAAAATGAGTTGTTAAAAACGCAATGAGCGCAAACAGCGCTATGGCGATAATACATTCAATTAAGGTGAATCCCCGCTTTTTCATACTGCATTCCTACGCACACAAATGCTCTCCAAGCGCATCAATCGAGCATCTTGATCCTCAGGCATGCTCACTACTTTAATAATTAATGTTTGGTGAAACGCATTGCTATATCCCTTGTTTCGCAATGCTGCTTTAAGAGGTGGCAACATGAATTCTTGCGCGTCTATCGTTCCCGCGTTATGCGCAGCAGCTGATCCATCTTCATACAACGCGTGCTGCAACAGACGAAAAGTTTCTAAATGGCGCTTTGCTTGGCAATACTGTTTTGCCATGGCAGAAAAATACAAACTCATCAGTGCAGCTATCGATACAAGCAATGCGCATGCAATAATAAATTCAATAAGAAGAAATCCTTTTTTGTTCTGTTTTTTCATAAACTCTATTGTAACTGATAGCAATTGCCTTATACTAGGGTACATTAGAATTCTATCTAACACACCGTAACGAAAAGGAAAAATATGAATTTTTTCAGAAATCTTCTTGTGCTCTTATCGCTCATTATATGGGGATCTGCAATCGTAGTGACAAGCGCGAGCGCGCTCGACCTTTCTCGCTTAGATCCGCAAGAACGCGAAATGATGGAGATGGTACAGGGACTCAATGAGGAACAGCAACAGCAATTTTTTATGGAAATCATGCAAGAGCTTGAAAAGGAAGTTGCTAAATTACCACCGGCCGAGCAGGAAAAATTTCTTGAAGAGTTTTGGGCAGAAGTTGAAAAAGAGGCTACTCAACTGGAAGAAAAAATTAAACCGATTGAAACACCAATAACAGAAACAACTCCTGTTGTTTCTACGCCGGTAACGCAGGAAACAAAACCGGCGGCTAAACCGATTGCTTCTTCAAAAATAGATGAAGCTGCTGCCATTATTGATAGTCTTTTAACAAGACTTGAAAAAATAATAAGCAAAAGTGCTCTTATTCCCGATTTTTCAATAAAAGTGAGCGCATGGCTCAAAGAAGGCGGCATCAATCCATCTTTTGACCGCTGGGAAACACTAAAAGGCCAGATAGAGCTTTTGATACAACAACTCTCAAAGATGAAAGATCGCGATCCAAAAACAAAAGAATATAAATATTTGCCTGAATTGATTAAAAATGAAGTTGTACGCAACAACCTCGCACGCGTAGAAAGTGTGTTACGCATCAATGAACCAAATATTGAAATTCCTGAATTTGGTTCTACTACTTTGACTGAAAAATCAAGCACCGCCTTTAAAAAAGCGCTCAGCTGCATTAGTGAGGCATTTTACAAACTCGGTTTGCCCGCAAGCCTTGAAAGCATCATTGGCACATACGGACCAAAGGCCGCTAAATTAAGTGAAGAAAAAACAAAAAGCATACAGGAAGCACAAAAAAGTGCTGCCCCCCGCCCAGCAACGCCGGTAATCACCGCTGGTTATGAGGCACCCGCACCACAATACAGCAAGGTGCAAAGACAAACCCCTTCATATGGCAGTGGCTATTCAAATGATGCATTGTATCAGCAAACAGGACAACCTCGTTTTGGTTCTGCAGACAACCAACCTTCATCAACCGAAGCCGGAACACGATCAACCGGCGGCGGTACCGGTAAAACAGGAGGTAACGCTGGCGGCGGTGCATCCGCACCAAAAGCAGGCGGCGCTGCGCCAATGCCAAAACCGGCTGAAGGCAAAAAAGAAGCAGCTAAACCGGCAGCAACAGATAAACCAAAAAAAGAGGATGAAAAAAAGAAAGGTGAAGAAGATAAACGAACTGAAAAAAGCTTTGACAATTTATCTTCTTCTCTGGATAGAGTAACTGATATTCTTATTGATAATAACTTTAAAAATATAGAGACTTTGGTACTGAGTACTGCTACACCCGTTAATACTCAAGCAGCAAATGCGTTGCAAAGCGCAATAAACGCCGCGGACCGCACTATGGAGAAAGCAAATGCTCTTCGTGTTCGCTTTAGCAAGTTCAGCCCGGAACAAAAAAAATATTATAAGATAGATGTTGATGAAATAATCGCAAAAACCGCAACAATTAATTCAATAATGCAACAGATTGATGCTATAAAAAATCAGGAAAGCACCATTACTGCTGATAAACGATGGGCATTTTTGGGCGAACCTCAACCAGTCCCCAATGCTAATTTAATGCAACTGGTTCCAGTGCCGGCATCGGTCTATACCTTGCAAAAATCGCTCAAAGAGTTGATTGATGTTCTTAAATCAATAAGATAATTATAACTTTCTTAAAAACTAAAAACCCCGCTTTTATATTGGCGGGGTTTTTTGAGAATGCACTACTCTTTTCTTGCAATTATTTTTCAAGCTTTAGCTATTTCTTTTACTCTGGCGCTTTTCCGTTGATTTTCAATAAGCAGTTTACTTGTTTGCACATGTTGCTTGCTTCGCACGTGTGTATCCCATTGAAGCCTGGAAGCCATGCCATGTTTACATGTTTTACATTTATATTCATATGAGCGCCAATCTTTTAACAACTGTCCTGTTTTTTCTAAATGGTCCCTACTACGCTCGTGCGCATTCCAGCTACGCTTCAAAGGGGTGTCATATCCACATGGTGGACATTGATATTGCCCCGATACCGATGACAACAATTGTTCTATTTTTCTTAGATGCGCTTTGCTTTTCATGTGTGCATTCAAGTGTCCTTTATGCCAGTCACCATATTTGCATGGTGCACATCTGTGTTTATGCTCTTGCCAATCTAGTAACGATTGTTCTGTTCTTCTTAGATGAACTTTGCCTTTCATGTGTGCATTCAAGTTTCCTTTATGCCAGACATTATATCCGCATTCCTTGCACCACAACTTACCCCTAGCTATTCTTCTCTCTTTCATACCTTTTTTTACGGTAATCAAAGATGACTCATGAAGAGCGGCGACTGCTTTCTTTTGTTTTGTAGACAATGATGCACCGATGTCCAGCTCCTCATGAGGATCCACAACATTGCCCTGCATTGCCAAAGACTCAAGCTCACACCCATCATCTTCTTGCCTCGGTGTCAATAATGGCGTGCCTAGTCGCAATTCATAGTCAGATGGATTCCACTGGCTAAACGGATTTTCCTCATCAATAATCCATGGCGCGATTCCGTCCACATCACATTGTTCCATTGATAAAAAGGGAACATCTCGTTGAGATCTATGGTCAAACAGGGCCAACTGATCGTAGTATGAGGCTTCTTCGCCCATCGCCCAGCATCTGGGGCAAGCCAGCAACAGGATAACGAGTAATATCTTTTTCATCTTATTTTTTCCTCACGATTGTTTTTTTAGTTACTGATTTCTCATGCTTCTTAGTGCGCATGTGCCTATCAAAATGCCCTTTTTCCAAGAAGCCACGTTCACATATTTCACATCTGTATCTATGTGCATCCCACACCAACGATTGCCCTGTTTTCTCTAAATGGCCCTTGCTTTGCATGTGTGTATTCAAGTTTCCTTTATGCGGAGTTCCATATTTACATATTTCACATCTGTATTTATATGCTTGCCAAACTGGTAACAATTGCCCTGTTTTTATTAGGTGGGAACGGCTTCGCATATGTGCATTCAAAGATTGCTTAAGAAAAGCCCCGTATTCACACGGTGCGCAAGTAAACTCATATGCTGACCAATGTGGTAACGGCTGTCCTGTTTTTTCTAAATGGCCCTTGCTTTGCTTGTGCAAATCAAAGTTCTTCAGATTTATTACCCGACATTTGCATTCCTTGCACCACAGCTTACTTCTCGCTATTTTTCTCTTTTTCATGCCTTTTTTTACGGTAACCAAAGATGCCGCATGAAGAGCAGCGATTGCCTTCTTTTGTTCTGTAGACAGTAATGCATTATTGCTGTTCACCGCATCGGGTGCTGAAACTGCCTCCCGCATCGCCCATTGCGCAAGTTCGTCCCCATTCCCCTCTTCTTCCATCAGCAACGCCGCGCCCGGTTGAAATCCATAGTCAAACAAATCCAACTGACCGAATGGAGCATCTTCAACTTCAACCATCGCCCAGCAGCTGGGGCAAGCCAGCACTAGGATGACGAATAATGTCTTTTTCATCTTGTTATTTTCCTTGCGATTACTATTTCTGCCTTAGCTATTCTTTCCTAGCCGGAACTTCAATTGATTTCAAATAAGCTTTCTCATGCTTCTTACTGCGCATATGTCTATCTAAGTTCCTTTTATGCGGAGTTCCATATTTACATAGTGCACAGGTGAAATTGTATGCTTGCCAATCTGGCAATGATTGTCCTGTTTTTTCTAAATGATCCTTGCTGAGCATGTGTGCATTCAAGCATCTTTTTTGCGGGGTTCCATATTCACATGGTGCGCATGTATATTGATATGCATCCCACGCCAACGATTGCCCTGCTTTCTCTAAATGGCCCTTGCTTTGCATGTGTGCATTCAAGTTTACTTTTTGCGTGGTGCCATATTTACATAGTGCACAGGTGAAATCGTATGCTTGCCAATCTGATAACGATTGTCCTACTTTTTCTAAATGGCTCTTGCTTTGCATGTGGTCATTCAAGGTTGTTTTTTTCATGGTTCCGTATTCACATGGTTCGCAGGAAAAATCATATGTTGACCAATCTGGTAGCGATTGTCCTGTTTTTTCTAAATGGCCCTTGGTTCGCTTGTGCAAATTCAAAGTTGCTTTTTTCAAAGCTCCATATTCACATGGTGCGCAGGTAAAATCGTATGCTGCCCAATCTGGTAGCGATTGTCCCGTTTTTTCTAAATGGCCTTTGCTTCGCATGTGTATATTCAAATCCTTCTTACGCACGACCCCATATTCACATGGTTCGCAGGAAAAATCATATGTTGACCAATGTGGTAATGGTTGTCCTGTTTTTTCCAAATGGCCCTTGGTTCGCTTGTGCTCATCAAAGTGATTCAGATTTCCTGCCCGATATTTGCATTCCTTGCACCACAGCTTACTTCTCGCTATTTTTCTCTGTTTCATGCCTTTTTTTACGGTAACCAAAGATGCCGCATGAAGAGCAGCGACTGCTTTCTTTTGTTCTGTAGACAATAATGCATCGATGCTGTTTGCCGCATCAGGTGTAGAAGCTCCCTCCCGCATCGCCCATTGTGCAAGTTCGTCCCCTTCTACAACCAGTGACAACGGCGTACCTGATTGAAATCCATAGTCAAACAGAGCCAACTGACCGAATGGAGCATCTTCAACTTCAAGCATCGCCCTGCCGCTGGAGGCCGTCAGCATTATGATAGCGAGTAATATCTTTTTCATCTTATCATTTTCCTTGTAATTACTATTTATTCTTTCCTAGTCAGGACTTCAATTGATTGCAAATAAGCTTTCTCATGCTTCTTACTGCGCATATGTCTATCTAAGTCATTTTCATACGGGGTTCCATATTCACATAGTGCACAGGTGAAATTGTATGCTGACCAATCTGGTAACGATTGTCCTGTTTTTTCTAAATGGCTCCTGCTGTGCATGTGTGCATTCAAATCGTCCTTACGCACGGCCCCATATTCACATGGTTCGCAAGTAAATTCATATGCTTGCCAATCTGATAACGATTGCCCTATTTTCTCTAAATGACCTTTGCTTTGCATGTGCAAATTCAAGTTACTTTTTTGCGGGCTTCCATATTCACATGGTGCACACGTAAATTCATATGCTTGCCAATCTGGCAGCGATTGTCCTGTTTTTTCTAAATGGCTCCTGCTGTGCACGTGCACATCGAAGGTTGTTTTTTTGCAAGCTCCATATTTACATGTTTCACATCTGTATTTATATGCTTGCCAATCTGGTAACGATTGTCCTGTTTTTATTAGGTGAGAACGGCTTAGCATGTGCACATTCAAGTCCTTATCACGAAGCGCCCCATATTCACATGGCGCGCAGGTAAAATTGTATGCTGACCAATGGAGTAATGGTTGTCCTGTTTTTTCTAAATGGCCCTTGCTTTGCTTGTGCAGATCGAAGTTATACAGATTTACTGCCCGATGTTTGCATTCCTTACACCAGAGCTCGCTCCTCGCTATTTTTCTCTTTTTCATGCCTTTTTTTACGGTAACCAAAGATGCCGCATGAAGAGCGGCGACTGCCTCCTTTTGTTCTGTAGGCAGTAATGCATCATTGCTGTTCGCCGCATCGGGTGTAGAAACTGCCTCCCGCATTGCCCATTGAGCAAGTTCGTCCTCATGCCCCTCTTCTTCCATTAGTAACGCCGCGTCTGGTTGAAATCCATGGTCAAACAGAGCCAACTGACTGAATGGAGCGTCTTCAACGTCAACCATAGCCCAGCAGCTGGGCCAAGCCTGCAATAGGATAACGAATAATGTCTTTTTCATTTTATTATTTTCCTTGCGATTACTATTGCGGCCTTAGCTATTCTTTCCTAGTCAGGATTTCAATGCTTTCAAATAAGCTTTTTATGATTCTTACTGCGCATATGTCTATCAAAATGCCCTTTTTGCAAGAAGCCATGTTTACATGTTTCACATCTGTATTTATATGCATCCCACGCCAACGATTGCCCTATTTTCTCTAAATGGCTTTTGCTTTGCATGTGGTCATTCAAGGTTGTTTTTTTCAAGGCTCCATATTTACATGTGGCACAGGTGAAATCATATGCTTGCCAATCTGGTAGCGATTGTCCTGTTTTTATTAGGTGGGAATTGCTTTGCATGTGCGCATTCAAATCCTCCTTACGCACGCCCCCATATTCACATGGTACGCAAGTAAATTCATATGCTTGCCAAGCTGGCAACGATTGTCCTGTTTTTTCTAAATGACCCTTGCTCCGCATGTGCAGATTCAAGGTTGCTTTTTGCAAAGCTCCATATTCACATGGTGCGCACGTAAATTCATATGCCTGCCAATCTGGCAATGATTGTCCCGTTTTTTCTAAATGCCCTTTGCTTCGCATGTGTGTATTCAAATCCTTTTTACGTACGACCCCATATTCACATGGCGCGCAGGTAAATTCATATATTGACCAATGTGGCAACGGCTGTCCTATTTTTTCCAAATGGCCCTTGCTTTGCTTGTGCCGATCAAAATCAACCGGCCTCTCTGCCCGATATTTACATTCCTTACACCACAGCTTGCTTCTCGCTATTTTTCTCTGTTTCATGCCTTTTTTTACGGTAACCAAAGATGCCGCATGAAGAGCGGCGACTGCCTTCTTTTGTTCTGTAGACAATACTGCATCATTGCTGTTCGTCGCATCGGGGGCAGAAACTGCCTCCCGCATTGCCCATTGAGCAAGTTCGTCCTCATTCCCCTCTTCTTCCATTAGTAACGCCGCGTCTGGTTGAAATCCATAGTCAAACAGAGCCAACTGACTGAATGGAGCGTATTCAACGTCAACCATCGCCCAGCAGCTGGGGCAAGCCAGCAATAGAATAACGAGTAATATCTTTTTCATCTTATTATTTTCCTTGCGATTACTATTGCGGCCTCAACTATTCTTTCCTAATCAGGACTTCAATTGATTTCAAATAAGCTTTCTTATGCCTACTATTTCGCATATGCCTATCTAAGTTACTTTTATGCGGAGTTCCATATTTACACAGTGCACAGGTAAAATCATATTCTGACCAAGCTGGTAACGATTGTCCTGTTTTTTCTAAATGGTCCTTACTGAGCATATGTGCATTCAAGCTTCTTTTCAGCGGGGTTCCATATTCACATGGTGCACATTTATATTGATATGCATCCCACGCCAACGATTGCCCTATTTTCTCTAAATGGCCTTTGCTTAGCATGTGTTCATTAAATTTTACTTTTTGAGCGATGCCATATTCACATATTTCGCATTTGTATTTACATGCCTGCCAATCTGATAACAATTGTCCCACTTTTTTTAAATGGCTCTTGCTGAGCATGTGCAGATCGAAGTGATCTTTTTTCCAAGTTCCATATTCACATGGTTCGCAGGCAAAATCATATGTTGACCAATCTAATAACGATTGTCCCGTTTTTTCTGAATGGCTCTTGCTGAGCAGGTGGATATCCATGGCTGTTCTTTTGCTCGTTCCATATTTACATGTTTTACATCTGTATTTATGTACTTGCCAATCCGGCAACGATTGTCCTGTTTGTATTAGGTGAGAATTGCTGAGCATGTGCGCATTCAAGTCCTGCTTACGAAACGACCCGTATTCACATGGTGCGCAGGTGAAATTGTATACTGACCAATGTGGTAACGGCTGCCCTGTTTTTTCTAAATGGCCCTTGCTTTGCTTGTGCAGATCAAAGTTCTTCAGATTTACTGCCCGACATCTGCATTCCTCGCACCACAGCGCGCTTCTCGCTATTTTTCTCTTTTTCATTCCTTTTTTTACCGTAACCAAAGATGCTGCATGAAGAGCAGAGACTTCTTTCTTTTGCTCTGCAGACAATACTGCATCGATGCTGTTTGCTGCATCAGGCGTAGAAACTGCCTCCCGCATCGCCCATTGTGCAAGTTCATCCCCTTCTCCAACGGGTGGCAGCGGTGTACCCGGTTGAAATCCATGGTCAAACAGAGCCAACTGACCGAATGGGGCGTCTTCAACTGCGACCATCGCCCAGCAACTGTGGCAAGCCAGCGATAGGATGACGAATAATGTCTTTTTCATCTTAAGGTCCTTGCAATTCTATTTTCTGGCTCTAGTTATTCTTTATCTGAGCAAAATTACTAACAAATAATATTTTATAAAAATATATGAAAACAGTCAAAAAGCCATGGACTTGCATAATTTCACATTGAATATATAAAACAACTCAAATATGCTATGAAGTGATCATGCATAGAGATCGTAATGAACAAAGAAAGAGCCCCCATTTTTTGCAACAGGGGCTCTCTTTAGATTGATTTTGTTTGGGTGGGATGTATCAAATCTTATTCCGGCAAGAGAGAAGTAAGATCCCATTCCTGACGGGTAAAATTATAATGTGCCACTGCTTTGTTTCCATCGAATCCAATTGCATGTTTAAAACTGGCACATGATCCGTTATATTCATCAAGTTTGTATAGTTTGTTTGTTGCTAAAACCACAGCAACAAGATCGCACCAGTCCCCAGACTCAACTGCCAGTTCAATGCCTTCAACCAACAATATTGTTTTATTTGCATTCAGGGCTAAATATGTTGGTTTATCTCCAATTTTCAATTCATTGTCCTGTCCATCTTTTGTATAGTTTATAACATATGAATCTGAACAATTTTTAATGGTTTGACGCGAAGAGTAGACTGTTTCATCGTCCCGATCATGCCATGTAGACGAGCCACGCCCTAAACTATCGAGAACTAAAGAATTTTCTGGTTCTTTATCAGAAAGGGACTTCCATCCCTTCACGCATGGTTGTATGTGCCCCGCACAAGCAAGCGGCAGATTAATTGTCGGCTGCATCGGAGGACGATGATTGTCCATTGCCTGCGTAGCGCCACATGATAAAAACAACAACGCCATGCCATAAAATTTATAATCCATGAGAAGATCTTTCCATTTTATAAACGAAAACTATTTTCTTATCAATTTCATACACCGATTGCACAGATGATCAACATCATTTGTCTGATCCCAATTCCAGCAGCGCGGGCATTTATTACCCTGCGCAACTTCAACACCAACAAAAAAACCGGCAACATCGGTTGACTGTAATGTTTGATGATCTTGTGCAAAAGTTACCTGCGAAACAATGAGAAATTCTTTAAAGAAGGTCATCTCTGTTTGCGCCGTGCGCTTTAATGCATTAATGAATTCTCGTAGCGCGTCGTTCCATGGCGCAGCCGCATCAAAATAAAGGGTTACTTTCGCCTCTAATGAATGCTTAATAATTCCCTTCTCGCGCAGCTGCTCTATGGCTTTTAATACTGCTGAGCGCATTGCTTTGAGCGTATCCCACTGCATATCAAACATCACCAACTGCTCTTGCAGGGCAATAGTATCAATTGCCAAGCGCGTCTTTGCCCGCTCGATCTCTGACCCGCGTGGTCGGCTAGGGGGGGTTGCAAGCATATTGCTGTGAGCCAACAACTCAATTAATGAGGGGATATACGCAAATGATTGCAGATGAATAGACTGTTTTTTACCTTTTTGATAAAAATCAGAAATTTGTTCAGCATTAAAAGATAAAATTGGCGCAACTAGTCGAGTCAAAGTATCAAGAATATACCAGCAGCTTGTTTGCGCAGAACGGCGCAACACACCATTGTTTTGCTCTACGTATAAACGATCTTTAATAATATCAAGATAAAATGAACTCAATGTGCTTGAGCAATAATCAGCAAGACCATGAAATAGAGCGGTGAAATCATATTTTTCATATAATGCCACCATCTTTTCATTAAAGCGGTGCAATTCCTCAATCGCGAGTCGATCGATTGGCAGGAGATCATTATAGGCCAACGCGTCTTTTTCATGATGATAATCATACAGATTGGAAAGCAAGAAGCGGCAGGTGTTGCGTATTTTACGAAGCACTTCTTTTACATTAGCAAGGAGCACGGGCGATACAACTGCATCATCTGCATAATCGATACTCGCGGCCCACAGACGCAACCCATCGGTCCCCAAATCTTTAATCATTTGTTCGGGCGACACGACATTGCCCAATGATTTTGACATTTTTCTTCCCTGTTGATCCACCGTGAAGCCATGGGTAAGAATTGCTTTCATGGGGGCTGTATCTTCAAGCACCATACCGGTGAGCAATGAACTCTGGAACCAGCCACGATGCTGATCTTTGCCTTCTAAATAAATATCGGCAGGGAAACGGAGCGCCGGATTTTTCTCAAGCACCGCAAAATGGCTAATGCCCGAATCGAACCATACATCAAGAATATCTTTTTCTTTGATCCAATTCTCTTGCGAGCAGCGCGGACAGCGCAAACGATCATTGCCAAAAAGATCTTCTAATGTGGCGCGATCCCAATATTCGACTCCCTCTTTTTTAATCTGCTTCGCAACATGAGCGATAAATTGTTGATTGGTATAGGTACAATCGCATGAAGCACACAGTAACGCCGGAATTGGTACTCCCCAAATACGCTGGCGCGACAAACACCATTCCAGACGCCCTTCCACCGTTGCCTTCAGCCTATTTTTTGATTTTTCCGGATAGTTGGTAATGGTATCGATCGCGTGCAATGTTTTATTTTTTAAATCGTTCTTTGACAAATCGCAGAACCATTGTTTGGTTGCACGGAAAATAAGGCCATTGTGGCAGCGCCAACAGTGCGGATAAGAGTGTTTAATGCTTGTTTTAAATAGTAATTTATCTGACGCAGCCAATGTTTTGATAACCCAAATCTGCCCATCTGCCACAGACATTCCCTGCAAATCTGCAGGAATCACTTCTGCGGTGTATTTACCATCAACCGTGATAGGAGAAAAAATTTCAAGATTATGCTTAATGCCGGTCTCATAGTCTTCGGGCCCGCATCCGGGGGCACAATGCACAAAAGCGGTACCGTCATCTTCTAAAACAGTGTCAGAGGGAATAACGGGAACAAGGACATCAATAAACGGGTGATGAACTTTTGCTTTTTCTTTAATAAATTGATCAGCGGTAAGTTCAGCTATAACTTTTTTCTCAATGCCCAGAAGCGCACAGAACTTATCGGCGAGTTTCGATCCTACGATGCCGTACGTGTTTGCAGACAGGGCCAAGACACTGTACTGAGCAGTTGGTCGTATAAGGACAGCGCGATTCAATGGCAATGTCCATGGTGTGGTTGTCCAGACGACAACATTCACTTGTTTACCCCGCAGCGCCGGAATCAATGCATCAGTCACCCGCTGCTCAAGAGGAAATGCAACATACAGAGACGGGTCCTTGCGCTCTTGATATTCAATCTCTGCGGTAGCCAATACTGTTTTGCATGATGCGCACCACGGCACTGTTTTATTTTTGCGTTCAATATAGCCACCCGCAACAAATCTGCCAAAGGCCTCTACGATTGATCCCTCATATTCGTGATTCATCGTCAGGTAAGGGTGATCCCAATCCATGCAAACGCCCAATTTTTTAAATTCTTCGCGCTGTATATCAATCCAGCTTTGCGCGTACTCGCGGCATTTCTTTTTTAGCTCTGTTGGGTTCGCATCGGGATTGGCTGCAGATACTTTAAATTCAATAGGCAAGCCATGGCAATCCCATCCCGGTGTTACCGGCACGTGCTTGCCGCTCATGCGCTCCGCCTTGCACACAATATCTTTTAAAATTTTATTATACGCATGGCCGATATGAATATTACCATTCGCGTAGGGAGGTCCGTCATGCAAAATAAATTTTTCTTTACCTTCATTATGGGTAAAAGTTTTTTCAGATAGCTTTTCTTCTTCCCAGCGTTTAAGCATTGCCGGATCATCAATAGCGGGAGTAGCTCGAATAGGAAAATCGGTGTGTGGTAAATTGAGCGTATCTTTAAAGCTTACTTTGGGTACATTTTCTTCATGATTTGCCATGGAAAAGAATCCTATACTTTTTTTATCTATTTTTTTAAACAGTTTCAGTATACTATTCCAAACAACAAAAAAACAGGTAGGTGCAATAAAAATTATGGAATTTATCTCAAAAAAAATCGGCGTCTGGGGCCTTGGGGTGGCAGGAAAAGCGGCAGTGCGTTTTTTTTATCACCGGGGGATCGCTGTTGATGTGATGGACAACAGAGAACTTTCTCTTCAAGAAATAGAGTTTCTCAATCAACACGATGCCTTGCAGTATGCTCAAGATAATGTTGAGGCATTCCTTGCCGAACATGACTATTGTTTGGCAAGCCCGGGAATTGATCTGCGACCGCATGAGAAGTATCAGCAAAAATTTATTACTGAGCTTGATATTTTCGCCAGCTTTTGGCAAAAACCAATCATCGCCATCACCGGCTCGATAGGTAAAACCACTGTCACCCACCTTCTTTCACAACTTTTATCAGAACCAATGCGCGTAGCAACCGGCGGCAATATTGGCATTGGCATGCTTGATTTACTGCAAGAGCGCAATAACGCCGACTGCGCCCTGCTTGAAGTTTCTAGCTTTCAGCTTGAACAGTGCGCAGCATTTGCTCCAAGCCTGGCATTATGGACCAATTTTCACCTCAACCATCTTGATAGGCACGGGACGAGTGAAGAATATTTTAAAGCAAAGGCACAAATTTTAGTGCGCCAAAAAGCCAGTGATCTTGCCCTGGTGCCTCTTGAGTTACTGCCCCGTATCCGCGCTATTGTACCCAAGCGACCATTACTCTTTTTCAGCGTTACACCGCCACATGAGTATGACGATTTATTGAGTGAAGATGGCCTCTATTATATTGAAAACAATGAAATTGTTTTTAAAAAACATGAAACGCTCACCATATTATGCCATTGTGATGTACTGCCCAACGTATCATTTACTGCAAACTGGCTCATCATCGTTGCCGCGCTGCATGCTCTTAAACTGCCCATCACAGATCTCATTACACGCAACAAAACATTAAACATGCCTGAACACCGCCTTGAACCACTTGCGGCCGTCAATGGAGTCAGCTTTTATAATGATTCAAAATCTACCGTTCCTGCTGCAACCCTGGCAGCACTGAATAATTTTACTGATAAACCGGTTATCCTTTTTGTTGGCGGCATAAGCAAAGGAGTTGACCGCTCACCCTTTATTGAAGAGCTAGCAGGCAAGGTAAAGTTGCTCTATTGCTTTGGCAAAGAGGCAGAAATGCTGCATCACGTGGCACAAGAAAACGGCATTAAGAGCAGCCCCTTTGAAACCCTTGAGGCTGCCGTTGAGCAATGTGTAAAAACAGCACAATCAGGAGATGTAGTGCTATTTTCACCTGCGGGTGCCAGCTATGATTTATTTAAAAATTACGAAGAGCGAGGGACGCGGTTTAAAGAATTGATTGCTCGAATGAGCAAAAATACTTTATAGCACAACAACTATAGCGTATTTTTATCGGTATATTTCTATTTCTTTCGAACAACGCGCACGTTCTCTGATAGATTGGAGATAGATGATTTTGGCTGCATATCCAGAAGGATTTCAGCTGCCACAGTAAAGTTTCTCTCATCGAGAGCTTTCTTAGGGAATATAACTTTAAATATTCCTCGCGTTGTCTCTTGGTCGGTGAACTGAGATAGTGCAAAACTTTTTTTCTTTTGCATCAAAACCACACTTTCCTGTTTGCCTGGCTTGATAATATGTGGTTCACGAATCATGTCATCAATCTGCATATTGTACACAGAGCTGTTTTTTATCGTTATGGTTACCATGCCGGCAAGTGCGTTTTTTGACGCCACATCCATTGCATGCGCCATTCCACCGCTCAATAACATGGTTATTACAACAGTTACTTTATTTTTCATAAAAATTTCTTATCTAAGTTATTCGATGCGATAAATTACTGCTGACATATCGGTGGTAGCTACCATGATAATTTCTTGCTCACTCAGGGCAAAAATCATGGTTGCGTCAACCGGAAACACTTTATTCTTCAATCCTGCGTGACGCTCCGCTGCACGCAAACCTATTCTCTGCCGACTTCCGCTTTGCCCGATCAGGTTCAAGTATTTTGTGTTATCATGAAACAAGCCGATTATTTCGCAAGACCCATCTTGTATAGTATAGTCGCCCAACTCAACGTGTATGCACGCGTCATCATAATCGTTAAACAGCGCTATACTGAATTCTCGCGCGCGCCGCCCACCGTCCATGGCGTCAGAATTGACATGTGCCAATAACCCGGACATAAATAATATACTCAGAATACTTTTTTTATTTTTTTGCATATTGCTTCCTCAAAAAGATGCCTGCTTTAATAACGCATCCGGCATTATCATGCGCAATGAGATTTCATATATTATACCTTATTTATGCATAAAAAGCTCCCATTTCTCATTGAAAAAATGGGAGCTTTTTATATTCAAACATTCATCTTGTACACATCTTTTATGCATGTGATCATGGGGATATCAAAAGGCCATCACATGATTGACAAAAGGAGAAACACTCTTTTAGGATAAATAAAAACAAACTATTACTTAAAAAGTGATACATGATCGCCAACAAAAAAAT
This sequence comes from uncultured bacterium, assembly GCA_963707655.1. Taxonomy (GTDB): domain Bacteria; phylum Babelota; class Babeliae; order Babelales; family Vermiphilaceae; genus JAKAUA01. Next base: position 352,217 of record OY970172.1, on the reverse strand, counting down.
CTCATCTGACCTGCGCATATTTCTTATTATCACTACTATGCTTATTGTCATTGGCTTGCTCTTTATTTATTCAGCAAGTTCAATGCTCGCGCTTGAAAAGCATAGCAGCGCATTTTATTTTCTTAAAAAACAGCTGATTGGCTTGGGGCTCGGCATTGCCGCATTAATCGTTGCACGCCTATTTCCGCTGCGTCTGGTCAAAAAGCTTACACCGCTCGCTTTTATAGGCAGCTTATTACTCACCGCGCTGACACTTGTTCCCGGACTGTCACATCACATTCACGGCTCAAGCCGCTGGTTAGGCATAGCCGGATTTTCATTTCAGCCCAGTGAATTATTAAAAATTGGCCTTATTCTCTACCTGGCTTCATTCTTAACCAAAAAAGAATTCAAAAAAAAATCTTTTACTCACTGCTATCTACCATTCTTAATGATCATGGGAATCGTGAGCCTTATTCTGCTTAAACAACCTGATTTTGGCCTAACGGTCACGCTGCTTGTAACAGCAGGGATTATGCTTTTTATCGCTCACATCCCCCTTACCTATCTGGCCGGCACCATCGCGGCATCATTACCGGCACTCATCATACTTGTTATCATGCGTCCTTATCGCTTGAACAGAATTCTTTCTTTTTTGAATCCATGGAACGATCCACAAGGGAGCGGTTTTCAGATTATTCAATCATTAATTGCTATTGGCTCGGGTGGTTTTTGGGGTGTTGGCGTTGGACAATCAAAACAAAAGTTTTTTTACTTGCCTATGCAACATACCGATTTTATTTTTTCCATAATCGCTGAAGAGACAGGTTTTGTCGGCTCGTGCACCATTATTATATTATTTATCTTGTTGCTCTATTTTGGGCTGCGCATAGCGGCACATCTTAATGATCAATTCTCATTCTTTGCAACTACCGGTTTTATTACTCTTATAGGCCTTGAAACGGGAATTAACATTGCAGTAGCCACCGGCCTTGCGCCAACAAAAGGAATTGGCTTGCCATTCATCAGTTATGGCAATAGTGCCTTAATGTGTAATTTAATAATAATCGGCCTTATCATGAATATGGTACGCAATGACAAAAAGACACTATAGTGCCAACAAAATGCACAACATCCTGATCTGTATCGATGTTATCGATATGAACACGCAACTCGATTTTTTTTAGTCGAGCGTCTCAATTCTGCACAAAATTTTCATTCGCTTTCTTTGCTTTACGCTTGGCGTTCTTGTGCTCGGGGGTTTTCAGATGTTGTCTCATTGGTTGCGACTCTATAGATCCATACCGGCACGGCGTACACCGATATGTTTTTTCGTTCCATGCTGATAATGGAAGATTAAAGTTTTTCCGATGCTTATTACTCGATGCGTGACACTCTGCATGGAAAAGGTCCATACAAACAACATCGCAAAACTTGCACGTGTATCGCAAGCGTCTCTTAACCAGTGTGACACTCCAGTTATCCTCATCCAATGGCGGTAACTCATGCCGTACTAATTCCGGCGAGCAAAATTCGTCGCAGTCAGAGTCAGACATTAAAATTTGAGCCCGTTTCGGCAATGAACTCGCTCTAACTTTTTTCATGCCATGGCGCACTTTGTTCATTCCCGCAAGGCCACTGAGCGCTTCGAGCTCTGCTCTGGTCAACTCAAGAGAGGAATTGGTGAAAGTAACGCCGCTTTCTTGCGGCAGCGGTAAGGCGCTGAAAGAGCGAGCGGGCACAACAACGCGTGCTGCAGCGCGAGAAAGCGCGGGGGCAGAATGGGTCAATCGTACAAAAGCAGAATAACCTGGCGTCAGTTGCACTGGATTATTAATAGCCATGCGCGACCTCAATGATGTCGGCAACCCGGTAGCAGCGTGCAAAAATTGCGATCTCAAGTGCCTCATCGGAATCGGTCTTACCACAGTGTGCCAGTAGTACGGCGCAGCGGGAGGTCGCATCACTATAGGTGCTATTCCGGCGTGCGCTGGCGGTAGCAATCGTCCGTCCATAGCTTCATTGCACACAACACATAAAATTACCAAAAAACTTATTTTAATATTCATAAATTTCTCCATATATTTTTATACTTTTTGGGGAGTTATTGTCTGCCGATGCCCCAACGCCTTTAAACAGGCGTACTGAGACATTGAACACAATTGAATTTTTATTAGCAATAATCCTAACAGAATGAACAAAAGGCGTCCATGAATGCAAGAAAAAATACCGACACGCTTGCATTTATTCCACCAAAGCATATCATTATCCACGAGGGTTCAAGCAGCTACAAACAGCGTGATCTTTTTTACAAGTAGTGCTTTTTGACCCTGTTTTTTATACCATAAAAAAATCTTTGTAAAAGTTTTTTGAACACACAACAGGATAGAGCCGTTGCCCATGAAAAAAAATATAGTTTTCATTCTTTTTATCAGCTTCTGGCTACACGCGGCCGAGCAGCGTGCGCCCGCACTTGCCAGCTCTGCGAGCCAAGCGGCAACAGCAACGGATATACTTGCACAACTAAATGGCAACAGCCCTGAAGCCCAAGAACAGATAATAGCACTCAAAAAGGTTTTTGGGCATGTGGCGCATCGGCACAGAACAGAGCTAACACCATTCAAAAAACTGAGCATCCCGCAAACTATTCAAGAATCACACGCGGAGGATGACCCTTCTGCTGACGATGAAAAAAATCAGGGAGCCCTCCAAGATTATGCTTCTTATAGCGATTCCGATGAAGATATTGGCGAATGGGCCAATGCCGGATGCGTGGTCAACTCATTTCTCTTGTCTACTGTGTCGCAAAAACTCAGCAATCAATCTCATAACAGCGCTTGCGAGACTTCTCAAAAAACAAAAAGCCATTCGTTTTCACTGGCAAAGCCTCAAGCAGCATCAAGCGATAACATGCAATAATCAAAGACCCCACTCGCCTGTTGCCACTCCTTGTTATGTATCGTATTATAAAGCCAGAGAAACGTATTACTATGTTGCAACGGCTCACACTTTTTCTGCTATACAAAACAAGCAAAAAAAAGTACGGTAATCATAGGTAAAAAAAATGTTTTTAAGGATTATTTATGCTAGAACAAAGCAGGCTAAAAACGTCTTATATTAATGAAGAAATACCGTCAATCGAGCAACAGATTGACCCACTAGGCGATGGCATAAGTTCCATTGAATTGGTGCGTGTTTCCGGCTCTGATGTTGACGTGGTAAATGCAGCACGCGTTTCATACGGCAAATTTGTAAAAGAAATTTCTGATCGCGATGTTGGGCTAATAAAATTTTTGATGGATCATTCACACACCAGTCCATTTGAGCACAATCAATTTTCTTTTCGGGTAAAATGTCCCCTTTTCGTGGGGCGCCAATGGATGCGCCATCGCATGAATTCTTATAATGAAATAAGTTATCGGTATGTGAAAGCACCTCTCGAATTTTACTTGCCCCCAAAATGGCGCTCGCAAGACACCAAAAACAAGCAAGCTTCAATCGGCTCATTTGATGACGCCCAATTAACCGCCTCTTACAAAGAAGCGATTGAAAAGGCAACTCAGGTATATGAACAGTTGTTAAATGCCGGTATTGGCAGAGAAATTGCACGCGGCATCTTACCGACATGCACCTACACACAATTTATTTTTACCTGCAATCTTCATTCACTCATGCATTTTTTACGCCTACGTTTACATGCAGGAGCACAATATGAGATCAGACGCTATGCGCAGGCAATGCTCACACTGGCGCTCCCTCATTTTCCCGTGTCTCTGGGCGCATGGAAAGAAAAATATATGAATGAGCTTGATTTAGAATTTGATTCATTCACCAGCAACTTTACCCAAGCGGTGGAAAAATAAAAAAAATGAAAGCGCATGTTATCGATAACATGCGCTTTCATTTTTTAGAAGTTCTTCTTTATTTTTTCTTAAACCATGCATAGTGAGCTGAACCCACACCCACAACGGCCCAGATAACGAGCATTACTATATTGAGTGAAGGACTCACCGGCAAGCCAAGCGCTTGTAATTTTGCAAAAAAACCGCTAACGCCAAGCACAAGATGAGAAATAATTTCGCTGGCAGAAAAACCAACCAATACTTTAGCAATATCATGCTTATTAATATGTTTTAAATGATGCTTCATACAACTCCTCTTAACAATGGATTAAAAAACAGTATCTTATTCTGATATAGACAATAATATTCTTTAAATTCAAGAATATTATTGTCTACAGCGAAATATTTCATTTTTGAATGAGATTGTTACCAATTCATTGCCAATTGAACCAAGAGCCGAACGCCGACTCCGGTTGCACCCTCATTTCGATAGTAAGAGAGATCGGGAACATTAAATGCACTTCCTGCTATGTCTATGTGAGCCCACGGTGTTTTTTCAACAAAGTGTGCTAAAAACAATCCGGCAGTAATAGCACCTGCCATATAACGCTTGCTCCCAATATTTGCAATATCGGCAACCGGTGATTTTATCGCGGGGAGATAATCATCAGTCAAAGGCAAACGCCAGAGCGTGTCGCCCGAGATTTGGGATGCGTGCATTAACTTGCTGACTATTTCTTCATCCTTGCTCATCAGTCCGCTGAAATAGGGCCCCAGTGCGTACGCGCAAGCGCCGGTAAGCGTTGCGAGATCAACTATAGCGTCAAGCTTGTAGTTTTTTTCTGCGTATGAAAGTGCATCGGCCAATATTAAGCGACCTTCTGCATCGGTATTTTTAATTTCTGCAGTTTTTCCATTATAGAAAGTTACTATGTCGCCCGGCTTAATTGCCTTACCACTGGGCAAGTTTTCTGAAAGTGGCATAAAACCAATAACACTCACCGGTGCTTTTTGTTTGGCAATAACATCCAGTGATGCCAGCACCGCAGCTGCGCCGGCCATATCATCTTTCATTGTTTCCATTGATTCAGCCGGTTTCAAACTCAATCCGCCCGAATCAAAAGTAATACCTTTGCCCACAAAACCTAAAGTCGGTGCATTTTTGTCACCACAATTATATTCAAGAATAATAAATTGCGCGTCACGTTCAGAGCCACTGGAGACAGCGCTCAGACCACCCATTCCCATTTCGTTAATTTGTTTTTCATTAAATATCGTAATTTTGAGATTGTTCTCTTTTGCAATACCCTGCGCAAGAGAAACCATTTCTTGCGGATGCAACGCAATAGGAGGCAAATCAACCCAATGACGCGCCTGATTCACCGCATGAGCAACTTGTCTGCCTTGCAGTATGCCGTCTTCTAGTGAACGTTTTTCATAACCGTGGGAAGCAATAACAAGCTCTTTAAGGTGACTTTTGCGCTCATGATCGGTGATATATTGATCAAAATTATATGCAGCGATTTTTGCTATTTCCGCTGTTTGTTGTGCCATGTACAGATCATTAACCCCGAACCATGCTGATGGCGGCAGTTGCAATGAAACGGTGTGCCATTTATGCTGCTCGGCAATACGAATTATTTTGCCGACCACACGGCGATATGTTTCAATTGACAGCGGCTTTTTCCCATCACGTTTGCCGATTCCGATACACACAAGATAGGAAACTGTCTCATTATTTACTATCGGAACAAAGACGCTGCTCATTAACTTGCCGGTAAAATGAGCCTCTTTAATAATAGCATGTACCGATATGGGTAAGTCTTGGACGAGCGGCTTGAGTACCGTATCAAAATCAAAATCTTGCTCAACAATAAGCACGCGGCAGCGCGTTGTATGTTGCAAGATTGGTTTTTCACTAATCTGAATATCAATCACAATATACCCCTTTGTAAAAATTGTAGTTTTAAAGCAGTATAATGGATTGATAAAAAAATTCATCTTCCGCTAATTCATCGATGAATATTTTACTCAGTTTGTATCCATCGCAAATAAATCATTAGTATCTTCAGAAATTCCCGCAGCAGAGGCATCTAAAGAGTCTGATAATATCTGAGAAATAAAGCTTCTCACGCGGGCAACGTATTGCTCGGGATTGTAAAAACAGGAATCATAATGACGCCGTCCGTGAGTGAGCCATAATTTTTTATATCCTTGTGCACCTTCATACACCGATTTAATTGCATCCAGCGGCACCGTTTCATCATTTTTACAATGAATAAAGAAACAGGGAACAGAAATGTTTTTTATTGATTCTGCCGGCTGGAACCGAGGAATTTGCAATTTTATATCTTTGAAGCGTAAATGCGCCACTGTTTTTAAAATAAACTTTATCCCAGACTGCACATGAGGATGCAATACATAGCGCTGCAACAAATTATTACCCGGCATAGTAAACTCGTATCCCATTAATGAAAACTTTATATTGCCAAGATTATGTCGCAAAACTCGTTCACTGGAATCAAAAGGACAATCAAGAATCATTGCTTTAAATAAAGGATCCTTTGCCTGGGCTTCTATAGCCGCAACCGCCCCCATAGAAAATCCATAGACAAGAAGTGGTTTATCTTTGATTCCCTCATGCTCTTTAAGAAAGCGAGCTGCCGCAATCACATCATATGCCTCATCGCGTCCCAAAGTGCATTTTTGACAATCAATTTCTTCTCCGTGGGCGCGAAAATCAAAAGTCATGATATTATATTTTCCCTGTCCAAACATGAGCCGCAACAAACCAACATCAAATTTATCGCACATAAAACCGTGACACATAAGAATGGTCGCTTCTGCCTGTGGATAACGAATTAGTATGCCGTTCCGCTCAAAACATTGCTCCTGGCAACAAGAATCTTTTTGGGGAAATAATACGATTTTTTCAATAGTTGCTCCCGGAGCATAGTCGGTCGAAGAATCAACCACCGCGCCATATGAATTGTAGCTTAAATAAGAGGAGCACTCTCGTCGCTGAATGCGCTTATGTAATTGATCGTTATTAGAATGAATAAAGCGGGAACGAACCAGGCCAACCACCACCAAAAGCGTGCAAACAAGCACAAAACCCTTAGATGACGATCTGCATTTCATAATAGTTCCTTACTTTTTTAGTTTTTCTACCCTTGTTCTGTTAGTCTTAATAAAATACTATCATTAAAACATTTCAATCTGCAATATTTTTATAAAAAAATTATCCCCGGGGCGATATAATCGTCAAACCGGGGATAAAAACTAGAGATTAATGCGCAGGAACAAGATATTTTTGAATAAATTCGACAAGTTCTTTTCTGCCCATCGTTTTATAGATCTGCGCCATCTGTTTCCCTTGATAATAAACCAATAAACAAGGCACTTTTGCCACATTTAACTGCTTCGCCAATTCCGATGTTTCATGATTCACTTTGATAAATTTCATGCGATCGGCATATTCTTGGGCCACCAGTTCATATGTAGGCAACATTTGCATGCAGGTTGGACAATAATTAGCATAAAAATCAATGAGAACGGGCATCTCATTTTTTAAAACTTCTTTCTCAAATTCCTGTGCCGTTTCTATGGTAGTCACCATAGACTGCTCAGCCTTTTTTGGCTTAAAAATACGGTCAATCAAAGCGGCTTGCACCTCTGCGTTGAACCCTATCACTTCTTTTAAGAAAGCATCGGCTTCTTTCCCGGCCGCAATACCAAATCCGGCCGCAGTGCCTGCTTGACGATACTGGGTGTCGTGGCAGTCGCCCGCAGCAAATACCCCTTCTTTGGAGGTGTGTTGTGTTCTTCCCTGTAAAATCAGGAACCCATTGCCATCCATGGTTAGTTTTGATTTGAACAAGGTGGTATTCGGCTCATGACCTATGGCGAGGAACAACCCATCTATGGCAACCTCTTTGGTTTGCTGATCTTTATTGTTAAAGATTTCAACGGCGTTAACCTTTTTGCCATCACCGATAACCTTTTTCACTTCAACATTGTATTGTACAGAAATGGTTGGATAACCCTTCAGCAAACCCTGCATACTCTCAGCGGCACGCATTTTATCTTTACGTACCAAGATAGTTACCTTTTTAGCGTAACCGGAAAGCTGGGTGGCTTCTTCGATGGCAGAATCCCCGCCGCCAACTATAAACACCTCTTTACCTTTGTAAAAAGCGGCATCACACGTTGCACAGGTATGTACCCCCATGCCAAAATGCTCTTGCTCACCGGGCACTCCCAGGAGTGTAGGATTTGCCCCCGTTGCCACCACCAAAGAAAATGCATAGTAGGTGTCGCCCCCCTCTGTGTGCAACGCAAATGGCCATTGCGCAAGATCAACTTTATCAATAGTATCATCAATAAAAATCGCCCCAAAATGCTCCGCTTGTTCACGCACAGATTGCATAATCACCGGTCCCTGGCGCTTGGGAATGCCGGGCCAATTTTCTACCTCGGAAGTCTGCGTCAATAACCCTCCGGGACGGCTGCCCTGAAACACTACCGTTGTCATGTTTGAACGCGCACCATAAATTGCGGCACTCGCTCCAGCAGGACCCGATCCAAGAACGGCGATGGGAATATAAATCTTGCCGGCATGATCACGTGCAAGAAATTCATTCATGTTTACCGTAATACCCTTTTTTGGTAATCCGACACGATAAACAACTAACGATGCAACACAAGCCGAAATCAAAACGGTGGTCAATATTCTTATTTTATTCACATTTGTCCTTTTTTATGGGGATTTTACCTTAAACTTATCGACAAAAAATTAAAAAAACGTACAATAGACATATCTAGTACTATTTTACCATTAACAAAAGTGGAGTATTTCTATATGAAATTTTCAAATTGTCTACGAATAACCCTCTTGCTCATAATGCCATTCAGTTTTTCTTATGCCAATCAACCGGCACAACCTGCCATTGATGAGTCTATTATGGCACAAATGGCAGAGCAACGCCAAGACAAGCTTGAATTTATTCTCAAACTTGTCATCGACAATGCAAACACCCTTGATATCATCTTGGAAGATATTGCCCTTGATGTGAATAACAAGGCCATACAGACAGATAAAGCTAAAGCTATTGCTGCCATTAAAGAACTCCGCGCATTCACCTCCGCTATTAAAAATGACGCTTTCGCCGATATTAACGAGCCAACTTTAGCCATCTTGCTCCAGCTTGAGAAACATCTTATCACTCATTTTAAAAATGCACTTGATAAAGGGTTGCACAATATTCCATCTTTCCAGGTGCCGCGAAGCGCTTTAACAGAAGATGATATTACTTTTGAAAATCTGATGAAAGCTGCTCAAGAAAATAGTGTCATACTTGAATTGGTCAAAGAGCAAGCAAAAACTGCCGGTCTTACCTGGTACAACAAACTCTATCGCAAGCTTGATGATAATGTGCTGCAACCTGCTCACAAATATCATCTTGATAAAGTAGCAATGGTTGGGGGTATCACCGGACTGCTTGCGCTCTATTGTTGGTACCAATCAGATAGCAAAAACACGAGTTTACGCAATATTTTAGGCTGGCCACCGCGATTAGATAACGCAGGAAACCTTAATGACATCTATCATAATGGTCTTGCTACTGAGCAAAAAGCAGTTGAGTACCTAAAGCAAGTAATGAAGGCAGCAGAAATGGATGATTTAAGCATCGATCTGTATCTTCAGGGTGAACAATCCAAAAAAGAGATTGCGGCTTTAGTCGCGGGCCATCCATTAAAATGGTATTTAGGCGTGCCGGAACATTTCATTAGACGATATGGGCAAGGCTATTGGCCATTTGCTACCGTATTGGTGCCACTTGCTTTAACAGCATACAAATCAGCATTTGTGCAAGCAAAAAATGCGGTAGGCAAACAACTTACCAAAGCAGTTAACTTTCTCAAAGGTGGCGAATATCGCAATAGACCCGATGGCGTTACCGACATGCAGAGCAAAGTTAATTTTGATAATGTGGTTGGTAAAGAACATGCCAAAGAAATTGCTTACAAAATTTTAAAATATTTAGAAGATCCAGAACGCTTTGCCCGTAAAAACCTTATTCCTGAAAAAGGCTATCTCCTTTACGGTCCAACACGAACCGGAAAATCACACTTTGCCAAAGCACTCTGCGGAGAAATTCAGAAATTAATGCGTGCAATGGGTAAACCTGCCGATGAATTTGGTTTCTATGAAATCAAAGCTGATAAAATTTCTGAAGCCGGATTTGATTATATTATGCATCTTGCCCAAGAAGCAGGACCTTGTGTAATATTCATCGATGAGATAGATCTCCTTGACTTGCAGCGCATTGGTAACAAAAACATGTTGAGCCAATTCTTATCAACATTAAGTGGCTTTATGGATACTGACCCTAAAAAACAAGTGATTCTTTTGGCTGCTACCAATAAGCCGGAAAATATTGATTTTGCCCTGCGCCAACATGGTCGCTTTGGTAAGTCAATCTTCTTTGATTTGCCAACGTTGGAAAATCGCATCGAGTTTCTCTGCAAACGTCTTGGTGATCTTTCAGTCGACATTGCGCAATTTGATGTAGAAAAATTGGCGCTAGAAACAACTGGCTGCACTTATGAAGATATTAATGCCATTATTAAGGCCGCATTCCAAAAATCAAAAATATTGGGCGTAACCCTTTCTCAAGAGCTGCTTGAAATGAGCTTTGATGAAGAAGTGCGCAATATTATTGGTGTTGATGAAAAGCAGATTACCGACAAAGAAATGGCGGTAATTGCAACCCACCAGGCAGCAGCCGCATTAACACACGTTCTTCTTGAAACGGAAGACAAAGTTGCCAAAGTAACCATTCAGCCTATTGTTGCAAAACTCAAAGAAGAATCGGTATGGATGCAATATCATGACCAGAAAAATGAGGCGAAACAAAGCCCTATTATCTATGGTAAAGTATTTACCTACCGTGAAAATGATACCTTGAATGTTATCAGCAATACAGAAAAAATGGCTCAATGCAAACTATTGCTTGCCGGTGCCGCAGCAGAAAAAATGCTCCTGGGCTCAACGGGTGGATCATATCATAGCGGCTATAGACAACAGGCTTTAAATATTGCTCAAAGCATTGCTTTTGAAGGCATTGACCCTCAACAGCTGCCAAAGCAGCGCGTTCAAGAATTACGCACTGCTGCGTTGCAAATATTGGCAGCATGCGAACAAGAAATTATCGCATTACTTGAAAGCAATAAAGATGCATTGACCGCCTTGGTTGCTGCGCTCAAAGAGCGCAAAAGCCTTTCCGGCCAAGAAGTAGCGGAAATAGTGAAGAAGAAATAAGTATAACTGAAGAAATGGAGGTTTTCTTATGAATAAAACAATATTAGCTCTTTTACTGCTCATCTCAGGCACAGCGTCTGTGAAATCTAACAATGACTCATGCCAAGAAGAGTGGCAAAGGCGTTATGACGAAGACATGGTACTCATCATCGCGACAGCAACATGGCTGGAAGAAGCAAGCTCACATTTACCACAAGAACACAAAAGAATAACAGGCGAACTGATAGAAGTATTACAAAAACAACCTCAAGGCAAAGAAAAAGAACAAAAACTACTCCAAATCCTGCTAGAGATCTATTCCCTAACACTACGAGACCTCAAACTAACAGAAGAACAAATACTTGAACTCCTTGAATACCTCGAAGAATTTTTACCAAAAACATTATCACGAAATGACGTATCAGAATATTTTCAAGAAAAAGTGCTGCCGACACTTTTAGAAATGCAACTAAAGCAACAGTAATAAATATAGCCTAAACAGCTAAAAGAGAGAGGCGCATTTAAATGCGCCTCTCTCTTTTTTCATCCCTTTACACCGCTCCATGAATCAATAATGTGCAAGCGACGCTCATAACGATCGCCTTTAAACGTTGTTCCCAACCATGATTCTATGCAAGCCATTACCCGCTCTGTTGAAATAAAATCGGCTGGAAATACCAGCACATTGGCATTATCATCACTTTTGCTTAACTTCGCCATCTCTTCATTCCAGACAAGCGCCGCATAAATCCCTGCAAATCTATTGGCAGCTATAGACATACCAATGCCAGTACCGCACCAGAGTATGCCATACTGCGCATATCCTTTCTGAATCGCAGCGCAGACTTCTTTGGCAAACAACGGATAATCTGATGGCTGATCAGAAAAACAGCCAAGATCAATGCATTCTACCGATGATACAGACAATCTACTTTTAACAAATTCTTTTTGTTCAAAACCGCGGTGATCCGTTCCTAAGGCGATTTTCATAATTACCCCCAGATAATTGGCACATATACTTTTTTATCAACATACCCATCACGAATATTCGGCAATGCACGGTTACCGTACCACCACAACCGGGCACTATCAACATGATAAAAAGAGCACCGCAAACTCTACAGCTTGCTTCATAAGTGCGCCTCTTTTTATTAAAATAGATGATACTAGTAGTAGCCTAAAAAAAACTGTTCTAATTTACAAGGAAAAAAGAACTACACGCATGATAACAACTACACGTACCCTTGTTACCCTTCTGGCATGGCGATATATCAAAGGAAACAAAGAGCAATCGCTCTCCGTTATGGCTATAATCTGTTTTTGTGCAATTTTAATCGGATCAGGGGCGCTTACTCTCGTATCATGCGTTATGAATGGCTTTGAACAAGCGACACACGAAAAACTACGCGGCATTCATTCACAAATTATTATGCGCACCGCACAGGGCAATCTTAAATTTGATCGTATTAAAGAAATTTTAGATTCAGAATTTCCTGAAATAGAGGCCTGTGGACCCACCGGCTTTAAACACGCCCTCATTCACACATCCGACGCGCATGACACCAATAGTATTGTTGTGCTTAAAGGAATTCACCCTGTTCATGAAATGCGGGTAAAGACTATCGCTCAAAAAATTATTCCTCCCGCATCTGGCGATGACCTTTCGATATTGCTTGCCAATAATCAATTCATCATAGGAAAAAAATTGGCTGAAATGTTACATCTTACCGTTGGTGATTCAATGACAATTTGGAGCAGCGCAACGGAAGAATATGGGGAAGATATGACTTTTGATAAAGTCACCGTTACCGTTTCGGCACTTTTTGACACGGGAATAGATGAATTTGATACGGGGTTACTCTACTGCTCGCTTGATTGCTTAAAAACGATTTTTAATCAAGGCATAAGCGAAATTAATATCAATCTTACCCCCGGCGCAGATGACCGTACCACGATAACTAAACTCAAGCAGCGCTTTCATCTTGATACTCATTCATGGAAAGATCTGTATCCCGCGTTGGTATCCGCCCTTAAGTTAGAAAAATATGCGATGTTTTTTGTGTTAATGCTTATTATTATCGTTGCGAGCATGAATATTATTTCATTACTTTTTATGTACGTTACCCAAAAACAAAAAGATATTGCCATTTTAAAAGCGTGTGGAGCATCTCAAAAAAGTATTAATGCTCTCTTTATGACAATCGGTATTGGGATAAGCGGTTGCGCCGCGATCAGCGGAGAATTGATCGCCTATGCTATCTGTCTTTTGCTAAAAAGATATCCCTTTATCAGCCTGCCTGACACCTATTATGTATCCCATTTGCCTATTTGCATAGAATACAAAACCTTCTTATTAGTATTCATGGTGGTTATTACCATAAGCATTTGTGCCAGTTTTTTTTCTGTACAAAGAAGTAAAAAATTACTCATCTCATCAGTTTTAAAAGGAGAGTAATATTTTAAGATATAGGGCAGAAGCTGAGCAAAGAAAGCGCATCTGCTAAATGTTCTTCTATTGGGTAGTCGGCTAAATTGGCTTTTTCATAAATAAACAGACCGTGATTGTCATGTTTCATATTCCATGAACAAAAGGCATGATCATTAAACCCCAGGTCAGAGGCAATCTCTTCTGCCATTTCCTGATCACGACACTGCTGTTTTTTGTAGCTTGGCTTGGTTACCTGTCTTACTTGTTTATTAAAAGGCAAATCAAACGTATATGATAAAAATAATGCCGGATCATCCCAAGATATTACATGATCATCTTTGAGCTCTGAGCGCAAAAGACCACTTACTCCTTTAAAGCAATTGAAATCCGGGTTATCTACAAAATAGGCGGCTTTAACTAAATTAAAGCAATCGGGTTGGCACAATTCATGCAATACTAAATCGGCAATTTTATCAGCCCCGTGCAAAGATACCATCTTGCGCGGCAACGAGCTTAATTGCTTAAGCATTCCATATTGTTTATGGAGCATTTCCTCTCTGTTCATACTATCCTTTCTTATACTAGTGTGTTTGCTTTCATTACTTAAAAAAATGCTTCTTATTTAAAACCATAGCGCACTTATCAGTTAACATCAACAGCTTTAAAAAAAATGGAAATCGAGGCAGGCTTTAATCTATTTTCAGCTCAATTACCTATGAATTCTTACAAAGAAAGCACAAACATTTGACCGCGCCAATCCATGTTTGTAGAATAAATAAAAAAATTTTAATACGAGATTAAGTATGAAGCACAACAGTATTATTTTTTTCCTATTTTTAATCATCTGCGCACTATCCTGTCAAGCGCGCAGCATTCATCGTCCAATAGATCCACTCATGCCTCAAATAACCTTCTATTGGAAAGATGACCCGCAAAAGAAATATCTTTTGCGCAACAATTGTCTTGAAGAATACGCGTATTTCAAAACTTTCAATAAACAATATTTCGAAAAATATGCTTTGCCTGATCATATTCCTATCTTGAAAAATCAGCAAAAAAGCACTCTTGAAGGTACGCATATCAAAAAACTTATCAACGACCTTATTCTTGAAATTATAGAAAATAAAAGATGGTACACAAACTTTGATATCGTCAAAAATCGTGATTTTAATGAAAAAGAGCATTGCGGCATGCTCGTATTAAAATTTAAAAATTATCCACTGATACTTAAACTTTTTTTCGAAAATCCCAAAAGCTTAACGCTCCCTTTGAACAAAGGATTGGAACCCTGCTTTTTTTTCTTTATGGGAGGCGGAGTCAATCGCCATTTAACCGGATTTACGCGATTGCGAAATCGTGAATTAATAGAACAAACAATAAAAGACTCTCCCCAATGGCGAGGAAAAGTAAAATTACCCCGAAAATGGTTTTTTATTCCCTCATCTTCGCAATGGATCGCGCTTGAGGGCATCAACATAGGCAATAAAGAACATCAGTATATAGAAATACCGGGTATATACGCGATAATTGCCGATGAAATTAAACCTGAACGAGTATTCTCTTTATACAATAAAGAAGATAGAAAAATAGCTCTGCAATTGAGTCATGACTCAAACATGATCATTGATGCGAACATAAGTAATTTTAGAATAGAACAAAGAACCGGTGCGCTGACTATTATTGACACAGAGCATTTTCCCTCGATGGTGGGAATCAAAGAAAGAAAAAAGTTTAGTAGCTATGTAGATTTTTACTCTTACCTGGCAAATAAATTTATATTCGATTCAATGTTTCAAACCAAAAGACAGCGTCGTATGGCACAAAAATCTCACAACGCCTACCATTTAAGGTATGAAGATGAATTAGCGCCGAACGCGTAAAATATCATCTTCAAGCTGCTGAAGATGTCCTTTAAACACCGTGTCGCTCTCACATTGCTCTTGTACTTTTGTTAGTGCATGCACAACCGTAGAATGATCGCGACCGCCTAAAAAAACACCGATGTCACGCAATGATTTGTCAGTCATTTTTTTCATAAGAAACATGGCAATTTGTCGTACACACGCGAGATCTTTACTGCGATCTTTTGAACGCAGTTGCTCTAATTTATATGGATAATAGTTGCTCAGACACTTAACAATGCCATCAAAACCAATTGGTTCCGAGCGCGTTTCAACATTTTTTTCCAGCACTTTTTCCGCTAATGCTAAACTCATTTTTTGGCTCGTTAAAGAAGCAAAGGCCATCACCCGAATTAATGCCCCCTCTAATTCACGAATATTAGAAACAACGCGTGACCCAATAAAATGTGCAACATCATCGGGAAGATGTTCATTACTCAATTCCGCTTTCTTTTTTAAGATAGCAATCTTCGTTTCCAATGCCGGAGAACGAATGTCGGCAACAAGTCCCCACGCAAGGCGAGAACGCAACCGCTCTGCTAACCCCTTAATGTCTTGAGGTACCACGTCGCTTGAAAAGATAATCTGTTTGCGCAAATCATATAACGTATTGAAAATATGGAAAAAAGCTTCTTGCGTCTGTTCTTTATTAGAGATGAACTGAATGTCATCAACCAACAAGACATCAACGGCTTTATATTTTTCCTGAAATTTATGTATCTTGTCAAAACGAATGGCATGAATAAATTCATTCACAAAACGATCTGCTGTCTGATACAAAACAATAGCCTTGGGGTATAGCCGCTTAATCTCATTGCCAATCGCATGCAGTAAATGAGTTTTGCCCAATCCCGAACCGCCATAAAAAAACAGTGGGTTATATAAATTGCCCGGTTTTTCTGCAACGGCTTGAGCTGCGGCATACGCCAAAGAATTACTGGGACCAACAACAAAACTGCTAAAAGTCTGACTCACATTGAGCGTGCCCCGTGGCTTGGCAAGAATTATCTGATTTTCTACCGGAGGAGCAACTTCTTTTTTAACAACCACTGCCTGAGTAGATAGTTGCGGTTGTATCTGCTCTTTTTCGTTTCCATGCAAAAAAAAGAGCAACTTGAGTTTATCAACATGCAATAAGCGACTCAAATGGGTTTGAATAAGCACAGAATAATTATTTTTAATCCAATCAAGTGCAAATTGATTGGGAACTTCCAAAGACGCGGTCTGCGTTGTTACATCCCAGCGACAAAGAGTTACCGCTTTGAACCATGTGTCAACAACACGGCTTCCCGCTTCTTCTTTGATGATCGTTAAAAATTCTTCCCAAATTGTATTAATCTTCATGCATCGCGTCTGCTAAAATTATTATAAACATAAGTAATCTACGGTAACATAACGAGTGATTTTTTGAAAGAAGTTTATCCCCATCAAAAGAATTTCTCAATTCACTCTTTACGGAGACTATATTTGCCAGAAAGTATACTTACCGGGCCCCATAGCAACGCCAGCATAGTTTTGGCAGCATTTATAAATCCGCTTGGCGCAAGGGCAAGGGGCTTTGCCAATTCTTCCGGAATACTCGACCAAATTTCATCTAAACAATCCCGTTGCGCATGATCTTCATACAAGGGCAAAGCATGGTGCCTTTGAACATATTTCAGCACTAAAGCCTGCGGGATAGTTGTTATCAATCGCAGCTGGCTTATTTCTTCACGCATAATAGAGCTGGCTTCTTGCTCTTGCCATGCAATCTTTTGCTCTTCATTAGGCATATGAGAATGCAAAATAGCTAAACGAATGCCGCTTTCAGCATCATAAGCAATAAAACCGTGCTCTGGCACACCCCAATCAGTCGATAATGAGTGCTCAAAAATATGGTCTCCTTTATTGCACCAGATCGGATCCGGAAAGATTCCATCAGTACCCAGCGTCGCATGGGGACAAGACAATTCATATAACGGTCTATAATTTACACAATCTAGAACTTTACATTTTTCGATTGAGTCAATACTAATTTTTTGCTGTCGGGACTCCATAACGCTAATGCTTTTCCTCGGCTGTCTTCGGCGCCGTGTAAGCCACTCATCAATGCTAGAAGCAAGAGTATTTTGGTAATTCTGTTCATAGGCATCCCTTTGGGCTAAAGCTAAAAATGTTTTTAGGGGAGCTTGCCCGGCCACAGTGTTAATAATGTTTAACAATCAACACTCTATCATAACAATGTACGTCGCAATAACGCGAGCGCAATTTTGTTGTTGCAGTAAGGTAAAAGATTTTGTTTTGGTGTAATTTTTGACTTTTTAATGTTACCAGACATTATCTTGATCAAACACAAGTTCTCAAAGAACCATCTGCTTCTGATCAAGGTAATTTTTTATTCCTGCATATATTCCTTCTATCAACGCTAGTTGATACGCAGGAGAAACGAGCCAATAGGCATCTTGCTTGTTTGAAATAAAGCCAAGCTCAATGAGCACTGTAGGAATAGCACTGCCCAAGAGAATTTGGGATACCGCATGCTTAACTTTACGATCAACGACTGAATCTCTTTTTTGATGTGCCAACTCTATGACGTTTCGATGGATTGAACTCGCCAAGAGATTACTTAATTTCATAGAGTTATCAGACGTTACTTTTCTAAAAGAATTACCATTTTTATTTGAAGAACCTAAAAAAGTAAAAAGTGATGAATCAAGGCAAAAAGTTTCTATACCTGATGCCTGCTCGTTCACTGAATAATTGGCATGTAATGAGATCATCATATCAGCGCCGCTTTTATTGGCGCATGTTGTACGCTCGCCAAGCGCAACAAAATCATCTGCCTTGCGCGTTAATACCACGTGCCACCCTTTGGTCTGCAAATATTGCGCAAGCAAATCTCCCATTGTTTTGGTTAAATTTTTTTCCTGTATATTAAAAAAACCGCTTGCGCCGATATCGTGACCTCCATGGCCAGCATCAATGACAATGGTAGGAACTGCATTATTTGATACCGTGGTGAGAACTGCACTTGGTTTATTTTTGAGCTTATCTATATTTTTTTTATTATAAAAAGTAAAGACAAGTCCCGGCTGCTTGGTAATTGCTTCGAATGATTCATACGCAAAGCTGACTAATTCAGGATCGTAACTAATGGTCATTTGAATGCTGGGGGCAGGCTTGACCACTTGCTTAATATTAATCGCATACAAAGGGTTTTTGGATCGATTGCATTCCTCTACCATCTGTTCACATTCTGCAGAAGTGATCTTTGTCTGATCAATAGAAAACAGTACTTGAGTTTGCTTTTTATTTTTATTGTTTTCAGGTAAAACCTGCTTAATAATGGGCTTATGTGCAAAATAAAAAACAATTTTTCCTAAATCAAGCGCAAATTTTTCTGATCCTTTATGACAAAAAACTTTTTGTAACTGATTTTCAGCGGCTTCAATATGCGAAGATAATAAAAATGCTATTAATATTGATATATGCGATTTGATCAAATGATTCATGGTATACCCTTTCATTTTTTAATCCCACCCTTACGCATTTCATCCTATCACTCAAAATATCAAATTGTCAATAAAACACACAGGGATATGAAAAACAGAAATATACGTATCAGGTAGAAACAATCGCACTGTTATGTACTCAGTTCTGCTACGTAAGCAAGACGATGAGAACGCTCCCACGCAAGCAGAAATTGAGCCAATGGATATCGTTTCACAACAGCTGATGAAGAATCAAATGCAGGATCATGGCAAATTACTTCGCGCGTGTCCAAATCCCATCCAACAACAACTAACAAGTGACCATTGGCATACGGAGTTGCCGAGCCAAGAAGTGGCCCACGTACACTCACTATCACGGGAAAACCCCTGTTTAATTGTTTATAGAGATGCTTAAAAGATGGCAACCTGCAGACACAGCTTTTTATTAATCCGTGTGAAACTTCAAACATATGTGCCGTATTAAAGGGCCAACTACCATATACTTCAAGCCCATAATCGTAAGAACTTTCTGCAAATTCAAGCGGATCTAGCGTTCGTTGTAATAAATAGCTGCCTACCATAGCGGCAGAGGTAGGCGAACACAGCGCTGCATTGCGCGGATGATCTAAGAGAAACTGTGAAAACGTAGGAACTCCCTCCACCGCAACTGACGGCAAATAATAAAGCGCGGGATTTTCAGCGGCAAAAGAGGTAAAATCAGAAAGAGCTACGGAGCAATTATAGACCGATGATAATGAAGCTCCTTCTCTTGGTTCAACTTTTATGCGAAAGGCATCGGCACGCCGTTTTCCCGTTTCCAAACGCACATGAATATAGCCAATTCCTTTACACACATCGCTTTTAAATGAGCGTTGTACGCCCGATCCCCACTCCATCATTTTATACCACGGGGTCCATTTTTTTGTTTGAGCATCGCGCACTTGCGCGGAAAAAGTTAAATAGCCTCGCGCAGAACGTGCCGCATTCCATGAAAAGATTAATTGAGTAAAATTGGGAAGATCGCTTTTTGTATACACAATATTTTTTTTTACTTTATTATTGGCCATTTCTTGTTCTGAAAAAATTTTGCGATGCAGCCATGTCCATTCCACGGCAGCTGTGCCGTTGAACAGGGCAATAAGTAACAATAATGGTAAAAAATATGTGTGCTTCATAACTCATTCTCTATCATCATACAATGTTCTCTCTTCTCTTTCATAATAGATAGAATAACATAAATTTTCAATAAATTATTATTCTATTTGTAAAAAACCGCTTGCGACAAAAGTATTTGCGCAACAATGTGTGATTCATTCACAGCAGCAGCAAAATAATGATACCATAAGTCAGAAGATAGCAAGAAGGTATAATTTTATAACAGTGAGAATAAAATGCGTCACATCTTAATCATGCTCTTTTTATTTTCTTTTAAGATATGCTCAATTCATGAAGAAGCAGTTATTATCGTGCCGGTTGCCGATCTTATCGGTCAGCCACTTTCTTCTTATGAATTATCCTCTTATCAAGATTTTCCTTTGTGCTGTCGCCAATTGAACAATAGCTATAATGGCTGCCCGCGACTGCATCAATCACTCTACAATGAAAAAGTAACGGTGCTGGAGACGAGAGAAAATGAAGTATGCATAAGCATTCCACAGCTTTTTTACCTTGCAAATCATAAAAAGCAGACCGTGTATTGGACCCGCAAAAATAACATTGTCACTTGTAAAGAACTAAAAAAAAGAGGGGTTGATATAACAAAAATACCTGCTCCCCTTTCATTCAAATCTCCTCACACACAGCAAAAAAACATTGTCACGTTAACCAACCCTTGGTTCGATTCTCATACGAACTTGTTTTTTTCTGCCGGAACGCGCTTTGTAATTAATAAAAAAAGTGCGGCAATGCACAACAATCAGATAGAAGTATTTGTGCTACATCCCCAAACCTTATGCATGGAAACGATACTCATTGATAAAAATATATGCTTAATCAATCCGCCAATGGAACCGGGTGAGAAGAGAAAGTATTTTATACATCTTTTGCACAGTTGGGTTTCTACCGATTGCTTTATTCCCTATGTATGGGGAGGATCAAGTTTTGTTTCCTGTTCACACTCACCCGTTATAGAAGAAAAAGAAATCAATACGCCGAAAGCTTATTTTTCACTTGCTGATTGCCAAGATTCACCAAAAAGTGGCTTTGATTGTGCCGGCCTGGTATCTCGCGCAGCACAGATAGCCGGCATTCCCTATTTTTATAAAAACACCAGTACTCTCATGCAATCCTTAAAGCCAATTACACAACTTACTGCATTGCAGATCGGTGATTTGTTATGGATTCCCGGACATGTCATGATAGTCAGTGATATTAAAAACAATCTTTTGATTGAAGCCCGATCGTATCATCATGGATATGGAAAAGTACAAGAAATAGCATTGGAAAATGTTTTTAAAAACATTAAAACATACGAAGAATTATTTGATGCATGGCGCACAAAAAAACCAATAGTACGTATTGATAATAATGGAAACAGCAAAGAAGAATTGACTCGGTATACCTTTTTGTCACTGATGTAATAAAATTATACAAGCGCTTTTTGAGACTATTATTGTGGTATTGGTGCCGTGTTAATCGGTGTCATGTTAAAAAGATGATTTAAATTAATCGTAAAATCTTTAACCTGCTCGTATGTTTTATTTTCAACTGCAGCCTGCATTTCCTGAGGCAGCTTGTGTATATAAGAGTTAAAAATCTGAAAAGAAGCGGCCCCAAGAGCCCCATACAAGTTAGCGATAATTGATTCTTTTAATGCGTTATCATACTGCAGGGCTTTGATGAATAACCCGAAATTCAATGCATACGTCGGACAAATGCCTACATACGCTCCTGCACTACACAGCTGGGCCGCAATGGTTAAAAGTTTACTTTGAGACCAATACGACCGAGGGAACACCTTGCTAAGATTCATCAGCTCGGACCAATCCCCTTCTTGATAACACTCATACATGCGAATAAGGGTCAATAAAAATACATTAGCCGTCGCACTAAGCGCGTATCCATGAAACGTATTACCAAAATATTGATTTATGAGATTTGAAGCGGCATTGGAAACACTAATAATCGCCATTTTATCAACTAATTCAGACACTTTATCGTAAGAGCCATTGTTAAAAAGCTGCTTGAGATATTGAGTAACCGTTTGAATATAACTCGTTGATGATTCTTTACGAGCCGGCGCTTCTTCCATGGCATTCATGCAAGTAAATATGAGCAATATGCCAAAAATGGGGTTTCGTAATGATTTATTTTTCATCATAAAGATTCTCTATCGATTTTCTAAACAGATTGAAACACGTCATGCTCAAAAATAATCATAACCTTATTTAATTCTATTTGTCAATCAATGAGTGGGTGAAAATGGGTCAATTTTAATCGCGATTATTGCATCAAGCAATAGCATTCTGCAAAATAAAGCTTGCGAACATCGGACATAAAGGAGAGATACCAAAAGACGGCGCATATGCCGCCGCTACAAAGCATGCCCCTGTTGCGAGCGTTAAAGCAGGCTTTGAAGAAGCATTGGCGAGAAAGGATCTTACCGAGACAGGAATGAGATTTGCCATTGCTTTAGTGCTGGTCATATCACCGTTTTTATAATTTTCGTACACATTACCCACAACAGATAATGATAATCCTGCTCCCACTTTAGCCATGGCACAGGGTACAAACTGAGACAGGTAGCTACTTATAAAAGCAGAAGCCGTCCACTGAGCTAATGGAGCAAGCAATGATGATGATTGCTGCACTTGTTCCGTTGCCATCGATGATTGTTCTATTTCTGCCGCATATGTAAAGCCAAAAAGACAAGACAAAGCAAAAACTAAGGTCATTAATCGTGTACTATTCTTCATAGATCCACCTCTTATTGAAAAAATAGAAGGCCGATTTCTCGGCTTCTATAATCATTTTACCTAAATCTCATTATTTATGAGACAACACATACGCCAAGCCTACAAGAGCTGTGGGTACAGCGGCAGAAATACCAATTTTTACTGTATTTGATAATCTAAAACACCTAGCTGAAAGAACTTTATACGTTGCAATACCTATACCACCCAATACACATGTGGTAAAAAGAGGGGTTTGCGAAAGCCCTTCAGTCAGCACAACTGCTTCTTTCAACATCTGCCTTCCTGTCTTCGCTGCCAAGTTAATACCTATATCCTTTGCAAAAGATGCAGCAGAAATCGCAGCATCTTTAGTAGCGGCACAAGCTACTTTTGCGCCCGCAAATATATTTGAACCTAATTTCTGAATCAAAGTCTCTCCAGCAGGAGCTAATGTAACAGGAATCGCTACAGAAGTTAATTTAGCAGGAGCTAAAAACTCGTTCGCTTCTCGCTGAATGGTCGCCATATCCCGATACATGGCCGAAACGTTAAAAGCAGACATACCAGCCAACAAGCTGATAGCTAAAGTAATATTTCGTATAGTTTTCATAGAAACCTCCATTTAGGGTATTTATACCCATTTATTAATTCCATTTGTAATTATAGTATTAATTATACGCGTAGCCAGGGTATTGTCAAACGGCTCTATATCGGGAAAAATGGCATCAGGGCGCTAACAAAGGAATTAATTAAATATTGAAAGGTTCATTGGTTAAAAGAGCACGTTTGAGTTGCCCCAAAAGGGTAATTGAACCGACTAAAGAAAAGGCGCGAACTCTATCTTCTTCTGTATAAATCTTATAAAAATCAGTCCCTGTTGAACGGATAACGTGCCAAGCGGGTGAAGGTGTCGAGGCATTATAGCTGGCGATTTTATGCCCAAAAAAGGCAGAACTGATTACGGGTACTACCCCTGGATATGGTTTAAATTGACCCGCCATGGCCTGACCGGCTATTAATCCTTGCAGCATAGCATCGGGCCACAAGCAACTGAGCATCGCTTTCTTGCTAATCTGGTCATGGACCAAGGCAACATCACCTGCCGCGTAAATAAAGGGCATTGAGGTTTGCATATACTGATTTGTTACTATACCCCCCTGCTCAATTGCTATACTGGCATCGCGAGCAAGCTGACTATTGGGACGCAAGCCAGTAGCAAAAACAACAAGCTCTGCGCTCAACTCCTGCCCACTGTCTAGATTCACCCCTGAAACTCTACCTTCTTTTTCTACCAACGTAGATACTCGCTCATTAAAATAAAAATTTACGCCGGCGTTGCGTGCGTGGTAAGCAACTAAATCGGCCGATTCAATATCAAATTGGCTGCTCAGAACATGAGAACGCACAACCATGTCGACCGCGATTCCTCTTTGGAGCAGTGAGTCGGCACATTCAAGACCGCTCAATCCTGCGCCCACGATGATCGCTTTTTGTATGGCCCGTTCTGCGCAATAGCGCGCAATGGCTTGCGCATCTGCATGTGTATGAAAAGTAAAAATACCCTGTATATCTTGTATCCCGGCAATGGGTGGAATCCATGGAGAGCTTCCGGTTGCAATCAAAAGGGAATCATAAGAAAATAGTGTACCATCTTGGGCAACAATCTGTTTATTGTGCGGATCAATGGTAGTGATGGGTGTATTTAATATCAGCTGCACATTCTTTGCCTGTTGTTGTGCAGAATCAAAAATAGAAATCTGTTCAGCCTGTTTTTTACCGGCAAGATAGTCAGCCAAAAAACATTTATTGTAAGGCGCCTCTTGTTCAGCGGAAATGCATATAATTTCTGCCTGGGGATCAATACGGCGAATGCCATTAATGGCTCCAACAGCAGCTGCAGAAGCACCGATAATAATATGTCTTTTATTCATTAATGAATTACTAGCCCGATTAATTAAAAAAATATTTTGATACACATTCCAGTGTATCTTTTATAATTGCTTTTGTTGAGCCTCTCGAGCATCAAGTTCAGCAATACGCTCATCCAAACGCGCGATGCGAGCAGCATTAGATGGATGCCTTTGAAAAAACTGCAGAGCAGGTTGTGCCTTCATCTGTCTAGCATGTTCTGATTGCTCATCGAGCGTCAAAAAATACTTTTTACCCGCATTGAGTAACTGCTTTTGCGCAGGGACATTCTCATCAGCAGCCCATTCTTGATGTTGAATATATTGACGTACAGATAGATGAGTTGCAAGAACTTTTCCTAACGCAGAAGGCAATTTGAGCAGGCTTTTGACAATGGAATAGCTCTGCTGAGGCATTTCTCTGCCAAGTTTTTGCAATAATTTTAATCGACCGAACGATAGGCTCGTGGTGACCGCATGTATTGCTATAGGGGCAATCGCATAAGCGATCCCACCTTTAAGACCGTCATTGCTTTTTAAATGCCCGGCCTCGTGATGAATAGCAAAACAAGCTGCATCAAGATCATCACGATAAGCGGCATCTCCGGCAAGTGCCTTTTGTAGGTTTTTGAGGTTACAGCCCGGATATTTTTGGACCGAATCGTGGGTACTGATGGCGATAGCTTTATCAAAGATGGCGGACCATGTTGCTGCATGATTCAACTGCTTAACCGAAATTGAATCAGCGCGCTCAATACCACTCTTTTTTAATTCACTACGAACAAATGCTTGAATGTCTGCAGGAGCATCACACCTTTGGGCAACCATTTCATCGCCATTCCAATACGCTTTTCCAAACTTATATGATTTTTCCCAAAAAGGAAGAGTCGTTAAGCCCCAATGCGCCCCTGTCATTACCCGAGAAAACAACTTTTTAGCCGTTGCTTTGGTGGCAGCATCCATCCCCCGAATAGAGGGAGCGGCGAGTAAAGATAGCCCTAAAAGGGCTGAATATAATAATTTCATAATGTAGACTCCATTTGATTTATTAACAACTAGCCTTAGTCAATTAATGCTAATAAAAATTACTCTATTTGTCAAAAATACCTGTTTCCTTGGGGGCTTATTCGTATCTTAATTTTTGATCGTTTTCTTAATCTCACCATGCACCTTATTCGACCCATATATTGAGTTTCAGAAGAAAAAAGAGATATTCTTTGGCAAAAGACCATTGCACATTTTAAAAAATGAGGAATATCATGATGCAAATAATTATTATTCTTGCGACTATTGGCTTTTTTATCTCGTTATATACGTATTGGGTTGAACAGAAAATTAAGCGTGATTCTGCATATAAACCGGTGTGTGATTTATCTGATCGCATTTCGTGCAGCAAACCAATGCTCAGTCCTTATGCGAATATATTCTTTTTCTCTAACGCTCTCATCAGCACGACATATTATACAGCAGTTATTTTTTTGGCATATTTTAATATGACACAACTTCTTTTCATCCTTGCACTAGGAGCATGTATCATATCAGCGGGATTGGCGTATTTATTATATTTCAAAATAAAATCGCTCTGCCTTTTGTGCACATCTCTCTACATTATTAATCTATTAATTTTTGGCTTGCTGCTCTACAATTTCTGGATATAAATTCGTAATAAACAACAGCCTTTTTCAAAGTGAGTGCGTCCTGCACCATTATTTTTTATGCGCACCCACATGGCGAGCCCTAATGCTCGCTTCTGCGTTTGATTTAGAATCTGAATGTGCAATAACACTCCATTTTCCATTTTCAAATTTTAATATGGGCCAACCTTTTGTTTTTGTCTTCTTACCAACTTTATAAGGCATATCAACTCCTTTTAACAATCAGTCGTCTCATGACTCATTCGTAATTTTATCGATCGTTCATTACCCCTCGCGAATACCAAGATACCATACAGGGTGGATTTCCTCCTTAAAAACTTCTTGATAGCCTTTTATAAATGCTTGAAAGTCTTTACGATCTTCTTCTAATTCTTCCGGAGTAGATTGTGTATCAATTTCCGGGATGTGATGCATGAATCGATTAAAATGTTTATTGCAAAATGCGGCATATTCATTGGTAAATAGAATGAATGTGTGCCAAAGATTATCAACATCTTCACTATACATCCCTGTATCTAAATCCGCTTCATCATTAACGAATGAGAGAATGAGATATCGTTTAAGTTCTTTTTCGAGAATAATCATATCCTCATCAGTATAATTATAATCCTTTTGACATCTTGCAAGGATGTGGGGCATGGGATACATCATAATGTTTTTTATAAGTGTCTCGTTATCCGCTCTCTGCCCAAATGCATAGTGATAAGAATAAACGAGGGCCAATAACACAAATGCTATGAAAAATATTATTTTTTTGATCATGATTTTCCATAAATAAAAAATCAACGGTTGTAATGTACATTGTAACCGTTGAACAAGAACATTAAGATTTTACCCAATTACTACCAACACAACCTGTTTTTGTCTTCTTACCAACTTTATAAGGCATATCAACTCCTTTTAACAATGAGTCATTTCAGCTCTACACGGTGTATATGATAGTGATATAGTGGGGTTATAATCAAGAATTTATGAACAGAGAAAAGACGGAATTTGCATGAAGACTGTGAATACTGATCTACAATATTTCAATAATAGTATCGTACTTTAGCAAATCTTCCTGAAGCTGCTTTCCCAATGATAATGGCATTTTCCAAACAACAACGGTAGGTAACGGCGTGTCTAGCAATTTTTGCTTAGCAAGTGTCAAATCCCAATCCACATAATTTCGAAAAGTTTTGATGATTTTAATTTTTTCTGGACCTACAGACACAAGTCTCACGCTACATGTTTGAGTGGCGTCGCTGTACGCCTGCTGTAAAATTTGTTTTCTTTCATCACTTTTTTTCAAAAAGTATATGCCTAGAATAATTAATAGTGCAAAGATGAAAAAAATTATACTCAATATGTTTTTAATAACACAATAAACATGAATAACCTCAATAACTTCAGAAAATTATAAGGGAGAATGCTTCGCCGATACAGGGGCTGATGGCCCGAATAGACGAAGAGTGGTGCGCCCGACGGGATTCGAACCCATGGCCTACAGATTAGGAATCTATCGCTCTATCCATCTGAGCTACGGGCGCATACTAATCATTTTATCTCTCGTTCATTTTATTTCAAAGCGAGGATCCCGTTGCGTCCTGTCCGCCGTAGCTTGCCAAGCCGAAAACAGTGCTCCTTCAAAGAGCACCGGGCATGGATAAGCATAGGAGGAAGCTACGGGCGCCAAAAATATTAATTATTGTACCTTAATTCGTTTTTTTGACACTATTTTTCTGGTATCACGCTAAAAAAATTCTCATTTTCTTCTTGTCTCATTCTTTGGCCATAAAACAAGTTCAGAAATTAAATATGTTGCAAATGCATAAAGAGATGCGATAGATTAACGGAAGTTTTAAAATCCCGACCGTTAAAGAAAGAAGGAATTTTGAATGAAGCAATGGTATAAAAACATTCTGTGCTGCTTAGTATTCGCCCATGCAACATCTGAAAGCGCACCGCTGCCGCCTAATATTATCAACGATATCGTAACAAGCGATCTGACACCAACACTCGTCACGTATGCAAGTGATTCTGCCAATATCACCAATACTGATACGGACGGAAACACCATGCTCATGCTCGCTGCGCAAAACAGCCAATCCTATTTCACTACGCAATTATATAACGTCAATGCCCCTGCTTTTGCAACAATTGTAAATACACCTAATACTGCTGGCGTTACCCCATTACGAGCGGCGATCAGCAATCCCGTGAATGCTAAATTTATGATAGAATTTTTGCTCAGAAATGGGGCTTTTTCAGCCACACAAATACTACTTACTGCTTCTGCGAATCAAGCATATTCACAATTACAGAGCGGAAGCCTTGATCCATCATTTGGCAATGGAGCAGGATTTGTAGCTACTCCCCCAAGCGCCTTTTCTGCATTTGCATCTGCCATTCAACCCGATGGAAAAATTGTGACCGTTGGACCGAATGATAACGGGGCAACAGTAACAATACGATACAATATCGACGGAACGCTTGATTCATCTTTTGGTTTCGCCGGTATTGTTACCGATACAACGGGAATATTTGGCTTCACCATCATCATACAACCTGATGAAAAAATTATCATAGGTGGAACAGATTCCTTATCTGAAAATTTTCAAATGATTCGGTATACCGCCAATGGCACGATTGATACAACATTTAGCGGTGGTTCTGTAGTTGGACCCGTCGGCGTTGGCAGCATGCTTACGCTACAAACAGATAGCAAAATTCTCTTTGTCGGCACCAATAACGATACCGAATTATTTGAAGTTGTGCGCTATAACAGCAATGGCAGCATTGATATCGTATTTGAAAGTGGACCTGAGGAATTTGCCCAAGCCGTACAAATCCAAAGCGATGGTAAAATCATTGTTTCCGGCAATAGCAGCACTTTTGATTTAACCTTGGTACGCTATAACACTGATGGCACTCTTGATCCTAG
This sequence comes from uncultured bacterium, assembly GCA_963707655.1. Taxonomy (GTDB): domain Bacteria; phylum Babelota; class Babeliae; order Babelales; family Vermiphilaceae; genus JAKAUA01. The sequence goes on along the minus strand of OY970172.1, from coordinate 322,916 downwards.
CTTTATTGCGGGGGCAGCTCCAGCAGGTTTATGGTCAGGCTTACTTCTGCAGCCGAACGGAAAAATAATTGTAGCAGGCAACACATTGGGCCTGAGCATTATGCTAGCACGATTTAATACTGATGGTTCTCTTGATACTACTTTTGGTGGCGGCGTAATTACTGGCCCCACAGGCATTATGAACGATGCATTCTTACAGCCTGACGGAAAAATCATTCTTGTTGGTCTACCGAGTGACCAGGGTCCAACATTTCAAATAATACGCTATAACAGCAATGGCACCCTTGATACCTCATTCGGCACAGCAGGCATTGTGGAAGCGCCACCCGGAGCAGTTGCCTTTAGCGGTGCGCTGCAGCAAAATGGCAGAATTGTTGCTGTCGGCTCAAATTCAGCATACACTATTGCGCAAATCGCCCGCTACATAGGAGGGCCGGCGTTGACACCAACTACTCTTCACTATGTCAATAGAACCTCACAAGGGGCCATTCTATCCGGCACGGCGCAAAACCCATCAAAAGTATATATTTTTGGCGGTGATGTTTTACTCGGCGGCACCTTCACCGATTCACAAGGTACCAACACCTGGTCATTTGCGACCCCCAATTACTATAAAGATTATAGAGTCATGGCAATATATCCTGACGGTGCTCTTAACACCGCCTATGAAAGAATGTGGCTAGCATCACTTAATCAAAACTAGGAACGAAAATGAAAAAAAACATCTTTACAATTTTCCTCTTTACTGTATCCGCTCTCTGCACATCATCATTCTGTTTAGCTGCCCAAGAAGAGGAGGAAAACTGCTCATTCTCTTCAGTCGCCTTCACCACCGGCTATGTTTTTAAACATGATCATATATTTAAAGAAGTGTATGGCCATGGGATACAAAACGTGATAACCGCGGATGCATGCTATTACCCTAAAGAGCTATGGGGCATCGGTGCAAAGTTAAGTTATTGGCGCGCGCGAGGCAAAACAACCTTTTATAAACAATGCACCTGCTTACGAGAAATACCCCTCACCTTTTATTTACGCCGATTGTTTGATTCTTGCTATGAGGGGCTGCAAGGGTACGCCTCATTAGGTGCCGGGGCGATATTCATTAAAGAAAAGAGCTATTTAGGGCGAGTAAAGCGCACTAAAGGTATTGGAGAATTAGAGCTCGGCTTTAACTATCAGACGTGTGGTGACCTTGATATAACTGGCGCATTCAGATACTTGTTTCCGCGCGAAAAGATACGCGGGCAAAAACATGATGTCGGCGGCTTTGATTTCAGAGCGGGCATAGGATACTCTTACTAAGCATAGTGATCAGCGGTCAGGAAACAGTGTTTTGACATGCGATAACACTTTCTTGGCCAATGCTCCCTGGGCAAGATGCGCAAGAATTTCATCGGGAGTCATCCATGCATATTCGCAGAAATCTTCTGTGTTATAATCGGGGGCTTCATTCATCTGAATTTCATAGACGTGCAAAAAAGCAGGGAGCCCTTGAAAAGGGGTCAATGTCGCAATTTTCTGTACCGTAATCTTTTCTGCTATAAGGTTTAATTCTTCTTTCAGTTCTCGCGCAAAGGCTTGATCATACGTTTCACCTGCTTGCACAAAACCACCAACAGCAGAATCCAACCCCCCAGGCAAAAGTTTTTTGGTAAATGTGCGGCGAGGAATCCAGAGTTTGCCTTCATCATTTCTAATAAAACCCTGAACACCGCGGATATGATAGGGAGGACAGACGGTCTTATATTCAGAACGCAGTATTGAACCAACTACGCAATCATTATCATCAACATAATCTATGATTTCATAATCCATCTATCTGAGCCCTTTTCATGAATTGTTCTTTATTCTACAGATCGGCTCGCGTCTCTTTATCACGAAAATAAGAATAAGCGATGCTCATAATTGATTTTACCTCATTTGATGCATTTTTGCATCACTTAAAAGGAACATACAATAACATATGGTTTTTCATTAAAATAATAGATTGATATTCTATCTTTAGTCTCTTCGTCAATGCTAGGTTAAAAAGAAGGAGCAATCTACTTTTTTATGGGGTTCATATGAATAACAATTGTATACCATGGCTATCGCTAACACTCATCATATTCATTTTCGAGTTCAGCAATAAAGCGGCTGAAATTGAAGAAATACGAACCACCAAAGTAACACAGGGTATTATCATAATGCTCGATCGAACGAACAAAGAATATGCCATGAGTCAAAACAAAGAAATCCCGGAAAAACTTAAGCCTATTCCTCTTACTAAACAACTATACTTTACTATTCTACGCAGCCCCTCGGCCCCCATTTTGTTTTCCAAATCATTAGCAATTCATGTATTTAAAAAACTGCAAGCCAGCAAACATGTCGCCATAATGAAAGAGCATTTCATTATAAGAGAAATCGATGGCTTGTATTGCATGTATGATAAAAACTGGGAAGAGACGGCCGCTGCGCACGGTATAAAACTAGGCAATTTGAAAAAAGTTACTTGGGACGAGGTGAGCGAAAATGCCGTAGCATCCCTATCAAAGATCTACCCTTCTTTTGAACAAACTATTTCAAATTTCTTTTTCTCTAAACAAGAAGATGCATCAAATGTCATAGACTGGATAGTTTATCTGGTTGGCCATGGCGCGCGCGACATCATAGCCGATTCAACTATCGAAGAATTTAAAACATTTACTCATTTTCTGCAGTATAAACTACGTACAAAAATATTGATCTGTATGTCTTGTTATGCTGCGAGTGAAAATAAAATTAAAGCATTTGAAGAGCAAGATAAGAAGCAATTTGAAAATGACAAAAACAGTATATATCAAACTACCTTTTCCTTTCCCATTGTTTTTTTTGGCACGAGCAATTATGGCACCCAGAGCGCCATGAAGTTGGATCAATCAATAGATTTTGACTATTTATTTGCCGAATTGTCTAAAGAGAGCCGATCAACACCCAATTATTATGCTATTTTTACCACCGCAAATTTCATGAGTAACAATTTTAATCCTCTTTTAAACATGCCTCAGATAAGATTACCCAACACGCAATGGTTTTCTATCGCAAATTTAGATAAAAGTCTGATTGAAAAAGATTATGTTGTTATCTCTAAAACGCAAAGCAAAACACGCGAAAAACCATTGACCATTTCTGATAATACTAAAGGGATCTTTATTTATAGCCCTACCATTCCCTTTCCCCTTATTTTTAAAAATAATAATCTTTCTCTGCCAAAGATTATTATTATGGATAAAATGAGAAAGCTACATATCGCCGAGATTGACGCATCTGAGTTAACATTTCAGCAGATATGCTATGTATTCATGCCACTGGGGCCGGTTTTATCAATCATGATTTATATAGATTCACTCATTTTCAAGCTGCAAGAAAAAAGAACCCAGCTCAAAAATTGTCACCTGGTTTTACATAAAAATCCAAAGCCGGGGAGCACAGGATGCGTAGTAACATTATCAGGATATAATGCTCATGCGGAAAAGAAAATCGCTTTAGAGATAGAGTTCAGTCAAAATGACCTCGATAAAATGCTTAAAGAGGCTTTGCTTGACCATCCTTATACTGCTATAAACCCAGAAGAAGTATACACCCCTGAAATTCCTGCAGAATTACTTTTTAAAAGATTTGATATACCATTCAAAAGCGATCGCCCATCGCAAGATTCATAGCAGCTACGTCTGCCATAGCTTTAGCAACGGCGGATTGCCTGAAAACATAAGATGATAAGATCGAATATGAATTTTTTCACTAAAAGCTGAGGATGGTATGAACAAAAATCGAATAGCTCTTATTACAAACAATGCACAAACTATTACTAATCTTAAAAAAGCTATCGACGCAACGTTTAAGCATAAAAAAGAAGATCCTGATGCCTGGCACAATGCTACACAAGAGTTTCATGAAAGATATGATCTTTTAGCTTTTCCTGGCGGCTTAGAAATGGCTTAACATTGCTAAAAAAACATGATTCATCTGCCATCGACACTGCTATTACTTATTTAAAAGCTAACCCGTATTGTTTTCGCTCTGGCTTCATAAAAGCAAGCCTTGCTCAATTGCTCAAACAATGCCCCTTGAGCAAAACTCAAATAAAAGAGATTCAAGACATTCTAATCGAAGCGGTGCAACGCGAAAAGCACAGAGAATTTCGTGATTATTGTAAACTAGCCGCTAAAGTTTTTGATGACCAATTTCAACAACGGCTAGAGGAAATCAAAAAAATAGCTCTAATAAAGATTATGGCCAGCAGGCACAATGGATGCTTGAGATGAGAGGAAAAATAGTTAATTAAAAAAACAGGATTTATCAAGATTGAAAGAATGGGTAAAGACTGGTGCACCCTATCGGTCTATTTCAGCAACTTTTCTTTTGAAGTTGGCGTTCTCAGCCAGGTCAAGAAAATGGTTTTTGAAAATAACATTTTATATTCCAATATCTGATAATAAAAAGCTTTCATTTGTATGTTATTTGTGTTTTCGTTGCGCAGTGTACACGTGTGCCCAGCTAACACTTGGCAAAAAGAATATCTCTTTTGATTCATCTTCTTTGTCCCATATAGCGCTTTCGTCTTGATAGCTGTAATTATAGGGAACACTATACGACATTGATTCAGTATAGTGCCATAGCACATCTATTTTTTTAATAAAGTCATTAACAGTAATCATTTCAAAGTTGTATAGACCATATATGATTGCCTGCTTCCCTTCTATTTTCCAATATGGCTTACTTGACTTCAAAAGAACACATGCTGCAGGCCAATTATTTTTTACAAATACATTTAAAATAGTTAATAATCTGTCTTCAACACTTTCTTCAAACCAGGCAATGCAATGTATGATGATGTATGGTTCGCAATTCATTTGTGTGTAACCCTTCCGTCTAAACTAACATTAAGATGCGTATTATCGCGAGTCATCCATCCTAGTTGTCTTTTGCCTTGTTCAGACAATTGAACATCCCATTCAAATGGTTGACCCTTGGTTCGGCTTTCACCTTGTGTCCATATATTGCCAAATCTATCTACAATTCCTTCTGAGCCATCTGGCATTGGAACCCTTGGCAATCCCTCTGATACATGTAATTTTTTTGGTGGAACATAGCGAATTTTCCCTTTTGTGGGTAATCGCTTTTTCTTTATCAATCCCTTCATACTTATTTTATTAGCAAGGCCGTTAAAACCTTTTATTGATGTCTTTTCATTATAAGCCGATTGATTATGTGCTGCTTTTTTTATTGCTTTAAACAATCCTCCCTCGGGAGTAGTCATATACTCAGCAGGAGTTGCCAACGGATTATTTTTAGCGAACTCAAGAGCTTTTGCTTGTGTTGTCTTATAAAAAGAGTTCAGCCCTTTAAGCATCTTACCTTGCGCATACATACCGGTGCCAAGGGCAACGGCTCCTTTAACGCCGTCTCGCAGAGTCAACTCTTTATTACTGATAGCGCTGATCACACTCGTTATCGGCTCAATATAATCATGCCATTGTTGCGATCCAGCTTCTTTATCGAAAGCACAGTTTATGCCAATAGAGACAAGGTTGGTAGTAACTTTAAGTAATTGATAGGCCAACACATATTCACCGGCAACAACGCACAACGCTGTTTGAACTGGATGATTAATCATGTCTTTAGCTGCGCCAATAACGCCGCAGGCAATGCCCTCAACAATGGCCGAGCCATAATCGAGTAATGCGTAACAAAAATTATTAATCTGCATCGCCTTACCAGATATGCCCTCTTGATTATATGAACGGGCTGAATCAGTAAAATCAACTAATGATTTTTTATAATCATACAGAGGAGAATGCGCAGAGAGCTGCGCTGTCTGCGCGATGATATCGATGCATTCACGGTGAATGACTTGCTGCAATTGATTGCCATAATTAGTTTTATACTGTTTGGAATCACACTCTGACTGCGAAAGCAAGCTCATCACATCATCATCGAGAGTGTATGATTCATGGGTATATTTGCTATTACTTACCACATCTTCAAGCGCAGCCAGACGAGTTTCATAATGATTTTTGTTATGCAAATTATATGTATGGGCAATTTCATGCAATTCTTGTTGCTCATTAACTGAATCTTGTGTATCCGGCAACTCTTTCTGAAAGTATGTACGTACCGATTTTTCATGATCACGCTGCCGTTGCTCACGCTCTTTTGCCAGTTGTTTTTCCGTAATGCGCGCGCATTGTTGCCGCATTTTCTGCAACGCTTTTTGAGAAAGCAATGTGCGTTGCGTGCTATCGTTAAGTATTCGCTGAAGGGTATCTTCATACAAATTAAACCTACTGATAAAATGCCAGAAATTATCGTAATCATAGAGTTTCACATTGTTCATGACACGGATTATATTGTCGTCATGAATATACAAAATCTGCGAATCATTGGTATAGCCATACGCGCGTAGCCCGAACGGAATGTAGTGATTTTTGTCTACTGGTGCTTTAAGCCCGAATGCCCAAACGACCGCATTCCAGTAGTCATTTACCTGCCACGATGCGCATTTGTGCGGTTCATACAACATCGTGTAGGCTGATGTTCCGGATGTAATGTGAGAGGGCGTGAAAGAAGAATGATTACTAATGCCGGCAATGTTTTTTATATATTGAGCACGATTCATATCAAAACTATTGTGTGATATGCCGTAATTTCGCGTTGATGTATCCCCGTTTGTTGTTAACTCTCTATTGGGATGCACCGCCTGTATAGCTACTGATTGTAGTAGAATGCTGATCAAAATAATAATCTTCATAGCTCTTCCTAAAGGTTAGATTCCTATAAAAAATCTTAGTAGATATACCAAGGATTTATGAAGATGCAAAGAATGGGTAAGAGGGGAGCTGTTGACGTAAGTCAGACGAAGCTTGCCTGTCTTCGCTCTCACAAGCTATAGCAATCTTTTTATTCCTAAACTCTCTTCCTGAGCCGGATTTAAGGTATTTCTCAAATTCAATTGCTTTTAATTGATCATTAAAACAAATATATACTACTAATTTCCAAGGCTTATATTTTTCTGTGTGCGCAGTAGTTCCGCAGTTATGATCAGATAAGCGCTTCTTTAGATTCGTTGTTTTTCCAACATATACTTGGTCTGGATGATTAATAGATTGAATTATATAGACAAAATACATGCCATTTTTCGAAAACTGAAGTATGTGAGATAAAGACTGCAACTATTTTGCTTCATGAGTGGCCAGCCAGTCCAGCCTGCACTTATCCATGCCTTCCGGCTTGGCAAGTTACGGCGGACAGCCTACGCTTCTTGCTATCAATCGTGGCTCTTTTTCCTCAAGTGTTGGCACCGCCAGCCGGAGCTCTCTTGGAGCGTAGGCTGGTGCGCCCTATCGGTCTATTTCAGCAACTCTTTTATAGAAAATAGCACAATGTATGCTATTAAGCGACTACTGCTTGCATCCCAAACTTGGTAAACCTAAGTCTTTTAGACCCCCTCTTCTTTATGGTATTGATAGATATGAGGACATCTTCTCCTGCAATATGCCTTGTCCTAATAGGGAAAAGATAATTTAAAAATTACTTTTGGGGGATATCTTGGTATACTTTAGCCTCAACCTTCCTGCAAGGTATTTTTTTATAAGTTTGATTTATTGTTATTGTCTCAGTAGCGAAACCCCTTGCTTTCAAGAACAGATCAAGAATATGCAAATAAAAGTACATGTTTTAAAATCATTTACTAACGATAGTTCCCAGGGAAATCCTGTAGGAATTGTATTTGATGCTGATAGTTTAACAGATGAACAGATGATGAGTATTGTCCAGAAAACTGGTTATTCAGAATGTGCTTTTATCCAAAAATCAGCTATTGCCACTGTCAAAGTAAGGTTTTTTACCCCAAAAAAAGAAATGAATCTTTGTGGGCACGCTACTATAGCATTGTTTCATTTGCTGGATCATGATGAATCGGTAAAAACGTTAACGCAAGAAACTCTAGCAGGTATCTTATCCGTCTCAAAAAAAGATGACGGTATGATAGAAATGGAGCAAGCAAATCCGATATTTTATCAACAAGAGTATGATACTCATGACATTGCTCAAATGCTTGGTATTGCTTCTGAATTCATAATTAATACCCCTCTACGTGTTTCTACGGGAACACCAAAATTGTTGGTAGAGTTAAAAGATATAGCAGCGCTATGGAGCTTGAGGCCAAATTTTGAATTAATAAAAGAGCTGGTTCCGACAGGCATATACGCTTTTGTAAAAATAAATAATCATTTTTATAATGCGCGACAATTTAATCCTTCAACGGGCGTAAATGAAGACCCCGTTACAGGGGTAGCAGCAGGTGCGCTTGGAGCTTATCTTAACAAGCATTATGCGCTTGAGACACCTATCATAGTTGAACAGGGGCACATGCTTGGCAAAGTAGGGCAAATTTATGTTGATCCGAGCAATGGCATTAAGGTCGGTGGCTATGCTATAGAAGCCGGGCAGTTGATTTTGGAGATAAACTGAAAAGCACGGATTGTTTAATCCCGGCCAAAACTTGTGCGAATTTACGCATGAAGAGTAGAGCCAGTAGCAGGCTGCGTATAAATTAACCCTTTTTACGAGTTACTATTTTTTTTGCAGCGTTTGATAGTTTGGTAAGTTCTTTATAAAAATAATCGAAATCTTCTTTAGAAAGTCGCACGAGGACCGGTTCTTTTTTGTCATTGTAGTAAAAAGTTGGTTTTATAATCTTCTTTTTTTTATTCATAATTAGTCTCTATATATTTCTTTTCTATGCCCAATTTCAATAACGTACACAATTACTTCGTGTTCCCTGACTTCATATATCACTCTAATATCACCGATGCGCAGTCTATACTGAGGTTCTGCTTTGCCAACTAGTTTTTTTACATCGAGATTTTCGTTGCCACTTACCAGCAGTTCCAATTTTTTGTAAATATGCAAAGCGGTTTTTTTATCAAGCTTTTCAAGGTATTTTTTAGCTTTTAAAGCATAACTCAATTGATAGCCTTTTAAATGATTGATAAACGTCATCGTTTTTTTCTTGCGATTAACTGTTTTATTTCTTCATGGCTATAGAATTTGGGATTTTTTTCTTTTTTTACTTTTTCAACAGCTAGGTTGTCTAAAAGGTCTTCCATTGTTTCAATGAGTCGATTAAAGTCTTTCGCACTCATTTGAACACCAACGATTTCACCGTTTTCTTGAATATCTTCGAGTTTAACCGAGGGTATATCGTACCATGCCATAGGTAAAATCCATTTTATTTAATAAATCTTGATATTTGCTATTAGTTCTCAAATTTTAACTTAATATAATAAATCTTTATAGATCAATAGTTGTGTAATCTGATTTTGTTGTCGTGAATTATGCATCTTTATAAGTCAATTTATAGCGTAGATTTATCTTCTAAAAGCTTTTCACAATGCTTGCGGTTTGAAGTAATGTTGAATGCTCTATTCACACCAATTGTTACGTGGCTTTCAACATATTTTAAATACCTCAATAAACCCTTAAGATCATAGCCTCTTGCTGCATAAAAATTCACCACTGATTCGCCCAGTGCATATTCTAAAAGTATCGCGCAGCCAATTAGTATAATAAATTGCAATAATGGCCATACATACAAGAGATTAACTATATAAGCAATGGCAGATACTATCATCCACGGATGGTCGGTTGCAACCATCGACTGCAATGTACTATTTAAAATGGTAATTAAAGGAACACAGCCAACAAAAAGTATAAACATCATTAACTCTGCATATATATAAAAACCGGAATCATGATGCGCTTGCTCATATGCCAATCCCGCAGCAAATACTTCAGGTGAAAAATGTTTACAAAAATCCTCATTAATATAAATTTCACCAGCAGCATAAATTATCGGGCGATTATCAGGGCCTTTCCAAATTTCTGAAATTTTAGAACTAATAAATCGCTTACACGGCAACGGACATTGCGCCAATTGTGAAGCAAACTGAGCACGAAATTCAGCTGAAAGCTCCCCAACAGTATAAAATCTGCGCGCCAAAAAACCAAAACAATAACGTGCCGTAAAGACAGATGTGAAAACAAAAAAAGATGCCATCATAATAATGGTTATAATTAACATAAACATGATAAAACTTCGTCGATATTGTTATGGAATATTTTTAAATTTGAACGCTTTCATTATTTTATTCTGGTAGCTGAACACCAAATGACTCTAGCTCTTTTTTATCAAAAGATCCCTGCGCCCCCCTGCTAGCCAATGCTAGCTTACCCTGTGACATGGGGTCGGCGTCCAGGGGGCAAACAACTACTGCCCAACGCCCGCAAGCTCTGACAAAATATCTTGGATTAGGAGCATTATTATCTGACATCTTATAAAATTCTTCCAACGTTACAACTGCATCACTGGGCCAATACTTTCTCTCAACATTCTCTTTCTTTACTTGCTCTATTAACTTAACCTCACTTGCCTTGTCTAAGGACATCGGGTGAACAATAGTTGAGATTGAACAAAAAATTATCATCAAAAAAAATTGATTTTTCATAAAAAGACCTGACGAGTTTGTGGATATAACTTACTTCTATTAATTAAAAAACTGGCGTGCCGTGCGACTTCGCTAGAAGCTTTGTCGGCACGGGGGCCGGCTTGTCTCGCCATAGCTTTAGCGACGGAGGAACAGCCTACGCTTTTTTTCTATCGATATTAATTCTTTTTCCTCCAGTATTGACCCGCCAGCCGTAGCCTTGGCGAAGGCTGGTGCGCCTGGTAGGAGTCGAACCTACAACCAACGGATTCGAAGTCCGGTACTCTATCCAATTGAGCTACAGGCGCATGTTAATAACTTATATCTTATGCATTTTATTTCAAATGTGCTGAGCCCTTGGAGCAGGCCCGTAAATTTTGATTTGTTACGCCATAGCAGCTTTAGCAGCGACGGCTAAAAGCACGGGTGCATAGTGTTATTTAATTTGTATCAAAAAAAGCAGCTTTTGACTATTGTTTCTTGAGGAAATAAGCCAAGAATTCTCTATTACCGTCAGTTCCGGTAATGGGTGATTCAACAAGGCCCTGCAATACATAGCCATGAGCAACAATGCCATTGGTCACTTGCGCTACTACATATTCACGCACTGTATCATCGCGCACAATACCACCTTTGCCGACTTCATGCTTTTGCGCTTCAAATTGTGGCTTTATTAATACTACCAGTTTGCCATTATCTTTGAGTAGCTCACTCACCGCATCCATAACTTTCAACACTGAAATAAATGAGAGATCAAGAGTTACTATATCAACCTTTTGGCCCAAATCGTGCAGATCACGCAGGTTGGTGCGCTCCATCACCAGCACACGTGGATTGGCTCGTATTTTTTCATGTGCCTGGCCATAGCCAACATCAACCCCATAAATTTTTGCAATGCCACGTTGTAATAAACAATCAGAAAAGCCGCCAGTTGAAAGACCCGCGTCCAATGCGGTCAATCCCGCAACATCAATATTGAATTCATCCAGCGCTTTTTCAAGCTTAAATCCGGCACGGCTCACATATTTTGGTTCTTGAATATCATATTCAATTTTTGCATCATCTGCCGTTGCAACGCCCGGCTTGGTGACAACGGCCCCACCTACTTTAACCTTGCCTTGCATAATCCAACTTTGAATCTGCTGGCGACTATACGCGGGCAATAATTCTTGTAATAATTGATCTAATCGTTTTTTAGCCATAATATACCTGATGAAAAGCTATTGAAGTTGATAATCATTGATAAATATAGGGATGTGTAAAACCACAGTTTGTACATTTAATAGCCCCATTAATTGCCTTAAGTCTATCTTCATTGCACTGTGGACACGAAACGAAACTCAGAGGTGGTATCTCTTGATCGCTCTGCCGTTTCAACGTAGTAAACTCATTTTGAAAAGCATTCGTCACCTCCGCGCCATTCGCAATCACCACATTTTCTCTATTATTCTTATTTGCTTTTTGCGTCAAATTAAATGAACCGGTCCACAACAATGAAGAAAAAGTACGATATACATTATCCTGAAATATAATGAATTTGTCATGCATAATGCCACGCGCTCGAGCATATGTCCATACTGAAATGCGATTGTTGGCAATCCTTCTGACAATCTTCCACATATTGAAAAACTTGCATGTCTGCTCCCCATCAACAATTACTTCTACATTCACCCCTCTGCGAGATGCCTCTATGAGTGCTTGGGCGATATCTTCGTCGGTAAAGGTATATGAGGTTACTAAAATTCCCTTCAACTCCGAATGGATGAGCTTTACTAAATGATCTTTGATGTTATCGCGGGGCGAAAATAATGTTTCCACAAAAATATGCGGGGCCGCTGCCATTGACTGTTGCATCGGCGATGCAGCACGAGGTATCTCCTGAATATTTTCATTTGGAGAAGTAACGGTAAGATCTATTACTTGATTATCAGGAGCAGCACCGACTAATGCCCGTCTTTTAGCCGCAGGGGCAACAATGTCAGATAGATTGTGTTGCGGCAAGACAAAAGGATTATCTGCATAGTCTTGCGCGACGGCAAGAGCCGCCTGCTGATCCTCCTGACTCAGCGAGGCGAATGTTCTTTTTCTCGGGTTAAGCTCAGCGCTCTGTGTCGGGATAAAAACCAAAAACGCAGAAAAACATACAATCTTTTTCATCATGAAAATGCCCCTTTTTTTATTTAAAAGATAACACTTCAGGAGGAAAGAACACAATGAAAAAGGCCCTATTTTAATCAGGGCCTTTTTCATTGTGTTCTTTCCGATAATTTATACGACGTGTGAAGTTTTTTGTTCTTCTTTTTTAGTGCGCTGCGCCAGCAATTCTTTTACCGATGATGAAATCGGATATTTATAATCGCGCGACAAGTTTTGTTCTTCATCAAGCACTTTATCCAAAGACAAGGCAACAAAAACATGGTCAGCGGCGCGCATCATATTATCGGCGGCCTTAATGGTCAAGAACTTCTCTTTGGCACCTTTGTTAATGGCGGCGCGCAAATCGGCAAGTGTGCCTACTTTAATGCCATTTATTTCTTTTAATGTTGATCCAGGCAACACGCTGCGGGTGCGGTATATTTGCGAGTTCGGGAAGATGTGCGTAATAATCAGTGTTGGCTCGCCTTGAGAATGCACTTCTGCATATTGTGAAAGCCCCGGCGCTACACTCATTAATGTATGAATGTGGTTTAAGGTAAGTGGCATCACCACCATACCGGCAATAATTTCATAATCAAGAGGCTCGTATCCCGGATATATCATATGAACGGGTGGCAATTCAGTCTGATTAAATGCAACGGTAAACTCTTTACGCTCCCCATTGCGATACACGACCAAGTTTACATCTTGCCCAATAGAAAGGCGCGCCACGTAATCAATCAATGAAATCTTGTCTTCATGCCAAGGCACGTTCATTTCACCAAAAATATCAAGCTGAAGGCCATTGATAGAATAAATCATATCACCACGCTCTACTCCCGCTTTGTACAGCGGGCTTCCTTTAACGACCACGGCAACATAACAACCACCCGGTGCCGGGTTGCCCAAAAATTCGGTCATCGCATCGGACGCGTTGGTGATAGCAACGCCCAAATGAGGTTTGCGTAAAACTTTAGTGGTGTACAAATCGTTGGAAATAATTTTAAAATCATTAATCGCTGTGCTATAGCCAACGTTATCGGCACCCATAATCTTGGCCGTATTAATACCGATAACTTCGCCGTTATTATTAATTAAAGGTCCGCCAGAACTGCCCGGATTAATTGCTGCACTGATCTGAATCATTCCCTGCTCGCGTCCACTAATTACGCCAGTGGTACTCTTTAATGATTGTTGGCCAAGAGGATAACCAACAGCCAATACGTCGTCAGCGCGGCGTACCGCATCTGAATCTCCCAAGACAAGATAAGGAATTTTGCCCAAGACTGTTTTTATTAAATTGAGGCCTTCCGGGCGCACGCGCAATAAAGCAATATCACGCTCGCTCATGCCAATCAGCTCAGCATCAATGATGCATTTGCCCAATGAAGGAATCTGAATCCAGATAGCTTTTGCCTGATTCACCACATGAGCATTGGTAAGCAAATAGCCCTGTTCGCTAATAAAAAAACCACTGCCACAACTGGCACCCTGATTTGGTGTTCTATACGGCTGCAAAATATCCTGCTCTGCGATTTGCGCAAAGACCTGTACTACCGTGTCTTTAATTTTATCTTGTATTGGGCGCCATACGTCACTTTTAGTGACCAAACGCTCGGTAACGGTATTCTGATTTTGCGGAACTGCGATGTTGGTTGAAAGCTCAAGGTCACGTGTTTGTAAATATTCAACTTTTTTGACAAGCCGCCGCTGCTCATTGCGCAAGCTATACAAGCCATAGCCACCTACCACGACTATAACTATCATAAAAAACGACAACCGCCACAATTTTGATTCGTACATATCTACCATAGCACTCAACCTTATATAAAAAATTATTACTCATATCCACTATTTTAATTACCTGCAAAGTTTATAGTAATTGATATAAAACGCTAGCCGACAGAACAAGCACGGCGGCCGTTTGATAAATATCTGACAATCGAGTATTCTAATACAAAGTTTTGTATAAAGTTTTCACTATATCTTTGGCTTTATCGAGGAATATTCCATGACCACATCCACTCATTCAGTTGCAACTTTAGATAAATTGGTAGCGTTGTGCAAACGGCGCGGATTTGTTTATCAGTCAGCTGAGATTTATGGGGGATTAAATGGGGTATATGATTTTGGCCATCTCGGCTACCTTTTAAAAGAAAACATAAAGAACGCATGGAAGCAATCAATCACCACGACCGAACCAAACATTATTTTTCTTGACGGTTCGCTGCTTGGCTCTGCCGATGTATGGAAAGCATCGGGCCATGTTGAGCACTTTAGTGATCCGATGGTTGATTGCCTAAACTGTAAACATCGCTATCGCACCGATGATATTGATTTGGAACGCGCGTGCCCTCATTGCGGCAAAAAAGCATGGACCGAATCCCGTCAGTTCAATATGATGTTTGAAACTCATCTGGGTGCGGCTGCCAATCAATCATCCATAGCCTATCTGCGCCCGGAAACTGCTCAATCAATTTTTGTTAACTTCAAAAATGTCCTTTCAACAAATCGCGTGAAAGTTCCTTTTGGCATTGCGCAGATCGGTAAAGCGTTTCGTAATGAAATTACCCCAAAACAATTTCTTTTCCGCATGCGCGAATTTGAACAAATGGAACTTGAATGGTTCTGCAAACCAGAAAATTCTGCCTATTACTTTGAACGCTGGTCACAAGCACGCAAAGACTTCTTTGCAAGCATTGGCATTAATGCCGAAAGAATCCACCTGCGCCCCCATGAAAAAAATGAATTGGCGCATTATTCTGTTGCCTGCAATGATGTTGAATACAACTTCCCCTTCGGCTGGAAAGAGCTTGAAGGCATAGCACATCGCGGCAATTACGATCTTTCACAACACAGTAAATTCTCAGGAAAAGATTTGGCTGTTTTTGATGAAGAAACCAAACAGTCATATTTGCCCGATGTCGTTGAATCTTCTGTCGGTGCCGATCGTCTCTTTTTAACGCTGCTTTTTGATGCATATCATGAAGATGTTATTGATAATGAAACGCGCATTGTATTGCGCTTTTCCCCAAAAATTGCGCCGATTAAGGCTGCATTCATGCCGTTAACTAAAAAGCAAACAGAAGCAACTGAAAAAATATATAACGATTTCCGCGCAAAGGGATACCAGGTTCAATTCGATGAATCGGGATCGATTGGTAAACGCTATCGTCGTCAAGATGAAATTGGGACACCAGTCTGTTTTACGTACGATTTTGATAGCGAACAAGATCATAAAGTTACGGCGCGCAATCGCGATACATTGACGCAAGAACGCATTGCGATTGATCAACTTGAAAGTTATTTACAATCTTTGCTTAAAAGTTAATGTTCGCACGGTAACAAATGAACCTTCTGCCCATGCGTATTGAATCCTCATTCGCCACTATTTTATTGTCATGGCTAGACAGTCATGCTTCTCCTGTGCTTAGCTATGATAGACAATAAAATTTTTAAAGAAGGTACTTTATGAGTAGTACGAGCTTGGCTCATCTTTCTCCCGGACGAATCATTTTACTTTCGGTATTCATTACCATAGCAATGGGCACCCTGCTTCTTGCTTTGCCCATTGCACGCACCGCACCCATACCTTTTCTTGATCTCATATTTACCGCAACCTCTGCCGCGTGCGTTACCGGTCTTTTTACCATAAATCTCACTCTATTCACCCTGTTTGGCAAAGCGGTGCTGCTCGCGCTTATACAAATTGGTGGTCTTGGCTTAATTACGCTGACCGTATTTGTACTATCCCTCTTTGTTGATTTGGGATTTGCTGCACAGCTTTTTGCCGGTCACGTTATGGAAATAGAAACATGGAAAAACATTCGTAAAATTATCGTCTTTATTATAAGCATAACCCTGGCCGCAGAAATTATTGGCGCCATTGTTACTTTTATATGCATTCATGCGCATTATACGCTTCGCGATGCCCTCTTTCTTTCACTCTTTCATTCCGTTTCATCATTTTGCAACGCCGGCATATCAATCCTTGACCACGCGGCACATCCCCATATCATGCTTGAGGCGCATTATCCTTTACTCATAATAACTACACTTTTAATGTTTAGCGGTAGCTTGGGTTTTATCACCTGGATAGAAATTATCGGGTATTGCAAAGCATTGTATAATAAAAAGCGATTTTCATTTTCTTTGGTAAGCAAAATTGCGCTTTACGGGTCAATTACCTTAACCATCATTGGCACCTTGTTATTTCTGATCCTGGAAGGAGCCAATGCCTTTGCCCATATGAGTCCTATAGGAAAAATAATAAATGCGATTTTTAACGCCGTTTCATTGCGCAGTACCGGATTGCTTTCTGTCCCAATAACCGCATTACAAATGCCTTCTCTCCTTTTTATTATGGTAATGGCATTTATTGGTTCAGCCCCCGGGTCAACCGGCAGCGGTATTAAACTTACCTCTCTCTTTATTCTCTTTTCTACCATTAAATCAGCAATCAGTGGCTATACATCGGTAAACATTAAGGGAAGAAGAATACCAAAAGATCAGGTATTAAAAGCGATCACCATTGTCACGTTGAGCGCATGCTGGATCATCAGCGTCCTCTTTTGCCTGCTCATCACACAAACCAACATTGATTTTATGGATCTTACCTTTGAAACAATATCGGCCTTGACTAATTTAGGGCTCAGCCTTGGCATTACCCCCTTACTTGCCATCAGCAGTAAAATTTTTATCATGCTCAGCATGATCGCCGGAAGAATAGGTTCTTTAACCCTCATCTTGGCCTTCCGCAAAACAACTATGCAGGTTCAGGCTGCCGATAAAATTAATTATCCCGAAGAACGAGTCATGTTAAGCTAAAAAAATGATATCGCGAAGAATAGAGGAATTTTTATTATGAAAGTTTGTGTTATTGGACTGGGCCGTTTTGGCTACGAAGTAGCAACCGGCCTGGCAGAAAACGGGGTTGAAGTCATGGCAATTGATAGCAATGAATCGATCGTTGCCTCAATTCGTGATAATGTTACCCAGGCAATTTGCATGCATGTTACCGACGAAGCGGCAATGCGCAATGTGGGCATTGACGAGATGGAAACCGTGGTTGTGGCCATGGCAGAAAACTTTGCCCAATCCATTTTAATCACCGCATTGGTTAAAAAAAGATTGGGGGTACGTAATGTCATCGCCCGGGCTATTAGCGATATGCATTCAGAAATTCTTATGTTGGTCGGCGCTGATCGCACCATATTGCCGGAAAAAGAGATTGGCCGCGGCCTTGCCGATAGCCTGAGCTCACCGTTTCCTGATCTGGTGCGCCTGTCAAAAAATTTCTCCGTTACCCCTTTTAATGCGCCCGATAGATTTGTAGGCAGAACAATCAACGAACTCGATCTCTCTCACCACTATCAAATTAACTGTCTGGGCATCAAAAAAGATGACAAAATTATTACTGCCCACCCCGAATATGTGATTATGCCGGGCGACAAACTGGTATGCGCTGGCAGCACCAAAGACTTGGAAGAAGCTGCTCAAGAGTAATTTTTTTGATGTTTTTTGCGACAAAGCAAAAAGGCACGGTTTTAAAGCCGTGCCTTTTCTATTTTTGGATCTATCCGTGTGAGGATATTGATTTAGATCGCTTCGATACGGATAATCGTCATTTGTTGACGGTGACCGCGTTTAACGCGCACTTTGTGGCGACGTTTAAAGCGAAAAGCAATAACCTTAGGGCCCTTCATCTGTTTAACTATAGATGCTTTTACCGGGCCGGTAATGAAAGGGGTACCGATTTCAAAGGTATTTTCGGCAGTTTTGCGGAACAAAACTTCTTTAAATTCAAGTTTAGCGCCCGCTTCACCCTCAATTTTTTCAATGGCTACTGTTTTGCCTTCAATTGCTTGATATTGCTTGCTGCCATTTTGAAAAATCGCATATTTATCAAATACTGCTGTTTCCATTTTCTCTATCCTGCTTGGTGAGATGTACGAGATGTTTTGGGTAATCAAACCACAAATCATATATAATTTTTACACGTTTCCTCATAGCATAGCAGATATATGGCTAACGTCCAGAAAATTTTCTCTATTTCCCCCTTAAAATAGCCCTTTTTTGCTTTTATTCTATTTGAAAAGATCGGCGCGGGTCACGGTACAACCCTTTAGAAGTCCCGGGCAAGCGCACAGGAAAGCCCCTTCTCCCATAAAAATATTGCCTCGATTGGATTTTACCATTAGACTAATTGAAGTTGATACAATTTTAACCTATATACATCTAAAAGAAAGGTGTCTATGTTTACACAAGTGGTGCATTATTTTTATCCTGATCTCAAGCGAGAAGAGATTAAGAAATTTGGTCTACTCGCGCTCACTTTCTTCTTCACCATTGGTGCATATTGGGCACTACGCCTTCTTAAAGATGTAATTTTCTTTAAATATGCGTTCCCCGCAGACTTAGGCTGGGCTCCTAACCAAGGTAGAAATTTCCAGCCAGACGCAAAATTCTATTCTGTATTTGTGGTGATTGCCTGTGTTGCTGTTTACACTAAATTGGTGGACATGTTTGAAAAACACAAATTATTCTACATTCTCTGCACCGCTTACGCCATCATCTTTACCGGTATTACTGCCGTCTTGTTTGCACAAGCAACCCTTGGCGATGCGTATTTGGGTAAAACAGTACTGGCAACCATGGGCTGGGCTTCATACTTTGCAATTGAAAGCTTCGGTTCTATCTTAGTAGCATTCTTCTGGTCATTTACCAGTTCTATCACCGCTACTGACTCTGCAAAACGTGGCTATCCTTTGGTTATTGCCGGTGCGCAAGTGGGTGCTATCTTAGGATCAGCATTAAACTGGTTCAGCTCAGTATTTGCTCCATGGAAATTGTTTGCAGTATGTACCCTTTCAGTTGTTGCTATCATGGCAGTTATCTCATACTTTATGCGTGTAATTCCTGCAGAACAACGGATAGGTAATAAAACTGCACATGCAACAGAAAAAGAAAAAGAAGGCTTTTTTGAAGGTTTGTTTGCCGGTGTTAAATTACTGGTAACTCGTAGCTATTTGCTTGGTATTTTAGTTGTTTCCACCTTCTATGAAGTGGTAAATACTATCGTTGATTACCAAATGAAGGCACAAGCTGATATGCATCCTTACTATGCCGACAAAGCGCACTTCCAAGAATTCTTGTCACTCTACGGTATGGCAACAAACACCTTGGCATTATTCATGGCATTGTTGGGTACCAGCTACTTGATTAAACGTTTTGGTTTAATCTTTGCCTTGCTCTTCTTCCCTATCGGACTTGGCCTTGCTTTGGGTGGTCTCTACCTCTTCTTCCAAGGTTCACCAACACCAAATGCATTGCTCTGGGCTACCTTTGGTGTGATGATGTTAGCAAAAGGTATTTCTTATGCAGTCAGTAACCCAACCAAAGAAATGATGTATATTCCAACCAGCAAAGACGTTAAGTTTAAAGCAAAAGGTGTTATTGATACCTTGGGTGGCCGCGCAGCTAAAGCAAGCGGAGCTTCAGTATCCAATATGTTTAAACACTCACTGACTGACTTAATGACCTACGGTACCTTGCTCAGCTTCGGCTTGATTGGTATCTGGTTTGCAGCAGCTCTGTATGTTGGCCGTAAAAACGCTAAACTTACCGCTGAAGGTAAAATTGTTGAATAAACAATTAGTTTTTTAGATACTTTAAAACAGGAGCGGGTATTACCTGCTCCTGTTTGTCCACTTAGCCACCGCGTTCGTCACCCGGCAACGGCTAAGTAAATTTACATTCACATCTAAATGGAGAAAAAGAAGATGTCATTTGCTCATATTGGTATAGGAAACAAAGCCCCTGAAATTATTAACGTTATTGTTGAAATTCCTCGTGGTGCCCGCAATAAATATGAATACAATGAAGATCTTGATGCAATGACTCTTGATCGCGTACTTCACTCTCCATTCTTTTATCCAACCGATTATGGCTTTGTCCCCCACACACGATCAGAAGATGGTGACCATCTTGATATTTTAGTATTGATCACCCAACCAACATTTCCCGGCTGTGTCTTGCAAGCGCGCCCCATTGGCGTTCTTGATCTTGAAGACGAAGCGGGCAGAGATTGGAAAGTTATTGCCGTAGCAGACAAAGACCCCTATTACAAAAATATTAACAGCATTGATGAAGTTAATATTCACCTCAAGCGAGAAATCAAACACTTTTTTGAGACATACAAGCAACTTGAAGAAAACAAAGTCACCTACGTGCGCAGCTGGGAATCAAAAGAAAAAGCTTATGAAGTAATTCATGCTGCACTGCAACGATTCAAGTCAGAATAATTAATTACTTTTGTATGGATGATAATCCTGTGGAGTCGGCCCTGCATCTCTTGTGAGGCTCGCTGTTTTTTTCATGTTCGCGAGAATACTTATTAAATCATTTTCTTCGTGCTTTTGGCAGTGCTTCTTATAGGAGTTTACTTCGATGTGAAAGCTGCACTTTCTTATCGCGGTATTACACCTTGTGCAGAGAAATTGCCCCATCTCAGAACTCCAGCCTTCTTGTAGGAAACGCTCTTCATCTGTAGGGCTTTCTGCTGTTAATGTGCGGTGTTTTACCGTATTTTTATGCTGCATAGAAGAGCCATAATTATCACTAGAAAATTTACATACTTCACAGGTATACCGTTTAACAATCACCACATCCTGAACCGTTTCGCTCGTATCACAGTCCATATTGAGCTTCGGCTGGCTATCCATACTCAATAAAGATGCATTTAAAAATGCAATGCTTAAAACAACTATTTTTGTATGCATAATCAACCTTGTTCGTATTAATGACTGTTTTTAAATCGCCACAACAGATCAAATGCCGCTTTGGGTGAAAGCTGCTCATAATCAATATGAGACAATTCTTTTGAAAGCTCATCTGATTCTTTAAGTTTTTGCTGGGCAATGGTATAACGTTCCAATAACTGTTGATAGTGCGCCGCTAATTGGTCATATCGTGCATCGCTGCTTACTACACCAACAGGATTAGTTGCTGTTGCTGGGTGCGTCTCATTGCCGCTCAATAAATCATCTAAAATTTCTTGCGAGCGATGAATAATTGCAGCGGGCACCTGCGCCAGTTTAGCTACTTCTATACCAAAGCTGCCATCAGCAATGCCGCGTTGCATGGTGTACAGAAACAATATGCCGTCATTCATCTTTTTACTCGCCGCATAGTAGCTGGCAATGCCAGAAAAACTATCTTGCAATAGGGCCAATTCATGATAATGTGTTGCAAACAAGCAGCGTGAACGCACTGTTGTATGCATATATTCCACAACCGCTTGTGCTATGGCCAGCCCGTCAAAGGTGCTTGTGCCCCGGCCAACTTCATCCAAAATTACTAAAGATTTTTCAGTCGCTTGCAAACAAATGGCCGCTGTTTCTTCCATCTCTACCAAGAAGGTACTTTTGCCTTCCGCCAGATTATCACCCGCTCCAATACGACTAAAAATGCGATCAAGAAGCGCAATATTGGCACCTTTTGCCGGCACAAATGCGCCCATATGGGTTAGAATGCACACGTGTGCAACTTGGCGCAAATAGGTCGATTTACCCCCCATGTTGGGACCGGTAATAATTAATAATGATTCATCGTCAGTTAAATGCGTTGAGTTGGCTATAAATTTATGCTGTAATTGCTGTTCTATTACCGGATGTCTTCCCTGCTCAATACTAATAATTCTTTCTTCATTTAAATGTGGACGCACATAGCCTTGGTCATACGCCACTTTTGATAAACTAAAGAGCGCATCAAGCGATGCCAAAGCATGCGCCATTTTACGCAATGAAGAACTATAACGCGCAACCGATCGCTTTACCTCTTCAAAAAGCTCTTTTTCTTTCTGCGCAATGGTATTGCGTGCCGTTACAATTTCACGCTCCAGCTGTTGCAATGCCGGAATGGTATACCGCTCCCGCCCAACCAATGTTTGCTGCCGTCTATAATAATCGGGAATTGAGTCAGCATGTGTTTTGGTCACCTCTATATAATAACCATGCACCTGATTATACCTGATTTTAAGCGACCCTATGCCCGTTTTTTGCTGCTCCTGTTGTTCAAGCTCAATAATTTTAAGCTGCGCCTGTTCAATGACTACGCGCATAGAATCTAAATCTTTATTGAACCCGCCTTTTATTAGCCACTCTTGAGAGTGATCATCATTTAAAGCAGCATCGAGCAGCTCACGCAATGATACAAAATCGTCTAATAATGATGAAATAAGATGAAACAAAGAGACATTCTTTGTATGCTGTAACATAATTTTTATCGGTGGAACTGCTGCTAAAGTGGCAGCAAGCATCAGGTAATCGTGCAATGAACCGCGCTGCAATGCAATACGGCCAATCACCCGCTCCACATCACCTATTTTTTTAAGGAGCTCTTCTATCTGTTGTAAAAAAGCAACCGATTGCACCGCATAGGCAATAGCATCTTGGCGCTGTACAATGGCATCACGCACAATAAGCGGACGCATGATCCATTTTTTAATCATGCGCGATCCCATGGGAGTGGCGGCATGGTCAAGTATACTCAACAAAGTACTTTTTCTACTGCCGTCTTGATTATTTTTTATTAGTTCAAGATTTCTTTGGGTAGCTGCATCAATAACCAGAAAATCTTCCGGTTGATAAAAATGTAAAGAATTAAATTGATCAAGCGCCAAGCGTTGGTTTTTATCCAGATATGCATGAAAGGTTTGCAGTGCGCAAGATAAAGCCTGCTGACCAAGTATACGTGCAACCGTTTCTGGCTTAAATTGCTTTTCGAGCCAACGTTGAGCATTTTCAAGCTGATCGGGCGCACCCTCAACAACGGTGGTCACATAACCTGCTTTTTTAAACTGTTGCTGGAACGGCTTGGCTAAAACAGTAGAGGGAACCAGAATTTCATCAGGAAAAAAGCGGGATAATTCTGCATCCAACATTTTTTCAGCATTGGCAGGCACTATTGTTGCAAAAAGCTGCGCCGTAAGCAGCTCACCAAACAACAACCCCCACTGATTATCTAACGGAAAGAATGAGAACAGATAAGAAGCAGATTTTTCATCTAATAATTGTGCTTCAGTTAACGTGCCGGGTGTGAGCACTCGCGTAACACCACGCTCCACCACTTTGCCTGCTTGCGCTTCTTCAAGCTGATCACAAATAGCTACCTTAAAGCCGCCGCGAACTAATTTAGTTAAATAATGGTCAAGCGCGTGCACGGGAACACCGCATAAAGGAATCGGTTCTCCGTTATTCTTGCCTCGCTTGGTTAAAGCAATCCCCAAAAATGTTGCCGCCGCTTTAGCGTCATCAAAAAAAAGTTCATAGAAATCGCCGACCTGAAACAAAACTAACATGTCAGGATAGGCGTTTTTTATCTGAAAATATTGTCTCATTAATGGCGTAAGATCAGCCGATATTTGTTCTGTCATGGCAACACAATATAATAATTTATTATCTTTTTAAATACTGCACTAAGCGCGTGAGCTTTAGTATAACAAAAAGCGAAAAAGATAATATTTTAGCATCAAAGTTAAACCTTGCTCGGATGCTACTCAATAGATTATAAATCAGTGTATTTGGCGCAATTTCCTTTTGCTTTCTCAATCGGATATTTTTTCGCGGCCAAATCCAATTTTTCAATAAGTGCGGTAGTTAAATCAATATTAGCCTGATTACAAAATTCAATAATCGCCATGGCAACATCGGCTATTTCATGCTCAATTTCTTTTTTATTCGTCTTTAATGCATCCCACGATTGAGCTTCAGTGAGCCAACGAAAAATCTCCATAAGCTCAGCTGCTTCAGTTGCAATGGCCATGCTCATATTTTTAGGGGAATGAAACTGCCCCCATTCACGTTCACCCATAAAAAGTGCAACTTTTTCTTTAAGTTCCGCAAGAGTGGTTGTTTTATCTGTCATAGTTTTATCCTTTTCAATTCTTTAATCATATCAACCGTGCAACCCTATCATGTTCAATAAAACAAAGCAAAAATCGGCTTTTTATATCACTTTAGTCAATTTTATTAATTTCAGATAGAGTATTTTGATAGAATGAGAATAGTATAATCACATGCGACAAAAAAAGGCGTTGTCATGACAAAAAAAAATAATGTTGTTTTTTTGCTCTTCTATAGCATAAGCATAATGTGCATATATGCTGCCGAAGATAATAATAAAGCAAAACCGTTCATTGCTCCCACGTTGGAAGACGTGCTCATTGTAAAGATTGCGCCACTTCTCATCGATGAACAATCAAACATGGACAAACATTTGGCCGATTTAAATGCTTTGAATTCGCATGTCATAAGTAAAATATTTACCAGAGAAGACGACATGGGCGCAACTATCCTTCACTTCATAACAGAGCCTGAAGCGCTTAACAAAATAATCACTCTTTTCCATAAAAAAATGTTCTCTGAAGAAGATATCGCCCATCTCTTGAATCAAGAAGATAAAGAGGGTTTGACTCCCTTACATTATTTAGCTCTTGATGGATCATTAAATGATCCAAAAAATCAAGCGCAAGTAGAAGAATTAGTACGGATCATGACCCAAAATGGCGCATTGATTGATAATCGTGATCATAACGATTTTACTCCGTTTATGTGGGCTGTTAAGAATCACCTTTTCAATACAGCAAATATCTTTTTAGAATATGGGGCCAACCCCACGTTGAACATAGTTCGGCGTCCCGATGAATACAGAATGATTTCAACTCCATTCATAACTCAATTACTGCTCGATGCAAACGTTGAAGGAATGGGCTATTTACTCCATACTACACGAGCAACACTCAATCAAACGACAACCTACGGTCTTTTTCTTGAGCCAGCTACAGCTATTATACCCAGTTTACGCGCAGAGGGCTGGTTCGATGGTGATCCTGAACGATACAACATTCATCCGCCAGCGGATAACAGACTATTTCTTGTAGATGAAGACAAAAGAACACTCCTAGAAATTGCCGCAGTACCTACAGAAAATAATCATTTTTTAAATCCCCTTTTGACAGTTGTTCTTATCAATAACACTGCACAAAATGATAGATCTAAAATATTATTAACAAAACAAGCTATTTACTTCGCTTTGTATGCAAACAATTATGAGTTACTTGCTTTCCTCTTGAATGCTCAACCCGCCTACATCAATGCAATTTTCACAACAGTTACTGGTCGTCATACGCTCTTAGAAATGGCAAGTCTTGCCGGCAACCTTGGGATGGTTATTTTTTTACTGCAGCATAAAGCATCACTACCAACACTATTGGCGCCACTTGTTATTCAAACGCTCAATAACAAAACGGATCGTGAGAATCGGGCCCTTCATGTTATCCAATTATTACAAGAAGTCGGCGCTCCATTAGCAACTGTACGCGATGACAACAATAATACCGTTTTGCAGCTTGCCATACAAAATAATGTGCTTGCTTGTGTGTCCTATCTGAGTACATTGAGAATCCCCTCAGATGACATTAACACCGCGGCAATCCCCTTAAATAACATTAACAGCATGAATCAAACGGCCCTTGATATGGTGCAAATGCATATAAACGAATATGACCCCCTATCTCCTACCAGAAGACAGCTGGTACTCATTAAAAAAGATCTGATTGCCCGTGGCGCAAAAACTTATAAAGAATTACAAGAAAAGGATATCCTATGAATACGAATGGCTTTTTATTTTTATGCAGCATAGCACTAGCAATGCAACTACATGGTGCTGAAGAACAAACACCTGCCCAGAGATCTGAACCTCGCACTCTTCCTGCACTGACCACAATACTTGCAAAGACTATCGTAACTCAACTTATGCAGGGAGATATTCTTGCCAATTTAGAAAAGATCAATTGGAGCCGCGTAGACTTTTGGTCCAGAAAAAACATATTGGAAGCACCAATACCAGGGAATTTGCGGGCAGGAGCAACTCTTTTGCATAAAGCCGCACTCGACCTTAACCTTCCTTTGATTAAAAAACTTATCGCGATAAATAACATGAATGGTGTCCTCGTGATCCCCGATTTTGGTGATATCCGCGACCACGCACGCAATACACCGCTCCACTATTTAAGTGCGTCGAACGCTATAAACATCGATCAGCAAACTATAGATCAAATAGTAGGCCTACTCATACAAAATGGCGCGCAGGTGGACACTACCAATATTTTTCTCAACACTCCAATCGGAGAAGCGATAGCATCTGGGAACTTGCCCATTATTGAAGCATTGCGTACGCATGGCGCTCAGCTCAACGTTCCCCTGTTCCGCAGAGTACAAAACGTAGGCGAAGGACAATTCTTCTCCCGTTACTGGCCTGCCCATTATGCGGTTATCCAGAACAATCTTGCGTTATTCAAATATTTACTCTCACACAATGTAGAAATACGCCCAAACCCCGTCCCTTTACTCGTCATGGTACCGAATAATGCACCACCGGATATTATTGCGGGATGGGCAAGAAACAATTTTGCACCCGTTAAAGACGATTACTATCCTACTGGACAACGACCACACGATGTGGAACTATGGGCGCACCAAACAGGAGTAACGCTTAATATAATAGAGCTTGCCCTACAATCGCAAAATGGCCAACCCCCCCGCTCTCCTGAATTTATAATTGCACTGACCCAATCGCATCCTGAATCCATTGAGCCGGCTATCGCAACCAGTATTCAATCCCACAATGATGCCGCCGCCCGCGCTTTGATTGATGCCTACCCGGACCACATCAATAATAACTATGGAAATGGCAATACAGCGCTCCACTACGCTGCGGGAGCAGACGACATTAACGCTATAGAATATCTATTGGCCCATAATGCCACCGTTAACGCGGTGAATGATGAGCTACAAACCCCCCTTGACATGGTAAATCTTGTTGCCGGTCCTGATGCCGCTGAATCTCGTGTCATATTACGCGCTAAAGGAGCCCTAACTTATGAAGAAATAGAAGCTAGACGACCCTTACGCTCGAGAAACCGGTAAAAAGCCCACGATACACGAACAAAAAAGAGAGTGACGCTATATCGCCACTCTCTTTTTTTTGTTATAATAAAGAATCCCAATAAAACTGAGAAAAACTAACGACCCTGCCTAAGAGGGTGTCGCGCATTCAACCTACCGCGACCACAAACAATTACAAATAGAGGCTTTATGAAAAGTATTTTATTTATTTTAACGCTGTTGGGCTCAATTAGCGTACAAGCCGGTGAAGAACAGCGAAACCCAGACATACAACAACCGTACATTGTTCCGCCATTAACGGCGATCGCCACGCGCAGTCTCATCAACTATATTGCCGAGGGTAATCTAACCCCTAAGCATTGTGTCGACAAGATGAAAGCGGTGTCTGAGTACTGTCATGACTTTAGCGCTCAACGCCATTTGCTACAAGCACCGCATCCTCATGATGCCCCTGAACGCGCAAGTGTGTTGCATCGCGCGGCGCAGCACCTTGATTTGCCCGTGATGAAACGCTGGTTCAAAATTAATACAATGCATGGCATTGCCACCATCGCCGATTATGCTAACTTACCCGCCGATAAAGGGTCAACTCCGCTTCACTACATAGGCCAGTCGGACCCAAAAAAACCGTCTGAAAAAATAATCCTAAATAAGGCAGTAAAACTACTCATAAACCAGGGCGCAGAGTTAGAAATTATCGATGGTAATGGCCATACCCCCCTAGGAGAAGCATTATATTTCGCAAATTTACCTGCCGTTAAAATATTACACGCATATGGTGCTGACATCGATACTCCGGTGACTTATGAACCAAAAGAAGATCAGGGAGTGATGTATTGTACGCA
The DNA here is from genome assembly GCA_963707655.1 of uncultured bacterium. Lineage (GTDB taxonomy): Bacteria > Babelota > Babeliae > Babelales > Vermiphilaceae > JAKAUA01. The sequence goes on along the minus strand of OY970172.1, from coordinate 294,458 downwards.
CCCGTTGTATTGGGCCCTGAGAAAAAACAACCTTAATTTATTCAAGTATTTAGTCTCACATACACCGCCGGAAGAGCTACCAGATCGAGAATTTACATTTGCTTTTCAGAGAATGCCACACAATGCTCCACAAAGCGCGATTGAACGTTTACAAACAGATGGTTTTGAATGCGTCGAATGGTTGCAAAAAGATGCTGCTACAGCCGATGTTGATAAACTTGTTAAAAAGCTCCAGACAGATGACGCCCAATTATGGATGCGGATGGAGCCTGAGGAACAACTTATAGATATCGTGTCATACTCCTTGGAAGACGATGAAGGGGAGCTTCGCTCTCCTGAGTATATTCTTGAATTAACACGTACGCACCCCTATTTTATTAATGGCGCCGTGCGGATGAGCCTTTTCCGCCAACATTATGCTGCTTTGAATGCACTGCTTAAGAGATATCACAACGCCATTGCCCCAGAGACCATCCGCGCCCGAAACATTGCGGGCGACACTTTGCTGCATTGTGCGGCCCAATACTGCAATTGTGGTGTTATACGTAGCCTGTTGGCGCGTGGTGCTGACGTTAATGCAATGAATGGTAACGGCGAAACAGCACTGAATTTTGCTGCCACCACCAAAAGGAACTCCCCTGGACGCGTTAGTATGGCTCTCAAAGAATTAATTGATGGCGGCGCGAAACCATGGGAAGACTAAAGAGTACAACCTGAAATTCATGGAACAAAAAAAGGAAGGCCCCATTTTGATGGAGCCTTCCTTTTTCTTTTATAACCGCTCTTTATGAGATGCGAGCATTTTTTTAAGATATTTTCCGGTATGACTTTCTTTGGCTTGAGCTACTTGGGCCGGCGTGCCTTGTGCGACTACCGTACCACCGCCATCGCCCCCTTCTGGTCCCATATCAATAATATGATCAACGGTTTTGAGCACATCAAGGTTATGTTCGATAACAATCATAGAATTGCCTTTATCGATAAGGGTATTAAGCACTTTGAGCAGCTTTTCTATGTCGCTGGTATGCAAGCCGGTCGTTGGCTCGTCAAGAATATACATGGTTTTATTGCCGCGCTTTGCCAGCTCGTCAACAAGCTTAATGCGCTGAGCTTCACCGCCTGACAACGTAGTTGATGCCTGTCCCAATTTTACATAATCAAGACCAACGTCACATAACAAAGCAAGCCGTTTGCCAATCTGCGCATGCGCATTAAAGAACGTGAGTGCTTCATACGCGGTCATTTCAAGAACCTGTGCAATATTTTTACCTTTATAGGTCACTTGCAATGTTTCTCGGTTATAACGTTGCCCATTGCATGATTTGCATATCATAGTCACTTCGGGCAGAAAATGCATGGTTACCGTAATGGTTCCATCACCGGAACATTCAAAACAGCGCCCTTCACTCACATTAAAGCTAAAGCGGCCCACTTTATAGCCACGCGCCGCGCTTTCAGGCAAGGCCGCAAATAATTTACGAATATCGTCAAAAATACCCAGGTACGTAGCAGGATTTGATCGTGGTGTTCTGCCGATGGCGGTCTGATCAATAATTACTGTGTGATCTAAAGATTCTGCCCCTACCAGGTCGGTATTTTGGCTCGGTTTTCTGCTGCCCACTTCACGTTGCAGGGCAGGAACCAACTCTTGCATGATCAAAGTACTTTTGCCCGAGCCCGATACTCCTGAAATCCCGCATAATACTCCCAGAGGAAATTTTACCGTGAGATCTTTCAGATTGTTTTTACGCGCATGTTTGAGGGTGAGATACCCTTGTGCCTTTCGGACTGTTTTTGGCACCGCTATAGAGCGTCTACCACTCAGAAATGCACCGGTTAAAGAGTCTGGCTTTGCGGCTACCGCCACCGGTGTTCCTACAGCCGTTATCTGGCCACCCAAAACGCCGGCCGCCGGACCCATATCAATTAAATAATCTGCCTGCTCTATGGTCTCCATATCATGCTCAACTACCACCACGGTATTACCCTGGTCACGCAGTTTTTTTAAGGTCTCTATTAAGCGATCATTGTCCCGCTGATGCAGCCCAATACTTGGCTCATCAAGCACATATAACACACCACTTAATGCTGATCCTATCTGCGTAGCAAGACGAATCCGCTGCCCCTCGCCGCCTGACAGTGTGCGCGACGAGCGGTTAATAGTAAGGTACCCAAGACCAACATCCTTTAAGAAGGTAAGGCGATTTACAATCTCGGCAATGAGCCCCTGAGCAATCTCTTTTTCTGTTGGAGAAAGCTTAAGAGTGGCAAAAAACAGCAATGCCTCTTTTACCGATAAATTACCCACTTCATAAATATCTTTATCAGCTACTGTTATTGCCAATACATATTTGTTTAAACGCTTGCCATAACAGCTACCGCAGCTTTTTTCCTGAGCATATTTGCCAAAAAAATCAGGATATTTTGATTTCCAGGCCTCAGGGTCATCTGCATCCCATGGCCATTCATGTAAAATTCCCAAGCCATGACACTCGGTACAAGCACCAATAGGAGAGTTGAATGAAAAAGAGCGCGGCTCAACTTCAGGAATTGAAGCGGTGCACTGCAAACACATACGCTTTGAAGAATAAAGATACTCCTCATGCCCTACAATTACTTTACACGTGCCATCGGCAAGCTTAAATGCTCTTTCGACCGCTTCTTGCAAACGAGCACGCTCATGTGAAACAACATCAAGCGCATCGACCATTAAATCGATAGTATGTTTATAATTCTTAGAAAGCTTTAAGCCATTGATTTCATCAACAGATCTAAAGCGGTGATTAGTACCATCGATACGAAAACGATAATATCCCTGATTGAAAAGATCTGTTAATACATTAAGAAATTCCCCTTTTTTTTCTACTGCCAAGGGGGCTGCTATTGTTATAAGGCTATCTTCAAACTTATCCAAAAGCATAGAGGTGATTTTTTCAGCTGATTCGGCTTTGATTGGAATAAAGCAATCAGGGCACGATACATGACCAATCCGGGCATATAACACGCGCATATAGTCATAAATCTCTGTTATGGTACCCACCGTGGAGCGGGGATTGGCACTGACTGTTTTTTGTTCAATAGCAATTGAAGGACACAAGCCATCAATACGATCAACTTCAGGTTTTTTGACTATGCCCAAGAATTGACGGGCGTAGGAAGAAAGTGACTCCATATACCGACGCTTACCCTCTGTATAGAGAATATCAAGCGCCAACGAGCTTTTACCTGATCCGGAAGGCCCGGTAATGACCGTTAAAGAGTTTTTTGGCAGACTAACCGTCACATTCTTAAGATTGTGCTCACGGGCACCAACAATGGTTATGCGATCCTGTGCTCTTATTTTTTCCATTTTTCAACCCCCTATCATGGCTTTTCAGAGAAAATAGCATCAAATTTCAAATTGCATTATTGAATATAGGAAAACATAGCATAAAAATTGAATTTTGTGAACCCCCACCCCTCTGTATAAAGATAAGTCACACAATCTCTTTGATTTTTACCCGAAAAGCTCTATACTAGAGATCAATCAAATCAGTTATGGTGAATGTAGCTCAGTTGGTAGAGCGCCAGGTTGTGGCTCTGGTGGCCGTGGGTTCGATTCCCATCATTCACCCCAGTCTTCGCTTATCCGTGCCTTCAGGCTCGGCAAGCTTCGTCTGGCTGACGCCAGCAAATGAAATATATTAGGTATAAAAATCTTTGCAGAAAAAAGCGAAGGTTGTTCCTCTCCGCATAAAGCTCCGGCGAACAGACCGCGTAGCTTTCGGAAAAATGGGTCAGGGTTAATTATCATGGAATTAAAAACATTTAAGCCAAAACATACAAATGCAATAGGTCACGGGATTCTCGTATTTGCATATGTTATTACCGCCCTTATTATGCGCAATCCCTTTTTACTTTTTATCCCTGTAGGGCTCTCCATTAACAGGCGTTTCGAGGAAAATAGCAGTTTTTTTCCATATAACCATATTCTAAGCGGATCTATAACACTGGCTGCTCTCTCTTATACTTATTTCTACAGCTTGACCTATGCATCATGCATTATGGTTGGAGGGCTAATAGTTTGCATCCTCAATCATGTCATACTGCATCTGAAAACAAAAAATGTTATAACTGTCTTTCTACTACCTACATTACCAATTTTTATAGGAGTAGTATTGCATGCGATACTTTCCTACTTTTACTCCGTGAGCATATGAATACCATACCAACCATATCCAACGACTCAAAAACCGCTCAGATAACGATATCATTAGGCATATTAGGAATTATGCTTATCGGCCTCACCGCATTGCATTGGGTCGGCATCATAGATTTAGCTATCCCGTTTCATCGCACTATAGTGACCATGTTGCTTATGAGCGCCAGCCTTGAGCCGTTTATTTACCTCTATCAGCCTAAATCGCTCTATTTGCTCGGTGTGAGCAGTACGCTTTTATTTGGTTTTTGGTATTTCATTACCTCTTTATTATTTATCGGCGAATTTTAAACAAGGACCACTCTCATGCCATTCTTCTCATACTGTTCACTCATTTGGCCCGTTATATTGATCACCTGGGGTGTTGTACTCCTTTTTGAAGCGCTTTTTGGCATAAGCATACCTTTGCTTAAGATACTGTTTGCTTTCTTCTTATTTTATGTGGGCTATACCATTCTTCAGGGCTCATCATCCACTCTCAAAAAACAATTTAATTGCAACAAAAATTGGCCAAAAAATACGGTTGTTTTTGGTGAAAAACAGTTTGATTTTTCACAAGATAGCGCAAATACAGAAGAAAAATATCTTAACATAATCTTTGGTTCTGCGACTCTTTTTATCAATCCGGAAATACCAACCCGCATTGTGAGCCAAACCATTTTTGGCCGCAGCGAATTTCCCCATGGCACCACAATTACGAATGGCAACTACATTTACACCAATAGTACACAGCCGCCAGTGATTGATATAAGCACCCAAGTATTATTTGGATCATTAAAAGTCATAGAAAAACAAAACTGATGCTTGCAATGCGTCAAAAAAACAGATAAATTATTTGTACTTATCTTATTTTATTTCTTGAAATTATTTCGGTTCGGGGCGTGGCGCAATTGGTAGCGCACTCGCTTTGGGAGCGAGGGGCTGCCAGTTCGAGTCTGGCCGCCCCGACCAGTTTGTTTAAAAAAAAAGGAAACAAACCGTGTTGAAAAAAGAAATCTATTTTTTAGTCCTCGTGCTTTCTTTCACTTCATACGCAACTGCAAAAAAGATTTCATATCCCTCACTATCTTTCAATCTTAATCCTGCTCATGAACAGTATGCGGAGGAATGGGTAACACCGCTCTTAGATGGCCAATCATGGCTCCACAGTTCCGAAACAGATCTTCAAATTATTCTTAATATTCTTTATTTTTCCTGTGCGCGCTCACAAGCAACACGCGAGGCGCAACGCACAACGCTGGATGCACTGCAAAAAATATGGCGCGGCTGGCAGAATATTACCCATCGCCGACGCAATGCTTCCAAGCCGATTCCTTGCTCACACGCAGCAGATAACATTGCTCATATGAGCGCGTTGCACGAGAAAAATCTGATCATGCATGAAACGATAACCACTATCTATGACTCGGCGCTTGAACAAGTGCTAAAAGGTAATATTCTTGAAAATCGCTTTCTAGAGAACCACCTCATATTCTTGCGCGACTATGCACGATCAGTTACTATCGGTGCGATGCTTGATGTAAGATCGCAACTCACAAGCCTGCTTGAATATTTGAATCAAACACGCGCACTCTCTTTTGATAATGATGAAGAAGAAATAATGCGTGCCGGCTTTATGGAATATCTTGTTGATTCTATTCCCGCGTGCACCATGCGTTCATTCACCCTCGCCGATAATCTTTTTATTAAGGTGAGCGATGGCAATTGGGCTGCCCTGAATGGCGCACAAGAGCTCAGCATTCTTATTTGGGATGCTCTTGAAAAAGCGCGCGGCTCTTTTTATTACACACTCTATACAATTGCCTACCAACGGGCCCAAGCGCATGGCATACAGCCACTTATTGTGTTTGATGAAGCGGGATTACTCCCCCTCAACAAAAGAAAAACTGCCTTACCGCTGCCATAATAAAAATAATATTTTTTCACCAAACACTATATGAATCTCCTTTAATCATGATACGGCTACTATGAATCGCAATTTTAAAACCAATTGGAACCCCTACCAATGAAAATTAAAATATTTCTTTTATTTTTAATGGCAACAGCACCTTCATTTCATCAAAGTTTAGCGATGGATACAGCGAAAGTAACAATATCAGAGCACGCTGCACGCACTTGGATAACATTGCACCAAGAATTTACGAGTTTGATAAAGCTGTTTATGAACAAGGGCGGCGCAATTGATTTTCAAATGGCTAAAAAACGCGCAGAGGAGCTGCTACATGATACTCAAATTGCTCTTAATAACGAAAAAAACGCCTCAATTAATGACATGCTTGATATGTTGCGCACCGATTCAATAGCGATATTATCCCATATAGCTGAACAAACCAATGATCTGCCACTGGCCATAAAACATCTAGAAACATTGCCAACAAAAATTTGCGTGCCATTGAAATTACAATTACTATTTCAGCACAAAAATGATGACAAAGAATATGAAATCCAATACCAAAACACAGAAAAAGAAATTATTAAACTTATACATGCCACTCCGCTTATTGAAACTCAATTTGGTGCGATTGCTCCTAGCCGCTACGGTATCGTATTAATAGCTTCAGGTAATATTAAGGAAGGAATAAAGACACTGGAAACAATACCCATTGAATTTGCTTCGCTTTTTGACTTGTTACAGTTATGCATAGGATATAATTTTGGATTTGATGATATAGCGCCCGACAAAGAAAAAGCGCAGGATTATTGCAATAAAATACAGAACAAGCTGAATGAGAAAAAAATAGTATTAAAAAAATCAACTCGCGGTTTTGGAGCAGAGAGATTAGCTTACGGTGTTGGATTACAGAAATCAGCTTACTTCGTTGAAGGATACATGAAAATTTTTGGTATTTGTGTTAAAAAAGATATCGAAGCAGGATTCAAGCTCATAGAAAAATCAGAATCCGCCCTAGATGATATATATATTAGTATTGATGATCTTTTTCCATCTTTGAAACGAATAAAAGAAGAATGGGAAGCATCGGAAAAAGTAAAAGCACAAGAAAGAGATCAAGCATTTGCTCAATTGGCTGATTCCTCGTATAAATCGAAAAGCAAACCTTCAACCAAAAAGCAATCGTCGAATAAGACTAATCGCGCGCAACAACAAGAACCGCAAGCAGCGTCAAGCAACAGCCAACCGTCAACGCACCCTCCACAACCAACAATACCAACCCCTCTGGCACTTACTCCCGAAACCTGGAATGCTTATTTTAGGCCGATGTGTATTGAAAATGCGCACAATGAGAGGGTAGAAGATGATGGAAGCACCGTGACTTTAATCGATATACCAAACAAAACATTTATCATTAATGATCCACTTCGCCATGAAAATCTTATTGTCCTGGCATCAAAAATTCCTAATTTTTCATTTAAAGAGATTGGCAAGTTAGATTTTGACAAACGCATTGCGCAAAGACAAGCAGAAGATTTAGATCCAAAAACTCGCCACAACCATTCATTTGCGCGCATGCTTGATTACGTAATTCAATATGCTGGTGAGCTTGTTCCTTATTTGCAGCTCGGTAAAGATGCAAAGGAAACATTAATTGCCCCGGTAATCCGCCAAAATACCGATACCGGAGAAAAAGTTCCCTGCACGGCAGAATATACTTTTGGAAAAAACTTTGCTGCGACCAGGACAAACACTTTTCCGGTGATATATCACCGGCTTTTGCGTCCACAGAAATCAAAAGATCTACCGCCAATGCCAATAAAAAAACCGCTTTCAATCAATCAGGCAAGCAGCAGCAATAAAAAGTAACCCCATATCAGATTTTTAACCCATGTATTGACATGTTTTTATTCTTTTTTACATACTAAAAGCAGCACTATTAAATCAAAGGAATTATGTATGAATCATATGAATAAAGAACACCGCATCGCCTGCAAGCATTGTATTCAACTGTGTGAAAACGCGATTAATGAGTTTCAACACCTCGTCGCAAAATGTGTCACCAACAATGAAACTGCTTGTGCTGAAGAGATAGGCAAATCAGTAAATATATCTATCGAATGCATCCAGGCATGCACACTCTGCATCGATGAATGTCGCAAACATATTGCATTATGCGGGGATCCTGCGTGTATAGCTCGTTGCCAATTATGTATAGATGCGTGCGATCGTTGCATCAATACCTGTCATGCTACAATTCGTGAATGCAAAGCAGGCAATGGCAAGTGCGTCAGTGAGGCCGAAAAAACAATAAAAAGTTTATCTGAATGTGCCCAGGCATGTAAAAACTGTTTAGAATAAATTAGGCTAACCCTACTACGCTAACTTGTTCTTCGAAGTTCGAAGAACGAAGTAGAAAGCTTCCAACCTGCGCTTATCCATGCCTACCGGCTTGGCAAGCTTCGGTGGACAGGTCGAAGGGTTCTACTTGCCATTCACCCTAAAATAAAATTCTTGTTGATTTTTTGGCGAAGTAGAACAAGTATATTGCCCTTTATCTGATTCGCGCTACACTAAAAAAAACAGTATTAAAGGGCTCGCTATGTTTATCGCAAAACGTTTCTTCCGCTATTTCGATTGGATAAGTTTTTTCATGATGATCTTCTTATCAATCATTGGCCTTTTATTTGTCTTTAGCGCAACGTATCGCCCCGAGCAACATTATTCAATTTTTTTTAAAAAACAAATGCTGGGCATTGCCGGTGGCATAATTATTTATCTTATCTGCTCCGCCATCGATTACCGCATGTTAATGCAATGGGGATACGTAGTATATTGCGCTGTACTTGCACTGTTGCTTTTTACTCTGTTTAAAGGGAGTATAGGCATGGGAGGACAACGCTGGATCAACGTAGGGTTTTTCAAAGCACAACCCTCTGAACTGGCCAAAGTATTGTTTCCTCTTTTTGCCGTCTATTATTTATACAGCCGCAAAGAAAGTTTCACCTTTAAAATTTCAGAATTTTTACCACTCATTGCTGTCTTGCTTATCAGTGCTTTGCTTATCGTCAAACAACCCGATCTGGGAACTGCCATACTGGTGCTTCTTTCCGGAGCCCTTCTTCTATGGCTCGCCGCTCTTTCAAAACAATTTTTTTTATATAGCATGCTTGCATTCCTCATCACTGCCCCCGTATCGTGGCATTTTTTAAAATCATATCAACAAAAGCGGGTATTGGTCTTTTTGGGACAAGGAGAACGCAACAAAGAGCGTTATCAAATTGAACAGTCAAAAATTGCTATCGGCTCGGGTGGCTTGCTCGGCAAAGGATTTCTCAAGGGAACACAAAACAAATTACAATTTTTGCCTGAAAGCCGTACTGATTTTATTTTTTCAGTGATTAGTGAAGAGGTGGGTTTTATAGGTGCATTCGCATTGATTATATTTTTTCTGATATTCTTCGGCCGATTATTACTTATCACTCTTTCTCTTGATCAGCCGCTGGTGCAGCTTTTAGCATTTGGCCTTATTATTCATATCATACTTTCATTTATTATTAATAGCGCAATGGTGATTGGGTTGCTTCCTATTGTCGGCATCCCGCTCCCTTTTATCAGTTATGGATTAAGTAATTTGTGGATTACCTGTGCGAGTCTTGGTTGGTTTAATAATATTACTATGCAGCATCTCCATTTATCTAACTGACCGGAGCGGAAAATCCGCCCTGATCAGTTGGTATAGTATCCTCGGGAGAAAACTCAAACTCGTCAACAAGATAGGCATATGAAAATTCTAACGTTGGCATACATTCATCTGTCTGTTGCGTTGTTGAAATAGTATGAGGTAAAATATTCTGACAATCATCATCAGCACGCAGTTTGATATTGAGAAACATAGCTACTTTTTGCATAAATCCTCCCAACCGGTTATGAGTGATATCTCTTATTATCAATGTGCCATATCCACAAAACGAGATAATAGAGTTGATTAAAAAGACAAAAATAGATGAATAAAAACAGAAAAAACTAAGAGAAAAATCGTGAAAAACAATCAGGAAAATGGCATAGACATATTTACTTTGCAAGAAACATATGAGGAATCATCGCATGATTTTACCCCAAAAACATTTGACGATTATTTGGGCCAAAAGGAGCTCAAAGATAAATTAGCGGTATACACGCAAGCAGCAAAAATGCGTCAGGAGCCGCTGGATCACATGCTGCTCTCCGGGCCGCCAGGGCTGGGTAAAACAACACTGGCACAAATTATGGCTCATGTTATGGGGGTCGGCATCAGGATATGCAGCGGTCCCATGATGGAGCGCACCGGCGATCTTGTCGCCATTCTTTCTTCATTGGAACAACGGGATATTTTATTTATTGATGAAATTCATCGCATGCCATCAAATGTTGAAGAAGTTTTATATACAGCCATGGAACAGTTTCGCATAGATGTGATTATAGGCCAGGGAGCCGGCGCAAAGTCAATTAACCTTCCCCTCGTTCCTTTTACGTTAATTGGGGCAACTACCAAAAGCGGCATGATCTCTGCTCCGCTGCACAGCCGTTTTGGCATTAATGAGCGCCTTGATTTTTACACTGATGAAGAGCTGTGCTCTATTATTATGCAAAATGCCCAATTTTTAGCTTTGGCACTCGATGAGCAGGCTGCTTTGTTAATCGCTTCTTCTGCTCGGGGAACGCCTCGTATCGCAAAAAAAATGTTGCGCCGCGTGAGGGACTTTGCACAGGTAAAAAACCAAAACAAAGCCGATCTTGAGCTCACCCGTCAAGCACTTGCCTTTTTGGGGATTAATGATGATGGTCTTACGCAGACCGATATGCTCTTGCTTAAAAAAATAGTTGAGCTTTTTAATGGTGGCCCCGTTGGAGTTGAAACATTGGCATCATTGCTGGGTGAAGATAAAGAGACGATTGAAATGGTATACGAGCCATTTCTTATGCGCAAAGGATATTTAGAAAAAACAGCCCGTGGCAGACAAATTCCCCACAAAAAACTACCCTACCTTAAACAGAAGTTTTTGGGCCAAAATAGCTTGTTGTAGTGATTCTTTAAATCGGATACAATAATTAAATACTATTATTATTCTATTCGGGGGCTATTTTCAGATGAACTTTCGCAATTTTCTCTTTATCGTCATAGCTATGGCACACTTTGGTGTCGGTAATGGATTATATGCCATGGATAATACTCCTACTCCGACCAGCAATTTGTGGGACATTATACTAAGACCAAGTGATGAACCACAACACGCAGAACAAGACCTTGAAGATGCACAACAAGCAATCAATAATGGGGCTGATATTGAATCTACATTTTTAGCCTGCACGCCTGTTATGTGGGCTGTCTCAGTTGAGAAAAAATTCCTGATTTCCTTGCTTATACGTGCGGGAGCCAATATTAATGCCACCACCGATGGAGAATCCATGAGCCCACTCATGTTAGCTAATAAAACAAAAAAAAATAACCCTATTTTTTGTCAATTACTAGAAGCAGGAGCCAATGCAAATTTCCAGCATTCGCATACTGGGGACACTCTGTTGCATCTGATAGGCATTAATGATTTGTCCTTGGAAGTAGCGGCAGAGCGTCTATGTTGGTTACTCCATTACGGTGCCAATACAGCTCTACGCAACCATGCGGGCCTTACTCCACTTGAGCAGACTAACCAGCTCATCCAGCGAACGAGCAGCCTCGCGGCGCGCCTTACTCCACTTGAGCAGTCTAACCGGATCCAGCCTACGACACGCAGCACCATGCAGCTCTTTCTTGCAAGAGAAAAAAACTTACTTCTAAAGCGAGATCTCTTAGCACAGGGAACCGAGCATCCTAGATATCAAGAATTCTTAATATCCACGCCTTTCTTGAGCTTTCAGCTCGAAAAGATGTGCCGTGAACAAGGTGTATCATTGCAGCAATTGGTCAGTGACCAACAAATCTATGGACCAGATGCGCGAAAATACAGCCGCAAATTCAAAACTCTTACCTCTCATCCCTCTCATCGATAAAAGAAAAATAGTGAACATGAATATTCGCAATTTCACTCTTATCGTTATAGCCATAGTACACTTTGGTATTGGTAATTCCTTATACGCCATGGATGATGCTGCTACTCCGACCAGCAGTTTGTGGGAAATTATACTGAGGAGCAGCAATGAACCGCACAGAGAACAAGACCACCTTGAAGATGCACAACAAGCAATCAATAACGGGGCTGATATTGAGTCTAGATATCGAAACTGCACGCCCATTATGTATGCTGTCTTAGCTAAGAAAAAATTCCTGGTTTCCTTGCTCATACATGCAGGAGCCAATATTAATGCTACCACCGAGAGAGAATCCCTGAGCCTACTCATGTTAGCTAATAACACAAAAGACAATAATGCTATTTTTCGTCAATTATTAGAAGCAGGAGCCAATACAGATTGCCAGAATTTGCATGCTGGAGACACTGTGTTGCACATGATAGGAATTCATGATTTGTCCTTGGAAGTAGCGGAAGAGCGTCTATGTTGGTTACTCCATTATGGTGCCAATACTGCTCTACGCAACCATGCGGGCCTTACCCCATTTGACCAGACTAGCGAACTAATCCAGCAACGAGATCCGATGCGCCGCGCCCTCGCGTGGGTCTCACCAGCAAGAGACGAAGACTTGTTTCTCGAGCTAGATATCTTAAGTCTAGGAACCAATCATCCAGCGTATAAAACATTCTTGCATGAGCGTGTTGCAGAAATGTGCAAGGAACACAACGCAGAAAATGTTCACACAATGATTAGAGAGCAACAAATATATGGACCCGATGCATCAAAACGCAGACTCAAATTAAAAACTCTTGAGCCTAATCAATAAAAGGCAGATAGTGAACATGAACCTTCGCAATTTCACTCTTACCGTCATAGCTATGGCACACTTTGGTAGCGGTAATGGATTATATGCCATGGATGATACTCCTACCCCGATCAGCGATTTGTGGGAAATTATACTCTTCAGGAGAGGTTATGATCCACTCACGGAGCAAGACCTTGAAGATGCACAACAAGCAATCAATAATGGGGCTGATATTGAGTCTAAATATGCAAGCCTCACCCCCATTATGCATGCTGTCTTATCGGAGCAAAAACCTCTAGTTACCATGCTTATACGTGCAGGAGCCAATGTTAATGCTACCAGCGCTCCAGAGGCCTTGAGCCCACTCATGTTAGCTAACAACATAAAAGAAGATAACGTTATTTTTCGTCAATTATTAGAAGCAGGAGCCAATACGGATCACCAGAATACGCATGCCGGGGAAACTGTGTTGCATATGATAGGAATTCATAGTTTGTCCTTGCAAGTAGATGTAGAGCGTCTATGTTGGTTGCTCCATTACGGTGCCAATACTGCTCTACGCAACCACGCGGGCCTTACTCCACTTGAGCAGTCTAGCCAGCCAATCCAGCAACTAGATCTGACAATCAACTTCATGTGGCTCTTACCTGCAAGAAACGAAAGCTTGTTTCTTAAGCGAAAAATCTTAACTGAGAAAACCAATCATCCAGCATATAAAAAATTCTTGCATGAGCGGGTTGCAGAAATATGCGAAAAGCACAATGCAGAAAATGTTCATGCGATGATTCGCGATAGAGCGATCTATGGACGCGATGCACGACGATATACGCATAAGCTGAAAAAAAGTCTAAGTCAAACAGACGAAACGTACGAACCAGTTAAAAAAAAGCGCAAGTTAATAGAAAAAGACTGATGAAGACAGACCCGTGATGCATTTTAATGAAAATGTTTTACACGATATTTTGAACTTGCTCCCGAGCTTTTTCAAGCTCGACTTTGATATTGATTGCACGAGAACTAATCTGTGAATCAGAACACTTTGCGCTGATGGTATTTATTTCGCGCGCGAGTTCCTGGAGCGTAAAATCAAGACGTTTGCCTTTTTCAATATTTGGTGCATGAAGTATTGTTTTAAAATTTTCCAAATGGTTTTTAAAGCGTACCACTTCTTCATGAGTATCAATTTTATCGAGCATAGCGTAGAGTGAATTTTTTTGCGTCTCGGCAAATTTTATTTCATCAGTAACAAGCTCTTGCAAAGATTGCTGCACTTTCTTTTTGTGTGTGGCTAAAAGCACTGCTGATTCATCTTCAATTAAGGCGATTTCTTTTTGCATTATCGCTGCACGCTGCTCAAGGTCAAGGAGCAATATTGCTCCTTCGGCATTCTGGCCATCGATTAATGAGGCGAGTGCTTTTTCTATTCCCTGCAGTATCGCCTGCTTTGAAGAGTCATCAATGCCCTGCTCTTCTACAATAAAAATATTTGGTAAAGTGATCAACGCATCTAAAGAAATGGTACCACCCACTTTACCGGTTTGTTTAATCTGCTCAAGCGCCTTGATATACCCTTCTATGGTATTCAATGCGGGCTCAATAGCCCCTTTGAACAAGGCAGGATTACTCATATGAATGGTCACGGTAACGTGGCCACGCACAAGAGCATGCTTGATTAATTTAGTAATTTCATGCTCAAGAGAAGAAAGAATATAGGGAGTTTTGTAAGAAACCTCAAAATAGCGTGAATTAAGTGACTTTATGGCAACATTCACACTTGAACGCTCCGTGCCATGCACCAGATTAAAAGAAGAAAGAGCAAAACCGGTCATACTGCGCATCATAAAATCCCTTTAAGCCATATTAGTGTAAATATTTTGAACGTCGTCATGATCTTCAATGGCACTTAAAAATTCATATGCCTGTTTTTGCTGCTCTTCTTGGGAGACAGGAAAATCATCTTTTGCTACCCATTCAATTTCAGCGCTTTCAACATTCAAGCCAGCCTTGATAAGTGCCTGCCTTACCGCATCCAGCGATTTAATGTCAGTAGAAATAACAAAGAGAGAATCATCTTGAGCAATATCTTTAATGTTATAATCAATAAGCAATTCAAGAAGAGCATCTTCGCTGGTTTTTCCGCTGACACGTATTACGCCCAAGCGCTCAAACATCCAGCCCACGGCGCCGGTTTCTGCCAAAGTGCCTCCCTGGCGAGAGAAAAGATGTCGTAATTCAGCAACGGTTCTATTTTTATTATCACTGAGAGTATCTACCATCACCGCAATGCCGCCCGGGCCATAGCCTTCATAGGTAATTTCTTCATAACTTTGACCGGGAAGCTCACCGGTTCCTTTTTTAATGGCACGCTGGGTATTCTCAAGGGGCATATTAATGCCTTTTGCCTTATCAAGCAAAAGTCGCAAACGCGGATTACCGGCAGGATCACCGCCACCAACACGAGCAGCTACCGTAATCTCTTTCACCAATTTAGTAAAAACTTTACCTCTTTTGGCATCTTCTTTTGCTTTTTTATGTTTAATAGTCGCCCAATGCGAATGACCGGCCATGGTAAGCGCTCCCTTATGAAAGTTTTTCATGCATCTATAGTATTTATGTAGATTACTTATTTCTTGAAATTATGTCGATAACAGCACTCGCTTATTTCAAAAAATCTTTTTCCTCAACTTTTTTAAAATAATACGTAAACTAACAATCCATAGTAAACACCATACATCTTCTAAAAAAACCTTTATTTATGCCACATTTTACCCACTTACATTTGCATACCGATTATTCGCTGCTCGATGGCGCCATTACCATAGAAAAACTGGTTGCTTTTGGCAAAGCAAACAATGCCAAAGCATTGGGAATCAGTGATCATGGCAATATTTTTGGTGCAGTAAAGTTTTTTCAACAATGCAAAAAAGCCGGCATAAAGCCTATTTTGGGCATGGAAGCATATCTGACCGAAGATGTAAAAGTTAAAGACGCAGAAAGAAAATATTATCACTTACTCATTATTGTACAAAACAATATCGGCTATAAAAATCTCTGCAAATTAATCTCTTACTCCTATCAAGAGGGATTCTATTTTAAGCCTCGTATCGATTATGAAATGCTCAAAAAACATGCCGAAGGGTTGATCGTCACCTCTGCGTGCCTTGGTGGCCACATCCCCCAACTGCTGATAAAAGGGCGGGATGAAGAAGCAGAAAAACGCATGGATTGGTTTTTAGAAGTATTTGGACGTGATCGCTTTTATCTTGAAGTACAACCGGAAGATCAAAAAGAGCAGGCAATTCTCAATCAAAAAATATATGAATGGAGTGAGAAGAAAAACATAAAGCTCGTTGCTACCGGTGATTGCCACTATCCATCAGTTGACGATCATGAAGCGCATGAGATAATGCTTTCTATTCAAACTCATGACAAAATGGACAATCCCAACCGCTACACTTTTGGTGATTGCCGCGTCTACATGCGCAACCAAGAGCAGATGCTTGAAATTTTCAAAGATCACCCCGAGGCGGTATGGAACAGCGGGGCTATTGCCGATTCATGTAATTTTGACTTTGAAACCGGCAAACTCTTTTTCCCTCGCTTTGCCATTCCAGACTCTCATACCAATGAAAGTTACTTTGAGTATTTGTGCAAAAAAGGTTTTGACAAACTTAAAGAATTCAAACGATTTCCACTTGAACAGGAACAAATCTACCTTGAGCGGCTCGAACTAGAAATTGCACTTATTATTAAAATGGGCTTTGTCGGCTACTTTTTGGTGGTGAGTGATTTTATTCAATGGGCGCGCCGCAATAAAATCCCCGTGGGTCCCGGACGCGGATCGGCTGCTGGATCTTTGGTCGCCTGGGCGCTAGAAATTACCAACATAGACCCAATACGTTATAATCTTCTTTTTGAACGTTTTTTAAATCCTGAACGTATCTCGATGCCTGATATCGATATCGATTTTTGCATTGATGGACGAGAAAAAGTGATTCAATATGTACGCGACAAGTATGGACATGATAAAGTATGTCAAATCATTACCTTTGGCACCATGATGGCCAAGGGAGTCATCAAAGATGTTGCGCGCACTCTTGGTTTTGCTTTTGAAGATTCAAACAGTATTACCAACCTTATTCCTGAACAGCTCAAAATAACGCTCAAAGAAGCGCTTGAACAAGAGCCGCGACTTAAAGAACTGCTCGAAAACAATCCACGCGCAAAAAAACTCTTTGATATCGCATTTCGCCTTGAAGGCATTACGCGCCATGCTTCAAAACACGCGGCCGGCATTGTAATATCACCTGATCCAATTGACGAAGTGCTCCCTGTTTATGTTCCGCCAAAAACAAATGAACTGGTAACCCAATATGCAATGACCGAGCTTGAGAGCTTGGGCTTTCTTAAAATGGATCTTTTGGGGTTAAAAAACCTTACCCTCATCGACAACGCCATTACCATCATTGCCCGTAACCATAACGTGCATATTGATATCGATGCATTGCCGCTTGATGATGAAAAAACTTTTATTCTCCTGCAGGCAGGAAAAACATCGGGCGTGTTTCAGCTTGAATCAAGTGGCCTAAAAGATGTCTTGTGTAAGCTACAGCCGGATAAATTTGAAGATATTATTGCCGTAAACGCCCTGTATCGCCCCGGTCCGCTCGGCTCTGGAATGGTTGATGATTTTATTGAACGGCGTCATGGCAGACAAAAAATTAGTTATCTATTTCCTGAACTTGAACCCATTTTGAAAGAAACCTATGGGGTAATTGTATATCAGGAACAGGTGATGAAAATTGCCTCTGCAATTGGTGGTTACTCATTGGGTGAAGCAGACATTTTGCGTCGAGCCATGGGTAAGAAAAAAGCAGACGTAATGGCTGAGCAGCGCAAAATATTTTTGGAGCGTGCTGCAAAAAATAATTTCAATGAAAAAAAAGCAGGCGAACTGTTTGACTTGATGGCATATTTCGCCGGTTATGGTTTCAACAAATCACACTCGGCTGCCTATGCTTTAATTGCCTATCAAACAGCGTACTTGAAAGCTCACTATCCGGCAGAATTTTTGGCCTGCTTAATATCGCTTGAATCATCTCATGCTGAAAACATGGTCTTTTACCTGCAAGAAGCAAAAGATATGGGAATCAGTATTCTGCCTCCTGATATCAATACATCACAGATAGAATTCAGTGTTGTTGATAATAAGATTTTATTTGGTCTGCAAGGTATCAAAAATGTTGGCCTTGCAGCATTGGAAAATATTATTAATGAACGTAGCAGCAAAGGTTCTTTTACTGATTTACTTGATTTATGCAAGAGAATTGACTTGCGCACGGCGAACAAACGAGTAATTGAACATTTGGTATGGGCAGGCGCATTCGATGGATTACCGGGCAACAGGGCACAGAAAACGGCGGAACTTTCTCGCGTTATGGATGTAGCAATAAACCAAAAAAAGGCACTGCTCACGGGGCAGATGGATCTTTTTGGCATGAATACACAAGAAGGGGCCCAGAAAAATGAGGGCTATGGCTATCAGGCGCTGGCAGAATTTACCGATAAAGAAAAATTAGCCAAAGAGCTTGAAGTTGTTGGCTGTTATCTCAGTGCTCATCCATTGGCAACCTATGATAAACAGCTTGCTCGCTTTGCGTTGTCTTCTTTCGAGAAAGGATTGGCCCTGAGTACCAACCAAAGAGCCGATCAAGAAATTGGTATTGTGTGCGCCGGGTTGCTTAAATCAAGAAAAGATATAGTCACCAAGAAAGGTGATCGTATGAGTTTCTTACAATTTGAGGATACACAAAGTAGCGCTGAAGTAGTGGTCTTTCCAAAATTGTTTGCAAAAGTTGAACAATGGTTGGCAACGCATTCTGTGTTTATTATTAAGGGACAGCTTGACGCCACTTCAGTACAAAAATGTAAAATTAAGGCAGCTGAAATAGTCCCTATTGAATTGGCGCTACAAGAATGGCCCGCCATAGAAGAAATACTCATACAACTACCTGACAAGGTGGATGAAATGCTCCTTGAAGAAATTAAAAAAGGAATAGTAAAAGGAAAAATTCCTCTTATCATTCGCTATAAAGAAAACAACAAACTGCTTTGTATTGAAACAAAAGAAAAAATAGCATGCGATCCTGAAATCATGGCAACATGGGAACAGCACGGCATCGTTGTTGTCTGTAAATTATAACGTGCAATCTGCTTTTCTTCTCATCTATTATTTTTTAGATTTTCTCGGCAATACCGGTACATATCTACCACGAACAGCGGGATACAATTCAGGATGCATAGCGCGTAAAGCGAAATATGGATCAGAGAATGGTATCTCTTGCGCTCTTTCATGCGCAGAAGATGTTTGCTCCGGCAAATAACTATTCATCAAAGCAATAATATTTTCAAGGCGCTTGAGATCATAACTACCCGGTTGCAAATGATAATGAGTCACCGTATCGGTCACTATATAATCGAGCCTCGAGCCATCTTTGATGAGTGTAATGGTATACCAATGCTGGAAATAAACCCCCTTATCCCGCTCATCACCATTGCCCATGATCCACGTGCAATAAAAATGATCCCGCTTTAATCCTTGCGCTAAAGTCTCACGCATTATCTTTTGTTCATTGGTAGCAAAATCAGGATGATAGGCAGGATCAAGAAAACGCGGATCATCAAGAATAAAAAGCCTCTCTTTATCCATCTGCGCAAATGCATTAAGAGCAAGAATTGGCTCCATTAAATCTGCCGTAAGATCTTTAACGCATCCTATATCTCGCATAAACGCATATGCTGCCTTTGCGTCATACAAATCTTTCAATATATTTTCGTTTCCTGTTCTTGCGTAAATACCCATTATCAGAGCATTGCGTAATGAGAGCGTAGGGCATTCGTTCTTAAAAACCGACTCATTATTAACTTGTGTACTTTGATTAACCGTACGCAATTGAAAAAGATTGATTTTATAACCCCTATAAGCCGACGCAGCCAGCGAACATGAAACATCTTTTGTTGCCGCGTATCGTGGTTCAACGGTACCATTTATTTCAACATTGTAGAGCGGCTCAGTAAACAAAGAGGCAACATCAAAGGGAGGACATACACCCAAAGCTTTCAGTTTTTGAATATCAGGAAGCAGATATACCCGTTCATCAACCTTTATTGTATTGGGCTCGCAAATCCTTTCCAGATGGTCGATCGCATCATTTAAAACATTTTGATCGTCAGCGGAATCCAGAGCAAGAGAGGATAGATTTTCTCTTAATGTTTGCAGGTTATTTGATTTGTTTATGTTCTCATCTATGCGTGCTCCCAATGCAGGGTCAACGACAAAAACATTAAACACAATCATTACCCGTGAATTATCGGGAGAAAACGCAACGGTCCAAAAACTTACTATTTTCTGCTGTGGCACGACTTCAAACTGTGCATTATTGGGAGAAAACGCCTCGAGATTCCCGCTCGGATGAATATGTACTGATTCTTTTTTCACGTTATTAAGCGCTATGGATCGTGCACGTACTCCCTGCGGCTCAAACAATCCCATCTCTATGCCAACATTGAAGTTATGTAAATCAGGAGTTGATCCTTCTTGACGCAACCAATTGCGCACTACTTGATGAAAAATAATATTATAGGTAGAGTTTTGTGGTTTTTTTTCAACCGGGCTCCAGATAATAGTAAAAAAATCAATGGAAGGCGTGATGCTCTTCGTTTTTTCACTGATGACATTCATAATGGTGCTCGGCACATTATCTAATGCTTGTTCATTATTTTCGATCAATAGCAAGGGGGATGCCAAATTATAGGGCGCTCCATATTGCCCAATCAATGGGGCCGATGCAGCAGAAGTGAATTTATCTTTTATGACAACAGGAACTAAAGGATTTTTTGTAGAAAGATAAAAATCTGCCATATCGGCATCTTTATTTTTTATACATACTTGATTCATTTCTTCTTTTGCCGGTTGCTGTTTTGGCGCAGATGGTGATGCTGCTTGTTCTATCGTTTTCGCCGGTTGTTCTGACAATCCTGATTGTACAATCGATGGTGCAGCTACCGGAGCAGGCTTAGTAACTGGCACAGGCATAACAGGTTCTTTGCTTGCCGGTTGCCTCTCGAACACTGGCAATACACGCGAGCTTGGTTGTTCCGACGGTTGTTGTGATTGTTGTGCAGGCACCGGTGGTTGCTGCGCCGGCTGATTGCTTGACCCAGCGCTTGGTTCTTTTTGCACTGCTGCTGCTTGGGCAGTCATCAATTCCCGCTGCAATGCATCTATAGTTTCTTTGAGAGCACTCTTTGGTCCGGGAGCCTTAACTCCCTGCATCCTTTGCGTTAATTCATTAATGGAAGCTTGCGCTTTTTTAAAATTACCATTCGTTATATCTTGCCTTACATTCTGTGCTGCTGCGGTGATAACTGCCATACCATGAAGCTGTGCCGAGAATATACAAACAAGGAAAAGTAAACATACTATTCTTTTCATCTTCACCCTCTTTTCATTTTCTCTTTGAGCTGGCATCTTCAACAAACACTACCACAATGGATTTTATCAAATTGAAAATAAAAGAATCAATAAAAAGGGCGAATGTAATGAATTGTTCAAAGCAAAAAGACTTTTAGCACTGTTCGTTAATATACTGACACGTTTTTTCATAATATTCAGTATGAGTGGCGCGTAGATGAGACAGCAGAAACTGCATGGTGTGAGCGTCATTGGCGGCAGTAAGATCATTTAAAAAAGCAGCTATGAAATTCATTATCCTATCACTATCGGCATGACGTGCTATGGCTGCTTCTATAATACGCTGACGCAATTGACACACCCAGACATCAAGCCCAAAAAGAGCGCTAAAACGAGTAATGTTTTTCTCGAGTTGCATCCAGTCTTGTTTATGAATTAAGACCATGGTCCATTGCAAACCGTAGTATTTAACTTTGTCGTAAACGTGCGCCGCCGTATACCACTCAACCAAATCGGCATAATAATCAGATGTAGGCTCTATACCTATGCTTAATAAATGTTCGTAAATCATAGCCGCTTCCAAAAATCTCTGTTTGCCAAGATAAAGCTTTATCGCTTCATGGTATTTTTCATGCGCTTGCCTATCATCAAAAAACAGTAAAATATCGCCCTCTAATTGCTTTGCAAAAGCGGAATTATCAAGAGAGTGGGCCAATAGACGATACATGCCCAATGCGCGTTCTTTTTCCCCACGAGCAATGCATTCTGAAAGCTTAAACCAAGCAATGGTATATTTATCCGATGAGACACGCTTCATAATCACTTTACCTTTTTTCTTATCATATAAAATCTTTGTAATTCTATACCATACAAAGTGATGAGAGCACAAGCATAAATGAAACATGGTGCTGCGATAAAAAGCAACTGAGAAATAAAATCCAATGTAATGAAGAGAGAGATAAGAGGTAAGTGAAACGCATTCTGTTGGCTATGCCAGTCCAGTCTTCGCTTATCCATGCCTTCAGGCTTGGCAAGCTACGACGGACAACCTACGATGTTGCAATTAACATCAATCATCTTCCTCAGAAGAACTGGCCGCGCCAGCCGTAGCCTTGGCGTAGGCTGGTGCCGGGGGTCGGAATTGAACCAACGACGCTGAGCTCTTCAGGCTCACGCTCTACCACTGAGCTACCCCGGCATAATGCTTATATTTCAAGACTCTTTGTATAGTAATCGTTTGGTATTTTTTGTCAAACAAAATGTTTCGTGAAAATCAGTGTTTTCACCAATAAAGAATAGATTGCCAAGCAATAGCCTCTTTGCTACGATACTGAAAGTCCCTTATGAATGAAAAACTATGGTTAATGGAATAAACTATGAAAACGCTTCAAGATCAGATCGACTCAACCCTTACTGCATTTGATATAGCACTCGCTGCTGTTCATACCATGGCTGATCTTGAAAAAACAAAAACAGATTTTCTGGGCCGCTCGGGCCATGTCGTCTCGTTAATGGCGCAGCTTAAAACTCTCTCACTAGAAGAAAAAAAGCTCTCCGGTCCCTTGCTGAACGACCTTAAGCAACAACTACAAGAAAAAATTACGGCCAAAGAGGCTCTCATTACTCAACAGACGCGTGAAAATGAGCAAAAAAAAGACCAGGCCTTTGATGTAACTGCCTACACTCCCGGCCGCACCTATGGCAGTTTGCATGTATACACCAGCTTAATAACAGAGCTAGAGGATATTTTTATCAGCATGGGCTTTGCCGTAGTTGATGGCCCCGAATTAGAAAACGATTATTATAATTTTCAGGCGCTTAATATTCCTGCCAGCCATCCCGCGCGTGACCTGCACGACACCTTTTGGGTAAGTTCTCCGGGCATGCTGCTACGCACTCATACATCAAATGTGCAGGCGCATGTTATGCAGAGCAATCAATTGCCGTTGGCAATATTTGCTCCGGGCCGCTGTTACCGCAATGAAGCCACCGATGCGACCCATGATTTCATGTTTACTCAGGGAGAATGCATGGTAATCGACAAAAATATATCAATCGGCAATCTCTTGGCAACGGCAAAAACTTTCTTACAAAAACTCTTTGATAAAGCCGATCTTGAAATTCGTGTGCGCCCCAGCTACTTCCCTTTTGTTGAGCCGGGACTAGAAATTGACGCCACATGCCCGTTTTGCACAACAGGCTGTTCTTTGTGTAAAAAAACCGGCTGGATCGAATTATTGGGATCAGGACTCATACATCCCAATGTGTTGCGTGAAAATGGCATTGATCCACAAGAATATAGCGGTTTTGCTTTTGGTTTTGGCATAGAACGGCTCGCCATGATCAGGTATGGCATCAGTGATATTCGTTTATTCCGCAGCGGAAAAATACGCTTTCTTGAACAGTTTTAATGGGGCAGTAAAGGAGCGAAGCCATCTATGAAAATCAGCAGCGTCGTTATTCCGGCAGCCGGTTATGGCACTCGATTTTTGCCTTATACCAAAACAATTCCTAAAGAAATGCTGCCACTGCTTAATGCGCCCGCGATACATGCAATTATTCAAGAAGGCATCGATTCAAAAATTAACAATGTCACGATAATAAGTAATAAAGAAAAAACAGCCCTCAACAATTATTTTTGCCCTTCCGATGCCCTCGAGCATTTTCTTGCACGACATCAGAAAAGCGATCTTTTGCAGAGCACAGAACAGTTGATTAATTCCGTAGCAATCAATTTTATTGAACAAGCAGAACAAAATGGCTTGGGCCATG
Organism: uncultured bacterium; assembly: GCA_963707655.1. Lineage (GTDB taxonomy): Bacteria > Babelota > Babeliae > Babelales > Vermiphilaceae > JAKAUA01. Next base: position 270,271 of record OY970172.1, on the reverse strand, counting down.
CGGTATTGATGGCTAAGGAAGCGATTACCGATCATTATTTTGGGGTTATGTTGCCCGATGATTTGATTTACCATCACACTCCTGCTTTGGCGCAATTATTAGCCATCGCAGAGAAAGAAAACGCAAGCGTTATTGCTATACAAGAAGTACCCATGAATTTGGTATCGTCATACGGGGTTATTGCTATTAAAAAAGAAATCTCACCCAACGTGTATGAAGTAGAAACATTGGTAGAAAAACCAACCGCTACTCAAGCCCCCTCAAATTTGGCTATTATTGGCCGATATGTGCTCTCACGCTCTATTTTTGATTCATTGGCAAGCATCACTCCTCCGGTCGGCAAAGAATTACAATTGACTGACGGCATAGCCCATCTTATACACCACCAAAATGAACGCGTACTCGCTTATAAAGTAGAAGGGGTACGCTATGATATCGGCACGCCTTTAGGATGGCTCAAGGCTAATATTCATCTCGCTTTGGAACATCCTGTATATGGCACAGAAATAAAAAATTTCTTTAAATTTTAAACGTCATACATATTTTTATTTCATAATTTTCTCGATACATAAGATAAATTTTCTATTAAAATAAAAATATATTGCTATTTGATAATAACGCAAGGTATTATACTAGTAGATTTGTTTTAAAATAGAAATTAAGGGATGCGTTATGAAAATGAAAAATTATCAATTACTCTTCATTGGTCTCTTGATTAGCTTGCCAACCGCCATTGTCGCATGTCCAACTTGTGTGGGCCGTCTCAACCAAGAATCAAATACATTTTTTAGCGAAGAAGCAACGACAGACAATAATCATGAAGCTACTCCTGCAGACGACTCGACACAGGGGAGCGGCTCATGAGCATACCCCGCTTAACCCTTATCATTTTTACTCTCATTTTCTTTATCAATGCTTATTTACACTTGCATGCCAGTGTTGGCTGCCTTGATAATAGCTGGCACCTAAAACGGTTCCCCGATATGAAAGAATATCACGAGGAAGAATGCAATTGTCCCTGCTGGAAATACAAAACATCCAATGATAGAAACAGATGCTCACACTGCTTTCACTACCACACAACTACTCCGGTCAACCCTGAAAAAAATAGGGCACTTGCCGAAATGACATATGCCTTAAAAACTGAAAAAGCAACCGTAATGACCCAAAAATCAGCCAAACAACCAATTGGACGCGTTGTGTATAAAAAGTAAAAAGCGCTACAACGAATTTTAATTTCGTTGTAGCGCCTAATTATTTGCAGTTACTCTACGCTACTCCCCCCTCAACCCCAAGTTATACATATCTTGAGCTTTCCGGCGAAGTAGCATAAATAATGCTCTTATTTATCGTCTTGAACCGTATGAAGAATAGCGCCCTTCTCCTCGTGAGCGGCCACCATCTCTACTACCGCCACGACCACCAAATGATGGGCGCGGGGAACGGGATTCATAGCTATTGTGATCAACACTCACTGCAGCGCGTACTTTATGGCCACACAACACTTTACCCTTAATAGCATTAACCACTTGTTCTGCTTGTGCAGGCGGCAATTTAAGGAAACTGCGACGTTTAATAACGCGTGCACGTGAGCAATCTTGCTCATCAAGCTTGGTATTTTTCTTGAGGAATTCAACCAAATCATCTTTTTCGATGCCATCATCAGAGCCAAGGAATATGGCAACTTCTGATTGTCCATCTCTTTCAAGCTGGTTCATATCCATGTTTTCAACCGGAGCAAAGTTAACAACGTCTTGCTCTTTCATGTCTTTCAAGAACTTTTCACCCAATAGGGAAACGGTAATTTTTGCCAATTCTTTTGGCGAATAACCATCAACTATCGTATGCAATCTTTGAGCCGCATAATAGGTTGCGCCTGTTTCAGCATTAATAGCTTTAATGTATTCAGCAGCATTTGCTACACGCAATTGAGCCATTTCTTCAAAAGTAGGCACATTCAACGGATTAATTTGTAATCTAAATTTTTTCTCGAGAGTTTTGATATAACGTACTTCGTTGGCACGAATAAAGGATATTGCGATCCCTTCTTTACCGGCACGACCGGTTCTGCCAATACGGTGAATGTAGCTCTCTTGATCTTCAGGCAATGAATAGTTAACTACGTGAGTAATATCAGGAACGTCAATACCACGAGCAGCAACATCGGTCGCAACTAGAATGGTAAATTCGCGATCTTTAAATTGTTTAATAACGCGATTTCTTTGCATTTGGCTCATATCACCATGCAATGCGTTTGCTTTGTAGCCGGCACGAATCAATTGCTCGGCAACTTCAGCAGTAAAAATTTTTGTTTGGCAGAAAATAAAGCCATAAAATGCAGGATTTGCTGCATCAATAAAGCGAGATAACGCTTTTAAGCGATCACGCATAGAGACAACGGTGAAATATTGTTTTGTATTAGCTGAGCCAACTTGCTCTTTGCTACATTTCACGGTGACGGTATCTTTCATATGCTTGCGCATAATGTCGCTAATACCCGGCTTGACTGTCGCTGAAAAGAGCCAAATTTGGCGGTTTTCAGGAGCGAAGCCTAAAATCTCATCAACTTCTTCTTTAAAGCCCATATCCAACATAATATCAGCCTCATCGAGTACCAGGGTTTTAAGCTTGGCCAAAGAGAGAGTGCGGCGTCTTAAGTGATCATTCAAGCGGCCCGGTGTTCCCACCACAATGTGAGCACCTCTTTTAAGAGCAGACATCTGCTCAACCATTGAAGCACCACCATAAATAGGAACAATAGAAATGCCCATATGAGCGGCAACTTGACGTATACTTTGAGAAATTTGTACTACCAATTCACGAGTAGGCGCAACAATAAGCGCCTGCGGAGCTTTATTGTTGATTTCGATAGTTTGAACTAACGGAATACCAAAAGCCAGGGTTTTACCTGTTCCGGTTTGCGCTTGACCATGAAAGTCAACATTAGTATCGGCGAGTAAGAGAGGAATAGCTTTGCGTTGAATTTCAGTCGGTTCGGTAAATCCTAAATCATCCAATGCACGAGTGATTTCTGAACGCAAAGAAAAATCTTTAAATTGAGTCATAGAAAAACCTATTAATAATCATTGTCATAACGCTTTATCACAAAAAGCACTACTTCGTAAGTAGCGCGCCCCACTTATAGGGCCGTTATGCAATACCCTATCAACAGTTCTCTTACAGGCTAATTCAAATTGAAAATTTTGTCAAACACAATTTATTCGTTTTTCATGAAAAAAGTTATTCTGATCAGCAAATCTGGCTCACTTGCCCCGGCCCCCTCGTAATGGCTCACCCGATTCCTCCCGGCGCATCGCAAACACAGACAGAAATTGCGCTTGTCTTTATCGCGATCGTTGGAAACCAACATTGAGGGCTTTGTGGCCATTAAAGAAAACACTTTTTCTGGCACGGATTGCGCTCATTTGCTCGCATAGTACCCCATGAGTGTTCCCTGGGCAATAATATGCCCCCTTAATGATTCTTTAAAGGGAGTTACCGTAACAGAGCTCGAAAGATTTAGTCTGGTATCTAACGCCCATACGGTAAAATAATAGCGGTGTGTTGCTTTCCCTGGTGGGCACGGACCGGTAAAATTTGCCCCACCCTTGGTATTCGTGCCTTCATCGCCGCCCAAAGCAGCAATATTAGCTTGCGCCGGCAGATTAATAACGGTTGGCGGCAAATTAAATACTATCCAATGGATATAGGGACCAGCGGAAACATCGGGATCTTCGCATATTAACGCGTAGGTTACGGCGCTATCTATTTTTTCCCATGAGAGTGGCGGTGAGTAATTTCTTCCGTCGCACGTAAACAGTGCAGGAATATCGGCATTATGGCCAAAAGCATCGCTCGCAAGAACCATCTGTTGCGGTTCTTTTGTCTCTTGCGCACAAGATAGTAAAAGCAGTAGGCCCGCCCCTATGAACATATTTTTTTTCATTTTTTTCTCCTTTTCCCCTGCTCTCAGCATATCCCAAAACCATCCATCATTTGCAAGAAATCAGAAAGATTCTTATACTGTTAGAAAAAAAAGAATAAAATAATCGCTTGGTCTCAAGGAATTTCTATGCCGCTACTCTCAGAGGATCTTTTATGAAGCAGTTTCTACAGTCAGCAGTAATCACTACCGGTCTTGCTATTTTTTCTATGCTTTTCGGCGCAGGAAATCTTTTATATCCCCTACTTGTTGGCATGTATGCCGGTGATCAAACCATCGTGGGCATCGCTTCTTTCATCGTTACTGCCGTGCTGCTTCCATTGCTCGGTTTAATTGTTATGATCTTGTTCGACGGTAATTATGAAGCATTTTTTGCTCGCTTGGGAGGCAACGTCGGCAAATTAATCACCTTTTTATGCATGATCATCATAGGACCAGGTTTGGTGATTCCACGCATCGTCACCCTATCGCATGTGATGATGACTCCTTTCATTCCATGCGCTTTTTTAAGCACCATAACACCACTTTCATCGTTTGTTTTTGCTCTTATTTTTTTGAGCATTACCTTTTTGTGCACTTTTAAAGAGAGCTCAATCGTTGACCTTCTGGGCAATCTGATTAGCCCTGTGCTGCTTGCCGCACTAGGAATCGTTATTGTAAAAGGATTGTTCGGCGCACCTGCGATTATGCATAACGAGCAATCACTCACCTCGATCATTACCCAAAATTTATTTCGTGGATACGAAACGCTTGATCTGATAGGCGCTATTTTCTTTTCATCAATTGTGGTTGCTATGTTACGCAAAACTATGGGGAAAGCATACGACCAAGACAAACATAAACGCGTCGCTTTGGGCTTTAAGGCCGGCCTTTTGGGGGTTTCATTGCTGGCAGTCGTTTACTGCGGCATGGCATTTTTAGGCGCAGCGTATGGCAATGGCCTCACGCCGGATGCAAGCACTCTCTTTCGCGAAGTTTCATTACGCATTCTGGGAAATAAAGCAGCAATCATTATTGCCATTACCGTATTTATGGCATGTCTGTCCACTGCTATTGCACTCAGTGCAGTAGTTACCGAGTATTTGCGCCGCGAGTTATTTAACAAAAAAATCGGGTATATCCCAGCCCTCATAGCAATGCTCGTTTCGTGCATACCACTTTCAATTTTTGGTCTTGCGTCAGTGTTAAAAATAACCGGCGGACCATTAACTTATATTGGCTATCCGGTGCTCATCACCCTCACCCTTGCCAATTTCGCATATAAAATATGGGGTTTTAAACCGGTAAAATTACCCGCATTCCTGGTATTTATCGTTTCATTGCTCAGTTATCTTTTCTATTAATCAGCAACTAGGCGAAATGCAGGGGGCTCAAAAAAAGCCCCCTGCGTCGCAAAAATTGCTTGTTGTCCCCACCCTTATTCCCATTTGCCTTTCTGAGCCCAATTGAAAAAAATTTTATTTGTGTTAATATTAAAGTAATTGAAAAAAATTTTATTTGTGTTAATATTAAAGTAATTGAAAAAAATTTTATTTGTGTTAATATTAAAGTATATGAAACGCACAAAATCAGATCTATAATCATCTGGAGGATTTTATGAATATAATGAAAAAAATAATCTTATGTGCCTTAACGGCTTTAGTGGCAACCCCTTACGTAACTTTTGCCGGAGAAACTTCGACGCCGGCATCACAATGGAAAAAGGGATGGACCCTTGCAAAAGCCGCTGCGGCTGTGAGCGCGATGGTAGCTGGTGTGTACGGTTACGTTGCAATAAAAAAATACAACATTCAACAAAGACAAGCGTTTATTAAGAAAGAAACAGAGCATGTCCATGCTGAAACTTATAATGTGAATGATGAAATGAAATACAAATCTCAATTCGCATCATCGGCTCAAGCTATATTGAACGAGCCTGAAGCAGAATGGACCGATCTCAATCCAGTTATGATCACGTTCCAAAATGACCTTGCCAGTCATGCTGAATGGTCTTGGTGGTTAAATAATCGGGCATTCCCTTTTTACAATTACGATGATAAAGAAACAGAAGATCTTAGAGCAAAAACTCGACAGGTTTCTGAATATATCAATAGAACGCAGTTTAATAACAAGCTCAAAAATAACAAACCATTATAATCGTTTATTAGAAACGATATAAAAAAAGAGATGGAGAAAATCCATCTCTTTTTTTGTCTCAATATATAAAAAAAATCCCGATGATAAGCGCAAAAATAGCCTGTTCTAAAACTATGCATAGCACCGCTGGTAAACTATTGCCAATCGCCACATATCCGACCCAGAGCACTCATTCAAGATTTTAAAATGTTTTTTTAGAGAAATTTGACACACATTAAATGGCGGTATAAGCTAGCCGAGTTTAGTAGTATTGTTTGTCTGTATCTTTTAATTAAAGGATTTCTTAATGAAATTTACCAAATCTATTATGATTACCCTCGCTCTGTTGATAAGCGTTCCCGCATCAGCATCTTATTTTTGCAACAAATACACCAAAGCTGCTGCTGTAGCTGCTATTGGAATTGGCGCTTACATTCTTTATACCAAACAAGCACAATCTCAAGAAGAGCTCGATGCAAAACGCTCGATTTTGGATGAAAAATCGCCGATAGATGCATGCTGTCGCGTAGTTAATGAAGAGATTATTGGACAATTGGAAAATTCAAGAGAAGACAAACCTGCAACAGGGATCGTTGGCAACTGTCACAAAATGGTTAAAGATACCATTTTACCGGTAACCGGCGCCATTGTTCTTATTGAAAAAACATGCAAAAAATTAAGAGCTGGCTTAAAATCATTTGGTCTTGATTTCGTAGCAGATTGGATCATTGAAGTTCCTTCATATCCTCACGCTGAACAAAAATAAATCTCTATAAACAGAGACACCAAAAGGGGAATAAGGCAAAACCTTATTCCCCTTTTGTTTTTTTACATTTTCTTCGATTCATGATATTCTATTAATAATTAATTAAAAGGAAATGTCAGATCTATTTATGGAAGGTTTTTTATGAAGAAATTAGTTCTTTTAGGATTGATGCTCAGCATCAACATGTCTCATGCAATCTCTATTCAAAGCATGAAAGAGTATTTCACTGGCGCTAGTCGTACAACATTAAATTTTGCGAAAAAAGCAGCGGTATGCACCGGCTTGGTAGCTGTCCCTTATTTGATAGGTCGCGGCAGCAGCGCTGTTGTATTAAAACTCGCACATCGACGTTTTAATAGAGAGATTCTCTATGTACACACTGCACAGATTACAGGAGACTACACGCTCTTTCTCGGAGCGATAAATGCCTATTACAACCAACAGATCAACACGGTAGAAGTTAACGAAAATAACGCTCTTTCGCTCTTTCCGTTAATTCGCTACAAAAATGACCTTGATTGGTATATTAATACTCTCTGGTGCCTGCAATTATTCCAGTTGGGAACTAACAGCCATCAGGATATGCAGCAGATGATCAGCGATCTAACCACGGTCAGAGACGTTGTCACTTCGCAGCAAGAATTTACCGAACAAACACAAAGACTCTATCTCATACAACAACGATACGGCACTAAAAATAAGCAATAAACAGATTTGTTACTATAAGCTTAATTCAGTCCTCTGCCGCTCATGTGGTAGGGGACTTTCTTTTTGCTCTTGTTTTATTTCTTGTGCATAGGCAAGTGCAGCGCGCGCAAAACCAAAGAAGAGCGGGCTTGGATTACCCAATCTGCTTTTAAATTCTGGATGTGCTTGCGTAGCTACAAAGAAACGATGCTTTGGTAATTCAAAAAATTCCATTAACTTGGTACCGTCATTGCGCTCGTGATAACCGGCAAAGCTGGCGCCATGCTTTTCTATTTGATCAACATACAGAGGATTTACTTCGTAACGGTGACGATGGCGCTCAAAAACATAGGTTCGGCGCACGCCAATAAAACCACTCTTAACTCTATTGCATTCCGCATACAATGTCGCAACTACAGAGCCTGTTTTTAGTTCAGCTTCATATGAGCCCAAACGCATAGTTCCGCCATATTCATAGTCTGCCAATGTTTTACGCTGTTCAGGTAATAAATCAATTACCGGATAGTCTGCTCTGGTATCAACTTCAGTCGTATGTGCCCCATTCAGGCCGGCAACATGGCGCGCGAATTCAACAACGGCCAATTGCATGCCATAACAGAGCCCCAAATAGGGAATATTGTGCAAACGTGCATATTCGATTGCTTTAATTTTTCCTTCAACACCGGCATTTCCAAACCCACCGGGAACAATAATACCGTGGAACTTATGAAGATCTTTTACCTGTTCCGGATTTTTTTCAAATATGCTCGCGTTAATCCAGGTGATGTTCATACCGGCATTAAGCTGTGCACCCGCATGCACAATCGCCTGATAAATGCTCACGTAGCTATCAATCAGACTGTAATCACCCAAGTCGAGGTATTTACCTACGACGGCAATATCGATTTTTTGCTGCGGCTTTAAAATAGCATTAACTAATGTTGTCCAACTTTCAAAATCCGGCTCTTTTCTTGATTGCAAACCAAAATGAGAGAGAATTTTTTCTCCCATTTTTTCTTTTTCAAGATTAAGTGGCATTTCGTAAATAGATGCAAGGTCAGGAGCTGAAATAACGCGATCAGAAGGAATATTGGCAAAAACTTCTATCTTCTTTTTACGTACTTCATCCAAAGGATATTGTGATCTGCACAGAATAAAATCAGGATATATGCCTTCTTGCCCCATCAAGCGGATCGCTTGTTGTGTAGGCTTTGTTTTCATTTCATGAATATGGCCCGGAATAGGCAAATAGGTAACCAAAACATAGGCAACTGATTCATGCCCTATTTCACGTTCAATTGCTTTCATAGCAAACATGTAAGGAGCATTTTCATAGTCACCTACTGTGCCACCCATCTCAATAATCGCAATGTCATACCCGTCGGCTGCTTTGAGAATACGCTGCTTAACTTCATCAACAATGTGGGGAATAAACTGTACTGTTTGGCCCAGATAATCGCCGCGTCGCTCACGGTCAATAACTGCTTTATAAATTTGGCCGGTAGTTATATTATTTTTTTTGGGAATATCTTGATCGAGAAAGCGTTCATACGTGCCAAGATCCTGGTCGATTTCTCCCCCATCTTCAGTCACCCACACTTCACCGTGTTCGGTTGGACGCAGGGTGCCGGCATCATAATTAATATAAGGGTCAATTTTAATGAGCGTGGTGTTGTAGCCATGCTCTTTCATAATTTTACCCAAAGATGCGGTAGCAACTCCTTTACCAACTCCTGAAATCACCCCACCGGCAACAAAAATAAATCGCGTCATTTAAATAACCTTCTAAAATCTCTCGCTTGTTTTTCAATATGCTTCAATAAGTTGAAATATTACCATGGAATCGTACCAATAAAAACAACAATATTTTCATACGTTTATTTGGTGGACCAGAACAGTGGATTTTTTTTGCGCTCGTCACGCTCTTTATTGCGCAAAGCTTGTAGAATTTCTTCCATATCACCTTCAATAACCATATCGAGCTTGCTCAAAGTCACCTCAGCTTGATGGTCAGTAACGCGGTTTTGAGGGAAGTTATAGGTGCGCACCTTTTCAGAGCGCATACCGGTTCCTACCTGTTCTTTGCGTTGCTTACTCTGCTCTTGATGCTGCTTTTCAAGCTGAAAGGCGAGAATCCGCGACTGTAAAACCTTCATGGCTTTTGCTTTATTTTTGTGTTGTGAACGCTCATCTTGGCAAGCAACAACGGTGCCGCTGGGAATATGGGTAATACGCACGGCAGAATCAGTCGTGTTTACGTGCTGACCCCCAGCTCCGCTTGAACGATACACATCAATACGCAAATCGGCAGGATTAATAGAGACTTCAACCTCTTGAGCTTCAGGCAAAACAGCTACCGTGGCAGTTGAGGTGTGAATGCGGCCCTGTGTTTCAGTGCGCGGCACCCGCTGCACGCGGTGGACCCCAGATTCATGCTTGAGTAGACCATAAACCCCTTTACCCTGAATATGTAAAATCACTTCCCGGCAGCCACCAAGATCGGTACTGCTCAAGCCCTCAACCGAGACTTTCCAGTTTTTTTTCAGGCCATAATTGGTATACATAGTGGCAAGGTTTGAAGCAAAGAGCGCTGCCTCTTGGCCCCCTGTACCAGCACGAATTTCAAGAAACACAGAACGATCATCACGCTCATCAGGCGGGAACATATAATCATCAAGCTCTTGTTGCTTTTTGCTCTGCTGCTGTACAAGATCGGCAATTTCTTCTTCAAACAAAGGCGCAAGCTCCTGATCTTTATTATCAGCCGCTTGCGCTTTAGTTTTTTCAATTTCCTGTGCAATCTTCAACAGCTCTTCGTGTTCGGTCAAAAGAGTTGTCAATCGTGAAAGCTCTTTTTGCAAAGCATTGCGCTTTGAGCTCTCAAGAGATACGTTAAGCAGCTGCTGAGTGATTTCTTGCTGCCGCTCTTTTAATTGTGTCCATGAAACAGCCATGATTGACTACAGAACGATTAATTTTTGTTACTTTTTTTGTATTTTTTCTCAAATTTTTCGATACGACCAGCGGTATCAACAAATTTTTGTGCACCGGTAAAGAATGGATGGCACGCTGAGCAAAGGGTAACTTTTAAATCATCAAGAGTTGATGTTGTAGGAAAAGCATTACCACAGGCGCAACGAGCGGTTACTGCATGCACAGCAGGATGAATATTAGGTTTCATAGGGGTATCCTTATTTAAAATGGGCATGTGAATAGGGGAAAATAAAATTATATAGACTCTAGTATCGCTGAAAAGACTGTTTTTGTAAAGAAGACCCTTTTCTTTAAGGGTATTTCCCTTCGACTTGGGGGCATAACCGGTGAAAGCATTTGCATTCTTTGGTGCTCCGAGGATATACTGAACCGGACTTTGTTCATCTTTAAAGGAGAAAAAATATGAAATATGGCATTTGTCTCATCTTTTTATTCGCGGTCAGCGCTACCCACGGCATGCAACCCTCCGCCGATTTTAACCAATCCTGCCTTGAAGCTTCTGTGCTCATAAACATTATTTACACTGTATGTAAAAAACGACTTCCATCGATCCGATTACCGCAAAAACAAAATAACACAGAGAAAATTTCCCCCGAAAAGATTATTCAAAAAGAAGAACATTAAAAACTTTGCCGCATCACTTAATGACGGTATACATGTTACTTTCTATGAAACGGGAACCAAGCTTGCATACAACTTGTTTTTATCAAGTTTTGCAACCCATAGTTCATGATCCTGACGCCCATACGCTATCCAAATATAGTTCTTATCGGCAACAAAGCCCCCTGGAAAAACTACGCGTACCGACCCCCACCATGGCTTGTACGTCTCACCATGATAGAAATTTTTACCGATAATCGGCTCTTTGCTCATGCTCGTTAATTCAAAAGGATAGGTAGATGAAAAAGTGTACGCCCCCATAAAATAGTGCGGCATCTCTTTTGGCTGCGAATGGGCAGTAATCATCTGCTTGGATGAATGAAAGAAGGCAAGATAATGATCACCATCTTTTATGCCCGGGGTCCCGCCACGCAATTCTCCCCATTGCCAATCAATTTCCCCTTCAGAAAATGCGTGAGTGGCACAATGCTCCGTATTACCAAGCAGCGGCTTTAATACATAATGGGGGGACAAAGAATAGGATAGCAAAAGTGTGCCGTTATCATCGAAGGGCACCCAATTTTTTTCACGCTTACTCTCATCATTGCCTTCAAATGAACAAAGTCGCTCGATATGCTTTATTGCAAATCCTTTACCGTTCCACTGCAATTGGGCTACGTAGACTCTAAAGCCACCGCGAGTAATTAATTCATCTTCATTATCGCTATACACAAAATAGAGTTTCTTGCCAACGGCAATTAAACGACCATCTTCTGCGCGGGAAGGCACGGTAGATTCTTTGCTGCGTAGAGATAATTTTTTCACTTTGCCAACCGGCCGCAAAGCATCATCGAGCCATACGAGCCCAAGCCATGAGGTGAATGGTTGTTTTGCATCGGGAATTACACGAAAGCTCATCAATAAGCGATCTTTCCAGCGTATGATTGAAGGATTAAATGCGTGCGGATATTCGGGTATGATAATCCGTTTTGTTTCCAGAACAAAATCTTGTGAATGCATTTCCAAATCGTCGTATGCATGCGCACCATACAAAGAGGCGCCAAGCGGTACAAAAAGCATGGTATATAACATATCTCGTGCATTCATATTCCCCTCCTACTCAGCTTTTTTATAAAGAGATCAACTTTGCGCCTCTGCCTCAACATCTATCTCAACTCGTATCGGTTGTTTGGCCGGCGCGTGAGGCGCATATGATGTTACAAAATCTGCATACATCGCCGTAACCGGACAAGGAATCAGCGAATCTAACAATGCCTGCTTATCAAATTTTGCTACCCAAATTTCAAAATCTTGCCTGCCATAGGTTACCCAAATAAAGTTTTCATCCATGACACATCCCATAGGAAACACAACACGCAAAGGCTTCCAGGTCGTATAGGACGGACCGTTATAAAAATTTTTTCCTACAATCGGCTCAGCGCTCATACGCGTGATTTGAAAAGGAGGTTGCGCTGAAAAAGTATATGCCCCCATAAAATAGTGCTGTATATTTTTGCCACCAGATTGCTGCGTTGCCATTGCTTTTGAAGAATGGAAGAAAGAAATATACTCGTCACCGATCAACAGAGCAGGAGTGCCTCCGCGCAACTCTCCCCACTGCCAATCAATAGCCGAAAGCGGCGAACTCACTGTTTGACATGTGCCAGATTGTAACGAAGGTTTAAAAATGCGGTGCGGCACAATACTATATGCTAAAAACAGCTCCCCATCGTGAATAAAAGGGGCCCAATTTTTTTCCCATCGCTTGCTCCATCCCTCAAAAGGATGCAAACAGAGAGGAGAATCTATAAAAAATCTTTCTCCTGCGTTCTGTACTTGTGCAATAAACATTCTACGCGGCCCAATATCTTCTATCGTGATAAAGTTGCTGTAGAGGATATAGAGCTTTTCATCAATCACTATCAAACGGGGATCCTGATTTTGTGAAAACGTTGAGGGATCGCGATAAATTTCAAGCAGCGTTGGTCTGCTCACGGGATTAAACTCATCATCGAGCCAGACAAAGCCCATCTGAAATGTAGACATCCCTTTTTCATCGCGCGCACGAAAACAGAGCAACAATTTTTCTTGCCAGCGAATCACCGATGCATTGAACGCGCCGGGATAGCCGGGAATCAGTATCTGTTTGGTCTCAAGAACAAACTCTTGCGGATGTTCCTCCAAATCAATATCAACGTGCGCACAGATACAAAAAGAAAACAGAACTAAAAAAAATATCTTCATATCATCTTTCTCCAATAAATATTTCATATCTTGGATATTAGCACGACCAGAATTCAAAAGGAAATGCCGCATATAATTTCTGAACGTCACATACAACCGGCTTCTCTCCTCCCATGCGCAATGCCTCTTCTATTGAATAGGCGATTTCAAAATCAAAACGATTGGTCCCAAAATAATAATCTCTGTACTTGAACATAGCCTCTTTTTGCGGGTACAAAAGACGCGCAGGAATACCATATGCTTCGGCAACTATAATGCCATGCAATGAGCCGGAGATAACGAATTTGCTGTTGAGAATCTTTTTAATCACCTCATCCCACGGATCTGTTGGATAAACAATATGTTCATCGTCTATGCCGGCAAAAGAAGCTATTTCATTGTAGGGGGGAATAATAATGTAATCATAGATAGGATTTTCATTTTTTTTAAACTCGGGAAATAAGTACGGTACCAGCAATCCCGGATCCCCATAAATTTCAGGCGCTTCTATGCCAAAATTATGCAACAAAAATTCACGCGTTAACGGCCCTCTCACGGCCCTCACATCAAGCCTGGTAAATTTGTAATTTTTAAGATCGAGCCATTTTCCATTAACGCCGGTTCCCCAGATAACATCATTATCGCGCGCGTACGTAAATAATGAGCCAAGGGCTAAGAGCTTGCGATCTCTATCAACGTCTTTGTTATACACGCGTACACTCGTCCGTACGATTCTTTCAACGATTTTTAAAGAAAGATAATCGCCAAAATTTCTCTTTTCTCCCCAACTTTTTTCATGCCAATAATAAAGCGGTAAAGGTTTTTTATCTACTACCTCACCACTATGGGAAAAACTAAAAAAATAAAAACATGCAAAAAAATAATGTGTCTTGAAAATAACAGTCGTCATCACTCCCCCCTCACGTATTGTATTGTCATCACTATGACATATTTACATGCCGCTTTTAAAGCATTGCCCCCTCGTAAGTAAAAAAATTGGAATACTGCTGAATAATGAACAAAAAACAGGGCGCGTGACCAGATACATGAAAGACCATGCACGTGAGAGATCTGATCCCCTGAATCAAAAAAGAGCAAACTGTCAAAAATATTTGCATCGCGCCTCATGCTTGATAAAATATAGCCAAACAAGAAAACACAAAATGACGGGTTTCAAAAAATGGAACTATTTTCATGAAAAAAACTATCCTCATCTTTGCCTCACTCATCATCGCATCCCCTGCCAGCGCTATGGATAGTACCGGCACACAAGAGCAGACAATAGACCATAAGAAAGCAAATGCACTATTAACCGCTATTATGAACAATACACTACGTATAGATGCGCGGAGAAATCGAATAATAGCAGGAAAATCATTGATAGAGATAAGCGCTCAAGAGACGAGTACTATTCTTCAGCGTGTGCAGCAATTTCCCGATTTGCATTTACAAGGGATGACATACAAACGATTTATCAAACAATGTTTCGCTGACGATGCGATTCTTGCTCAAGAATTACCAACAATAAAAAGTGCGTTAACCGCGCAATTACTACCCATCGATGGTGACAACGTCTCTATAACAATTGCTGCGCATAAAGCTTGGCAAGAGCTCTATATGCCTAATGATGAAAATGACCATGAAGAAGGAATATATGCTGTTCTGTGTTGCGAATTGAATGAATATTTTTTGCGCTACGCAGATTATGCCGATCAAACAAAACAACAAAAAGAGCTCGGACACAATGGTATACGCAATTCATTAATATCGGATCTGACAGACATGAATTTATACTGCGCCGCGAGAGCAATGCGCACAATAGAAGAAACCGGAGAAGAGTATAATCCCCAATATCTCAAAGTCAGAAATAGAATCATCAAACGACTGTACTTCTACACGCAAGAAACACACACGTTGTCAGCGCGACAAAAATGGCGGAAGCTTAAGCAAAGAATCGAAAGACAAACTCTTGAGATCATAGAAATGCCATCAGAACACAATTAGCGCCGCAACAACTCACGCCACCCGTCCTTAATTGCTACCTATTTTCCGCCAGCATGCTTATGCTTTTTGGCAAATTTCAATGCCCCTTCTAGCGAAGTAACCTTGCGGTTAATATCTTTATCAAGACCCAGTTTTTTGTAGCGTTCATCGTTTGCCATTGTTTTCAACTTCTCTATAGATACCCCTGCCTGGGTATAGTCACGTTGATCTATTTTTTTATTGGCATCGGTAAATACTGCATAAATCTCTGCATTGGCCCTATCAACTTCTGGGCTTGCAACAGCAAACACCGGTATGCCCATCATCAAAACAATGCCGCATACAAGATTTTTTACTTTCATCAGAATTCTCCCCTAAAGGCAATTAAAGTCTCATACAACAACAAAAATACATTAGCAAGTTGAAAATAAACAAATCAATAGTATCGTAATTTTTAACTATTTATTGCACCATTACCACTCTGCATTTATACTAAAAGGATCACTTGATTATATGTCCCATTTTTTAAGAGATTTTTGATGAATTTTTGGCAAGAAAAATTTAAAATTGGCTCGATAGCCATTCCCCGTTTTATTGGGGGGCCACTAGACGGCATTACCGATTCTCCGTTCCGACAACTGGTGCGCGAATTTTCGCCCGAAGAGCTGCTGTACACCGAGATGCGCCATGTGGCCTGCGTTGCTCATGATGTTGGCGGCGCCAAATCATTAAAATTTAGCCAATTGGAGCGACCGCTTAATTACCAAGTCGCCGCGAATACTACTGACTATATAGAAGCCGCTGTTGAAAAAATTCTCGCCGCTGGGGTTGATATGGTTGACCTTAATATCGGCTGCCCGGCAAGAAATGTGATCGGCTCAGGTTCAGGATCGGCGCTTATGGCTGACCCTGCTCGCCTGGAAAAGATCCTCAAACTGTTTCGCCAACTATTGCCCGTTCCTTTCACCGTAAAAATTCGCGCCGGCTTTAAGCAAAAAAATGCAGTGGACATTGCCCGTCTTATTCAAGATTGTGGGGCTGACGCTTTGGCCATTCACCCCAGACTGCAAACGCAACTATTTGAGGGACAGCCTGATTATGCCTTGGCTGCGGAAGTCAAAAAAGCTATTTCTATACCGGTTATTATTTCAGGCGGTGTGGTGAATTTTAAAACCGCCCAACTGGTGTATAACCAAACCGGCGTTGACGGATTTTTAATTGGTCGTGGCATTTGGGCCCGCCCATGGAAGTTACATGAAATGAATGAACATGCGAGGGGCAATCTCTGGCAACCGGACACCAAAATGATAGTGCATTATGCAATAAAACATCTGGATTCGATGATAACCTATTATGGGGCCAAGGGCCTATTTGCTTTTAGAAAGCATTTGCCCTTTTACTTGCGTGGGCTGCCAAATGCAGCGGGGATACGCGCACAATTGGTACAGTCACAACAGCTTCAGGAAGTTAAAGATGTATTAGCATCATTTGGAGGATAAAAGAGAGTGAAAAAAGGAAGCATAAAAAAAGGATTTTTGTTGAGCGTCATCGTTGTCGCCCTCTCCTATTTTGTGGTTGACCGCCTCATTTACTTTTCCCCCGGATTTCTTGAATATTCTTCTTCCTATTTTATGTATCCAATCTTGATCATGCAACGAGGCGCGGTAGCTCCTTTGAAGAATTTTTTTGATCGGCGACGCACCGTTGATGAATTAACTCTAGCGCTGCAAAAGGCCACCGTTGAGCGTGATAATGCGTGGCACGAAAATATCGAATTAAATGCCTTACTCGATTATCACACCCAGATCGATGAACTGACCGATTTCAAAAAACGTTATACTAATAAAAAAATTCTTATTGCCCAAATATTAACCAAGCAATTTTCAGAACAGTCTCATTATTTTCTGATAGACGCCGGTTCACGCAAAGGAATCAAAACCGATATGGTGGCGATTTATAATAATTGCCTGGTGGGCCGCGTGGTTGATGTATATCCACTGTATAGCAAAGTGATATTGGTTACCGATAAAAGCTGCAAAGTTGCAACTGCTTGTGCCAAAACAAAAGCCTGTGGCATTTATAATGGCCTCAATGATCTGAATGCCGGCGCATTAACCAAAGTAAGCCACTTAGCGCATATTGCCTATGAAGACTTGCTTCTTTCAAGTGGTGAAGGCCTTATTTTCCCCAAAGGGTTTGCTCTGGGTAAAATACGCTCATACCAAACAGAGGGCTTATTTTACACCATTACCACCGAGCCTTTGATTGATATGCGCGCCATAAAATATTGCCAAATTATTGAACATGACGGCTCATACATGCCCACAGCATAGGCATGATAACGAGATAAAAATGGCATTTTTCATCGTGCATCCCAAATGCCTCAAAAAATATTATATTTTTCTTACTAATTTTACTAAGAAAGCTTTTGACTTTCACGTTCTTTTCATTTAAAATCTTTGAAGTCCATTGATTGGGGCGGCTAGCTCAGTTGGTTAGAGCACCAGTCTTACAAACTGGGGGTCACAGGTTCGAATCCCGTGCCGCCCACCATTAAAAAAATCAATGCGATTTGAAATAGTGTTCCTCGGTAGCTCAGTTGGTAGAGCAAACGACTGTTAATCGTTAGGTCGCAGGTTCGAGTCCTGCCCGAGGAGCCATTCTCTTTTTAAAGCTTTTTTTGGAGCTGTAGCTCAGTTTGGTTAGAGCGTCCGCCTGTCACGCGGAAGGTCGTGGGTTCGAGTCCCATCAGCTCCGCCATTGTTGTCGATCCGAACAATTTAGGATCAGATCAAATGGCTTTGCACTGTCCCAGAGCAGTTTCTCATCATCTAGTCTCAGGTTCGATAGTATAAACTTGATTAATTGCCTTTTTTCTTCCACTTCAGAACTCATAAATACATCAAAAGCTCTATTAACCAGATTCAGTAGGTATTTTGCCGTAACATAATAGTTGTCTTCGGCTTCTTGTAATTTCTCAAGACGGATACTGATATCGGTGATTTGATCTCTAAACGATGTGTAAAATCTGTCATACTCGCTGTCAGTAATTCTCCCCTTCAGTTTATCAAGGTAGAGATTGTCGATCATCTTGGAGATCATTTTCTGTTCGGCAGTGAGCTTATCAAATTCCTTCTCATGAAACTCAACTTTATCTTCATGAACCGCATTGAGTGTCTCGGTTATTTGCAACAATACATCTTTTGGCATTTGAAGACTTTTAAAAATCTCCACCAGTTGTTCCGTAAGCTTTTCTTCCCGCAGCCATTTTGCCCCATGCTTGCCGTTATATTGAGTACAATGGTAATAGACGTGCCCCTTGTGCTTCTCGGGGGTTATGGCGCATCCACACTGCTCACAGCGGATAAGGCCGCGATACATGAAAGGAAGCCCGGCAAATTTAACCGGCTGTTTATTAAAGCTGGCTTTTACTTTTTGCACCTGATCAAAGAGCGCCTGGGTGATGATGGTTGGATAGCGATGGGGATATGACTTCCCTTTTACGATCATGATACCGTGGAAGAAATGGTTGTTAAGAATCTTCCAGACATACCCCTTGGCCCAATCGAGCCCATAGTCATTTTTAATTTTTATACGCAGCAGATCGATTGAATAGCCACCCGTGGCATAGTACTCGAATATGGTTCTTATAATATGCGCTTCATACTCATCCATAATGATATCGGTATTGCCATCAGCCTTAGTGATATTTTTATAGCCAAAGGGAGCCATGGCTGGCCATTCTCCCCTGCGGAGCTTTTGTTCCAATGCACGCTTGACGTTATCGCTGATGGCATCTGAATAGTACTTCGCTAAGCCCAGACTGATGCTGAATTGGAATTTTTCCACGGCAGAGATACGGCTGGTAATGATCTGGCCATCGGATACAAAATGCAGTTCTATCTGATCATTTAAAGCTCTTTCATAAAGGATGGAGATACGCTTATCAAACACATTCCGGGAAAGCCTATCCACTTTATCGCAGCAAACAGCGGTCTTTTCCGTTTGAGCCAAAATGATATCAATTATACGGTCAAACTCTGAGCGATCATTGGTATAGGCGCTTTCATCAAAGCTACAAATTTGTGCAACCTTAAAGCCTTTTGTTTGGCAGTATCTTTCGAGCCGTGCTACCTGGGCAGGTAATGAATTGCCGGCTTCTCTTTGTTCTTCGGTGCTTACTCTAGCTATAAGGATTGCTTTCATTTTTCACTCCCAGAGAGAGGCAATGGCATCCGAGGATAAATAACAGGAATAGAAAAGGTTATGCGACTAATTGAAGAAGCAGATTGGTCAGTTGTTTTTCCTTTTTCTAAGTTAGCACGTCCTTCGACAACGAATATATTCGGCGTGGTTATTGCGCCCTTGATTGATGTGGTTTCAACATGTGAGGTAGATCTAGCATGCGAGACAGTAACGGCAATATCAAAGTGAATTTGAGATATTTCATCTTTTCTACCTCCCGCTGGATAGGGCATAATATAGGGAACAAAATATTTATCTTCATCTGTTCCAAAAGGAATTCTGGTTATTTTTGTTTGTGCGCTTCGAATTCCATTGCAAATTTGTACTAATGATTCAGATACAAATTGCTCTACACTTATAGTGGGTGTATCTTTTGTTTTTTTAAATATCCAGCTAAATATGCACATATTTTTTACCTCAATTTATTTGTTTAAAAGAGAGTATTTTTAACGTAGCAGTCTATCACAAGAGTGCTATTTCGATAACAATTATCATAGTGACATGAACCAATCAACGGAATTCTGCTGGGCTATGATTACGAACCAATGGACGAAACTCGGAATAAACATGAAAAATGGTAATAATCGCTGTACTTTATTTGCAAGTAGCATAATATATTCAATAGGCGATATTTATCATTTCTTTCATGGCGGTTATTGATATGAATAAATTTGTTCATAAAACTATATATCGAGAATATTTGGCATGTCCAAAAAATGCCTGGCTCAGACTACACAAAAAAGATGTATTGCAGGATTTTTTTGCATTGTCAGCCTTTGAACAAGGCATTTTGGATAAAGGAAATTTGGCCGAATCGTGGGCGCAACAATTGTTCCCTCAAGCTATCCTGATCGACAAGCATGGTAATGATGCCGCTCTTCTTACCCAATCACACATAGAACAAAAGACACCCATATTGTTTCAGGCAACGTTTTATCATGACAAATTTTTAGTACGGAATGACGTGCTTGAATACAATGCAACAAGCGGCAAGTGGAAACTTTATGAAATAAAAGGGAAAAATTCTTTAGAAGAAACTAGTGATGAAAATGATCACATTGAAGATGCTACCTTCCAGGCAATAGTATTGCAAGAGAAGGGAATTGAACTAGAAGATATCTTCATCATTCATCTTAACAAAGATTATGTTCGGATACATGATATTGATATTAATGAGCTTTTTATTATCAGTAATATAACCGATAAGGTGAAAGAACGAGAACCTAGAACAAGAATCAGAATGCAGCAGGCGAAAATTGATTTGTTACAAAATGAACAAGAAGCCTTAGCATGTAATTGTATTTATAAAGGACGCAGTACACACTGTAAGTCATTTGGCTATTCACATGCATATGTACCAGCTGTCTCGGTGCATGATATCGCCAGAATCAATCAAAAAAAACTTACCCCGTTAATTAATGCCAATATTTTGAATATTGATGACATTCCTGACAATTTTGAATTGACTGACATACAAAAAAATCAGGTGAATGCTTACAAATTTAAAAAACTAATTTTTGATTCCATAGCAATCAAGCATGAATTGGATAAGCTGGTGTATCCATTATACTTCCTAGATTATGAAAGCTATTCTTCCCCCATCCCGCTTTTTAACGGCTTTACACCATATCAACAACTTCCATTTCAATTTTCTTTATATGTGTTAACTGATACTGATTCTGAGCCAGCACATTATGAATATCTTCATGAATTTAATTCTGATCCGTCAGAGATTATAATTAAGAAGCTTATGGATCTGATAGGTCATGTTGGCAGTATTATTGTTTGGCATAAAAGTTTTGAACAAATGATAAATAATGGATTAGGCGAACGTCATCCCGAATATGAAGCGTTTTTACAGAATTTAAATAATCGTTTTTTTGATTTAGAAGAAATCTTTAAAAAACAACATTATGTAGCCGCAGGCTTTAATGGAAAGACATCTATCAAGAATATATTACCTGTTTTGGTACCCGAACTGTCTTACGCTACATTAGGGATTCAAGATGGCGGAGCCGCTTCCGAAAAATGGTTTGCCATGCTGGGAGCAACCCTCACCGAAACTGAAAAAAATGAAATCGCCAACAATTTAAGGCAGTATTGCCAGCTAGATACTTATGCGATGTATAAAATCTTGCAACACTTATCACACAAGATCAATCCAATTTTATAACACGAACCAATCAACGGAATCCTGTTTTGCCATGATTGCGAACCAATAGCACGTAACGCTTTTATTTCTTATTCTTATATTGTTCTTTCTTTCACAGTAGTTCGGTTCAAATATTTAAGTAATGTAGATGGATTTTTCTTTTTTGTAATAGTGCAAACGTGATCACTTAAAAGCATCAGTTTATATATCAATCCTTCATTTAATCTAACTATTGGATGGGTGGTTCCATTATTGTTATTTTTTTTAAGATATACTTTAAATGTTAATTTCTTATAGATTTCTGATTTTTCATCATAACAATCGTCTTTTCCTTCCACTTTTATAACAGGGATTTTAATTTTTAAACCTCCTGCTTGTAGTTTCTTTATAGCATTTATCTCTTTTTTAGTTGGATTGTTTCTATTAAATTGCCATTTAGCCAGCAACTCCCCCTCTGTGTGCAATAAAGCACATCTAAGAAGAAATAAATATTTTTCTAACTCATATAAAGAAGCAATATTACTCAAGTTTTTTTCAGAAATATATTCTTCTAAAGCCTGTCCCATAATCTCAACATGATAGCCGCAAGCAGCCAAGCGAATCGCCTCAATTACTTTTGCATAATCAGATTTTGTCTTTCCAATCGGAATACAATTTGTCCCTTCCATTATTTGTTTACTCAATTCTTCCCAATTCACCGCTTCATCTCGCATAAAACGCAATTCTGTTCTTGAAAATTTGAACATAGCAAGAGAGGACATAATTTTTTGTGCAGGTGATTTTAAAGCCATGAATTGTACCTCAATGGCTTAAATTTAATTAAATGTTTTCGTATTTCGCTGAATGAGCTATTTTTCATTGGCAGTTTAACCTTATTTGCATCAGCCATGAGCCGATACCAACTGCGTGCATTGTATTTGGCAAACATCACTCTCAGCTCGCGAGCATCCACCACTTCAAGCGCCTTCTTTAATCCATACAATTGTAAAATCTGTTTGGGACCAAGATCAGGGTTATTAAATATCAAAGCGGTTAGCAATCCCTTATCCGTAGCCCTGTAATCAAGCAATGGGCTTCTCTTACGCTCCAATTCATCCAAGTAATGCAATAATACCTTTTTTGATATAGCACCTTTAAATAAGCCCTGCAAGGTGAGGATGGGCTTAATCTTGAGTGCTTGCAAAAGTTGTTTTATTTTTTGCCGCTTATTCAGGCGCACTTCCATGCGCAATATTTCCAGCTTTTTCCTTTTTTGCAACATATCAAATAGATTCAGCTGCAATGCGCTATCTTTTTCCAGCGCGCGCTTTTCGCTCTTCTTTGCTTTTTCAAGATCGCGAATTTTGTCATAAAATACCACTTCATATGAATTGCAGTGCCATTTGTAGCTATGGCCTTCATTGCGGTAATCCGTTTGGTTCGTATCAAGCGATAGCTTGATATTGGCTTCTCTTATTTTATTAATGTAGTGGTATGGAGTTGAACCGTCCTTAAGAAGAATATTTTTAGAATAATGGACGGCCAGTACGTCTGCCTGTGCAAGATCGGCAGCAGTAACACGAACACCCATGCTCTCTAGCGCCGTAACTAATTTTTGCATGAGCGGTTTAAAATCTTTCAGGCGCAGTTCATCAAAATTGTTGCCGAAAAATAGCTTGGGAAGAGATAACTCAATTTTAAGCATAATCTCACTGCGGCCATGCAAATTGATGCGGCGCGCGAGTGTGAGCCGAGGCTTGTAAATGCCGGCCAATAACTCTTTTTTGGTTGGGTTTTGTTTTGATTGGGTGCCCGGCTGAACACGGGCTGCATTAGGCAATGCCCAATGAGCTGATGGAGTAAAGGCATCCAGATCGGTGATGCTGAATATATCCGAGCCGAGTGTTAAAACAACTGTGTCTATCATTGATGTACCTTTTACGGGCGCTACTTTCATGGGCTGCCCTTAAAGATACAGTAGTTGTAAGGAAATAAAAAGACCTGCTTTTTAGGCAGGCCTCATTCCAAATGGAGGTTATTTTAGTTTGGTCTTTTGGCTTCATTTTTGCTTTTTTAGCTTTGTTTTTATTACCATTGACTCGTCTGTCAACCGCAACAAGAACTGCAAAGAACATAGCCATTTTATTGAGTTCTTCAGCATTGAGAACAACTTTAACAGGTACTTTTCTTCTTACCATCATAAAAAACTTTCAAGGATTCAGGTATCATCCATGCCGATCTCTTATCAGCGTATATTTAAAAATTAATAGGGATTGTTTTGGGTGTGGGTGCTATTGCACGAGTATGTCCGATGCATCGCAACGCGTGAGCCACTGCTCATGGATGGATGTAATCAGGCTATGTGCCCTGATAGGTAAGATGAATTTCATTGTGCTCTCCTTGGGTGCAGATACATTCATTACATTGCTGGAGATTATAGGTGATTTGTAATGAATTGCAAGAACAAATCACCTTTTCTTTTGAATTACGTTCTATTGGTTCGCAATCATGGCCCAATAGAATATCGTTTGAATGGTTCGTGTTATAAAATTGCTCTTTGAGAAAGTATATGTGGTTCTTTTAGAGGTGTAACAAAAATTCCATAGCTTAATTGCAATTGTTTGGGTAACTCCTTAACCTTTATACAATTTTAAATCTTTAATGAATAAGTAACAAAAGGCAAAACTCATGAATGAAAAAAACGAATCAACAATGACACTTGAAGAACAAGATTATTATAAAAACAGTGTAGCTCAAGCTACTGGCATATATAGTACTGCATTATTTAGTCCCTCCAGCATAATAAAAGATACAGAGCTTGGTAGTGGAACATTTGTTATAATTGGTGGAGTAAAAGGATTGTTAACTAATGATCACGTAGCAAAAATTTTCATAGATAAAAACCTTTCTTATGTGCATATATTATATTCGGCTCCAGATTCAAAAATTTTACAATTTGAGAACATCATTAGAATACCTGCACTTGCTCCGGGTGTTGGAGTTGATTTAGCTTTTTTTGCTCTGCGTCCAAGCGCCTATGAAGTCATTGAAAGTTTGGGCAAAAGGTTTTGGGACATGGACCAATCCGCCCAAGAACATAAACCTTTCACTGTAGATGATAGTAAAGCAGGCATTTGGGTTATTAATGGTGTTGTAGCTGAAGGTAAAAAAAGACAATATGGAGTTTCAACACCACCTTATAATATAATTGTAGTTTATAAAGGTGGATCCAATATAGTGATACCCAGTACTATTGAATATGGGACCTGTTCCTATGAAGCTCCTATTAATCTTATGGTTACCTTAGATTATATTACTTGCCCGATTCAAACAAAAAATAAAGTTCCTAAATCTTTTTGTGGTTTAAGCGGTGGCGCCCTATGGAAAGTGATCTTTAAAGATAAACAAATTCAAAACATTATTCTTTATGGCGTAGCTACTGAATACGGACCAAAAGAAAAAGCCCAATTCTTTAAGTGTCGCGGTCCCGTTACACTTTTTCAAGTTTTTTATCCCTTTTGTTTAGGAATACTATGTGGGATTGCCAACTCCAAGCAATGAAAATACCGTTTGGATGCTTTGTAAGCTAAAGCTAAATTCAACATCATGCGTACCGAACGCGTCAATGAGGTACCGCCAGTCTTCGCTCCTGCTACGCAGGGCTTCGTCTGGCAGACCAGTTCTTAGCAACTCTGGAAGGAGCCAATTAGAACCAGTTTCTTAATTAGATTACTCAATAAAAAAGACCGCCTTTAAAAGCGGTCTTTTTTTAGTTGTACCTATCACTTAAAACAGAAAATCGATGTTCACCCATACTGAAGCAACACTTGCGGTATTGCTATTTGCGGCCCCTTCGTATGATGCATTGAGGCCGAAATCCCAGCAATTACATTGACAACCGATTGAACCAAATACGCCGTTTGCCATTGAAGCTGCTTGTGCGCCACTGCAGGGATTAATATTTGCTGCAGTTACCACGGTGTATGCTGCATCACGCGGCATTTGATATTGATTTGGATACACTCCTTCAGAAATAGTTGCCTTGCTTGAGGTAGTGATAGTCACCGGTGCCGGCAATTGCGCTATACCTACCAGATCGGCAATACCAACGGGAGGCAAGCAGATGTAGGGGCACACTTTTTCTGATTGGCGATACCAGAAATTGTAACCGAGTTCAAAACTGAATCTGCACAGTTCGGCGTGTGCCGCTACCAGCAGATCGAATGAGTTGCGCGGGGTAACCTGTGCTTTAAACGTAAGATCGTTAATCGCCGGAAATGGTGTTGCATCTGCCGTTGGTGTGGTGAACAGCATATAGCGCGACCATTGGCCATTTGGCGCCATATCAAATGATCTGGTTTCTGTTGCTTTAAAAGCATAACGCCATTTAAGCTCACCGTATAACGAAAACCCATCACACAGGCAGTCAAATGATTTTTCAGCGTTAAGACCAAGGCCAAATTGCGCATGATTTGATCCCACCAGCGGTTCAAAGAGATACACTGCTCGTGAGCCGTGTCCTGTTGGCACTCCCACTAATGCATAGATATCTGCGAATAGTGATTCATCCTCACACAAATAAAAATTCTTGAGCAATTTGATTTGCAGATCATCAACACCCCCTTTTGATCGCTCGCCACAAATTTTGCCATACAGCATAGCTGGATTCATGAACGATTGGCTGATCGTGGCAAATCCGGGCGCTTGCCCAAGATTAGCAATGTTTGTCTCGCAGATATGCATATTTGTTTTTCGGTTGATAAACGCCGTGTTTACGGTTAATGCACAATCTTCAGAAAACATCCAGGCAAAATAAACTAAAGCACCCGCTGTTTTTTGCACCGGATTAAATGACAATGTTGAAGAATAGAAGGCGCCCGGAGCAGAAATAACTTGGAACCAAAGCGAGTCAATATTTCCCGAGCCATTTTCTTGCACATTCATGGAGCACAAGTGATCGATATTA
This sequence comes from uncultured bacterium, assembly GCA_963707655.1. Lineage (GTDB taxonomy): Bacteria > Babelota > Babeliae > Babelales > Vermiphilaceae > JAKAUA01. The sequence continues at coordinate 243,618 of OY970172.1, read as the reverse complement.
AAATATTTTTTTATCGATTTACCAACGGTTTGCGTATAAATGGGTTTAACTGAGAGCAAAAATTTATCATCCATATGCGCATATTCTTCAAAAACAAGCGCATCTTCATACATAGGATTATAAGCGAGTTGACGTGGTACAAAAATAGAATGTGCGTAGCAATCTGCGCGGAGCATTTGGGTTCCTATGCTCGCGAGTGCCAGAAAGGTGAATAAAGTTTTTTGTGTAAAAAGTGTCTTCATTATAAATTTCCTTTTATAAGAGCGGGCCATATTTTTGTTGCAGTAATTCTACAAATACATCATACCCGGTTGATGAGGGAGCAGAATAAAATGATGCATACGCATTTGAATCAGCGCTATCTACCCACGTAGATACAAAGCCTTTATAATTGCCGCTCAAGCCAACAGGACCAAGTATGGTGGTAGATGATGGTGACTGCAAAATAGAACATACCGGTGTCCAGTTGAAGCCATTGTTACTGGAGAAGATCCACATAGGCGTGCCCGGATAACTCGCCTGATCAGCCGTCTCAGCCCAGCTCGACATAAAGCCAGTAGGATTAGCAGCAACCCAAGGGCCAACACCAGGATTGCGTGGTGCTGTTGATAAAGTGACTGAAAATGCCGCCCAGTTAGCCGGGCTCGTACACACAGAATAATTATTTACCCCATTAGTACCACTTATATTCGCTCGTGCAGTTTCCATATAATAGCCATTGAGTGATGCCACAATAGCAGCGCTTTCATAATAACCTACGCTCACTATAGGATAAACGGTAGTTGATGAAAAAGGATTAATTGAGGTAAAGAAAGCTGAAGCTGTTGAGTAGCTAACCGTGAGCCACGTCAACATACAGGTATTACCCACAACATCGGCGCACACAAATCCTCTTCCTGATGATGTGCTCGGATTTGCATAGTTAGATACCGACCCATCGGTAGTAACTTGCGTAGGAATACTCCACCCTGAAGTGCCGGTCGAAAAACTTACATACGCGTTATCGCTGCCGAATCCACCCCCTGCTATCATGGTGGCGACAAAACCGCCCGTTCCCGCGCTGACGTAAATATCAGCGTTGGGATCCAGTGCTAACGAACCATTTATTTGAATCGCGGGACTCCAGCTACTGCCATTATTAGCGGAAAAGCTTGACCAGCCATTATTTGAACTATCCATCCATGCTACCAGAAAGCCACTGGCATTACCGGCAACAAAAACATCTGAAGAAGGAGCAACGTCCCCTACGGCAGGAGTGACTAAACCGCTTTGCCAACTAGCACCATCGCTTGAAAAACTATAATTAGCGTTATTTGAAGAGTCTGCCCACACGGCCATGAAACCGGCAGATGTTGCCGCAGAGAATATACTGCTGGTGACATTACCAGAATTACTTACATTAACCGGCGCACTCCATGGCGTAGTGTCAGGACATGATGAACCTAATACTGGGGACATCAGAGATAGAACAACACACAAAAAACTTTTTTTAAAGAAAGGAGACCTTCGATTTTTTACTGAGCGTCTCTGCCAGAGCTCTTGCGTCATAAGGTTTTCGCCGAACAGGCTTGCACCATGCATCATATACATTCTCCTTTATGTGGTAAAAAATATCATATTTGATGTTATAACAAAGGCGTATACGTGTTATCAAGAACAAGACAAATTTCCTGAGGCCAATTGGTGGGTTTTTTGGTTATACCCTTATTTGCCCTATCCCCCACCAGAGCAAAGATAATTCAAATAGATTTATTTTATACTTATTTCATAATGTCTGTTACTATAAAAACAATCAGTAAATCATAATCTAATCGGTTAAAAAACCTTAAATGAGGCTTATCATGAATACGATTCTTAACAAAATTAGTGTGATTATTTTCATTGTAGTAATGGGGTCATTTTCATTCCAGACCCAATGCATTGAAAGTGACGTGTCTGCAAAAGTAGAAAAACCTCATGAACCACAAAATAAAGTTTCTACAAAAAAAATTAATATAGAAGAAGTTCTTGCCGGAACCGGTCTGATTGTCGTTGCCGGGGCAGTCAGCGCACTTGCAATAGACATTTTGCGTGAATGGCTGAAGAACGGCACTTATAATGATGGAACGGCCTTTGCACCGGCTATGATCCTATTATCAGGTGTATTCGCGACACTTGGTGGTCAACTGATAGCTGAAGGATGGAAAGGCACAGAAACAACAGAGTCCAATCAGCAGAGCTAGGATTATTCCGCCACAAGGTCGCCGTGTGCTCAATATCTGTCACACCTTAATGAAATTACAAACCCACCCGTAAAACGGTGGTTTTTTTTATTTATATCGATTACTGAGCCATCTCTCATTTTATAAAATTATTGCACATCCGGAAAATCGGTAATTGAAGGTCTTGCTAACGCTGAAGAATGTTCTTTTACTGGCGACGATAAGATAATAGTGGCATTATCTGAGGAAATCCGCGTGTATGATCTTATCGGGAATTAAATCTTCTCGCTTGATGCCGGTCAAGATGGAAACGCGCTTTTACTTATGTTCAATCGATTGCTTTTATAAAGATTCCTTCACTAGACTCATTACGGCCACCGATTTTATTGGAAAAATATATTTTTGTTGATGAATTTTATTATGTCTACGCAAGCAAAAAAGTACTTGTTCTAAAGGAAAAAAACGCACATTTCGAAGCTAAATGTTGTTATGTTTACACTTTCTACAAGAAGCGATTTTATCGATCTAATGGGCATAATTAAATGATTTTATGGAGTAAAAATTTTGATTTGCTTTTTATATTTTTTGATATAGTCTTAACGTCGGTTTTAGGGGAAAACTACGGTTAGTGATGAAGCAAGCAGTGTTATTAACATCTAGTTCCAAATAATCGTAGGGAGTATTTTATGTTTATTCGCTAAATCTATTTTTTATAAAAAAAGAGCATCACGTAATGAGGCATGAAATAAAAAATAAATCATTTTTTAGTGGATATTATTATGAAACAACTATTACTTGCGCTATTCTGCGCATTACCATTAACCGCAATGGATCTAGTCGTTAAAAAAGAAGGTCTTTTTGTTCCCGCCAAGCTAGGATCTTTAAAAGTCATGAGAACCAATGACGGGTACGAAGTCCTCAAGAACAATGCGCGACACAAAGTGCATAATTATGATGTTGATCCTCTTTTGAAAAAACTTGATAAAAAAGCATTGGGATCATTTCTCGCTAGCAAAGCTGGATACATTGAAGTCTCCAAATTCGATAATGGGGATTATAAACTACAAGCAAAAATGCGTCTCAATGGCGGTTTTTTATTAACAGGTGTCATAGTTTATAACACACTCAAATATACGGGTTATGCGGCATACGGGATAGGAAGCATTGGTGCCATAGCAGCATCGTTTGTTGCTGCAGGACCGGCAGGAGCTGCTGGAACGTATGCTGGGGCATTAGCAGCGCTTCCAACTGTGGCTGCTGGCATCGAATCGGGTTCACTCATGATAGGAACTGCTGCATCATTTATACCGGGACTTCCATGAATCTAGCTTTGCCTCGATTAAATAAGAAGTTATTTATTGTAGTTATGGCAGGCTCGCTTACAGCTGTTTTTTGTCAACAATACTTTAATCATATCAGAGTAATTCCTCGGGGAGATATAGCAATTTTTTTTGCTACGCTCGCTATCATTTGGCATGTGTGTAAAATAATAGCTTTTTTATATGATTTGGTTGATAAAAACTAAAATCTCAGCAATTTTAATCAAAAATACATCATTACAAATCAATCATACTGCTCGTATAGAAATGAGACCTGTATGATTGATTTGTGGTAGAGGATATACAATGTGGTATTGGTAGCAACAATATTTGATCGGGATGCTAACGTGTATTCCAATCTATTTTATTAAATTTCGTATTATTAAACGGATAAAATGACCCAATTTGAACATACATTAATAGCTTTATTATTAACACAAATAACTTCGTCTTCATCATAAAAAGATTTTTTTATGATGAAGACGAAGTTAAAAGTTGGGAAGAATATTTTAGAAAAAAGTTCTTTAATTAAAGATTAAGTACGAGGGGCTGCATGAATAACGCGGCCCCTTTTCATTTGTTCGGATAGTGTACAAAACGATCCACGAAATTCTCTTATGCAATGATCACGAACCGATAGCATGTAATTCATGGAGAGCAAAAAAGTTTGTTTTATTCTGGATTTTGCGGCTAAGATATGTGCCATTGATACTTACTATATACTTAATTTTAAGGATAAAAAATGTTAACTAAAAAACAAAAACTCCAAACAATTGACGATAAAATGCCCTACTTGAGCCTAAAACTCATATTTTGTTTGCAGAAGTTCCTCTTGGCGGTAATAATCGTGACCAAGGAAAGACTCTTGATGCAATGAGAGAGCCAGCTGAAGCTCGCGAACAAATCGATCAACTTGTGGATGATAGGTGTGAAATATTGTTAGAAAAATCCGAATAATATTGAATTTTTTTAAAAACACAGCCTTACAAAAGCCGTGCTTTTTCATTAATTGATAAGTATTCTAGCATTGTTTAGTAAAATTCAATGGCTTAGAATGTGCTGTAGGATTACTCAATATATTTTTTATAAATAGCTTTGAACTGCAATTGTCCATCGGCTGCGGGTTCTTTGACTAAAGCTTTTTGTATTTCGTACACATCTGCAAGATCAAATTTACTATCATTTTCTCGCCATTGGTTCATGTCTTTTACTTGAAAATCATAAATGTCTTCCAATAACCTTTTTAAGAAATCTTTGTGTTTTTTCTTGGGAAGACTCTTCATACTCAGAACTCGATTAATTAATCTTTGTTCAGTTTCACCCTTATCAATTTCAGATAACCAGTCATGTATCGTTTTACCTTTCTCATCTTTGATCCTACTATTTGCACCTGCACCGATCATAAGAAAAAGACATGGCAAAAATCTGCTGGTAGTTATTTGCTGACCAAATTTTTCAACTGCACCTTTATGCATTCTCTCAAGCCATGAAAGTCCACTTCTATGTTTTTTAGTATCAACAACATTAATATTTGCTCCTTTGTCGATGAGCTTTGCTATATGATCTGGATTTCCCACAGTACAAGCCCAATGCAATGCCGTATTTCCTCTAGAGTCTCTTTGATCAATAGATATTGTTTGGTTCAAAGCCTGCCGAATATGTTCAATACCTTTTGGTAATGGTGTGGGAAAGGGAACATTATATTGATCCAATAATTCCGCAAAAGAAAGCGGTAGCTCTTCAGCTATGGAATAAGTAATAAAAGTGCCGCTATCGCGAGCACCATGCTCTAAAAGATGCGATGCCAATTGGGCATCTTGCAATAGGATAGAAAAACCTAAGGGTGTTAAATAGGTATCTCGTTTTATTTTTTTCGCACCATTTTCCACCGCAATTCGATATTTAGGATCGTTGCCTGTTAGCGAGCGGTCGATAATCTCTTTATCTAATTTGATTTGTTCATCTATTGCTCCGATATCGCCAAGCATTAGAGCTCTAGACAATGGTTTTTTATATTTATGGAAGTTTTTAAGAAAAAAGGCACAAGGATAATTGTTATTATTTTGTAAATATGCAAGTGGATTTGATACCTGATTTGAGCTGCTACTCAATTGCACATTATGATTTTGTAACATATCGAACCACTCTTGGGTATCTCCGTGATACTTTGCTAGCCGGCGAAACATAGCCAAAGAACCTTTTTCTGCTGCCATATGAAAAGCGTCGCGACCATTACTGTCTTTAATCCATGGATTTGCTTTTGCAGCGAGTAAGGCTTCCAGATGCTGAGTTTTTTGTTGTTCAACACTATGCAAAAGCAGTGTTTTACCATCTTTATCTTGAACATCGATATTTAATGAGCCATTTTTTAATTTTTGCTTAAATTTAATTGCTGACAAGGCTAATAATGAATGAGCATTATCATCAGTGTCCATAGGATGAGTCGAGATAAATGATAGTGAAAAAATAAATAATAAAACTGAATGAATAAATTTCATATAAACCTCTAAAAATTTTAATTCCCATATTGCTTTAGATTATCACTTTTAAATGAAAAAATCCAAATGGGTATGGCATAGCTTTATTATTCAAGCCTTTAAACGCTTTTTGGCTTACCCCATTGCAAGCTCGGCTTATCCGGCATTAACGAGATAGCACAAGCATTGCAACGTGTAGATCAAGATGCTTAAGGCGCGTTTACTTATGTTCAATCGATTGCTTTTATAAAGACTCCTTCACTAGACTCATTTTTGAATAAACGCATGATGAAGGAGTTTATATTATGAAGAAAAAAAAGTTATCTCTATCCAAAGTATATCAGCTCATTGAACCTGGACCGGTCATTATGGTTACCACGCAAAAAGATGGTAAGCCAAATGTTATGACTATGGCGTGGCACATGATGGTTGATTTTACGCCGCCGCTCATTGCGATGGTGATGGGCAGCGAAGATTATTCTTTTTCCTTGTTCAAAGCAACCGGGCAATGCGTCATCAACATTCCTGATGCAAAATTGGCAAAACAGGTCGTGGGAGTAGGCAACTGTTCAGGCAAGAAAATCGACAAGTTTAAAAAATTTGAACTGACCCAAGATCCGGCAAGCATTGTACAGCCGCCGTTGATTAGAGAGTGCTTTGCTAACCTTGAGTGCACAGTAGTAAATACAACGCTGGTTTCAAAATACAACATTTTTATTGTTGAAGTAGTGGCAGCGTGGATCACTACTTCGCGCAAGCGCCAGCATACACTTCACCATTGGGGCCACGGGCGCTTTGCCGTTGAGGGCAAATTCATTAAACTGTATTCGCCCAATACTATGTAGCAGTGCATTTTGATGAAAACAGCGTTTGAATGTTTTGCAAACTAAAGCTATATTCTATTTGATTCATACTGAACGCGCGGATGTGATGCCGTCAGTCTTCGCTCCTGCTACGCAGCGCTCTGCTTGGTAGGTTTCAGTTAGTTTTATGTTAATCAAGAAAAATAATTTATGAGAAATGTTTTATTGAGAGCAGCAATTTCTACTTTGTTGGCCGTGACTTATTCGATTGAGAGTAGCCAAAAAATTTCTTTTGGTCTCGTCGAAAATGAATTAAGCATAGAATGTTATGACGCAATGAAAACCATAGGCTTTTTGTACTACAAAAAAATCCCCTTAGTTCCTTATTACGTATTGTACAATTTTTATATGGAACCTACACACAGACACAGGGGATACGGAACACAACTTCTTAACCACGCTTGTGATTATCTCGCTCTGCACGGTGCTTCCAAAATATATATCCAACCCGGCCCTTTTGAAATACATGAAGAAAAATTTATTGCGATGCCTTCCTACGATCGTGAGTTAAGGCTCAAAAAACTTATTAAATTATATGCAGACAATCAGTTTGTTTTTGTTAATAAAGCATTGCGGCTCCTGGCCCATGTAGCGTACAAATTCATGGAGATTAATGAAGATTCTGACTATCTCATGGTAAGGGTTTTACAATAGTTCGGTTAAGCTATAAATCCGCATCTGTTGTAAATGCAATATCCACCACACCCCGAGGTGCAAACAAATCTATGAACTGCTTATACATCACCGCTCTGTCCTTGCCCCCATCTGCGCTTAAAAGCAACTGCTGACCATACACAGCGACATCTTCTACAATTCGTTCATAGCGATAATAGGCAAGAATTTCTCCATTGATCTCAGTTTTTCCGTAACCTTTATAGAAGAATTCTTCTTCATGTGGATTATTCCAAACGTTTGCAATGCCACCACCAATAAACATGAGATCCCACTCTTTGGGGGCCAGAATAGGTTGGTCCCAGTCTACTATGTAAATGGCCCCATCATTGGCTATTAATACATTACCGCCATGAATATCAGAATGGCACAGTACAAACTCAGATGATTTTTTCTGGATTTTTTTTCCTAGCTGATCAGCGCGATTTACTAAGCGTTGAATTGTTCTTCTATGCTCTTTCATAAACGTTAACAACTTCAGGGCTATATCGTCAGTCACCTTGTGTTCAGCGTCGATATACGTATAGAATGATCGGACAATTTCTTGCCATTGTGGAGAATAGGATTCGCGTTTAATCTGATCTTTGATTAATGGCGGTAGCTGAAATTCATGAATTTGTCTCAAGGCTTTGCCCAGTGTAATCCATTGATCGTTGGTGAGATCGCGGCTAAAGCCGTCTTGTCCGATAATAAATGGATAGACAATGAGCGTAAAATTATCGATATAGTGAGTTGGTTGACCATGATTTGTTTTGATAGGTGAGATAATCTGTTGAATACCAGCATCATATAACAATGATTGTATGATAACACCGATATCATGATCATAACCACGTTTTAGCTTTACAAAATAAGATGCCCGGTCATGCGTCTCAGCTTTGTATACTGATGCATCTATATCTGCACCTAAAGGAATGAATGTCAGTGCAGTAGCTTTAATGCCATAATCGGTATCTAGGCAATCAATAATGCGTTGATCTGAAAGAGATTGTTTTTCTATCATGGGTGAAACTTGCCGGTAAAAAAGATTAATAATAAACCATTATGCTTTACCAAAAAATCCAGAGCAAGATAATTTTTTTTAGGGAGAAATACCACACGAACAGTGCTGCTCCAATAGCTCATTTCATAAAACTATTGCACATTCTGATTTTTCTATTGATACAATAAGTACACTTGGTTTAATGGGCCATACGTTAAATATCTCATAACATTCCACAAAAAAGGATCACGTATGAAAAAGTTATTAGGTGCACTCTCTCTCTCGATAGTGCTTTTTGTTGCGTCAATGAAAGCTGAAACGAAAGATGCTACTCACCACCACGCTAAGCATGCAACGAGCAAGACAGACAAAACAGCAAAACACAAACCTCATGAAAAAGATACAAAACATCAGCATAAAAATGCCGCAGCCAAAAAAGAACATGCAACGGCAGAACACCGTAAGGCTAATGTCCACCAAGCGAAAAAGCCACACCATGCTGCAAAAGAAAATTCAGCACACGCAGATGAAATTGTCGGCAAAACAGCTGATGGAAAACCGGTCTTTGAAGGTGCCCACACAGGCCACTATTATAAAAACGCAGCCGGCCATAGAGAATATGTGCAAAATTTTGATGGTGCCAAAATTATAGGTAAAACACATGATGGCAGAAACATTTACCTGGGACCTCGTGGCGGCCACTTTTATTACACAGCCACGGGAAACAAAGAATACATACAGCACTAGCAGCTGAGCGGAGGCTCCGTAGCAAAAGAACTGTGCAGCCACTGAACCCACCGGTCAATCGGTGGGTTTTCTGCTTATAAATTTTATGCGATGGTTTCTTGATTTTTGATATTTATTATACACTTCAAGCAGTTAAGGACATTATGGCAAATATTCATGCTAAAAAATCTGGTTGGCGATCATATTACTTTGTATTTATTCCCTCATTCTGCATAATAATTTCTGCCTACATCATCTCTTTTTTAATTAATACATATCATCCACTTAATCAAGACGTTATCAATTTTATAGGAATGTTTGGCGTTGGGTGTGATGCGACAGCAATATATGGATTTCTTGAATGGAAAATTAAATCATCGCATGAAAAAATTTTATCTGAAAAATTTAATCACACCTTAACCATAGTGTGTATATCTTTAGGGTGCATGTGCTATGCATTAACCTATTTATTAAAACCGGTTTTATAGCCAAAGCAGTTGTCAGTCGATTTCTAAAAAACCCCATGTTAATCGTATCTTGAGCTAAAAAAAATCTAGTTTTTTTACTTTAAAAAAGTTTTTTGTCCTCGTGACGCAGCCAACAATTGGTAAGATGATCATTGACTAGGCCCACTGCTTGCATAAAGGCGTATATAATGATGGATCCTACAAAAGTCATGCCCCGCTTTTTTAGATCTTTTGACAACGCATCACTCTCCGCTGTTGTTGCGGGAATCTCTTGGTGGGTTTTCCAATGATTGATAATAGGTTTACCGTCTACAAATTTCCATAGATACGCATCAAAAGAGCCAAATTCTTGCTGTATTTTTAGAAACACCTGAGCGTTTTGACGAGCGGCGTAAATTTTTAAACGGTTACGAATAATGTCCGTATTAGTGCGAAGCGCTTCTAACTGTGCATCCGTCATTTTAGCAACTTTGTGGGGATCAAAATTATGAAATGCTTTACGATAACCAAGCCGACGCTTAAGAATTGTTTCCCAGCTCAACCCTGCTTGGGCACCTTCAAGAATAAGCATTTCAAACAAATGCTTATCATCATGAACGGGCCTACCCCATTCATTGTCATGATATTCCGCATAGAATTCTTGACCTGGTTTATTACCAAAACAGCGGATTTTAGTATCTTTTTTCATCTCTATGTACTCTTTTTTTATGATTAGTGATCCCCCTCTTGATCTGTTATAACCCCCGTATAGCTATTTAATGTACTCAAGGATCATCGATAGCGTCAACCAAGATCTTTCTGCCTGCAGGTAGAATAAAATGCATAAAAGCATGCACGATGTTGTAAATCAAGCATGCTTTTGTGTTACAGTGCATTGAAGATAGCTGAACTGATGTGAATGTCAGCACTAATTATATGAAATGCCAATAATAATAAAAAAGAGAGCACGAGTAATGAAAATAACTTTTTTGGGTGCCACACAAGAAGTAACCGGTTCAAAATATCTTGTTGAACATGAAAAGGTAAAAATTTTAGTTGATTGTGGCCTGTTTCAAGGAAGCAGAGAACTCACCAAGCACAATTGGGACCAATTTCCCGTAGCACCGTCAAGCATTGATGCGCTGGTGCTCACTCACGCCCATCTAGATCACACTGGGTATATACCGTTACTGGTCAAAAATGGTTTTAAGGGGACGATATACTGCTCACAAGCTACCTATGAGCTGACTGCTATAATATTAACCGATAGCGGAAACCTGCAAGAAGAAGACGCCCGGGCAAAAAGCGATTTTCAGCATGCCCCCGTGCAACCCTTATACACACGGCGTGACGCAGAAAACTCATTAAAATTTTTTAAGCCTACTGATTATGATACGGTGGTGAACATTCAAGGATTGCAGGTTACTCTTATCAGATCGAGTCATATTCTTGGGTCGGCGTTTGTTATCATATCTGATGGCAAGCAGAAATTGACCTTTTCAGGCGATCTGGGAAACGATCATCAACTTATTCTCAAATCTCCGCCGCATCTGAAAGAAACTGATTTTTTAGTTCTTGAGTCAACATACGGCAACAGAGTGCATGAAACAGGTGATCCTATCAAAGAGTTGGGCGAAATAGTTAACGAGACGATGAAAAAAGGGGGAGTGCTGGTAATACCCGCTTTTGCAGCAATGCGTACGCAAACCATTCTGTATTGCCTGTATCAATTAAAAGAAAAAAACATTATTCCGCCTGTTCCTATTTTCTTAGATAGCCCGACAGCCATAAAAATTACTGATTTATTTTGCCAGTTTGCTGATGAATATAAAATCTCAGAATCTGAGTGTAAAAAAATATGCGGACTCGCCACCTTTACCCGTACCGGCGAGGAATCAAAAAAACTTGATCATATAAAACAACCCGCAATAATTATCGCCGGCAGCGGCATGGCAAGCGGTGGACGAATGCTCTACCATTTGCAAAATTTTGTTTCAGATGCCAAAAACACCATAGCTTTTGTAGGGTATCAAGCAACGGGCACCTTGGGGCGGGCCTTGGTCAATGGAGCAAAAGAAATAATGATATGGAACACCATGTACACGGTGCGCGCAGAAATAAAAACAATACGCGAATTTTCTGCACATGCTGATTCTCAAGAGCTCATAGAGTGGCTAAGCTATTTTCAAACCGCTCCCAAAAAAGTATTTATTACCCATGGTGAGCTTGATGCTGCCCAAGCATTAAAGCAAAAGATAGAAGAGCGCTTTGGATGGTCGGTCGTGATTCCAAAGTATCAAGACTCCTTTGACTTGGATTAAATCATCTTTGTATCCTATTTATACCCCTATCGCACTTTTTTTGGCCTTTTTCATCTTTTCTTGAAAAATATTGTACAAAGCACTTGATTATTATATAACACCGTATATACTTTGTTATAACGTTGTACAATAAAAACAACTCTTAGCGGGGGCGAATATGCTAAAAAAGTTAGTTAAATATGGAAATAGTAACGCACTTATCTTTGATAAGGCGATTTTGGAGCTTTTGGATATCGAAGAAGGTTCGGTCCTAAAAATCAAAACTGATGGCAAATCTATAATTCTTACCCCTCAGGTACGGGTGGAATCGGAAAAAGTGCATGAGCCTTTTACCAATGAGCAGGCGCGTATCGAAGCCAGCGCGAAAGAAGCCATTAAAAAGTACAAAAATATAGATAAAAACACAGAAGAAAAGCTTGAAAAAGAGCTCAGTGACCTCGGTAAAAAGTATCAAGAGCTATTCAGTAATCTGCATAACAATCCTGATTTTTTAGAAGAGCTTAAGCAGCTGGCGAAACAGTACGCAGATCGCCCAATGTCTCCTGAATACATGGAAGCTTATGAAGCATTGAGAAATAAATTTTCTCCCGAGCTCATCGCTCTAGAAGAAAAGATGGCGACTTTTAATGGCAGAAATAACCTTGCTGTGCCAGATCTGAGTCCACAGCAGCAAAAGGCAATGGAAGCGGACTTTGCGGCACATTTTAAAAAACACCGTGATTCCCAACAACTTTTTGTACAATTAATGGATAATCCTGAATACCTACACGAAGCACAGCTCTTGGCAGAAAAATATAACTTTAATAAAGATTCTGCAGATTACCTCAGCGCAACCAATGAATTGATATGTAAATATGCTCCGGAATTGAGAGAAATGACGGAGGATATGAAAGCTATTACGGCAAAATATGCAAACTATGATAATAAATCATCATAGTACTTAAATGCTTCATATCGGTTTTAGACCGTATATACGTCTAAAACCCCTGCCTTTCAGATAGACAGATCAGGGATGAGGTTATACTATTGAATTTAAGGATTAATTGAATTATTTTTTAGGGGGGATTCCTATAAAAAAAGATGCTCTTTTAGCCATCTTCAATTCACGCCGCATCATGCGGCAATCCACTATAAAAAAGAGATGTAATAATAAGCAAACTAGGAACATATAATAATTTTTAATTAATTCTACTTTTGGGGGGAAAATGATTATCCGACGCAACAGATTATCATTACTTTTGTCTAGTTTTATATTTATCACTACTTCCATTTTAGTTTCAACTACTTTTTGCGCCGAAGATCAAGGAATTCGTATCGTTGATTATGATGCATCACATAAAAATGCAGTAATGGATATCGCCTTTCATGACCCGTTGAAGTTCTTTGGGGGAAGCAATTTAGTAACCAATGGTATTTGGACATTGGAGCAATTCGAGACTGAAAATAAAAATGGTATGGAAGCAATGTTAAACGAGCCACTTAAAATGAAAAAAGTTATAACAAATTCTGCAGAAGTTGCCGGATTTTGTGCTTTTTTCAAAACCCAAGAGCAAAGTCTTGAGTCATTAAAGAAGCTTGCTGAGTCCCATGGACTGCCGTGGAACGAAGAACAATTCTCAATCGCTATGCCCCATTTAAAAAGAACTGATGCGGAATGTGATTCATTTGCAAAAATCGAGGCCTTGGCTATTTCTAAGCATTTCAGACGACAAGGACATGGTAGAACCTTAATTCAAAATGCAATACAGGCCATTAAGCAGCAATGGCCAACCATTACACGTGTTGATCTTGATGTCAATGCCAATAATGACGGGGCAAGAAGGCTCTATGAATCTGAAGGTTTTATACAATCTTCAATTCAACCAGCGCATATGATTGCAATGGAAATCGTTCAATATGAAAAAGCGATATAAACCGATTCGACTAAAAAAACTTTAATTATTAATTTTATTCTATTTTAGGGGAAAAAATGATTATCCAACGCAACAGATTATTACTACTTTTGTCTATTTTTGTATTTACCACTTCTGCAGCCACCGAGACTGTCGAAAATTACGACTCAGGCAAAGCAAAGCTCGTAAACATCATGGCGAATGAAGATACCGGAATTGCCGCTTATAATAAGAAAAATATCAAGTATGCGGAGACGCAAAATATCGCTCATGATCTCAACATTGCTCAAATGGCAGAAGCTCTGGGCTGCCATACATTAATGGGCAAATCTTTTATCGAAGAAACTTTGAAAAACCCGGTAAGCGTGCAAGATAAAAATTCTGTACTCTTGCCAAGACAAAACGCTATCAAAGCTCTGGTAGAAAATCCTGATTTTAAAAAAGAAGTTGAACAATTTCTTAAAATTGCCAAAGAGGCAGAACAAGAAGTTATTAAACTACTGTCAGATTTTTTCAAAGGGAAAACTTGTCCTGAACTCACTAATTTGGAGTTAATTCAAAAACAGAATCCCGGCCTATACCCTATTTTTGAGTTTATGACATTCAATCCCACAGCAAAATCTGTTTCCACTGCTCTTAATTTACTAAGCGTTCCAGCGAGTGCTTATGGAATGGTTAAGCCCGGGCGAGTGATCGATGCATACGCAAAGATATTTCAGGTAGAACAGTTCCCAAGTGCCGTTTATGCATTCGTGGCGGCCTACATGGGCGTAGCAACTGGTGCTTCTCTCTATGGGGCATATAAAGATTACTCAACTGCGTCAGAAAAACGAACAAAGATGCATGCCTTGAATCAGTTAATTACCGTTGCTGAAAAAATTGAAACACTGTGCGCTGATTATGGCGTGAAAAATCAATTTAATATAAGTGAAATTAAAGATGCTGATGGCCTTTCATTAATAGAAGGCTTAAAACATGCACGCTATCAAGACAAGAATACTAAACTATTTTTAACCCCATCCGTACATACATTTTTGTATTCTTTGTACCAACAAAAAAACCATCTTGCCAAAGTATTTGCGTGTATAGCAGAACTTGACGCCTATAATGCATTGGCCTCCAAAATAGTTTCATCGCACAATGAAAATAATAAATTCTGTTTTGTTAACTTTGTAGATGATGCAAAACCGTCGATACATGCTAAAGGCTTCTGGAACATATTGGTGCAAAGTCCGGTCGTCAATACCATTTCTGAAAATAAAAATGTTTTATTAACCGGACCAAATAAAGGTGGAAAAACAACTTCAATCAGAGCACTCTTGCAAAATGTGGTCTTGGGACAATGTTTTGGTGTAGCGGCAGCGGAAGAGTTTGAATACACTATGTTTGATGCGATTCATTCTTACCTGAACATATCCGATGATCTTATTAATGGCCTTTCATTATTTGCATCGGAATTGAAAAGAGCTCAAGAGATATTGGAGAAAATTAAATCTTTAGAGACAGGTAAAAAATTCTTTTTTGCGCTTGATGAATTGTTCACCGGAACCGTTGCTGAAGATGGGGAAGTATGCGCGTATGAATTCGTGAAGAAAATATCAACATTCGATGATGTTCTGTTCATATATGCAACCCACTTTGCTAAAGTCAAAGAGCTTGGCACCGATAATGCTACCTGCATGAATTATAAAGTTGATGCGCCAACAAAAAATGATGCCGGTAAATTGGTATATCCATTTACCTTGAGTCAAGGAGCGAGCGATGCTAACGTTGCGTTAGACCTCGCCAGAGAAGCCGGATTATTCGAATAATCGTGCAGATTCTATTACACTAAGATCTTCTTATAAAGGCCTCGGATTACTTCTGAGGCCTTTGTTTTTGCGCTAAGCCCTCGTTAATAAAAAAAAGAGCCTCTTTACTAGCGCACCCTCTTCTTCTCATAGTTTGCTCAAACAAGCAGTATTGATACACTAGAGAAAAAAAATTGAGCCACTTTATAACAAACCGGGTCATCTATGAAACACATACACATAACGCTATTCGCTGTATCTCTCATTGCATCGCAGATTCTGTCGGCAGAGCAACAAGAAAATCTCCTCAAACAACTTTCTACGCCCCGCACTGTTTGCCTGCGCCCTCCTTGTTTTGATGCCACCGCCATTGCAGCAACTGCATTTTGCGATAGGCCGCGGCGCACTGGAGGCATTAATATCTCATTAGATGAAACCACTGATAATAAAACAATTGTCCATTGCTATGGACACGGTGGCGCCGGCTTTACCACACTCTTTGGCTCTATTGAAGAAGCGATTGGGCTCTTGTCAGCAAAAAATCTTGATAAACAATCTGCCATAAAAGTTATTGGCTCCGGCTGCATGGGTCTTACCATGGCAACTGAACTTTTTCAGCGCGGCTTTACCAACATAAGCATATCCAGTAAAGAACAATACAATATTCCATCCTGGCGCGCGGGAGGTTTTTTTGATCCGGGTGTCGGCACAGAAAAATCTGCTGAAGGCCTTCGGCGTCTACGACTCAGTCTTGCCACCTATCAAACTTTATCCACTATTGAACAGGACAGCCATCCTTATCTGTCGCACACTATTGTACGCCGCCTTCCCCTCTACTACCCTGCTACCATGAAATGTGCTGTTGAGGTTCTTGAAGAACGCAATCTGATGCCCGCAAGTGAACTCGTTACTGTGGACTTTTGCATCAGCCATGAGCCGATACCAGCTGCGCGCATTGTATTTGGCAAACATCACTCTCAGCTCCCGAGCATCCACCAGTTCCAGCGCTTTCTTTAATCCATACAATTGTAAAATCTGTTTGGGGCCGAGCTCCGGATTATTAAATATCAAAGCGGTTAACAATCCCTTGTCAGTTGCCTTGTAATCAAGCAACGGGCTTCTCTTACGCTCCAATTCATCCAAGTAATGCAATAATACCTTTTTTGATATGGCCGCTTTAAATAGACCCTGCAAGGTGAGGATGGGCTTAATCTTGAGTGCTTGCAAAAGTGTTTTTATTTTCTGCCGCTTATTTAAACGAACTTCCATGCGCAATATTTCCAGCTTCTGTCTTTTTTGCAATGTATCAAACAAATTTAGCTGCAATGCGCTATCTTTTTCCAGTGCGCGCTTTTCGCTCTTTTTTGCTTTTTCCAGATCGCGAATTTTATCATAAAATACCACCTCATATGAGTTACAGTGCCATTTGTAGCTATGGCCTTCATTGCGGTAATCCGTTTGGTTGGTGTCCAGCGATAACTTGATGTTGGCTTCTTTTATTTTGGTGATGTAATGGTATGGAGTTGAGCCATCCGTGAGAGCTATATTTTTGGAGTAATGGACGGCCAGTACGTCTGCCCGCGCAAGATCGGCAGCGGTAATCCGAACACCCATGCCTTCCAACATGATAACTAATTTTTGCATAAGCGGTTTAAAATCTTTCAGGCGCAGCTCATCAAAATTATTGCCGAAAAAGAGCTTGGGCAAAGACAATTCAATTTTAAGCATAATCTCACTGCGGCCATGCAAGTTGATGCGGCGCGCTAATGTGAGCCGTGGCTTGTAAATGCCGGCAAATAATTCTTTTTTGGTTGGGTTTTGCTTTGATTGGATGGCCGCCTGAGCAAGGGCTGCGTTAGGCAATGCCCAGTGGGCCGATGGAGTGAAGGCATCTGGGTTAATGATGCTGAATATATCCGAGCCGAGTGTTAAAACAACTGTGTCGATCATTGATGTACCTTTTACGGGTGCTAGCTATATGGGCCGCCCTTAAAGATACAGGAGTTGTAAGGAAATAAAAAGACCTGCTTTTAAGGCAGGCCCCACCCCAGATGGAGGTTATTTTAGTTTGATCTTTTGGCTTTGTTTTTGCTTTTTTAGTTTTCTTGTTATTACCGTTTACTTCTTTATTCATTTCGGCAAGCAACAAGAAGAAGGCAACAAGCCTATTACGATCTTCGGCGTTAAGAACAACTTTAACAGGTACTTTTCTTACCATCATAAAAAACTTTCAAGGATACACAGGTATCATCATGCCGATTTTTGATCAGCACATATTTAAAAATTAATAGGGATTGTTTTGGATTGGATGCTATTGCACGAGCATGTCTGATGCATCGCAATACGTGAGCCTTTGCTCGTGGATGGATGCGATCAGGCTATGCGCCCTGATAGGTAAGATGAATTTCATGTTGCTCTCCTTGGATGCAGATACATTCATTACATTTTGTGGAAATTATAAATAATTTGTTGAAGAATGCAAGAAAACAAAATCTTATAACTATTAAAAAATAGCTTGAAAAGCATACACTTTTACTGTAAATTTAGTTTTGTGATTTCTGAATATTTAAGCAGAAAGTCACATGACATCCTTAAGTTTTGCAAATGCAGATAGTTAAAAGGTGGAAGCCTCCCGCTAAATACATAAGCAAATTAAAAATGTTTCCCAAGACCTATAGTTAGAATCATAGTTCTTGAGCTTGTGAGGAACAAGCAATTAAGAGAGTTGGAACTCTCAATAGTTTAATTTTTTTATATCTATTTTTTGAAGAAAGGTTTCCCATGGAAACAAAAAAAATAAACCCTCTTAATGTTGATTCTTCCATTCAAAAGCTTGTGGAAGAAGCCAAATCTCTTTTTTCAATATTTGATTCTATATCTGCTTCAGTTTGTAAGTTTGAACAAGATTTAAACAATGCCAGAGCTTATTTTCCATATAAATCTCAAGCAATAAAAGTGGAAGTATCTCATAAAAAAAATCCTGAAACTTATCATAAAGACATCGGTTATGAAGTTCTAGGTTATTACACAAAAACGCATTGGTACTTATCTTGGGAATCTGATGAAAACTCCAAAAATTTTCGTTTGTTTTTAATCGCAGAAGAAAAAGAAATTATCTTATTCATGATCCCTGATGAAGAGCGTTGTGGAGAAATGGAATTTCAAACAAAGAATATTTTTAAAAAACCTTTGATGGAAACTAACCTTTCAATAAAGTTGCAATATTCTGAATGTCTCATTCCCTTTATTGATTCATTTACAGATTATTTACAAAAACGCCGAATTATTATAGAGCAAGGCGGTTTGCCTTTTTAATCATCGACTATACCAATAATAACTTTATTAATATTTGATATTGGTTATCTCTTCTTATATATAAAGTGCAATTTTCATGTATAAAAATAAATGTTTGTCAGCATTAAGCTGGTCTAGACTTAATATTTTTTTTGAATGTCGTCGTTGTTTCTATAAGGTCATGGTTTTAAAGAAAAAAAGACCTGGTCTTGATTCAGATTTTTTCTCACTTAGCAATGTCGTGGATAATCTTTGGAAGAAGGAATTCGACGCGTATCGCATTAATCAAGAACCCCATCCGATTATGTCAGCTAATAATATTGAAGCTATTCCCTTTAATCACGAAATTTTATTAATATGGCGTGATTTTGAAAAGGGTGGCATTAGATTTCTGCACAAAGAAAGCGGGATCGAGCTCTGGGGAGTTCTTGATGACTTATGGATAAGTTTTGATGGTGAATTAATTGTGGTTGACTATAAAGCGACTGCTAAAGACCAAACAAATACTAAACATCAAAATAATTTACGCCACAAGCGCCAAATGGCCTTTTATGCTTACCTAATCAAAAATAAAGGGCTGCCTGTGTGCCCTACAGGCTATTTTGTTTATAGCGCAGCGTTAAAAGACAGGCCAAATTTCAATCAAAAACTAGAATTTGAATCGACAATTCAACCGTACCAATTTGACGATTCATGGTTGGATCATATTCTTCCAGAAGTGCGTGAATGTCTTGATCAAGGTTCTATGCCTTCCGCCAATCCACATTGTATGTTTTGCAAATATGGCCTTTAGTAGATACGGAGATACCAAACGTGGGCAAATTTATTAATTTATCAGGAAAAACTTTTACTTATTTAAAGGTATTACATCGTGCCTCAAATAGAGGCAAGCATATAATGTGGATGTGTGAATGTATATGCGGCAAGCAGAAAGCAATCTCCGGTGGCGATTTAAGATCGAAAAAGACAAAAGGATGCGGAAGCTCCTGTAGTTATGAACCACGCAAAAGAATTGAAGGACAGCAATTTGGTAAGCTTACCGTCGTTCAGCTATTGGTTGGTGAAAGATCATCTGGTATTGATTCCCGTCCCCCTTGGGAGGTAAAATGCGAATGTGGAAATTTATTTAAAACTACTTTGCATGCGCTTAATCCAGGAAAAGAAAGAAATGGATTAAAACAATGCGCTGATTGTAGTAGGTACCAAACTGAAAACAGACTGATAGATAAGGTATTTTTTTATTTAAAGGTTATTAAATTTTCTCACGCAGATAAATGGGGTAGTTTTATTTGGCAATGCTCATGTCGCTGTGGCACTGTGGTTTTTGCATCAACGTCATCGCTAGAAAGAAGTTCGACAAAAAGCTGTGGTTGTTATACTAAAGAGCGATTAAGAACGCATGGAAAATCAAAAACATCCCTTTACGTAACTTGGAATCATGTAAGACGTAGGTGCTATTTATCTTCTGATAAATCATACGCGAGATATGGCGGCAGAGGAATTGTAATGTGTGCAGAATGGTTGGAAAATTTTGAAAACTTTGAATCTTGGGCTTTGCAGAATGGTCATATTAAAGGCTTACAGTTAGATAGGATTGATGTGGATAAGGGCTATTCGCCTACAAATTGCCAATTTATAAGCAGGCAATGCAATTCAGCTTTTGCATGGATCGACAAAATGACTGAAGATGAATTGCAAACAACTGAAACTAGAATCAGTCAAAGAAGAATGAAATTGTTTGGAACTTTATAGATTTATATTGAAAGAGCAAAGCACAGTTTTGATATGCTGTAGACTTATGGTGAATTTAATATCATAGCCTCTGGATTTGTCAACTAGGTAACCCCTGACGAATTGAACAGCTTGGATAAAACTGAATTTGCAAAATTAGCTGATCGGGCGCAACAATTTTTTTATGGTACAAATTCTCATGAAATTAATTAACAAGGAAGCAAAGATGCAACGGAGAATATCATTACTCATTATCAGTTTTGTTATAACCACGGCGTATGGTGAACCCTATTTATTTAACAAATTTCCTCACCTGCAAGAAAAAATATCTCACATTGCTCTCTGTGATCTGCCTACCCCTATCATCAAACTTGAGAACTTTGGTAATCGAATCGGGTGTGACAATGTTTTCATGAAACGGGATGATTTAACGGGAAAAAGCATGGGGGGCGGACTTCGCCTGTATGGGGGCAATAAACCACGCAAATTAGAATTTCTTTTGGCCGATGCTGTGCAAAAAAATGCTCAGACGATCGTCACGTATGGTTGCGCCGGATCAAATCATGCATTGGCTACCGCAGTGTATGCACACGAATTGGGGCTACGATCTATTTTGATGTTGAAAGATCAACCAAACTCATATGTGGTGCGCCATAACCTCTTGCTTGATACCTATTACCAGGCGCAATTGCAATTTTTCCCCAACAACGCGACCAGGGCATTGGCAGCAGAAGAACTATTAAAAGCTGATGCGCATGCATATCTTATCCCCACGGGCGGTTCAAATGCACTTGGTGTACTTGGTTTTGTGAATGCCGCTTTTGAATTAGCCCATCAAGTTGCACTGCATGAAACGCCGGAACCAGATTTCATTTATGTTGCTACCGGCAGTTGTGCTACTACAGCGGGATTACTGCTTGGTTTGCACGCCACACAGATGAAATCAAAAATAGTTGCCGTATGCGTTGAGCCAGAAGAAGAAGCTGATGAATTTTTGTTGAATATAAAAAAATTGTTTATGCACACCAATGAAATGTTGCATGCACTGGATGCATCATTTCCGATAATAGAATTTCCAGAACAAGATCTGTTCTTGAATAAGCAATTCTGCGGCACCGCCTATGGCCTCTTCATTCCTGAAGCAGCTGATGCCATTACCCTATTTAAAGATCTAGAAAACATTAACCTTGAAGGCACCTATAGCGCAAAGCCGATAGCAGCAATCATGGCTGATGCCACCGAGCACGCGCTGTGTGATAAAAAAATTTTGTTTTGGAATACCTATTGCGGCATTGATTTTTCGCACGTCACCGCTATGAGTGACTATAAGCAGCTGCCCAAAGAATTTCACCGATATTTTGAACAAGACGTTCAACCATTGGCAAGCGCGTAAAAAAATTGCTCATCTAAAATGGCTGAGATTGCTCTTTTTGGTGATAAATTGTTATCTATTGTAAAGAATTATTAACATTTTTTGGTAAAATTCAACGGAGAAACTTATGAAAAAACCGTCATGATTTTCGTATTGCTATCAGCAATGTCGATTGTTTTGGGGGCATGGAAGATTCAACAGACAAACAATTCCTGCTTCTCACTAAAATTACTTGTGCATCGGCGAGCAATCATTTTTTCACTCCAGATAACAAGTATCCTGAACTGGCGGAGGTTCACGTAGATCAAATAGCCTATTGTTCTCGTTCTCATAGCAGAGACGGAACGAAATCGTATATGGCGAAGTTCAATGACGGTTCAGAGATGACTGCGCTCCAATTTGAAGATGGAACATATGCGTGCCAACGATCAATAGGCGATGTGTTGGCACCTATTGCTGACATAGCATATACCAACTTAGAAAATGCGTGGATGAATAATCCAACCAAAAGACGAGGTGAACAAACAGAAGGCATCCCTGAGATAATAGACAGATGACGGATTTTCCCCCATCTTCTCATTTGACAAGGCGAACAATGCAAGGCACAATGCTACTACTATGAAAGAAATGACACCACGACAAAAAAAATTCTTCGATTCATTGCCCTCTTCATGGCAAAAACCCTTAGAAGAGGTATGCAAAAATCCGCACATCGATGCTCTGGTTGCTTATTTACAACAACGTGAAGCAGCCGGCGCAAAAATATATCCTGCCAAAGCAAACATATTTGCCGCACTCCGCGCAACACCATTTGAAAAAGTAACTGTTGTTATTGTCGGGCAAGATCCGTATCATGGCCCCGGCCAAGCACATGGACTCAGTTTTAGTGTGCCACCCGGTGTGCCGCAACCGCCATCTTTGCGCAATATTTTTAAAGAACTGCATAATGACATTGGCATGCCGATACCAAAAAATGGCACTTTGAGCGGCTGGGCCCATCAAGGCGTATTGCTGCTCAATTCAATTTTAACGGTTGAGGAAGGTCAGCCAGCAAGCCATGCTGGACGCGGATGGGAAATTTTTACTGATGCAATTATTGAACAATTGCTTAAACGCCCCCGCCCAACGGTATTAATGCTCTGGGGAGCATATGCCCAGAAAAAAGTACAGCATCTGCATATTCATCTTGATCCTAAGCGGCATTTAGTTTTAAAAGCTGCTCATCCTTCACCATTATCAGTCACCAAATTTTTGGGGTGCCGCCATTTTTCAAAAGCAAATGCTTTCTTAAAACAGCATCACTTGGCAGAAATCAATTGGGCTGATGTTTAATATCCCAAGAACAACTGCTAGAGACCATTAAAATATTCTTTATACAGATCGTATATAGTTCTTATATCTTTTGTTACTACTTTGGTTTCAGCGATCACCGCGAGAAAATTTGTATCACCTATGAAGCGAGGAACTATATGGATATGAACATGCGATTGTACTGATCCTCCCGATGTTTTACCCATATTTATCCCAACATTCATATCTTCAGTATGCATAACATTTTTAGCTGCCTGCATTGCAATAACGAGTAGTGCGAAGAGGTCATTTCGTGATTCTTCTGATAACTGTGATATATCGCTTATATGAGCCTTGGGCATTACCAAGAGATGTCCGGGATTATACGGAAACATATTAAGCATGATTATGCTGTGGTCTGTTGTTTTTACTATTAAATGTTCATATTTTTTATCATCAGACAAATTAAACTTATTGCAAAAAGGGCATTGCGTAGAATTACTCTTTTTATAGTCAGCTCTTTGAGGGTTATACAGAAGTTCCATTAAAGTATGATCCTTTATATGCACTATTAAAATCTTCAAACATATCAGCAGTTAAGGTAGTTTCTTGTTGATTATCAGTATGAATAACGTGCATTATCCATTGAACATCAGGCAATGTTTTTTATTGCTCTTTTACACTTTTTCACACTTGATAGCTCACTCATGCATGGACTCCGCAAGAGATAATATGGTACCGTAAACAATAGGGGAAAAATACTATTATTTGTGGGGAAGATTCTTATGAAAGCTCTAGTATCAAGTCTATTGTTAATATCCGCTGTTTTTTGCGCTGAGACGCCCGTAATTGTCGATTATGATGAATCACACAAAGAACAGATTATCACTATTGCCCTTGCAAGCTCACAGCAGCTTTTTGTGGGAAGCACCATACGCCCGCTTAGCGGCTGTGCAGAATCAATAATGATTGATTGTTTGCACGATCAATCAAAAATTAAAAAAATAATCATAGATGAGGATCAAACGGTTGTAGGATTCATCGTTTTTTTTCAAGAAAAAGAGTTGTACCTTGAATCAATGAAGGCAAAAATTCAAGGATTGGCTATTGCGCAAAGCCACCGAAGAAAGGGCTATGCAAGAGCCTTATTGCACAACGCAGAAGAAACTATTAAAGAACAGTGGCCCGAAATTACTCGCGTTGAGCTTGATGTTAATGATAAAAATGAAGCCGCGAGAAAGCTTTATGAATCTGAGAATTTTGTTCGATCTTTAAACGAATCACTGCCACTCCTGACCCGAAACGGCATACGCTATGAAAAACAATTACAGCCTCATGATGAAAATATTGAATAAAAGGAATGTTGAAATATACTGGTTATTACAAACAAATTATCGCAAAAAAACATTGGACTTCCTATGCAAAATACCTTATTGCGCATCAAAAATATTAAAAAAACGTATGGTGATTCAGTTGTTTTAAAAGACATTAACCTTGATATCTATCAGGGCGAGATTGTAAGCCTTCTTGGTGTTAATGGCGCAGGGAAGACAACTCTCTCTTCAATCATAGCTACGCTGCACCCGGCTACCGACGGGGATATCGAATACCAGGGAGCATCAATCTATACTGACATTCCTGCCTTTAGATTGCGTTTGGGCTATTGTCCACAAAAACCAAATTTAAATCCAATGCTCACTTTAGAAGAAAATCTCTTTTTTGCTGGCAAATTTTATGGCGTGCCCGAGCATGAAATTAAAATACGCATCACACAGCTTGTGCAACAATTTGAGCTGGAAAAATATCTACCCCAAAAAGCGGCCGTGCTTTCCGGCGGTTACCAACAACGCTTTATGATTGCACGCAGCCTCATTCACAAACCGGAATTTATCATCTTTGACGAGCCCACTGTTGGGCTTGACCCTCATATCAGAAGAAATGTATGGGAGATGATAAAAAATTTAAAAAACGATGGCATTACTGTGCTGCTTACCACCCATTATCTAGACGAAGCAGAAAAACTTTCAGACCGTGTCTGTATTTTGGATAAAGGACACATAAAACTTATCGATACACCTGATAAATTAATGGCCGATTTTAAACAGAAAAATCTTGAAGATGTCTTTCTTGAATTACTCAAGACAGAACACAATTAAGAGCATTGAAGGCACCCTATGAATAAAATGTTTTATTTACACGTATGTAAAGAACTAATACGAGCTGATCTTGCAGTTTTTAAACAGACTTTTTTTAATAAATTAATCGATATTTCTATATGGGTCGTACTGACCATTATTGTTACCGGCTATGTAATGCCTTTTTTTGGATTGACGCATGATTTTGGGGTATTTCAATTATGCGGCATCATCGCGGCCGCCGGCCTTTTTGAATTGTATACAAGTGCCATTGAACTTGTTTCTGATTTTGAAGGGGATCGCATTATTAATTATAATCTCACTCTGCCTATTCCGTCATGGATGGCAATAATAAGCAAAGCTGCCTATTATTTTATCATCTATGTAACCCTAACTCTCTTAATGTTCCCACTGGGGAAAATCTGCCTATGGAACCAGCTTGATCTCACCCAAATTAATTACTTTAAATTTTTGGTCATAGTAATTTTTCAGTGCATTTTTTATGCCTGCTTTGTGCTGTGGGCCGCAAGCATTATTGCGAATATGAGCAAATTGGGAAGCATATGGTCACGTTTTATTTTTCCCATGTGGTTCATGGGAGGCTTTCAATTCTCTTGGCTGGCGCTTTATAAAGCGATCCCCCTCCTTGCGTACATAAACATACTAAATCCCATGATATATATCACTGAAGCAATGCGCGCAGCAGTTTTAGGTCAAAGCGGCTATATAAATTTCTATATATGTTTACTAGCAATCACTTTTTACTCACTGACCTGCTTTACTCTTGGCATGCGCAACTTGAAAAAAAGATTGGATTTTATTTAATCCAAAACTGTTTTATGATTACCCTGCACAAAAGAAGCTATCAAAGGATATCTGCTTTTGTTGGCAAAAAAATCAGGCGATTTTGCCGATTCAACAATAGAGCCATTGCGCATGAGATGAATAGTGCAATTCAACTTTTCAAGCAAACTGGTATCATGCGTGGCAACAAGCACAATATATTTTTGCTCTGCCAATTCTGTAATGTTATCCGCAACATAGGTTGTCAATAACGGATCCAATGCTGAAGTAGGCTCATCAAGGCACACAATAGTCGGCTTGAGCGCAAGAGTACGCGCAATAGCCAATCGTTGCTTTTGACCGCCAGAAAGCTGTGAGATCATGCGATCTGCTTTATCAAGCAGCTCATATCTTTTTAACAATGCCATGGCAATAGCATGTGCTTCCTGTTTAGTTTTCTTTGCCACTACTTCAAGTGCCAGCGTTATATTCTGCTCAACCGTGAGATGCTCAAATAAATTAAACTGTTGAAACACAATCCCAACGGTATGATTTTTATTCACTTGAGCTAAATCAAGTTTTTTGCCATCCAGCTCAACAATCCCGTTATCTATTGTTTCAAGGTTATTGAGTATACGCAGCAAGGTTGATTTACCAACGCCCGAGGAGCCAAGCAGTACGGCAATCTCTCCATAATCAATCTGCAGTGAAAGATTGTTAACGATTATTTTGTCTTTAACAATCTTGGTAATATTTTTAATTTTTAACATATACCAACCTCTGTTCCACGATGTGTAAAAGCACAGATACAATTGAAGTCATCACCAGATACATCAGCGCAACACCGGCATACACCGTCAACGCATCGTAGGTTATGCTCGTAATCATTTCTCCTTGATGAGTCAATTCTGCTACGCCTATTACCGAAGCCAAACTTGAATCTTTAATTAACATCACACATTCATTGCCCAAGGCAGGAAATATTGCTCTAAACGCCTGCGGCAAGACAATTAATTTAATAATTTGTAACGGTGAAAATCCCAATGTCTTTGCCGCCTCAGTCTGCCCGATACCCACTGCTTGAATACCGCCGCGAACAATCTGACTCACATAGGCAATACTATTGAGTCCAATTGCCACCACTGCTGACCAAAAGGGTGAAAAAGTAATACCAATGAGCGGAAAAATAAAAAATAACGTGATCATCTGTATCAACATTGGGGTACCGCGAATAATAGTGATATAGATATGCCCAATAATACGCACCAGCCTGTTACCATACAAAAGCATCAGCGCCAAAAGTGTGCCGCCGATAATACCAATAATTAAAGCAAGCGCTGCAATCTCTAAGGCAACAACAGCGCCAGAGAGCAAAGCAAAAAAAGATTGTTTGAGCAATAAAAGATTTATCATTCTATTTTCCATTTCTTTTTCAGAGTTTCAAGAGAACCGTCTTGCATCATGGTATCCAATGCCTTTTGAATCTCGGCTAACAATGCAGGACATTTTGGCGATACGGCAATAGAGGCATTTTCATCAGTATCGGGTATTACCGCAATATGATAATCCGCTGATCCATTTTTCGCAAAGAATGATTGCACCGTATTTTGCGCCGTTACAAATGCAGCAGCGCGGCCGCTGTCCAACGCCAAAAATGCTTCTGCTACTGATTTGAGCCGTCTTACGTGCAGCCCGGGTATTTTTGATAAATATAAATCTGCTGTGTACCCTTCATTAACGATTACTTCTTTGTCATGCAAATCGGCAACAGTAGTGAGTGGCTCTGACAAGCGGCTTACGATAATAAGCGCATTACCTTCCAAATATGGCGTGGTAAACAAGACATGCTTAGCTCGCTCGGGAGTCGCGGTTAAACCGGAACAAATTGCCTGTATACCACCCAATTGCAAGGCGGGCAAAAGCGCAGTGAAACGCATATTTTGAAGCACAATTTTTTTATCAAGACGCTTTCCTATTTCATTGATTAAATCAATATCAAAACCAACTATTTGATTATTTTTAATGTCAAAAGAGGTAAAGGGAGGAAAGTTTGCCGAAACACCGACAGTAATCGTGTGTACATCTTTTTCACAATGGCTGGGTATCCAATAAACAGCCAGAGCGGTACCCAGAAGAAACACACCAATGCTCACAAGAGGACGCTTGGCAACAAAATAAATGACCAATGCGCACGCAAGACTGGCAATGAGTAACAAATAAGACATCATGATCCTCAATGTTCAACGCTATAGAAACTATAAGTAACTATACAATAATCAGTCAGATAACACTATATACAAGAGAATAAAAATGAGATTTATTGCGCAGCTTCCCAGGGGAACACTATCCAATCAGTCGTTTCCTGTGCGTAATAATCTGGCTTCACAGAAGCAGAAGCGGGTTTGTAAAACAAAACAGCACTTTTGATAATGGCATCGGGAAGGTCTTGTTTTAACAAATTCATAACAAATGCTATAGTCTTACCCGAATCAATAAGATCGTCTACAATCAATATTGACTTGTATCGCTGCAAATCTTCTGTATGCACCGGTAAACGCAAGGTGATGCTTCCTTGCTTGGTTTTATCGTATGATCGCACGGCAATAGAAAGCGTGTCACGTATATCAAACATTTTTTCATTGGCCAAATAGCCAAGTGGTATCAATCCACCACGAGAAAGACCTATAATAAGATCGGGCTCAAAGTCATCCTGCTTTATTATTTCATAAACGGTGTCGCATAGCTTTTCTACTTCTTGCCAGTCAACATAATGCTTCTTGACCTCATCGCCTGACACTGCAGAACAAAGTGCTGAAGAGATTGTTGCCATAGTAACCATATTCAATACCACCTTATTAATTGTTTTATTCATGATAAACCAACCTTCTTATATAAGTTAATATTACGGTGAATGATTGATCTATTGTAAAGTGTTTTATAAAGAGGTCAAAGGAAAAATAGGTGAACTTAGAAAGAACAAGCAAGACGCATTGCAGGCGCCCCGCGAAAATCATTGGTCATAGAGAGCCGCATATTATATTTATTCATCTTGCTATCAATCAATTTGTTTGCCGCATAGGTGTACATTAATCCCCAGCCAACACCGCCGACCAATTGTGAAAGATAATGGCGATTGCTGACCAAAAAATTTACCCCGACAAAAGCACCGTAAACACCCAATGGAATCCCCCATTTGTAGCCAAAACGAGAGCCATATAAGGCGGCCATATACGTTACTTCAGCCATATGACCGGAAGGAAACCCGCCGCAAGCGCGTTTAGTGCAACTGAATTTTTCATGCCACGGCCGCTCACAGCCATCAAAAGTAAATCGTTTAGTTATTTTATTACCAAAAATCAGAAATGGCATACCCAAAATAAATGCCCAACTCGTCTGCCGAATCTCTTCATCATGTGCAAAAAAAGCAAGACTGCCCAAGCCAACCAAAGGGAGCGCCAAGCCAAAACGGGCGGCGCCATCACACCACCAAGGCATCTGCTTAAGGTTTTTGTGATGCTGCCCACAATAAAAATTACTCTGCAACGGAGTCTCAATCATGCGCGCGGCGATATAAAAAGGAAACACGCCAACAAATACTTTAAACGTATCAACGCTCAGAAGATTATAGTTTAAATAAAAAATGTCTTTAAAAATGTCGGCAAAAATATAAGGATCTTTATTTTTTCCTGCCTGCACCCGCCGGTAACGAATTTCTTTGTAGCCAAGACCTTTTTTAACGCAAGAATTTTGCATCTCGCCTTCTATTATGCTTACAGATGACAGAAAGAAAAATATTATGTAAATCAGATCTTTTTTTTTCGACCACATACCCTCACCCCGGCTCAAAAGCCTAAGCTTGCCCCACACACTACAGTGTACTGAAGGTGTATTTTTCTTTTCAAGTAAAAATAAAAAAGCTGTTTTTTATTACTCATGGAAAGCAAATGGCGATTTGGTAGACCATGGCTGTGAAAGCCCATAAGCATGAGCAACTCGACACAATAATCATTGCCATTTAAACAAATCACCGTACAATAGCTTTAGTTAAATTATCTATTGATACACAACGTGATATAAGGAATTGGTATGATTAAAATAATGCCCCTGTGCTTGTTAGTAATTTTTTTTGTAGCTCATGCTGCTGAAGAATCCCCACAAAAAATTCAAGTATTGGTGTACACAAAAACAAAGACAGTCAAAACCCTTGCTCTCAATATAACGAACAACACTACAATAATCGAGCTCGAAACATTATTGAATAATACCCATAAGTGCCCCGTAAACAACAATGAGTACTTCATAACCACGCTATTAAATGACGGTACAAAACTTAATCAAGGCAATCCTACTCTATCGGCAGCGCCGCTCGCCTCCCACACAGTGGTAGACGTTTTGAGAAAAACTAATAGTAATGTTATTGCGTTCTGGCATAAGTCCTTAAAATGAAAGAATTGATATGATTAAAAAATTGACACTCTGCTTATTGGCGAGCTTTTTTATGGCTCATGCCGCTGAAGAAGCACAAAAACCAATTAAAGTATTTGTACAACAGAACAATGGCTTTAACCAACTATTTGAGATAACTATGGCCCGCGAGAGTACCATAGATGAGCTCGTAACGGTATTGAATAGCGCACACAATTACACTCTAAATTCAACCGAATATTGCATAAGTGCTGTGAGAGATACCGGTGAAAGCATTATAAAAGCACCCTGCAATCTAACGAGGGTCGCAACGGTCAAAGATTTTTTTAACGCAGCTCAGGGTGATATCATTGGGTTCTTCCCCAAGCCAATTAAATAACATAGAAAATCGTTATTAAAGAGGGAATTGATATGATTAAAGCGATTGCACTCTGCTTATTGGCAAGCTTTTCTATGGCTCGTGGAGCGGAAGAACAACACAAAATAATTAAAGTATTTGTAGCACAAAAAAATGATACCGGAACGTTTGATCCTACCGCAACGTATGATATAGATATAACCAAGAAAACTACCCTTGCTGAGATCTTAGTGCTGATAAACGAGAAACACCATACACCGGTAAACCGAGAGAATTACCATATACCCTTCATCGGATATACC
Organism: uncultured bacterium; assembly: GCA_963707655.1. Classification (GTDB taxonomy): domain Bacteria; phylum Babelota; class Babeliae; order Babelales; family Vermiphilaceae; genus JAKAUA01. The sequence continues at coordinate 212,239 of OY970172.1, read as the reverse complement.
GGCGAGTTATCTTTCACAGCCGCCGAATTTTTCGAAAGAACTAATTCCAATGGCTTTTACTTTTTTCCCAAGGGAAATTAAATAGCATATAAGCAACGTTTACTATAAAAAAAGAGGCCCGGGAATCCCGAGCCTCTTTAATTTTTAAATAGCTTACTCTACAAATGCTTTGGGATGAGTTGTTGCCCACGGCTGTGAAAGCTCATATGCGTGTGCTACCTGGCATAACAATTCCTCTGACAAGTGAGGCCCAACCAATTGAAAACCAATAGGCAAAGATTCTTTTTTGGTGAAACCACAGGGAACTGAAAGCGCAGGAATACCAGCTAAGTTAATGGGACAGGTAAAATAATCCTGCAAATCCATTTGCAATTTATCTACATCAAACGCCCCGAATTCAAAAGCGGGAGCCGGTTGTGTTGGCATGACTAAAAGATCAATGTCTTTAAATGCTTCCATAAATTCATGACGGATCATACGTTGTACATTGCGCGCTTTTTCATAGAAAGCACCGGCATGTCCGGCAGAGAGCACGTAATTGCCAATTAAAATTCTGCTTTTTACTTCAGGTCCAAAACCGTCATGACGTGTGTTGCTATACATTTGGCCCAATGTGGCAGCATTTTTATCACGCATGCCATAGCGCACTCCATCAAAACGAGCAAGATTTGAAGCGGCTTCAGCGCGACTGATAATAAAATAAGCTGCCGCACTATAATCCATGCTTGGTATGGTAATACGTTTGATAGTTGCGCCTAATTTTTCCAATTGCACAATTGCATTCTCAACCAATGCTTTAACTTCTTCGTCCATTCCCGTTGCATTCACGGCGTTTTCCACTACACCAATGACCAATTTTGAAGGCATTTTGCCATCGAGCTTGTCAGTGTAATCTTTTTTTTCAGCGGCAAGTGTTGATGAATCTTTAATATCTTGTCCCGCCATTGCAGATAAAACTAATGCAGCGTCGTACACAGAACGGGTGGCAACCCCAATTTGGTCAAGAGATGAACCATAAGCAACCAAGCCATATCGAGAAACCAAACCATATGTTGGCTTAAGCCCAACGATACCACAAAAGGCTGCGGGCTGCCTTACCGAACCACCGGTATCGGAACCCAAGGCGAATGGCACCAAGCCAGCGGCAACTGCTGCTATAGAGCCACCACTTGAACCGCCGGGAACTCTCTGCGCATCCCATGGATTTTTTGTTTTGAAATATGCTGAGGTCTCGGTAGAGCTACCCATGGCAAATTCATCCATGTTGGCGCGACCAACGAGCAACGCTCCCTCATTTTTCAGACGGGCAATTGCTGTAGCGTCATATGTTGAGGTAAAATTAGACAAAATTTTTGAAGCGCATGAGAGTGCGCGCCCCTCTTGGGCAATATTATCTTTAACAAGACCGGGAATACCCGCAAGGTTCCCTTTGTTGCTCGATTTATTAAGAATTGATTGATGCTCAAAAACTTCCAAAGCGGAGCCTAATTGTACATCATATTTTTTAAATCGTTCAATGGAATGGGCAAGAAGATCAGAAGAAGATATCTCTTTTTTTTCCAATTTATCTTTGAGTTCTTTGATTGTTGCAAAAGCAAGAGTAGCCATCGTTAAAAAAACCTTTTATTTATGTTCTAGAATAGCGGGAACTACAAAATAGTTGGCTTCTTGTTCAGGAGCCTGTGCAAGAAGTGGCGCAGGATCGGTAGGAATAACCAGATCTTCACGAACCCTATTAATGTTTTTCATTGCAGCAAGGGTAACATCTTCTTTAATTTCCTGCACGCGCGCCGCATACGTAAGAACATCTTCAATCTGTTTCATAATCCCTTCAACTTCATTATCATGAATTGAAAGATTAGACATACGCGCAAGTTTAAGAACTTCTTCCCGAGAAATAATTGCCATAATATCCTATATTGAATGCGTTTTCCAATCCTGGCCGCGAAACCGTTGAATATATAACAAGCTCATTAAAGCGTTGCCTATATAAAACGATCCATAAACCAACATAAATTTCACTGTTTCATCCTGAATCGGCAGATGGGAAAGAATATATGAAAATGGGCCAAAGTAGCAGATACATACCATTAATCTTACCATCATAACCACGCGCACATTGCCAGAACCGCGCAAAGCGCCGGATAAGATTAATTGTAGCAGGTCAAAGAAAACAAGTATACTCACCATCGGAAATATCTGCCGTACGACAGGAGTAATCCCCTTCGTACAATCAAAAAATGAGATAATCGTATCCAAAAAAGTATAACAAAAGATCAGCAAGAGGGCGATCACAAAACTCGCGAGAAAAAGTGATTTTTTAATATTGCTTTTAATCGCCTGCCACTTTTGTTTGCCCAGATCATTGCTTACCAAAAAAGTTATAATTTGAGCAAATGCAATAGCGGGAAGAAAAGAAAAGCGCTCAATGTCTTTAATGGCACAGAAAGTAGTTTGCGCACTCAACCCCATCCCTGCAATCATTTTCCCTAGCCAAATATAAGCAAACGCAATGGTTGCTTTATCCAGAGCAACCGGCCACGTGACCGTCAAAAATTGTTTGATGTATGTGGTATCGCTAAAAATATTAAAAAGATCGATCCCATATTTACGATAGAGGGGATCAGATAAAATAATGCCAAAAGCAACAATAAGCATGAGTACATACTGACATATGGTAGCGTAGGCGGAGCCTTGCAACCCAAGGGCAGGCATTCCCCATTTGCCGAAAATGAACAGATAATCACACAAAATAAAAGTAGCGGCACCAAACATAAAAAGAAACATGGGGGTTTTTGTGTTTTTGACGCCACGCATAAAGCCAATGAGCGCAAAGAAAATAAACATAAAAAAAACTCCTATAGCGCGAATGCGGAGAAAAGGAACCGCGATAGGAAGAATCTGCTCATGTGCCCCATACCAAGTCAGAATGGTTGCTGCACCAAAATAGAGAACGAGAGCCGCACCCAAGCCAACAATAAAAGCGCTCCAAAATGCATCGCGCAATGATCGTCCCACATCGCGCAAGCTATTAACCCCATTAAATTGACCCGATAATATCATGGTACCGACAGAAAATGCTTCAGCCATTTTGATTAAAAAATGAATAAAATTATTGGTAGTTCCCAATGCGGTGTACGTAGGCGTCGATTTTAAATGGCTGATGAATATAACATCTAAAATTAAGGGCATGGAATAAAGGAGAAATGACGTAATAAATTCAGGAAAAAAATAGCGTATCATAGTGCGATAGCTTTCGCCGTGCTCCCTGTCAGTCAATCCTGCTACATAGCTTGCCAACAATCCTCTTTTCATATGTTTTTCCTTTTGAATGCTAAAAAGTTCTATAGGTTCAAGGTAGGCATTTGCCTCCCTGATCTTACTCTCCTATATTTTTTTTAACAAATTTTCAGGCAATGCAGCATTACCAAATATAATTAATCTTCTTTTTTTTATCCCTATCTGATAAGCATATTCTTGTTTTTCAAAGGGAGCTTCTTCTTCTCCCCGCTGCCAATCTTTAGAAGCCCAATAGACTAAAAATGAATCTTTGTAAGGGGAGCTTGGCCTAAACATACGTATTAATTCCGCAGGAGCCAATGAAGCACGGGACACAAAAAGATCAATCTGATCATCTGTTTTGCGCAAGAACGTGCGCCAATCCAATGTGTACAATTCAACATCGGTAAGACCAAGTTCTTGTATGACCATGCGTAAAAAAGCGATTTTCTTGCCGGTCACTTCAATGAGAACCATACGTAAATGGGGGTATTTAATTTTTAAGGGAATGCCAGGAAAACCGGCTCCGGAACCGACATCAGCAATACTGGTAAGATTTTCAATGTTAATATAAGTCCCCATTTCCAAAGAATCTTGAAAATGATGGGTAATAATTGTTGCCGGCTCAACTATAGCGGTAAGATTGATATTTTCATTCCATGTACGCAACAGCGCTAAATAACGAGCAAACTGCTCTTGTTGCTCAACAGTTAGTTGATATTTTTTGCATAATTGATGCCATGCCTGCTCCCCCTTTTTTCCTAATTGATCAATAAGATTCATCTCTTGCCCTTGAACCATAGATTTTAGAAAAAACTCTCTGCTATCATCATAAGTAGAAGCAGTATACTCCTCTTTTGAGAATTGGAAACATGCAATATACATTCATTCATGATCATTTCATAAAAAACAGTGTACTCATCATATGTATGGTCGCCGGTACCGCGCAGGCAACCCATGTTGTCTCGCTTGCTTTTCGCCCTTATCCGGTCATCGCACAAAATGCCCAACAACACCTAGATCATTCATTAAATGTTGGCAACCACCTACAAGCATTTCAAAAAGAGAGCAAATTCGTATCGGGCATTTTTACTACCTACGCCGGATACATTTCCGTTTCAGATTACAATGGACGCATTATCTTTCCTCGCTTACAACAAAGCAGCCGACTCTATCTAATTGTTACGCCGGAAATTACCCCAATCATGATGATTGGCAATACTATTCATCACTGGGAGCTCAACAAAGGGGAGCCGGTAAAAATAATCTTGGCCGAACAAAAAGAAGATCATGAAACAGGGCTTTTATATTGGGATCTTCAAGAAGCGCCCATACCGGTCGACAATGTTATACCACTCGCCTCTATTACCATTCTTGCGCGCCCAGAAAATATCTATATTCCGTTGGGAGCAACCGTGACCAACCCGAGCCCTCATCTATTGCTTCCTGATATCTACGTCAAGCCTGGTATCAATAAAATAGCTGAGGCCCTTTATATGCTCAATTTAAACCTATTTTTTGGCACTCTATCGATACAATATAAGCTTGATAAAAAAGATATGCGTAGCCTCATGAAGCTATAATGATAGGCGATAAAAAAGGAAAAAATGAAACTTCAAATATCTTTTGATACTACTGATTTGTCTCGTGCCCTTGCTGTTGCGCAACAAATACAAGATTATGCCGATATTTTTGAAGTAGGAACTCTGCTTATTTATTATCATGGTTACCATGCAGTAACACAATTTAAAGAAAAATTTCCCCACAAAATTATTATGGCCGATAGTAAAATTGTTGATCGCGGAAAAGAAGCGGCACACATATTCACTTCAGCCGGGGCTGATTGGATTACCGTCATGGCCGGCACAAGTCGCCAGGTGATTCATGCTGCCTGCATGAGCGCACATGATGCCAACAAAAAAGTAATGCTCGATTTAGTGGATGCAAGTTCTCCGGCACAATCAGCCCTGGAAGCAAAAAGCTTGGGTGTAGACGCTCTTCTGCTGCACCAGCCCGCTGATGAAAAAGATGCTTTAGCCTTTCTTGATCATTGGGATTTTGTACAAGGCAATGCCTCGGTGCCCATATTTATTTCTGCTAAAATAAAACGAGATGTCATTCAACAGATCCTCTCTTTAAAACCTCATGGTATTGTTATTGGCCGCGGCATTACCGGCAGCGAAAATCCACGAGAAGAAGCGCGCTATTATTATGAATTGTGCAATAAAAACCATTAAGTTAAATATACCTACAGAAGATTTTCTTAGCCTATCTTTTCTGCTCATCAGCCCTCATATTCTATTGCAATTTTACACATATGATAAAATGTGGCATGCTTCAAAAACGTTAAAATAATACGTTATAAAATGAGGTCAGCCATGAACACAAAAAAAATCGCCTTAAGTGGATTATTAGCGCTCGCATCAGCCCAAGCAGGAGAGATTCAGCCATGGTATGCATCTAAGACGGCTATAGCCACGGGTGCCATTGTTGGTATGGGCTCCTTGGTGTATAGCGCATGGTACTTTGGGGTGGAAAAACCCTACGTTAGAAAAGTGCAAGCAAAATTTCTTACTGAAGAAATAATAATCGATAACGAAGCAAAAATTGGTAGAAATCTCACTTCGTACCGCGATAGGCTTCGAGCAGAATACGATAAACTTATTACTATCGAATGTATCACACAAGAGGGACAAGAAAAAGAACGCCGAACCAAACTACAGGCGTGCCCCCATGCGCAAGAAATCATGACCGAACTTGGCGCACTAAACAGCCGAATTTGGTGGTGGAATGAAATATCAAGGACAGAATGGATCAAAAAATCTAGAGAGTTGCAATGCCAAAGACGAACCCAAGCGGCAAAAAATATATTTCCTTTAGAGAACCATATTGCTATTCCGCCGGTCACTCTAAAGCCGAGCAGTTTTCAAGACTACGTTAATCAGTCGCAGGAAAGAGTTAAGCTGGCACACGAAGCCTATCTCAAAACAATAGAACCGGTACCAAATCCACTCGCGCGAGCGATAGTAAGTGCGGATGCTTCAGCGTTCGATTCTTCAGAAGACGATTGCCCCGAAGATTTCCGCAATGAAGATTTCATCACTTTTGAGTCCTTATCCAGACGACGGTTATTGACCATCTAAATAATTCAAAAAAGCGCGCCCAATAAAGATTTTCTGCACTTGGCTCATAATCATCCACCTATTTCTTGAAAAAATAGTAATGCGATGCAATGATGCTAATAAAACAGGTCTGCTATAAAAAGGGGTGGTGTTATGCGTTATAAAAAATCACTTTTCATCTTTAGAAGAGATCTTCGGCTTGAAGATAATACTTCCCTTATGCAAGCGGCAAAAATATCAGCATCAATTATTCCCTGTTTTATAGTTGACCCCCGGCAAGTGGGCAATGAAAATGAATACAAGAGCGATAACTGCATTCAATTCATGGTCCAATCGCTGCAAGATTTAAATAAACAGCTTAAAAACCGCAAAGCACATCTTTATCTTTTTGATGGCAATCCTGAAAAAATAGTCGCTGCTTTGATCAAACAAGAAAAAATAGAAGCAGTTTTTTGTAATCGAGATTATACGCCTTTTAGCATTGAGCGGGATGCTGCACTTAAAAAAATATGCGCTGAGCATGCGGTGACTTTTCATCAGTATGCTGACGCCCTGCTCCATGAACCCGAAGAAGTAAAAACAAAAAGCAATACTCCCTATTTAATGTTCACTCCCTTTTTTAAACATGCTACACGCGCTATGACTGTCCGCAAGCCGCAAAGGGCCGCTACCATGCATTTTTATACGGGAAAAATAGCGCTTGCTTGCCCTGAATCTCTCTACAAAAAAATCTGCCCTTCTGAGAATAAACATGCCATACCTGGCGGCAGAAGTAATGCGATGAAAATTGTAAAAAGTCTTGCAGAATACAAAAATTATGCACATGAGCGGGAATTTCCTGCACTTGACGCAACAACCCATCTATCTGCGCATAATAAATTTGGTACCGTTTCTATCCGTGAACTGTATCACGCTTTATGCAAACAGTTGGGAAAATCTCATGAATTAATTCGCGCATTATACTGGCGTGATTTTTTTACTCACGTAGCCTTTAATTTTCCCCGTGTGTTTGGGCATGCATTTAAGCAACATTACAACAATTTACGCTGGGAAAATGATGCAAAAAAATTTACTGCCTGGTGCACGGGAACCACAGGATTTCCTCTCGTTGACGCTGGCATGAGAGAACTCAATGCCACTGGCTACATGCATAATCGAGTTCGCATGGTGGTTGGCTCATTTTTGGTCAAAGATTTACACATTGACTGGCGCTGGGGCGAGCGCTATTTTGCACAGAAATTGATAGATTATGACCCTGCAGTGAATAATGGCAATTGGCAATGGGTTTCCTCCACCGGTTGTGATGCTCAGCCCTATTTTAGAATTTTCAACCCGTGGCTTCAGCAGAAAAAATTTGATGCTCATTGTGCATATATAAAAAAATGGGTGCCAGAATTAAATCTCCTAACGCCTCCTGTTATTCATACCTGGTACAAACCGAAAAGCCCTATAATTGCGCATTATCCGCGCCCAATCGTTGAGCATGCTCAACAGGCAGCTATGACCAAAAAACTATACAAAAAATAGCAAAAAATGAGGCTCGATCTTCAAAAACATTTACAAAATTAATGAGCCGTATTAGAGTGATGCCGATTTGCTTTGACTTCAATGCAAATCAATGAAGTAATATTTTTAGTTTCATTCTTATGAAGGAATCATATGAAATCTTCAAAAATTGTTATCTTTTCTTTATTAATGCTCATTTCTTCTGCGAACTCAGCAATCTCGATAAAACGCGCTGATCTTGACGCGAATTATGCTACTGAAGCTCGGAATGTGTTTGCTAAAGAAGGCATCAAACAACTCCTAGACAAAAAATACAAAATACAATTTAACGTAAAAGGCATAAGCGTAATAAATAGCAGTGATGTTGCAGCAGTGGCAACAGATGCTGGCGCTGTGATTATCAATGAGTTGAGCTCTGCCGACAGAAGCAACAAAGATCCTAAAGCGGTAGCAACCGCCGTAGTGGCACAAGCGGCTAAAACCTATGCAGCTGAAAAAGTAGTAGCTTTTATTAAATTTGCAATCGCTAAAACACAAGCAATGACCGGCATCTCTACTCCTGCATGCTTGCAAGGTGATTCAAACGCTGCCTACCTTGCAAATTTGGCGCTCACCACCAGTGCTCGTGCCGTTGCTGCTACCGTGGTCAATAGCGTAGAAGCAAAATATTGCCCCGCAAAGCACAATCACAAACCATAATACTGACATAGTAACTGGATAATAAAAGAGGCAGTCTCGTAAAAAAGACTGCCTCTTTTTATGCTCTACAATGAATTAAATTTTTCTGTGCGCTTTATTTTCTAAACTGGTCCTGATACATGCGCGCTCTATTTCATGTATTGTTGTTGCTTCAACGGGCACATTGTACGTATCACAACCACATGTTTTAAAAATAATTTTTACAAAAAAACTCTATCTGTTAAAATTACAATTGAGTTGCGATCAATAACATATAAAATTTATTATTTTTTTATTCTAATAGGAGTTCCGTGAATTTCTCTAAATTGATGCTTTCATTGTTAATGGTAATTTCTTTTATAAATGGAAGCGAGAGTGACGATATCAACGCAGCTCCTGAAACCCCTGAATCGAGCGACAGAATCTGTTGGGTAATAAAAAACGGCCTGAAAATTGGCCTCCAGAAACGCTCATCACCTTTCATATCGATACGAGGTTATACTCTATTAAATAAGAGTGAAGCTATAGAAGTAATCGGCAATGCAACATCTACGTTTGTTGACAATGGCAACAAGACACCCGCTGAGCAACTTAAAGCGACAGGTAGAGAAGCTGCAAAAACATTAATCGTTGAAAAAATGATCAACGCCTTGCTGTCTCCTAGACCGTATGATGCTTTGCACGAACAAAAAGACGCAGACATGCCCCACGCATTAGTAGTATTATTTGCTGCCAGACAAACATTACGATACGTTTGCCACGTGGTTGTTGATACCGCTTTTAATACCATAGAAAAAGCAGTCAAACAATAACAAAATAGCCAAAAAATAAAAAGCGGTTCTTTCTAAAAAAAAGGACCGCTTTTTATTGTAATACTATTAATAGGCAAAGAAGCCATTATTTTCTGAATTGGTCCTGATACATGCGCTCTATTTCGTGTATTGTTGTTGCTTCATCGGCACTTTTGTCACTGCGATAACCCATAAAGCGGGGAAAGCGCAATGCATACCCGAGTTTATGTTCCGTTTTGCCGGCAGTATGCGCCGGAGATATAGTAATTTCATCTGCACGAATGATACAGACGATTGACGGATCAACCCAAACATGTGGCGCAAGTTCTTTGCCTACCAGCACATTTTTCGGCTTGTCGTGCACCATAATTGCATCACACTTCTTTTTTAATTCAATCCATTGCTCATCAGAAAGACCGGTACCAATTTTTGCGATTGTTTCAAAACGATCTTGCTGCGGATGATACAGCCCAACCAAAAATGCACCTATGCCAAAACTAGCTCGTTTGCCTTCTCCCGCGTAGTAGCCAAGAATTACACAATCAACGGTATCTTCTAAGTGGCCCTCTTCCTGGCGCTTTAATTTAATCCAGTTAAAATTACGTTTTCCCGGTTGGTAAATTGCATCGGCCCGTTTTACTACGAGCCCTTCAAGTCCGGCTGCAATATTGGCAGCAAAATAATTTTCTAGCTCTTGAGCGGTGTTCACCGGTAGTTCACCAATAACTTGTACTGCTTGGCTGGGAAAATCTTTGAACAGAGAAAGCAGTCGCGTGCGGCGCTCTTCATGTGTTTTATTCAAGAAATCTTTGCCATTGAGATAGAGAAGATCAAAAATGAAAACGCGCAGAGGAAACTCTTCTGCCGCTTGCTCAATACCATGTTTACGTTTTCTTTTTACCGTTTCTTGAAACGGCAAAAACGTATTGGTATGAGTGTCATAGACGATTGCTTCCCCTTCGCAAATGAGCTCTTGCACATCCAATGTTTCAATAGCCCGAGCTATATCAGGAAACATGTATGACATATCAAGAAGGTTGCGAGAAAAGAAATGAATTTCTGTTTTGTTATCGGTTTTTTTTAAGTGAATTTGCAAACGAAAGCCATCAAGTTTGGGCTGCGCGATCGATGGTCCTAATTTTTCTATAATTGCGCGCGCTGTTGGCAAGCGCTCTGCCGCTGCGGGACGAATAGGCACACCAATGCGAATCTGCATATTTTCCAGTGCTTTGACTCCGCTGCTTTTAAGCGTTTGCGCAATATAGCCAATATCAACCGATATATTATAGCTATTTTCAATAATGCCGCGCAATGATTTATTGCCCGCTTCCATCCAAGAAAGAGCGTCAATTATAGTCATATCAGAAAAGCCAAGCCGCAGCTTGCCCAGAATAATACGCACAATATATTTTGCTGACAGGGGATCGAGATCATTCAGTAACGCAACCAAATAAATGCTTTTTTCTTCTTGTGATCCTGTCCCACTGATTTGTTGCATGCTATTTAATGCGACATAGACATCATTGACCGATAATTCTTTTTTTGCTTGCCAGGTGCCTGCGCCAACGATAATACCCAAATCTCCCACCAATTTTAGCTCTTGGGCTATAGTATGTTCAGTCTCGTGTAACAGATCGGCAATAATTTTAATTAAATTTTTGTCTGCCATGTTAAACTGTTTGCCAAGATAAGGAGCATGCAGTTGGCCCAAAGAGAGATTGGCGATGATAGAGATTTCTTGCGCGTCAGCCTGTTTAAACAATTCACCTAACAGATGAGTAATTTTTAATCGTGAGCTCTCTTGCTCAATCTTTTGAAAATAGTCGGCAACTTCAATAAATTTCATACCGCCTTTACCTTTTCTCTTAACAGTTGCAGATATTGTTTAATGTTTGCGCCATGCAGTTGTGTACCGATCAAGGAAACAATGCATAAAAACAGCTGAGATGTAGAAGCCTGTGTAAAAATGGCACAAAGATACATAGCCACAAAAAGTGCTACCGATCCAATGCCAACAACTCGTACCAAGATGAACACGGCCAACCATATAATAAACAAAAAAAGAGCTATTTTTGGCATCAAAAAAGTGAGCATGCCCAAAGCAGTTGCCACGCCCTTTCCGCCTCTAAAACCGATAAAAATCGGCCAGCCGTTGCCAATCATCAAAGCAATGCCTACCAGCCAAAAATATGAGGACCATGATGTATAGTTAATCAGCATATACATAGTGACAAATGCTCTAAAAAAATCGAGCGCAAAAATAATAAAAAAATAAGCAGAACCAAGCACGCGTGCCGCATTTGTTGCCCCCGTGGCGCCGGAGCCATGCAAACGAATATCGGCAACGCCGCGCCACCGAGCGATTAAATAACCAATGGGAACAGAGCCAATCAAATAACTTGTTAAAAAAATAAGACACCGAAATAGAACTTCATTCATGATCTTGATATGCCTCAGATTGATACAGCATGCGTGCAGACAAACGGCTCATAAAAAACTTGTAATAACAATACACGGTATACAAAGAAAGAAAAAGCGCGAAAAATAAAATTGATTGCTCAACTAAATTCCAATACATGCAGCCAGTTATGCCCAAATGATGATACGGATTAAAAATGATGAAACTCAGCATAATAAATTGAATAGCGGTTTTAAATTTGCCACCGGAAGAAACCGGCACTGAAAAATTGCTTTCAAGCGCAATTTGACGAATCCCCATCACAAAAAAATCGCGCCCCACAAACAAAATGACCCAAAAAAAATATATTTTATTAATAGCCAAGAGCGCCAACAATGTTGAATAAACCAAAAATTTATCGGCTATCGGATCAAGTATTTTGCCCAAGGCTGTCTCTTGATGATAGCGCCGCGCCAAATAGCCATCAAAAAAATCGGTCAGCCCAAATAAAATAAAAAGCTGAGCAAGAAGGCCGTTAATGAGAACATTATTATAGGGGAGAAAATAGACTAATAAGAAAGGAAGAAAGATTGGAGCTATTATCAGGCGCACCAAGGTAAGCTTGGTGGGTATATTATATTCTTTCAACACCATGGCCTGCCTTTTCAATTGAAGAAGTTTTTTTGGTAGCGACGCAGGGACTCGAACCCCGGACCTACGGATTATGATTCCGCCGCTCTAACCAGCTGAGCTACGTCGCCACGAATTATTGCATTATTTCAATACCCTTAGTGCTCTTTATTATACATTAAATACGAAGCTTTTGAAGCGAAAAATTATCTAAAATAAAGATAAAGAGAGATTTTAAGAAGAAGAGCCCGGTAAGCAATGTTGCTATAATACCAAGCATCATGGTCACGGCAAAGCCTTGTACCGGCCCGGTACCGAACCAATAGAGCACAATGCCCACGATAAAGGTAGTAATATTCGCATCCAAGATAACCATCATAGCATCAGAAAATCCTGATTTCACTGCATGGCGGATTGAAGATTTATTCGCCAATTCTTCTTTAATGCGCTCAAAGATTAAAATAGAAGAGTCTATCGCCATGCCCAATGTTAAAACAATACCCGCTATGCCCGGCAAAGTTAAGGTAGCATGGAGCAAAGAAAGGCCGAGTAGAACCAACAATACGTTAAATATCAATGCAAGAAACGCGAGTAATCCGGCGAATTTATAATAAACAATGCTAAATATAAAGAGGAGAGCAAGACCAACCAGACATGCTATCAAGCCTTGATGAATCGCCTGTGCACCGAGCGAAGGCCCGATTTGACGCTCTTCTTCAAAAGTAACAGGAGCTACGAATGCACCGGAACGCAGAAGCAATGCCAAATTTTTTGCTTCATCAGAATTTTCAGAACCGGTAATTTGGCCCTTGTCGCTAATTCTTGATTGAATAACGGGAGCAGAAATAACCACACCATCCAACACGATCGCAAGGCGCTTGCCAATGTTTCTACCGGTAAGCTCACCAAAAATTTCACCTGCTTCAGGAGTAAACTCAAACCCCACCACCATGTTTCCTTTGTCTCCCAATTGAGCGCGCGCTGTTCTTAAAGAAGAGCCGGTCAACTCAGCGTGGCGGGAAACCGCATAATAGCTCTGATGACGAGCATCGTTTTCTTGACCAGGCAGAATTTCAAGATCATAAGGTAATTCACCGCCAAGATCATATATAATATCTTCAGCGCTGTTGCCTGCTGCCTTAACCATCTTAAATTCTAAAACAGCCGCTTTACCAATCATTGCTTTTGCTTGTTGCGGATCTTTAACGTCGGGAAGTTCAATAACAATATCTTTATCCCCATGGGTAGCAATGCTAATTTCAGAAACGCTTAATTGATCAAGACGAGAGCGCAAAACTTCTATATTGCGAGCAACGGCGTCGTTTGCTATTGCTTTTTCTGCTGCTTTACTCAAAGCAAAGCGGGCCACATTGCCCTCTGTGGTCACGCTCATATCTGACCACTCTTTTTTAAGCGCGCTTGATGCAGCTTGTGCGGTATTTAATGAATCAAAAGTTAAAGTAAGAATGTTTCCGGAAACTGCGCTATGAGAAGGCAAAGAAACATTCGCTTTTTGAAGATAGGAATTTACTGCTGCTGCGCGTGATTGCAAATCAGCTTCAACAGCTTTTTCTGTTTGCACCTGCAACATTATGTACGTGCCGCCGACAAGGTCAATACCAAAGCGCAATGTTTTACGCAATGGCCACAGCATGTACAGGCTGAGCATAGCTATAACAATCCAAAATGATAACCAAGAAAAGCTCATTCGTCGAAGCGAAGAATTCATACAATAAACTCCTTAATACTATTTATGTTTCAAAACTTCATTCAATTTTCTGTTGGCTATGCCTGTCCAGGCTTCGCTTTTTTTATATCAAATATTTCATGTGCTGGCGTCAGCGAGTCGAAGCTTGCCGAGACTAAAATAGTGCTCTTCAGGAGCACCAGGCCCGGATAAGCAAAGACTGGTGCCGAGGAGGGGACTCGAACCCCTACAGGATTTCTCCCACAGCCACCTCAAGGCTGCGTGTATACCAGTTTCACCACCTCGGCACGTATTTTATTCACGTAAATGTATCATATTCGATGAATTAATCAATTAAAAAAACCATTTTCTGATGCACTATTCATGTATCAAAAAATGGTTTTTTATTCTTATTCTATTTAGTCAGCTTCTTCTTCATCAACCGGCTCTTTTACAAACAGTGAACGCACACCGTCATAAGCGCCTGAAAACAGCGACCCTATCCAAACAAATGGCGATTTTACATAATGCCACACAGTACCCACAAATCCTACGGACTCTTCCTCATCATGCTCTTTCTCATCTTCATCGGGACGATGACATGTTTGTTTGTGCAACTGCTCTTCTGCCTGTTGCTTTAAATCAAGGCCTTTCTCTCTGAGGACCTTCATAGTATCCACAACTTCTTCAATATCTTTTTTAGCTTTTACACCCAATTGATGATAATAATCAGCAAAAGGCCCCTTAAGATATTTTAAAATCTCAGAAACATTGGTCGCAAAACTATTCATGGCATAATACAACTCATATGCCTTATGATCGCTTAACTCGCGAGCAATCGCCTTAAAATTATTCCACGCCTTGTGCTCATTTTCACGCGCCAACTCAATTTGTTGTCTCATCGTAATGAGCGCTGCGTTAAGTGCTTTTTCAAGCTCATTAATATGATCAATCGTGTCATACAGCTTCTTAAGCCGATCTTTCTCTTCTTGCACGTGCGCCACTACCTCTTCCTCTTTTTTAGTAAGAGATCCATGAGCTTTTTTATCGTTGTCTAAATCTTGCGTAAGAGTTTCGATAATTTCTTGCAATTCTCCTTGGCCTATACCAATGGAATGGAAAAAATTGTTAAAGACTGATTGATCAAGCTCCGTGCGATTATTATAAAAAGTTAAGCGCAGATCAAAAATTTGATCAAGCGTCTGTTTGATCTGTTCATATGAGCGCTCGGCTGCTTCCCACCACTGCCGCTTGAGCAACCAATTACCTTTTGGCTCGGCAAGATCTATGGTATCTATATCAACCGCTTCTATCTCCGCTTCTTCCGGATTGTAATACGCTGGATGAGATTTCTCTTTTACCGGTTTTTCTTCTTCATGTTTCTGGGCAGCTGGGGGTGCTTCCGGTGCTTTTGCCTGTTCTTCTTTTGCCGGCTTTTCGGCGACTTTTGTTTTTTCAGGAGCAGATTTTTCTTCTTTGTGCTCTACACTCTCCTTACCTTTTGTTTCAGCGGGAGCATTCTCCTTTTTTTCTCCTTTCTTCTCTTCAGCATGCTCATCTGCTGATTTTTCAGACGGAGCAGGCGCTTTTACTTGTGTCGACTGCCCCTCTTTTTTTACTTCTTGCTTGTTCTGATCCTGAGCAGGAGCTGTTTTCTGATCAATGGCTTTCTCTTCAGGCGCGTTACTATGAGCATCATCATGATGTTCTGTAATATCCGCATGCTCAGAATCATTTTCTGACCCTCGCATGCTTGACGCTGCAACAAAACTGATTCCCCACAACAAGAAGACTATTTTACGCATATTATACTCCTTTTTATCAATAATATATTAAAGCGTTTTGGACAATTCCCTCAACTCACTCATCAAAGCATTGGACAGCTCTTCTGCCTCTGCTGAAGTATATGACCAACGCACGCCGGCATCAACTTTTGTTAATACTGAACGATCACTTTTGATATCGATAATGTCAATCCGTACTATATTCATCAATGGATGCACCAACGACGGAGCACGAACAACGCCGGCACGACCCAGCACACTATAAGCAACGTTGCCTTCATCCATAAAACAAACCATCACCTTTTTTTGCCATACCATGTTATGGTAACCGGTGTGATCTTTATTAATGGATATCAAAATACTTTCCAATCCCTTTGGATAGATACATTGAATAGGTGTTGTATGAGGCAAACCTTTTTCTGAAAATGTTGACAATACTGCCACTGTCTTGCCTGTTTTTAACACGGTAATCAAATCATCCGGTAGCCTGATACCAACATGTTTCGCCATAGTGAAATCCCCGCCTTTATCATTTAAAAAGTGTAATCATCAATTTCTTATTTTTTTTAATCCGGTGCCAATTGCACAATAATCTCATTTTCTAAAATAAGACCTTTGGGCGTCAGCACAAGACGATCATTTTCTTCACGCAAAAAACCATTTTCTATCAATGTATCAATTTTCTGATCACACTGATTTCTTCGCTCATGCTTAACTCCCATCATCAAATCAAAACGTTTTATCCCCGCAGCTCTCCTCAAGCCCAACATCAATTTTTCCAAATGCACCTGTTCCTGCGTAAGCTGTTCGACAGAAACAATCGGCGAGCATTGATTTTTTTCTATGCCAGCCATATATTTCATTAAATTTTTTTCATTTTGCAAGCGCAACAATCCATCAAAAGAGCATGCGCCCAACCCTACACCTTTATAGGGCTTACGCTCCCAATACACCGTATTATGCTTACATTCATAGCCGGTGCGCGCAAAATTGGAAAGCTCATACTGTTTTAATCCATGCCTTGCCAACAAGTCAACAGTCCAGTGATACAAATCTATAATCGTATCATCAGGCGGCAAGACCACTTGATTGCGTTGCACTTTAAAATACAATGGCGTATTTTCATGCACAGTCAAAAAATAGACCGAAACATGATTAATCGGCCATGCCACAACGCGCGCCAACAACTCTTTCCAATCTGACACCGAAACATCTGGCAGACCAAGGATAAGATCAACAGAAATGTTATCAAACAATGCTGATGCTTGGCCAAGCAGCCACTCCACATCAGCAGCTGACTGATGACGATTGAGTGATTTCAACGCCGAATCTTTAAGGCTCTGTACTCCTATGCTCAAACGATTAATACCCGCTTCTTTCCACACTGTAAGCTGTTCAAGCTTAACCGTACCTGGATTTACTTCTATGGAGATCTCCGTTGTTTTATCAATAACGAATCCCTTATATAGTGTATCAAACATGTCAAGTAGCAGAGTATTGGGGTAGGTACTGGGAGTTCCGCCCCCCATGAATATTGTTTTCAGATGCCGCTTTTGGCTGTTTTCAGCGATGAAATTTTGTATCTCTTTTACCAATACGGCATGATATTGCGCCATAAACTGATCATGCCCTGCCAGAGCGACAAATGGACAAAAATTACACTTGTATGGGCAGAACGGCCAATGAATATACAATGATTGGGTATCAACAGAACAATCGTAATTCAATGTATAATCCTTGAAGTAGTTATTTATTTGGTGTTTGGGGAACGGTGCGTTTTACGACAGAGATGGCTTTTTCAATACTGTTGGCCAATGACCGGTGCGATGACTCCATGCCGGCAAAAACCACTTGGGCGCTTTGGCTTAAAAGCTCTTTTATATCATTCACAACATCAGCCTGATCGATACTATGAGATAATTCTTTTACCAACTCATCATCAGTTTTATCAAGCAAAGATTCTGAATAACGAACAGCTACATAACCCTTGAGTGTAGTGCGCAGAGCAAAATAACCGGCGGCTATTTCTTTCTCGTCAGCATAGGAAGCATTTTTAAGATGCTGAAAAGAATGTAGCGCTCGCTCCCACGGCGTTATTTTTTTGCGTGAACGCAGCGCCCGGATCACCTGCCAGACGATCAAGCACAACAAAATTACTGCCAGCAGTGTGAGGATCATGTAAAAAAGTTTTGTTTGCCACCAAGGTGTATGCCAAAACTCGTAAATATCGGCCAATTCATCAAGCCGATTAGGCACGGAATTTGCTAATTCTTGTTGCATACTAATACATCATTCGTTTTTTGAAAAATCTAATCAATTCGCGCTCATTATCCTGCTGCGGAGAAAGAGAAAGCACCTCTACTCCTGCTTGCTTGAAAGCCATCTGCTGATCATGAGTGCGTTTTTTTAAAAAAGAAAGCACCTTGGCACTACCGCCACGAGAAAGATCAAGCATTAAACTCTGCCCTGACTCTTGATCTTGCATCGTTAAAAAACCCAGCGCAGGCAATGCGCACTCTCGCTCATCAAGACACGAAACTGCTATAACATCATGTTGACGGGCTAAAAAACCCAAAGATTTTTTAAAATCATTATCAATAAAATCAGACACAAGAAAAAGAATCATATTTTTTTTCTTCAATTGGGCAACATAGTCTAAGGCTGCAGAAATATTTGTTTTTCGTTTTACCGGCTTTACCGCAAACAAAGTTTCCAAAAGCGCATGTACATGCTTTTTTCCTCTCATCGGCGGAACATAGACCTCAACCGCTTCACCAAAAAGCAATAACCCAACCGCATCATCGCGATAAGAGCATATCAGCGATATTATCCCTGCAATGCGCGAGAGTACTTCGTATTTACCCTGCTCGCCGGCTCCATACCAGCTCGACTCGGAGATATCAACAAGCAGCAAAACCGTTTGATTCTTCTCTTCTCTATATTGCTTTATCAGCACTTTATTCATGCGGGCAGAACTTTTCCAATCTATAGAGCGCACATCATCGCCTGCCTGATAATCACGAATTTGATCAAAATCAAATCCCGACCCTTTTGCAACAGAACGTCCTTGTCCAATCAAAAAGCCGTTCACCATTTTTTTAGTATGGATTTCCAGGTTTTTTATTTTTTTAAGTATATCTGTCGAAATCATAATTATTCTATTTCAAAAATTGAGTCTTTTGCTATTATATCCGGCAATATCACAGAACCATCTTCCTGTTGATACACCTCTAACAAAGCAACCATCAAACGCGGAAGCGCCAACGAAGATCCATTGAGGGTATATACCAACTCTGCTTTGCTCTCAGGCGTGTCTTTAAAGCGAATCATACCGCGTCGTGCCTGAAAATCGGTACAGTTACTCACTGACGAGACTTCATAATATTGATTTTGTCCCGGGAGCCACACTTCAATATCATACGTGCGCGCTGAGGGAAACGAGCAATCCTGCGCGGCCAACAAGCTCACGCGATAATGCAACCCCAGTTGCTGCAAAATGCTCTCTGCGCAGGCGAGCATACGTTCCTGCTCCGCATTCGCATCTGCCGGATGACACAGAGTATATAACTCAACTTTTTCAAACTGGTGAATACGGATTAGGCCCCGTTCACTCGCACCATAGCCGCCCGCCTCACGGCGAAAACAACTTGTCCACGACGTCATACGAATGGGTAGATCTGCGCCGGGAATAATCTGATTGCGGTACAAATTGGTTAAACTTACTTCAGAGGTAGGAATGAGATAGAGTCCATCCTCCGGCACCGCATAAACTTGGTCCCTGAATTTGGGAAAGTTGCTGGCGACCTCCAATGATTTTTCATTCACCAAATAAGGAGGAAGCATCATTTCATAACCAAACTTACTATTGTTTTTAAGCATCAGCATGGTCAAGTTATAGAGAAGTTTTACGCCGTCTTTTTTGTAGAACGCAAACTGACTACCGGTCATAATGGCGGCAGATTCAAAATCGAGCCACCCGAGCTTGGTGGCAATATCAAGGTGGTTTTTAGGAGTAAAATTAAAATTCTTTTTTTCTCCCCATACTTTTACTACTTTATTTGCCTCTTTACCCCCGGCAGGTAAATCTTCCTGAATTAAGTTGGGGCATGCAAGATACAGCTGCATAAAATCTTGTTCTAGAAGGGCAAGCGCTTCTTCTTGCTGTTTGAGCTGTTTGCCAATCGCAATTGATTGTTCGCGAAGCTCCGGCGTTACCCCTGCCTTACCTTTTTGCGCCAATTCATTTTTGGCGTGGCGCAATGCTTCAACATCAAAGCGCAACTGCTTTACTGCGCTATCAAGCTCATACAATTTTTGAGCATCAAAGGAAGGATCTTTTTTATGTAATAACGCTATGGTCTGGGTTGAATTTTCTCGTAATTTAGCCAAATCAATCATATGGTATCCCAATGAGGGGTCAAAAAGCTATCTTTCATACTCATGTTATTGTAATAGAAAAGCAACGGCTTGAAAAGAATCAATACATCATCGCATTTACTCTTTAAAGTTAACATACCATCTGAGAAGAAACATTTTTTGCTTTTTATCAATTCTTGCAGTAAAATTATTTCAAACTACATTAAATTTCAATTGATAGAAGGTCTCTTTATGATGAATAATAGAAAGCTAATCCGCATGTGCGCTGCGTTGCTCTTAGTAGCTACCCCTCAAAAAACAGCGGCTGTGCAGCTGCCTGCGTGGGTAACCAAATACACCACCTTCTTTCAGGCACTCGTCGGTGGCGCCGTGGGAGCAGGAATAGTTGTATGGGCAAGTAGCAAAAAAACTTCTAAACGAGTCGAATCGCAACTCGCGCCAATCGCTACTCAACTCTCTGGCGACGATTTTGTTAGCAAAAAAGAGTTCACAGACATGCACAACGCAGTGTGCGATCACATAGGAAAAGTCCAAGAGATGGTGCAAGAAGCCGAAGATAAATCGAGACAACAAAATGAGACAATGATAGAAATTGTTAATGGCATGGCTGTTGCTTTTCAACACATTGATTCTTTGCAGCAACAACAACAAAAGACGAGCTCTATACTTCTTCGCCACACGGCAAACATTGCATTATTAAATGCAATAAACAACCCCGCACGAGATGCTGCTTATAAAGAAAAACGCTACGCAGACATTACTGCCGTGGCAATGGGGAATGATTTAACAACAGAAGATATATTAGAGCTGACTACAAGAGCAAGGGCCGAACTTCAGTCGCCAAACCAACAAGAAAATGCCGCTTTGGATACAACGGCACACAGCCTCGTTGCTCTGATACAGAAAAATAAAAAAGAAAATTTAACAACAAAAAAATCGACACTTCTAAAGAAATCGAAGTCTACTACGGAGCCCGCTGCATCGACATCTACAGCGAACAGCGCTCAACCCGTATAATACATTTCATTATCCACCACACTTGATTCTCAAAAATTAATGACAACAAAAAAGGCCGCTTGCGCGGCCTTTTGCATGGATAAAAAGCAATTTTTAAAATAAGGTTTCAATTAACCAATTTTAACTGCTCTTACTACTTCACGTAAGTTTTTTCCTGCTTTAAAGCGAGGAACGTTAACTTCTGGAAGATCAATACGCTGCTTTGTTGCAGGATTGATTCCTTTACGTGCTGGACGACGAGAAAGCCAGAAACTACCGAACCCGGTAATCGAAACTTTCTCACCCTTTTTAAGAGTACGTTCAATAATACGAGTTAATGACTCGACAATACGGCAAACATCTTTTTTGCTGAATGTCGTTTCCTCACTGAGCGAATTGATCAATTCACTTTTATTCATGATTAGCTCCTCATGATATGGTTGAACATTAATTGAAACACTGCTTCTTCATTCCCACTACTCTTTTTTCTTTACAATTCCTGTAACTTAGAGTAGTTGTATTTATTCGTTTGTCAAATTACGAATGAAAAATTTACTATACGATTAAGAATGATTAACGTGATACTATTAACAAACAAAAAAAACGTTACATAAGGAATAAATATGCTCTTGGTCGACACACATTGCCACATCAACATGATGGTTAAAAAAGAATTTGATATACCGTTGGAAAAAGCACTGGAAGCAAACATACAAAACATAATACAACAAGCAACCAATAATGATGTCGCTTTAATTATTAATGTAGGAACATCACTCGTTGAAAGTAAAAATTGCATAGAGATTGCAAAACAATCGCCACATGTATACGCTGCCGTCGGCATTCACCCCAATGATACAACCGCACATTGGCGCGATGATTTTCAAGCAATAAAACAGGACGTAAAAAATAAACAAACAAATAAAATTGTTGCCATTGGTGAATGTGGTATGGACATGCATTATCCCGATTATAATTTGCAACGACAAAAAGATGCCTTCAAGGCTCAGATTGAACTCGCATTGGAAAACAATCTTGCTCTTTTGGTTCACACACGCGATGCCTACGATGAAACATTGCGCTCGCTGGAAGAATTTAAAGGACAAATTACGCGCGGTGTTATTCATTGTTTTTCTGAAGACCAAACATTCGCAAACACCGTAATTGAATGGAATTTTTATTTAGGCATTGGCGGCACCATCACCTATCCAAAAAACAGCAGCTTGCGCGATATTGTAGTTAACACACCGCTTGAAAAAATAGTGCTCGAAACTGATGCCCCGTTTCTGCCAATTCAATCAATGCGCGGCAAACAAAATCATCCAGAATATATAAAAAACATTGCTGAATATATTGCTCATCTTCGACAAGAATCGCTTGAAGCAATTGCCAAAAAAACAACGGAAAATGCTTTGCATCTTTGCGGATTGGATAAAAATAAATTACTTTTTCGCAGTAATTTTTGATACAAGAATAATAACCGCGGCCCCAAGTAAAAATCCGGGCAACACTTCATTTATCGCATAGCCGCATAAGGTAAATCCTGAAAGTCGCCATCCAATTGATGTAATACCGCCAGCAAAAATACCCCAAAAAGCACCGTGGCGATTAATGGTATTGGTATGCAATGAAAGCAGCGTAAGGGGACCAAATGATGCTCCTAACCCGCCCCACGCTAATTGCACTAAATCAAAAATAGAGCTGTTGCCTGACCAAGCAACAGCAAATGCTACTGCTGAAACAAATAAAATAGTAATACGAAAAACCCAAATAAGTTCATGCGACGTGGCACGCATGTGATAAAATTTTTTGTATAAATCATGCGATACGATACCGCCCAATACCAACATTTGCGCATTCATGGTAGAAAGAGTTGCAGAAAGAATGCCACATAAAATGAAGCCCGCTATAAAACTTGGCAAGAGCTGCATTGTCATAGTAATAAAAAGGAGCTCTGGATTGGCCAAAGAGGTAAAAAAAGCAATACCAACCAAGCCAGACAAAAGCGCTCCTGATAAAGCCAAAATTTGCCAAGCAATGCCAATATATTTGGATTTATACATTTCCTTAACATCACGCGCCGCCATAAATTTTGATAAAATATGGGGCATCCCAAAATAGCCCAACCCCCATGCAATCGGTCCTAAAAGAATTTCAATAAAAGCCGCCGGTTTTGGCAAGAGAGAGAGCGAAACCCCTTTAGCCATTGCTGCGTCAACAATTGCATGATAACCGCCGACATGGTAATAGCCAAGCAAAGCGGTAATCAAGATCGAAGCAAGCAGAAACACCCCTTGAAAAAAATCAACCCACGCGGCCGCAACAAAGCCCCCCATAAAGGTGTAAATAAGAATCACCACCAATGTTACCAAGCCACCAAGCGATCCTGACAAATCAAACGTGGAACTTAATAAATCCCCCACCCCTTTTATCCCTGCTGCTAAATATATGATAAAAAAAAATGTCATGATGCAGGCACTCAAAATGCTTATAGCGCCGGAACGATCTTTGTATTTACTATCAAAGTAGGAGGTCAATGTAGGCGATTCATAATGGGCTGCGGCACGACGCAATGCGGGCGCAACATAATGCCATGACATAAACATACCAATGACCAGTCCTATGGCAACCCAGACATCAACCATGCCATGCATATAGATAGCTGCCGGCAACCCCATAAAAAGCCAACTACTCATATCTGCAGCATGTGCCGATATTGCCGTGACCCACCAGTTGATAGAGCGCTGACCGCTAATAAAGTTTGATTCGCGAGCTGCTGTGTCTTGCGAGCGGGAGGCAAACAAGCCGATAACTAACAAAATAATGATATATACGCAAAAAGCAGCCAACATCCAAGTAATCACGAACACTCCTGAAAATAATGGTAACAATGGTATAGATCATAGTAGCAGAATCAATATAAATTAGCCACGAAGCATGCGTCGCAACCCCAGATCAAGCCATAAGTGGGACAATGCACCAACAACAAAAAAGAGCGCATCAAAAAAGATAATGGTCTTACAGCTGGGTATATATAAACAGAGTGCCATGGCCAAAAAAATCGGCAGAAGAATAACAAACCAAAGACGATGAAAAATACCACGATGCCGCACCAGTTGCGGGATCACTGCTATTACTCCGACTATCGCCATTAATGTGAAACGTTTCATGAAAAATAAAAAGAGCAAAAGAGCAAAAATAAGCCAATAAAAATAATTCTGTCCTTTGCTTTTTATATCTACATCAGGAAACAATGAACCGGCCAATGCAAATAAAAGCCATTCAATTGCCGTAGGCAGAGCGGGGCATACATAATATGATGCGATACCGTACAAAGTAATCAGATAGAAGAATAGGCCGCCTGCAAGGTGGCCTTTGTAATTAGACATAGTGTGTTATTTTATCCTAAATTTTTTATTACTCTCTCATACCAAGATCATCATCACTATCAATTCTAACAACTATGCCATTTGTGTGGATTCTATCATGCCCTATTTCTTCATCGTCATAGATGAATTGATCAGCATCGATGTGTCGAATTTGAAATCGATTATTCACCCAATAGGTTTTATACATAAAATTAGATCGGTCTTTTTTCGTGGGGTTGCCATCATTATCATACATCTGTAACGTTACCCAATGAATTTCCCCATTAGGAAGTCGCTCTATAAACGCTCGGAGGTTTTGATTGAGTCTATTCTTATTAAGAATTTTTGGTGCATCACAATGATCCATCGCGTGAAGAGATGGAGCGGTTGCGCAAAGCAACACTAAGAAAACATAATACTTCATACATCTACCCTTTGTAATTTGACATGTTTTTTATTTTCTTTTTTTACCAAAATACCGACAAACAGCATGCGGAGATATTTCTTCCGGCCGCACATTTTGCATGTCTAATCTATTATTCACCCAATAATATAAAATCCCATCATCAGGATCGCCAATGTCTTCAGCAGCGTTTTCACAAGCTTTCTCTCGATTTTCAGTCGTAGGAAATCGCATTAAATACCAATACCCATCAGAAAGAGTTTTGAGCGCTTCGATAGTTTCAGGAGAAAAACTTTTCCTGCAAGATATTTCTTGCTCACGCTCCATAGCCTGAGCATATTGCACACTTCCTAACAATATCAAAAAAAATATATTGATTGTTTTCATATAAAAACCTTTTCTTGAGAAGGCTAAGCCAATTTCATACGTTTTGTGCCTGGATAATAAAATTGTAAAATACTTTGATAATCCCATCCATCACTCACCATTTGACGCGCGCCCCACTGACACAACCCCATGTGATGCCCGTAGCCGCGGCCACTAATAGTTAACTTGGATCCTCTTCTGCGAATAGTAAAACAATAACTTTTCACTTCATCCAATAAGGAATAGAGTTTTTTTCCTGAAATTGTACTCGATTTTCTTCCGCTCCGCAAAACAATCTCTTCAACTAATCCGGCTTTATCGTTTTTCACCACTCTCAATTCTCTCAGCCGCTGCTCGCTCTGTAAAAAACGTTCCAGATCTTGCATAGCAAATTCTGCTTTCCACGAATATATTTTACATGATTTACAAAAAGTGCAGGGATAATCACGCGATAAATAAGGTGCTTTTTTAAAATCAAATCCCGCAATGCGTGCCGGAACAATACCACCACAGCAGCAATCAAACATAGCAATAATCGGTTGCTTATCATAAGCCAAAAAAACGCCGGCCGTTTGATCGACTGCCTGTCGTAGCAGCGGATTGATGTGAATGCCGGTATACGTCTGGTGACTATTACTATTTTTAATATGATAAGGCAAAGAA
Organism: uncultured bacterium; assembly: GCA_963707655.1. Taxonomy (GTDB): domain Bacteria; phylum Babelota; class Babeliae; order Babelales; family Vermiphilaceae; genus JAKAUA01. Next base: position 186,191 of record OY970172.1, on the reverse strand, counting down.
ACTTTGAGTTTAGCTGACCGCGTCATCATTGCCAGGGCATAGCTGCGGCAGGCAATCGCAAAAACTTTATTCACTTCCAAGGGCCAGCCGGGCCAACTTTCAGTTTTCAAAACACAATAAACATACTCTTCAAGATCAACGACATTTATCGCATATTGTTTATTATCCTGCAGCACTAACAACAATGCTCCCGGATATGTTTTCCCTTGAAATGAAAGATGCCCCTGAGAAGGAGCAATCAAAACCTTTTTCATTTTGATACGGTGTTTGTCTAAAAAGAAAGAGCCTTCATGCACCCGCACGGCAAGGTTACGCGTATGTATATTAATTTTTTTTCCGAGTGTATCAGGATCTGCAATAGTAACATCATGTTCTGATCCAATCTGCCATTCTCGTTTTTCATCAAGCACCTGCTCATCGAGCAATACTTTGATGCGCAAAGATTTCTGCGGACCGGGAAGCGCGCAAGCCGGCTGAAGAACCTCGGCAGGCGTAGCAGAGCAAATAAAATTAGAACATAATGTGATGATTAAAAAGCATTTTTTTAAATTCATCAGGGACCCCTATTTTTTCATCAATACCTTTATTCGCCAATTCATCTGCGAGAGTGTTTTTGTGTCTCAACACATGAATCACTTTGTGGGTAACAGAAGCGAGCATTTGTTTTGCCAGTGTATGTAATGGCTGCAATTCACTGTTTTTTACCCGGTATGCACCCAGCAATTGCCGAACCAACAACTGAGAATCAGAGACAATCTCAACAAAATCACCGCCAGATATCTGCTTTTTCAAAAAGAATATGCCCAAAAGCAATGCCAAATATTCTGCCTGATTATTGGTGCGTTTTCCCAAGTAAAAACCATGCTTTTCTGCCACTTCCCCATCTTTAAAAATACAAAGGCCGGCGCCGGAGGGCCCTGGGTTATTGCGTGATGCACCATCAACATATAGTTGCCAAAGAATTGATTTTTTTTTGACTGATGATTCTTGCGTATTATCAAGATCATCAAATAAGAATAGCTGCTTCATTGTTATGCGCCCTGCTCAACATCAACAGTGCCGGGAATATAGAGGAACCGGAAACAGCCCCTGCATTGCAACAATGCGCGTTTATTCAATAATTGTATATCCCGCGCCACTAGACTATGAAAACAGGCGCTGCAACTACCCGATTGAACCGGCACTACCGGATCGGGAATGCGTTCGCGCATCGCGCTATATTTTTCGAGCCATTCATCGGGAATGCCTACAAGTTTTTCGGGTCGTGAATCTTCTATGCGTTTTAATTGCTCTAGAGATTGCTCACGCAAAGCTTTTTGCTGGTTTTTTGATCCTTCAAGCTGCTGCCTTTTGTCTTCCACCTCTTTTTTAATCTGATCAAGAGCGCGCTTGGCCTGTTCAAGAGTGTGCCATGCCTGAATAATCTCATCTTCCAGAGCATGCTGCTTTTTTTTAATATGCTCAAGATCGGCATTGAGGGAAAAATAATCTTTAGGATTTTTAAGGTTATCGAGTTGATTCTTTTTAGTACGCTCCTGCTCTTCAAGCAGCTTCATTTCAAGCTCACGCTCATCAACGGTTTTTTTTGCCTGGTTCCCGCGTTGTTGAGCCTGCGTTACGTTCCCGGCTAAAAGCTGCTCTTCCTGATCAATTTTATCAAGAGTGCTATTGCTTTGTTCTATTTGTTGTTTTAATGAGTAAATCTGCTGATCAAACTGGATAAGATCTATAAATGATTGGAAAGGATCACGGTTCATTAGACGTCCCTTTTATAAAAGGTGTTCACCGATGTATTTGCCAAAACAGGAACCTTTGAATGGTTGGTGGGCCCACCAGGACTTGAACCTGGGACCTCTCGGTTATGAGCCGATTGCTCTAACCAACTGAGCTATGGGCCCCACCGTGCATTAATTGCACATCTCTAAGATAGAAGAAATATCAGCTTTTGTGAAGAACAACTTTAAAAAACGTTTTCAGAAAGCATGCGCGAAAAACCCTATGTCGATTTTTTGTAATCTTGTTTTTTTATGTCGCCATACAAAGAAAAGGGCTGGATAAATTATCCAGCCCCTATTTTATATCAGACTTTCAGACACCAAGACTACTGTTACTTCTGATCCCGTGGGAAGATGTTTACTCCGGGAGGAAATTTTACTGAACTCTCTGGGTTCTTATTAACAAGCTCATTAATTTTTTCGCCTATTGCTTGTTGTATGCTTGACGAACACACCTCAAGTTCAGAGAGCAGCTTGTCATTTTCTTGCAGCGCATATTCTTTATTATTAATTTGCATCTCTATTCTCTCTTCAGTTCGCTCAATAAGCTTGTTCACTTTATTTCTCATCAAATTGTCAGGCCGAATGCGAGCTCGTGCTTCCAAGTATTGTAATAATGTTTTCATGCCCGTCATTACCGGGATCCATAACTTCAATAACCCTTTTTGTTCTTCTATCCGTGCTGTCCGGGTTTTTGGCTCACTTGCATTCATATTCACGCGTTGATCAAGCAGCTGAGCTACTTGCAGCATTAACGTATTTTTACTCCTCATTGCATCCTCAAATGAGGCGTATCCCCAGGTGGCCTCATTTGTACTGCTACCCGCATCAGAACTGCTCGCTGGCATTGGCTTAACTACCGCGCCGGCGCGTGGCCTGCCTACAACAGCCTCAGAAGAAGATGCGGCGATTGGCTCAACGCCGCTAACTAATGGCATTGCAGAGCTCGGCAATCGTGTGGATCGTGGTCGATTAAAGGGCTGAGAAGATTTAGTACTATCCGGATTACAAGCTTGTTCTTCCTTATCTCCATCGCTCATTGCGACACAAGAGCTCACTAAAGCGATTAATGTCATCAGATTCTTCATTGCAATTACCTCACCTTTCTGGTTATTTGTTTTCTTGAATACATTTACAGTAAACACAAAAAGCCTCAGCAAAAGCAAGATTTTATGGGGTGAGTGAGTTAGTTAGTTTTTTTATGCAAAACAGTCCATTTGTAATGAGTTTTCGCATACACTCTTAATATTCCGGTAATTTTTCTGGGTGGGCCATAGCGCGACCAGCTCTTTATCATCCACTACAGCAACTGCATTATCCATGAATTCTACCGCATCTCCGCCAGATTCAGGATTTCCAACCCACACACATCCTGTTGATTTGTTTACGACCATTCCTTATCGTCTAAGGCATAAGTAAGGCCCGGCTCTCGATCATCTAACACTTCCAATCTTCCGGATTTGTAATTCGGTGCCTAAGACTTGTTTTTATCCAAGCTCCATAGGGGCAAAATCCTGATACTTCTATAATTTTTTTATTCAGAACTGTTAAACATAAATAGTTAATGGCAATATCAAAATCTATAAACCTCACATGAGGTTCCGCATTAAACGCATAATCTTCGGTTATATAAGACAATCTTTTTTGTTGTGGATGATAGTTAGTGTAAAACACATTAAACTTTATCATTTATGCTCACAGGAAACTTACTTAAAGTTGTTTTTAGTTGCGATACAAACTTACTTATTGAAGCGATATCGGTTTGTACAGTAAAGTTTAAACTATCCCCATTTTCAGTGACAACTCGACCCGAGCATAAAACATGCCCATTTTTTTGTAAGTCACATTCTAAATGCAGCCACTCTTCCAAAGTATTAAATTCTGCATATTTTTCTGTCAAATTATCCAGTTTTATTAAATCTTGGTAAAACTGATGCAACTCTGCTATCTGTATATCAGCGCCATACCAAGCCTTTAAACCGGGTACGGCAATTTTGATGTCTGCGATAATCCAACCATCATTACGATAACCAGAATTACCATTGGTTACATTGATCTCTATTTCACTCGCTTCACCCTTGATAACCATGCTTAATCTATCCCCCTCAACGGCAGCACTCCGTCGTTTTGATCTATTTTTCTTTTTTCATCTATGATAAGGAATGCGACTGGATGAAAATATATTCGCCGAAATTAGAATAAAATCAAGATGATATTTCACGAATTGCCCAGAATACTGGAATACCACAAGAAATTGTCAGTAGAATTAAAAATCACGTATTTTATGAAGATCATATTTTATCTCATGCAATAAAGAAGTTTGATGGCGACCTTGATATGACTGATGCTTGGAAGAGATTAACAAATGGCGACTTTGTTCAATCAGATTTAATGTGGCTACAACATGAATTTACTGAAGCCTTAATCATGCAAGGAACTAGGGTTGAATATAATACGGCGCACAAAATTGTATACATATTTTAATTGGAAAAAACTTATAGATGGGAGAGTGTAGTGGGAATTCTTATAGAAATAATGCAATATTTTCAGAAAGATAGCATTTTTTATTATAAGGTTACGGAAGATTTTGAAAAAGGGGGAATTTTTTACATTAGCATTGATAATAATCAAAAAAAATTAAAATTTTATCGATCAGCCGAATGTAAAGATACGATTGCTGAAATAGATTTAGACAACCTTCACAGTGAAATAAAGTACTTTGAAGGACCAAGTAAAAAAGCGATACAAGTTGTAGTGGTTAAAGCGTATAAAGCATTTCGAGACAATGAGTTTCCTGATTGTCTCGATTATGCAGCATAAGGAAACAACGGCAGAACTTGTTTATAAAATAAGTATTTCATATGAAAAAATGGCAAAATTATCATGACACCAAAAAAGTTATAATCGTATACACTGTCTTCTATAAATAAAACCTTATACTATGAGACCACTTACATGATGAAAAAATTATCTCTATCATCATTCCTATGTATTGCAAGCTTCAGCCCTGCAGATCAAATATCCGATGCAATCAGAAAAAGTGATATGCACAAAGTACGCATGTTATTGGCTGAAAGTAGACCAACAGACAAGCAGCTAATTAAATATCTTGATATTGCTGAACAGATAATCAGAACGCGGCGCGATCAATTAAATTCTAAACCCGGCGAAACACCGAGTGTAAGCTTAAAGGCTATGGATTACTGGGCGCTTACCACATTAGCATGTTCAACCGGAGCAGCAAGCTTCGCAGTATTGGAAGAATATTATTATATGCACCTATCATTCGTGGGCCTCATAATTAGCACGATAGGACTTATTGCTTGTGATACTATTAATCGTTCACGCTCGCATGAGAATGCGATTATGATAAAAGAGTTACTGTACGATTACGCAGATCTCTCAAACTAAATTATTGCTGGCATGAGTTACACAAAAAATTACTCGTGCCAGCTTTTTACCAATTCAACAATCTTCCACTCTTCATCCTGACTTACCTGCGGGATCTCCATAATCAGGGGAATATTGATTAATAATGGATTCATAACAAAGCGTTTTAATGGCTCAAGCCCAATGTGCCCTGCGCCCGGCATGGCGTGTCTATCAAGCTTTGATCCCAATGTGTCATGGGTATCATTCATATGAATGAGTACAATAGAGTTAATGCCAATGGTTTTTTCTAATGTAGCAATAAAGGCATCTTGTCCACTCGCATCACGAATATCATATCCGTAAGAAAAGGCATGAGCCGTATCGATGCAGAATTTCAGTTTTTCAGGCTGCTCTAGCCTCTGTTTCAAGAGGTAAAAATCGTGCAAATCTCCCCCTATAGACATTCCCCCATGCGCCGTATTTTCAAGCACAAGCTGAATATCATGCTCATTTTTCAGCAACATGTTTACGGTGCGGGCAAGAAAATCAATACTCTGCTCACGGCTCTCTGACCCGCGAGCAGAACCGGGATGAAGAACAATATGCGTAAAATCAAGCTTTTTTGCCAAAGAAAGTTCTCGTTCAAGGGCTCTATGCCGCGTTTGGGAGTTGGCAAGATTTATCCAATACGAGCCATGGAGTATACGCATGGCAAACAAAGAATTCATCCCACGACAGGCCGCACTGTCAGCAGCCGATAATTTGATTAATTTTCCTGTCGCTTGAAAAATAAAAAAACATTGAAAAGTCGAAAGATGCAATGCATGCGCTCTGTTATAAAGATCATGCATAGTACTCTGTAAACGCAGATGTAATCCTATGTGTCTCATGCATGCATCCGATGCGTGCGCAAGCTCGTTACGTCAAGATATTCATGTAACACAAAAATAAAGTCTTGTTTCATCTCTTCAAAGCCTTGCGCCGTAGTTGCTTCAAAGCGTATTGATACCATAGGTTGCGTATTTGATGCACGAATTAATCCCCAACAACCTTCAAAATTTGCGCGCACACCGTCAACGAGCAGCAAAGAAACGCCCGGTTTTTCTGCAAAATAGCTCTTTACACGCTCAATCACTTTCTCTTTTTTATCTTCATCACATGGTAGGCGAAATTCTGGCGAGCTGTACAAATGAGGATAATCAATTAAAAGCTCATCCAACGTTTTGCCCGATTGGCCCAATAATTCAAAAAGCCGCAACATTGCATAGATGCCGTCATCATAGCCAAAGTAGCGATCTCTAAAAATAAAATGGCAACTCAATTCACCGCCAAGCAAAGCATCTTTTTTGTGCATATGCTCTTTAATAATAGCGTGTCCGGCAGGCACCATATAGGCGCGCCCGCCAGCTTTTTCAATGGTATGCAATAACCCTACTGAACTTTTAATGTCGCAGATAATGGCTGTATGGGGAGATTTGGCGAGAATAGATTTGGCAAAGAGAGCCAGTAATTCATCGCCGGGAACCAAGTAGCCGCTCTTGCTCATGGGGGCCATACGATCGGCATCCCCATCAAGGCCGATTCCCACGGCGATAGAACTGGTTGCAAGGGCATGTTTAACTTCATGCATGTTTTCAGCAACAACCGGGTCCGCTTCATGATTGGGATAGGAACCGTCAATAGTATCACATAAAGAGCTGACATGTGGCCAATTCATGCGTTGTATAAGAGCCGGAATAACCGCTGCTCCCGCTCCGTTACCACAATCGATGACAGCAGAAAAAGTGGCACCTATTAAAGAAGAAAAATGGTTTGCCAGCCATTCAATATAGGCATCGATTAAAAAATTTTCCTGATACTTTCCCTCTTCGCGGGGACCAAGGTGCTTCTTTTGTTTGAATAATGAAGCAATTTCTTTAACCTGCGCACCCCACAATGATGTGGTGCCCAAGCACAGCTTCAACCCATTATATTCTTTTGGATTGTGGGACGCCGTAATCATAATGCCCGCATCAACGGGTAATGTGTGTAAGGCGAAATAGAGCACGGGTGATGGACAAATGCCAATAAAAACTACATCAATACCGCTATCTTTGAATGCCGCGCACACCTCTTGTTTAATCGCTGCAGAATGCAATCGGCCGTCCATGCCAAGAGCAATGGTTTGCACCGCGGGATTTTTGCTCACAAAATAATAGGCTATGGCTCTGGCAAGATCATACATTTCATCTATGATCAGCTCTTGGCCGATTTTGCCTCGTATGTCATATTCTCTAAATACTACATCTTGCATGATCAACCCTCCTTATTCTTTCTCTAAAAAATGAATAGCTCATAAAAATAAACGTATCATGAGAATAAAAAAACATCGATCAAAAAAATCATAGATCACAAAACCCCATTTTCATTAGTAACTCGCTAGCCGGCGTGATAGACTGGGTAACGGAATTTTTTATAATTGGAGTCTTGATTCATGATCCCTTTAAAACTGCAGATCAAAAATTTTTTAAGCTATGGCGCTGAAATTCAAACGATTGATTTTTCACATTATCCGCTGATTTGCTTCTCCGGAAAAAACGGGCATGGCAAATCTGCATTGCTCGATGCAATTACCTGGGCAATTTGGGGCCAAGCACGCAAGATAGGAAACACTTCTAAAGCGGACCAGGGTTTGCTCCATTTGGGTCAGAGTAGCATGATGGTAATTATCGATTTTTCGTGCAACAACATTTGCTACCGCATTCGCCGAGAATATTCTCACAACTTTGGCAAACCTTATGCGGTTCTTGAATTTGGCCTTATACAGCAAGAGACGGAAACGTTAATTCCGCTCACCGATAAAACGATCAGGGCCACACAGGACAAAATTGAAAAAACCTTGCATCTCGATTTTGATACCTTTATCAACTCGGCATTCTTGCGGCAGGGACAATCAAACGAATTTTCAAAAAAATCTCCCAAGGAACGCAAAGATATTATTGCCTCAATCTTGGGGCTCAACCATTATGAATCAATACGCAAACTTGCTACTGAAAAAATAAAAAGTGCTTCTACCGAGAAGGCAACGCTCCTTACCTTTCAACAGAAATATGAGCAAGAACTCAATTCTTTAGGGATGATTTGCATAGATATTGCTCAGATTAATGAAAAAATAGCTGCCATTGATCAGAAAGAAAAAGATATCGCTCTCGAGCACAGCACAGGAGAAAAACAATATCTACAACTCATGCAAGATCAAAACAGCTATGAATTATTGCGCCTGAAGCAACAACAACTTGGCAAAGATGAAAATGAACTCATCACGCATATACGCACTATTAAAGATCAATGGCGATCCATACGCAGGCAACAGAAAAATTCATCCGATTATCAGTCCCTTGAAAAACAAAAAAATAAGCTTACCCTTCAGCTACAGGAGCAACAAAATACCATACAGAAGCTCCTTGTTATTAAAGAAGAGTATCTGCTGAACAAAGCAAAGCTTGCGGCGATTGAACAAACATTACGCATAGAGCACGCTCATAAGGTGCAACAAAAACAACTCTTGATCAACACAATGAAATACGAACAACAAACCGCTACACAATCGCTTATGCGCGCACAAGAAGCAGAGATAGCTATTGCCCGAGAGACAAAGCAGCTGGCCGACAAACACAAAGCTCTGGCGAGTGAGCTCGGGACAACTGCGATGGCCCTTAAGCACAAAGAAACAGTTGAAAAACAATTTGAAAGAAGAAAAGAGTATTATCATCGCTTTATCGCTCAGGGAAACGGTTCAAAAAATGAGCTGACCGCTCTTGAAAAAAAACAACTACTCGTCCATGATGACAATGATCCCAGCTGCCCATTGTGCGAGCAAAACCTTTCAGCTTCACGCAAAAAATTTTTGAAAAATAAATTCTCTGAGCAAAAAAACTTTTTAACCTATCGCATAGGACGATTAAGTCGTCTTATCAGCACTCTCAAAGAGCTCCTTTTGCACGATCATACATGGCTGGAAACGCACAAGCAAACAGAAAATAGGCATGCGGCACTACAAGCAACGATCCATGAAATTGAAAAGCAACAGCTCAATCTGACAAAGAAAACAAACGATAACAAAGAAGAGATAACGACTCTAGTCAACCAGAATAAAAAAATGTCTTTCGCCATTGCAAATGAAGAAAATGGGCTCAAAGAGATAACAACTTTTAATGAAAATAGCATGCGCACCAATAGTGAATACGCGACCATCTATCAGCAATTTCATGAACAAGAGCTTCAAACAAAGGATTTCGTCTTACAGATGCAAGAGCAACAGACGATCCATAACGCTATACAAACAATAGAAATTCAATTAAGCGAATGCAAACATCTTGAAGAACAACTTCATCTGCAAAGACAACGCCTGCTTGAAATAAGTAAAACATGTGGGGCCGTTAAAGAAATGCGTAAAGAGAAAATGGGGCTGCTCCAAGAGGAGCAACGGTATGCGCATCTTGAAAATTCAATTAAAATCTTGCAGCAAAAAATGAGCTTATATAACGCATCGACACAACAGTTACGGCAAGAGAAAAATCAGTGTTTGGAGCAAAAAGGCAATTTGGAAGCACAAAAAACTAAGCTCCTCAGCCTTGAGTCGGAATATAAAAATCAGCAAAAAATGGTGCATGAACTTTCGCAAACTATCGACGATTACACCATTATTGCTCAAACTGCTGGTAAAGATGGCATTCAAGCTCTTTTAATCGAAGATGCCATTCCTGAAATTGAACAGGAAGCAAATAGTTTACTTGCCAAGTTAACCGATAACCAGGCACATCTCTCAATTGAGTCATTACGCGATTTAAAAAAAGGAGGAACCAAAGAAACATTAGATATAAAAATATCAGATGCTATTGGTATTCGTCCCTATGAATTATTTTCCGGCGGAGAAGCATTTCGCATCGATTTTGCTCTACGCATTGCTATTTCCAAACTACTTGCACGACGCGCAGGTACGGCTCTACAAACACTTATTGATCGATGAAGGATTTGGGTCGCAAGATGAAGAGGGGCTCGCCCATATTATGGAAGCCATTTATAAAATCCAAGAAGATTTTCAACGAATTATTATCGTTTCCCACTTACCGAGCATGAAAGAGCAATTCCCCGTGCATTTTATTATAGAAAAAGGGTCGCAGGGAAGCACAGTAAAAGTTTTAGAACAAGAATAAAAAAATAGAGCCGGGAAGAATAATCTCCTCGGCTCTAGTCGTCTATTGTCTTTTAATTGCAGAGCTTAGAATTGTCCATCTACAACAAACTCAGGCTCACCCGGATTACCATCTCGTAACGTTAAACCATTACGAATATTACATGCACCTTCCCAAATAACTTTGGCAGTACCTTCGTTACCACTTTGCCATATCATAAAATACATAGTTTCCTGACCATTAGCGCCCTTAAGCTGCTTCTTTGCATCCTTAAGTATGTCGTTAAAGTTCCAGCAAGATTTAGATTCTGCAGTGAGTGTTGCTTTAAATTTAACGGCTATTGCAGTAGCAATGGCATCAACAACTTTGTTGAGTATAGGTATAGCTTGTGTCGCCACTTGACCAGCAGTGCTCTCTTTGTTTGAGTCGGCTAATCCGGAAGCCTTGTCGGCAACCGTTGTTATAATGCCTTGCGCTTTTTTAAAGGTATTTGCTTGGTCAATAGAATAAAAACCCCACACGGTAACTTCCGGCGCTTTTTGCGATTTGTTGTACCAACAAAAAGCATCTGCCGTTTGGGCAAAACCCAATACGGCAAGCAGAGCCATAGCCAAAATTTGTTTCTTCATTTTAAAAACTCCTTATTTTGAAAACAATTAGTTCATTGTAACATTTTATTTATAATACAATTATAATATATTTAAGTATTTTAAATCTATAAAATTACCTATGTGAATCATCGGCAGAGGGAAAAAGGGGGATACCTTTTTTAATTAAGACATGAAAAAAGCTCTTTTTTAAAAAGAGCTTTTTTATATATTCTTGGGTAACAATCAAAATAGTGTGCTTAAGCTATGCGCCGCCGACAATTATTCTTCAAGCGCAATCACTTCAGATAAATTTGGCAACTTATCTCGCAATGCTTCTTCAACGCCAAGCTTGAGTGTGTACATTGAAGCAGGGCACCCTATACAGGCGCCCGCGAGCTTTACATATACAATATCATTTTCGTATTTAACGAACGTGATATCACCACCGTCGCCCTGAATAACGGGGCGAAGCTGTGCAAGGACTTCTTCAATAACTGCTATGGTAGAATTTAATTCCATAGAGCCTTATTATACCCATTCCAATTTAGCAACATACGCGGTATCGCTTGGACGACGGCCAAGTGAAATAACACGTGTGTAACCGCCAGGACGCTGAGTATATTTAACAGCAATCTCATTAAACAATTTTACTAACGCCTCTTCTTTATAAGGCAACAATGCTTTTGCACGACGACGCGCATTAAATGTATTGCCTTCACGCGCAACCGTTACCAATTTTTCAGCAAAACGTTGCACTTCTTTAACTCGGGCTTTAGTTGTAACCAAATGGCCATAAGTAATCAGATGAATCACTTGATTTCGCATCAATGATTTTCTATGAGACGGCTTAACATTTAATTTTCTTTTACCACTTTGATGTATCATGGCTGTAAACCTTTTATCTTAATGTTATTCTTCTTCTTCGATAAGCATGAGTTTTTTCAAATCTCTTTCTTTGATATTCATACCAAAAGAAAGACCAAATGCTTTCATGCCTTCTTTAACTTCATTCAATGACTTACGACCAAAATTTTTAATTTTTAGTCCATCATCTTCGCTCATGTTAACCAAATCAATAACACGTTTAATACCCGCATTGATTAAACAATTATGAGCGCGAACCGAAAGTTCAAGCTCATCAATTGGTTTTAAAAGAAGTTCAACGGAAATACCTTTTAGACCGTATTGATCAAGTTCAACTGGTTCTTTTTCTTTATCTTCTTCAGGTGTCTTAGAAATTTCATTAAACGGAATTTCTGCACTGAGCAAGAAATGTTCTAGTTGGGTACGCAATACAGAAACTGCATAATGTAAAACATCAACAGGATTTTCCGAACCATCAGTATGAATTCGTCAATATCAATTTATCGTAATCAATATCTTTACCAACACGAGTTTTTTCCACATCAAACATAACTTTGAGATAGGAGAAAACATCGCATCAAGATAAATACGATCATCTTCTTGCAATGATTTACCCACTGGCCATTGAGCTGGTTGATAACCACGTCCAGTTTCAACAAAGAACTCAATATCAAGTTCGCCATCAGCTGCAACATGAGCAATAATATGATCTTTATTAACCAACTCTAGATGCTCATCTGCTTCAATATCTGCAACAGTTGCAGCGGATTCCCCTTTGACTTTTAAGCGCATTTTGCCCGGCTTGCCATCTTTATTACGTATAACAATACCTTTAATATTAAGAATACTTGCATCGCATCTTCAACAACACCAGGGAGTGTTGAAAACTCATTATTAACACCCTTAATAATTACCGATGTTACCGCAGACCCTTCAACTCCACCAAGCAAAACACGTCGTAAAGCATTGCCAAGTGTTATACCAAACCTGGTTCAATGGTTGGGCAACTAGCTCACCATACGTTTCAGTTAAGACTTTTTTATTCCAACTTAATTGTAGGAATAGTTAAGGGACTGATACTCTTTTTTATTCATTCAACCTCCCTGGAAACAGATTCATCATTCTATAATTATTAATCAGACAGCTCATTATTATTTAGAATACAATTCAACAATTAAATGTTCTTCAATTGGCACTTGAATATCAGAACGAACCGGATAGCGCAAAACTTTGTCCTTCACGTTCTTTCTTATCTAATTCCAACCATTCAGGAACTTTAACACCAATATTAAGTCTTTTGTCAACAACTTGCTCTAAAAACATTGTTTTTTAAGTACATTAGGAGCTAACGAAATTTCATCATTCACTTCAACCAAATATGAAGGAGAAGTATACTTTTTGACCATTCACAAGAATATGCCATGAACAATGATTTGACGCGCTTGAGTACGAGTTGTTGCCAGTTTTAAACGATAAACAACATTATCTAAGACGACGTTCAAGCAAGCTCAATAAGCTTTCACCAGTACGCCTTCACGTTTACGTGCAGCTATAGCAAAGAAACGTTTGAATTGTCTTTCACGCATGCCGTACATTTCTTTAACTTTTTGTTTTTCTTCAAGCTGCTTCCATACTCAGATACTTTGCGCTGGCGTTTTGCTGACGCAGCCGATGTTTGTTCGGTATTTTGTCGATACCTTTTGGAGATCTGCTTTCCATAATAACCTTATCCATTGTTTGAATACCTAGTTAAGATAGCATTACACTTATTAAACACGACGTTTCTTAGGAGGACGACAACCATTATGAGGCAATGGTGTAACGTCTCGTAACATGGAAACATTCAGACCTGAAGCTTGCAATGCACGCACAACAGAATCTCTTCCAGATCCTGGCCCTTGAAGATTAACTTCAATATTTTTCACACCCAACACATGCATTTCTTTTGCAAGGTTTGAACCAATTTGTGATGCAGCAAAAGGTGTTCCTTTACGTGAACCCTTAAAACCAAGTTGTCCTGCACTTCCACGCAATAAGACATCACCTTCCATGGTGGTTATAGAAACAAGCGTATTATTAAAGGTAGATTTAACATGCGCAATAACAGAATCTACTTGTCGTTTTGTTTTTTTGGTTTCTTTTTATATGCCATCCTGTCCTTTGTATTCAATTAGCAATGTTTTTAAAGTTATTTCTTAGTTACTTTACGCTTTAACGCAACTGCGCTGCCTGCTTTACGTGGACCTTTTCTTGTACGCGCATTGGTTTTTGTACGTTGACCACGTACTGGCAATCCTTTTTTATGACGGGATCCACGGTAGGAGCCAATTTCTTGAAGTCGCTTAATATTCAAACGTAATTTCTTTACGCAATTCACCTTCGGTGACATAATTTGCAGAAACTTCTTTTTGAATTGCTGCAATTTCTTCATCAGTCAAATCTTTAACACGCGTATCAAAATTAATTTTAAGTTTATTTAAAATATCTCGTGAACCCTTAAGCCCTATACCAAACACATAAGGCAGAGCATATTCTATTCGTTTTTTGAGAGGTAAATTTACACCTTCTATTCTTGCCATCAATTCCTTATTGAATATAAATCATTAACCTTGACGCTGTTTATGACGCGGATTTCTTTTACAAATAACGCGAACAACACCGATCACGTTTAATAATACGACAATCTTTACAAATCTTTTTTACCGATGTTCTTACTTTCATGGAAGTTTCCCCGAAATATAAAAAAGTATTTTAATTCTTATTAATTTTTGTAACGCAATACAATTCTTCCGCGCGTCAAATCATAGGGAGATAACTCTAAAGCAACTCTATCTCCTGGTAAAATTCTAATGTAATGCATGCGCATTTTTCCTGAAACATGCCCCAACACTTCATGCCCACCTTCTATTTCAACACGAAACATTGCATTAGGCAATGTCTCTTTTACCACACCATCTACTCTTATAACCTCTTCTTTTTGCTTTTGCATCTTGCTTCATATCAGCTCAATTCCTATCATTGCTTCTGGTTATAATTTTTGGCTTGTCTTGAGTTATCACGATAGTATCCTCTACATGTGCTGCCAAACTTTTATCAACAGTTTTCACCGTCCATCCATCATTGGTAACATATACATCATACTTGCCCAGGGTAATCATCGGCTCAATGGCAAATGTCATGCCCGGTTGCAACAATGGCCCTTGTCCAGGCTTTTCCATAATTTAAAATTTCCGGATCCTCATGCATTTTTTTGCCAATACCATGGCCAGCAAAATCACGAACTACGCCAAACCCATGCGCTCAACTTCTTTTTGAATCGCCGCAGAGATATCGGTTAAACGATTTCCCGGACGCGCTTTCTCAATGCCCTTGTCCAAAGCCTGCTGTGCAACTTCAACCAATTTTTGCGCCTGCACAGAATGACTTCCTATAAAAAAGGAACGAGCCATATCGGCACAATAACCATTCCAAGACGCACAAACATCAACTTTTACCAAATCACCATCAACCATGATTCTTTTCGCACTCGGAACACCGTGCACAACCTCATCATTGATCGATATGCAACTCACATGACGATAACCCCTATAACCCTTTGACTTCGAGACGAGGTTTCGCATCTTTTGTTGCTCTTCAATCCACAAATCGAGCTCAAGTGTGCTTAATCCCGGCTTTAATAGTGCTGGAATTTGATCAAAAATTTCAATTAATAATCTACCGGCTTCTTCCATCTTGCGAATGGCAGCCTTATTTTTAATCGTAATCATATGCTATTCAAACACGTCAACTGCTTAAAATCACTAAAAACAGCGTCTAAATTCTTGTCGACATTAAACTCAATCAGTCCATATTCTCGCGAAGCATAAAACGACAAGAGGTCTTGCTCATGCTTATGATACACAACCAATCGTTCTCTTATAGCTCGGCTCTCATCATCAGATCTCTTACCTAGAGGAGATGAACAATAATCACAAACGCCAGCATGCTTTGGTGCCAAAGCAGACCCTTCGACAAGAGAATAAACCGCCTGACAATCTTTATTCGTACAGGTATATCGACTCCCTAACCGAGCAACTACCACATCATCGTCAACAAAAAATCTCATAATAGTTGTTTTAACTAATGGTAAATTTTTGCTGATATATGCATCAAGTGCCTGAGCCTGGGCAACCGTGCGCGGATAGCCATCTAAGATAACCGCGTCAGCTTTTGTGCTTATGTGCTCAAACCATTCTTCGACCAAACAAATAATAAGACTATCAGAAACAAGTTTACCAGATTTTAAGGCAAAATCTATTTGTTTTCCTATTTCAGTTTGTTCAATTATATGCTTGCGGCATAAATTGCCTGTTGATAATTTCTCCCAACCAAACTGAGAAACGCAAAGGTTAGACAAAGTCCCTTTCCCCGAACCTGGCGGACCTATGAAAATGTATATATCTTTGAGCCGACTATTATTCAACGCGCGCCCCTCATTTTCATCCGACCGTAGGTCAAGAATCCTTCATACCGATGCTCGATAAGATATGCTTCCAATTGAGCTGCGGTATCCATCGCAACACCAACAACAATGAGTAACGCGGTCCCTGTTAAAAAGAAGGGCATATAGACAAGTTTGTACAAAATGTTTGGTGCTATGGCTAGAAAAGCCAAATAAATAGAACCGACTAAACCTATTCTGGTGAGAATATAGTTAAAAAAATCAGCTGTTTTTCTTCCTGGGCGTATTCCCGGAATAAAGCCACCACTTTTCTTAATATTATCAGCCAGCTCTTCAGGATTATAGATAATAGCAGTGTAAAAATATGAAAAAGCTATAATTAAAATAAATTCAAGCACATTGTGAAGTGCGCCGAGCCTCTCAAGACTATTGGTTAACGATTGAAATATTGAGAAGCGTGTGGCCAATAGGCTCGCAATAAACATGGGTATGTTTAAAACGGCACCAGTAAAGATCACCGGCATAACACCCGGAGTGTTGATTTTAAATGGGATATACGTGCTTTGACCGCCATAGACTCTATTGCCTACAACACGGCGAGTATATTGCACAGGAATTTTCCGCTCACCTTTTTCAAGGAATACAATACATGCCGCTATAGCAATGAAGAAAAACAACAGGAAAAGCGCCACTATGCCACTCATACTTTCAAGAGAAAAAACGCTATACAACGTCTTAGAAACATCCTGAGGGAATGAGGAGACAATACCAGCAAAAATAATCATTGAACTACCATTGCCCAGACCAAAAAGAGAGATCTGCTCACCAAGCCACATAAGAAAAATGGAACCGACAGTAAGAGAAAAAATAAACATGAAGTAGAACCCAAAGCTAGAGTCCAAAACCAAGTTATTTTGTCTTAGAAGCAAAATAATACCGCTACTTTGCACTACGCTTACCAATATCGCTAGGTACCTGGTATATTGATTAATCAATTTTCGACCGTACTCACCCTCTTTGAGCAACTGCTCAAGCGCGGGGATACTAAAACCTAATATCTGCATCATGATCGATGCAGTAATATAGGGCCCCATACCCAATGCAAAGAGAGTACATTGACGCAAGGTACCACCAGAAAAAAGATCAAGGTAGCCAAAAAAGCCACCCAATCCCTTAGACTGCTGCATAATCTCTTGCAATGCATTAATATCAACGCCAATAACGGGAATATGTGTTCCCAAGCGATAAATAATAAGCACTCCCAAAGTAAATATTACTTTTTTAAACAATTCTGGAATATAAAAAATGTTAATAAAATTTTTTAGTATTACCACGGCTTCAGATCTCCTTTGTTAATCGCGCCTCACCACCACGTTCCTGAATCGCTTTTTCTGCAGATTTACTAAATGCATCTGCGTGCACAATAAGCTTCTTGCTCAAAGAACCGCTACCCAAAACCTTAAGGAATGCTGGTTGCGCTTTCTTAAACTTAACAATACCTTTTTCGTGTAAAGACAGCTTAGTTACTTCTTCACCATCTTTAAATGCATCGTTTAATTGTTGCAAGCTAACAATTTCATATACTTTTCTGAACTCAAAATTATTGAATCCTCGTTTTGGAAGACGACGAAAAAGAGGTGTTTGTCCCCCTTCAAAAGCAACTCGCGGTGATCCACCTGAACGAGCTTTTTGCCCTTTGTGTCCCTTGCCCGCAGTTCCACCCCTGCTGCCACCACGACCAATAGTTTTTCTTTTTTTACCTGATGAAGATAAATTACTGAGCTGCATTCGTTTTTCCTGTCAATTCTTGTATTGTTTTACCTCTTAGCTTCGCCACATGTCTAATTGAACGTAATTTTGCAAATGCGTTCAATGTTGCCTTAACGACATTTTGTCTATTAGAAGCACCTAGTGACTTTGCAAGAACATCCTTAACTCCAAGCGCTTCCATAACAGAACGCATAGCACCACCCGCAATAACGCCGGTACCTTTTGAAGCTGTACGAATAACCACCCTGCTTGCTCCATGAGAACCGGTCACATCGTAAGGAATGGAATTCCCTCTAAGAGGAACAGTTATCATATTTTTACGTGCTTTATTGGTTGCCTTAGCAATAGCCAATGAAACTTCACGGCTCTTACCTAAAGCTATACCCACTTTTCCTTCTTGATCCCCGCACACAACAAGCGCTGAAAAAGAAAACCTTTTACCACCTTTAGTAACTTTGGTCACGCGATTTACGTTAACAACATAATCTACGAAATTTGTTGCTTTAGTATCTTTGTTAGCGCCCTTAGCATCTCTGCGTTCTGCCATTAGTATTTCCTACGCATGCTTAATTAAATTTGTAATCCACCTTCACGAATGCCCTCTGCCAAGGACTTTACGCGTCCGTGATACAGAAATTGGCCTCGATCAAATACAGCTACCGTAACACCCGCTTGTTTTGCTCGCTTTGCCAATTCAATACCTATGGCATGAGCAATTTCTTTCTTGTTTCCGGTAAGATCTTTAAGTTCCAGCGTTGAACAACTTACCAATGTTTTATGTGCAGCATCATCGATAATCTGCGCATAAATATGACTCGAACTCCTAAAAACGGACACGCGGTGATGCGTACTTTCTTCTTTGATACGTCTTCTTACCCGCAAAGCTCTTCTTTGAGCTCTTATTGTAGTTTTCTTGTTAATCACAGTCTACTCCATCTATTATGCAGCTTTTGTTTTACCAGCTTTACGAACAATAACTTCATTGCTGTACTTAATACCAGTGCCTTTGTATGGTTCTGGTGGTCTTAATGCTCGTATTTTGCTACATACAAGACCAAGCAATTCTCTATTTGGAGACTTAAAAAGCAATTTTTGTCCGGTCTTATCAACCTCAAACACTACTTCTTTAGGTAATTCAAAGTCTATTTTGTGGCTAAACCCCAAAGTAAAAACTATCTTACTTCCTGAAAGCGCGGCTTTGAATCCCAATCCATTAATTTCTAATTTCTTCTCGAAATCTTGGTTAGCACCTTTTAATGTGTTGGCCAACAATGCTCGATTTAATCCCCAAACACGATTTGCCGTCTTTAGTTCTTTCACTGGCGCCGATTTATTAACCTGCAAGTGTAATTTACCATCAACAACATCTGCTTTTAACACAACAGGCAAATGATAAGTGCCTGAATTTTTTTTACCTTTATAGTGTATATCGTTGTTTTGAATATCAACTGTTACACCATTAAGATCTATCGGCTTTCTGCCAATCTTCGACATGCTATATCCTTACCAAACGGTACAAAGTACTTCGCCCCCAACTTTCAACTCTTTTGCTTGTTTATTGGAAACAATGCCACGATTTGTGGTAAGAATTGAAATGCCTAATCCTCCAATCACTGGTTTTACTTGAGTGATTGCAGTATAACGGCGGCGTGATGGCTTGCTTATACGCACAATTTCATGAATCACTGATTCACCATCAACATATTTTAACAAAACTTTAAGTGATTTATTTGCTGATGAATCTTCATTGATTATCACGAAATCACGTATAAACCCTTCTTCTTGTAAAATACGAGCAATATCTGCGCGCATTTTAGAGTAGGGAGCTACTACTGACGGCTTAGAAGCCATCAATCCATTTCTAATGATAGTTAAAAAATCACCGATAGCATCAATTGACATTATCGTCCTTCCACAAGATTACCAACTAGTTTTCTTAACGCCCGGAAGTAATCCCGCCAAAGCATTTTTTCTAAAACACATACGACACATCATAAAAAGTCTCATGTAAGCACGCGGCCTTCCGCACAACTTACAGCGATTGCGCACTCTTACTGCAAATTTCGGAGTCTTTTTAGATTTTTCTATTAACGCCTTTCTGGCCATATCTTTTACCTCAAAAATTGCCTTATTTACGGAATGGCATTCCAAAACTTTTTAATAATTCAAATCCATGAGCATCATTTTCAGCGGTAGTTTGAATCGTGATGTTCAATCCGTGAGTCTTTTCTCCCGCCTCAAAACTCATTTCAGGAAATATGGTCCAATCCTTGATTCCCAAGTTATAATTACCTTGGCGATCAAAAGTGGTTTTTACCCCCTGGAAATCACGCACCTTTGGCAACGACAAATTAATCAATCTATCGAGCATGTTGTACATTTTCTCGCCTCTCAGAGTAACCATTGCACCAATGGCCATTCCTTCACGCAATTTGAAACCAGCAATAGATTTACGCGCCAATCTTTTAACTGGAGCTTGACCAGTAATTTTACCCAAAGCGTCAATAACACCTTGTATAGCTTTACTGTCAGCAATAGCCTCTTTAACGCCAACGTTAAGGACTATTTTTTCTATTTTAGGAACTTCCATTATATTTTTTAAAGCCAGCGTTTTTTGTAACTGGGGACGAATCTCTTGAATATACAATTCGCGAAGTCGTGCTTTTTCCATTGATATCCTCATTTAAGCAATATTAGAACTGCGCCTTGCTTTTGTTGCTAATACGCACTTTTTTTCCGTCCTCCAGGACCTTACTGTTGACTCGTGTAGGCAGCCCATCACATATCGGCATAACTTTACTCAAAGAAATAAAACCTTCTTCTTTTTTAACACCAGAAACTTCTCCCTGGCGACGCGCTTTAACGTGACGTGTGACTACCGCAACATCTTTCACTCTCACCAAATTTTTCTCAGGAACTATCTCAAGAACCAGTCCCTTTTTACCTTTATCTTTTCCCGAAATAATCATAACGGTGTCATTTTTTTTCACTCTTGCTACCATGATATAAGATCCTCTTTATAAAGTTTCTGGAGCTAAAGATATAATTTTACCATATCCTCTTGCTCTCAATTCACGGGCAACAGGACCAAAAATACGTGTAGCAACTGGTTCACCATCTTTGATGATAACGGCGGCATTATCTCCGAAACGGATATAACTGCCATCTTCGCGTCGAAATTCTTTAACGGTGCGCACGATTACTGCTTTAACTACTTGACCCTTTTTAACTATCCCTCCCGGAATAGCCTTTTTCACTGCGCAAACGATAGTGTCGCCAATACGAGCATAACGCTTACGAGTACTTCCCTCGATATGAATGCATTGTACTTCTTTGGCGCCAGAATTATCTGCAACTTCTAAATAAGATTGTTTTTGAATAGCCATATTTACCTCGAAAGTGCCTTATTGTTTGGCTGAATGATTTTTGATCACGCGGGCAAGATACATATACTTAGTTTTTGACATCGGACGACCTTCGTAGAACTCAACAACATCGCCCTCTTTTGCCTCATTGTTTTCGTCATGTATCTTAAACTTATTCGTACTTTTTAAAAATTTGTGAAACTCGGAGTGTTTGAACGATCTAGTAACCTGGACAACTACTGTTTTGTCCATTTTATCTGAAGTTACTACACCCGTCCATGTACGTCTTGTTTTTTGTTCATTCGTTGCCATCGGTCACTTTCATTCATTTAAGCCAAAATCTTATTTAGATTCTTGTTTTGCGTTCATACTCGTCAAAACGCGCGCAATATTTTTTCTAATTTTTTTGAAAAGAGAATAATCTTTACTATGCATTGTTGACACATTAAGCTTCAACTTGAAAAGCTCCCTCTGCAACCCATCGAGATATTCTCCCAATTGCTGACGAGACACCTGTTTCAACTCTTTTTTGAAATCACTTGTTTTCATGAATCATTCTTTCGATCAACAGCCTTTTTATTGAGCACCAAGCTCAGCTTCTTTTTTAACAAATCTTGTTTTCATTGGTAATTTATAAGAAGCGGCTTTAAAAATTTCACGTGCTTCAACTTCTGTAAGGCCAGCAAGCTCGCAAATAATTCTTTCACGTTTTACCACAGAGACCCAAACCTCAGGATTCCCCTTACCTTTACCCATACGAGTTTCAGCAGGCTTTTTGGTCACTGGTTTATCAGGAAACACACGTAAGAAAAACTTACCAACTTTTTTCAATTTTCTTGTTACTGTTACCCGTATTGCTTCTATTTGCTGGGCAGTTAACCTTACCGGTTCAATTGCCTGCAATCCATACTCACCAAACTCAAGCGTGCGAGCACCCTTGGAACGGCCCCTCATAGTACCTTTTTGTACTTTTCTAAATTTAGTTTTTTTGGGCATTAACATGATTACATTCTTTCTTTTGCTTTAAACTAAGGAAGCTGATATTCGCCTTTGCAGATCCACACCTTAATACCAATAATACCATAAGTCGTTTTAGCTTCTGCAACCCCATAATCAACATCTGATCGTAATGTATGCAAAGGAATAGATCCTACGCGAGTCCACTCTTCTCGCGCTATCTCAGCGCCATTCAAACGGCCGGCACAGCAAATCTTTATACCCTTTGCGCCACTCTTAATAGCAGAAAGAGCTGCTCTTTTCATCACTTTTTTAAAGCTTGCTCGCTTGACCAATTGATCAGCAATGTTTTTAGCTACCAAGGTAGCGTTAAGCTCGGGGCTCTTAACTTCTTGCACCGAAATTTCTATATTCTTTTTCTTGAGCAAGGAAGCCAAATCATTTTTCAAAGCTTCAATTCCCTGGCCTCTTTTACCAATCACAACACCGGAGCGACCAGAATGGAGAATGATGCGAACACTATCAACAGATTTTTCAATTTCAACACGAGCTATTTCAGCATTTTCCAAAGCTCGATTCAAATAATTTCTTATAGAAATATCTTCCAAAAGCTCTAGTCCGTAAGACTTTCTGGCAAACCAGCGAGCATCCCAATCACGGTAGACACCTAAACGAAATCCTATTGGATTAACCTTTTGTCCCACGCTATACCTCTTTCTGAGATTCTAAAACAACACTCATATGACTCAAACGTTTTCTGTAAATATTCGCACGCCCCATAGCGCCCGGCTTGAAATAGCGAATGATCGGACCTTGATCAATACGAATATCTTTAACCAATAATGCACTTAATTCAATATTGTTATTGTGCTTAGCATTGGCAACTGCTGATTCAATCAATTTTTGAAGCGGAATTGCTCTTTTAACTGCGCAAGTAGCGAGCCAATTAAGGCATAAAGCGCACGTCTTGCCGCGAACTACATCCGCCAAAGGGCGAATCTTGTAAGGGGAGAGACGTATATATTTTGCTTTTGCGGTAATTTGCATTATAAAAAACCTTATCAATTACTTAAATTTGCTCTTTTCATAATATCAGATATACAACAGGCTGTACACCGAAATTATGAGTTTTATCAATCATTTTCCAGCTTCACCAGCTTGACGCTGACCACTATGAAGCTTAAAGGTGCTAGTTGGTGAAAATTCGCCAAGATAATGACCTACCATATTCTCAGTTATAAAGACTGAGACAAATTTTTTGCCGTTATGAACCGCAATGGTTAATCCAACAAATTCTGGTATTACCATGCTTCCTCGCGACCATGTCTTAATAACATCTCGCTTGCCAGATTCTTTAACTTTTTTGACTTTCTTCAGCAACGAAGGATGCACATATGGGCCTTTATCAGCAGATCTTGCCATAATAAACCTCAATAAATATTCTTAAACTAATGTTATAACCACTATGGGCGACGTCGCTTGAGAATCAAAGGATTCTTACGTACGCGTGTTCTAGTACCCTTAGATCCCTTACCCCATGGACTCACCGGATGAGATCCAGACTTAGAACGACCTTCACCACCACCATGTGGATGGTCAACAGGGTTCATTGCCATACCACGCACCGTTGGCCTAATACCACGATATCTCGTGCGTCCCGCTTTACCCCAGGTAATATTTTGATAATCAGCATTACCTAAGACACCCACAGTTGCCCAACAATCAAGAGAACCATGCGAATTTCCCCTGATGGCATTCTTAATGTTGCATAATCATCTTCTGTTTTAGCAACAAACTGAGATGATGTTCCTGCACTACGAGCAAACTTGCCGCCTGATCCAGGAGCGATTTCAATATTATGCACCATAAAACCAACAGGGATATTGCGCAATGGTAGGCAATTGCCAACTTTTGCTTCGGCACCTTGGCTCGCAATCACTGCGTGTCCAACTACTACACCTTCGGGATGAAGCATATACGCCTTTGCCCCATTTTCATAAATAACTAATCCAATACGTACGTTACGGTTTGGATCATATTCCACCGTAGCAACACGTCCCTTAACATCTTTTTGAGTTCGTTTGAAATCGATCATACGGTACTTTCGAGCCGCTCCACCACCTTGATGACGCACTGTTATGCGACCGTATGCATTTCTTCCTCCTCCCTTTTTCAAACCTATAACCAAACTTTTTTCAGGATTATTCGTAGTAATATCACTGGAATCAAGAAAGGTTTGAAATCGTAGAGAAGAATTTCGAGGTTTTCTTCTAATTATAGCCATTGTATACCCTTATGCTTCTTTTCGCTCTTCTACTGATGCCATCGGAGTTCCTGCTTGATCTAGAAGATTGAGAGAATATCCTTCTGCTAAAGTAATAATAGCTTTTTTGGTAAGCGTTCCTGTACCGTACGTCGTTGAACTTGGCGATTTTTGCCTTTGCGAACAATAATATTGATTTTTTTAACTTTCACATTAAAAATCTTTTCAAGGCTTCCGCAACCAACGCTTTATTTGCTTTTGGATGTACACTCAAAACCAACTTATTCAACATTCTGTTCAAATTAACAGCTTTGTTCGAATTGATGATCGGCTTCAAGATAATATGATAAATACTTAAATCCATTGTGAAACCATCTCTTTAAAGTGATCAAAATCTTTTTTCAAAAACACCCAGCGATCCGAGTTGCTTATATCAAATGCATTTGCCTGGTCAAAGAATAATATTCTTACATTAGGAATATTTGCAAATGATGCAAAGCTCAAAGCATCGCTCAATGGTAGAAAAAGATTTATTCTAACTCTTTTAATCCGGCTTCCTTAAGCGCATTGAATGCTTCGGCTGTCCTTGGTCGCTGTTCGCTCAAAGCCCAATTCAACGAAACTATTTTGCCGTTATTCGCGTAATGAGAAGCTATGTCAGCCAAGACACTCTTTTTCACTTGCTTATTAACTTGCAAAGTTCTTACACGCGGTTGAGGGCCGAAGGTCACACCACCACCACGCCAAACAGGAGAACGAGCAGATCCTGCACGAGCGCGACCGGTTCCTTTTTGTTTCCACGGCTTTTTATTGGAAAAAGCAACTTCAGAGCGATCTTTGCAACCAACAGTTCCTTGACGCCAATTTTGCATTAATGCGCGTATCCATGTTGAAAAACCGACATTTGAAGTCGCTGTTTACAACATGATCAAGATTCAATTCTTGTGATGATACTACTTGAACAATATCTGATTCTACTCTAGCTTGCGTCTTTGCTATCTTTTGTTTACTCATTATTGTACCTACGCTCTTCGCATAAAAACTAATGAACCAGATTTGCCGGGAACTGATCCTTTGACCAAAACAAGATTTTCTTCAGGATCAATTTTGACAACCTCAAGATTTTTCAACCATGCTGTTTCCGCACCCATGTGCCCTGGCAATCTTTTTACCCTTAATAACACGTACCTTGTGATCTCATAAAGCTCAATAGAGCCTGGACTTTTACCCAAGGTAGAACCATGGCTTGCCACGCCCCCAGTAAAACCATGTCGTCTAACAACACCTGCAAAGCCACGCCCTTTTGTTACTCCCAATAACATCGACCATATCACCTGCTGTTAACAAATGATGAAAATCAACTGGTTGTCCAACAACAAATTGCGGATGCTCCTGATCTTTCTTAACTCTCACTTCTCGAATAAAGTTAAAATAATTGTTTGGTTTTTTAAACCAATCAATCGAAAAATCTTGCTTCGCATAACGATCTCTTGACACAGCCAACTTGAACCGCATCATAGCCATCTCGCTCTTCGTTTTTAATTTGAGTTACTACCCAATTAGAAACATCAATAGCGGTAACCGGAACAACCTTTTTTTTCAGAAAAAACCTGAGTCATTCCTATTTTTTTACCCCATAATACCTGTAACCATTGAATAACCTTCCACTTACTTAATCTCAACATCAACACCAGATGATATATTCAATTTCATAAGGCATCCATCGTTTGATCTGAAGGTGAAACAATATCTAAAATACGTCTATGAGTTGTTAATTCAAACTGCTCGCGTGATTTTTTATCAATGTGCGGAGAACGCAATACGGTAAAACAACGCTTTTTATTAGGCATAGGAACAGGTCCCATTAACTGGGAACCTGTTCTTTTTACTGTCAAAACAATTTGTTTAACTGCTTTATCAAGCAATTGATGATCATATGATCTTAATGTTAAACGTATTTTTTGTTTTTTCATCGACTCACCTAATTATTTGATAATTTCAGTAACAACACCAGAACCAACTGTTCTGCCACCTTCACGAATAGCAAAACGTAAGTCTTTGTCCATAGCTATTGGAGCAATCAATTCAACAGTTAATTCAACGTTATCACCAGGCATAACCATTTCACGACCTTCAGGCAAGGGTACCATACCTGTAACGTCTGTTGTTCTGAAATAGAATTGCGGACGATAACCATTGAAGAATGGAGCTATGACGTCCACCTTCTTCTTTAGTAAGAATATAAACTTTGCATTTGAATTTCGTGTGAGGGGTAATTGATACCGGTTTTGCAATAACCATACCACGCTCAACATCTTCTTTCTTTGATACCACGAAGTAAAAGACCAACGTTATCACCAGCTTGACCTTCGTTCAGTAATCTTTCTGAACATTTCAACGCCTGTTACGGTTGTTTTCGCATTTGCTTCCAAATCCAATAATTTCAACTTCTTCACCAACTTTAACTTTACCGGTTTCAATTCTACCGGTAGCAACAGTACCACGACCAGAAATTGAGAATACGCCTTCAACTGGCATCAAGAATGGCTTATCGATTTCACGTACTGGTATCTGGAATATAGGTATCAACTGCATCCATCAATTTTTGCATTGCTTCGTAACCTAATTCACCTTTATCGCCATTTAGTGCTTTAAGGGCAGATCCACGAATGACGGGAATTGTATCGCCAGGGAAATCATATTTCTTCAACAGTTCTCTGATTTCTTCTTCAACCATGTCAACCATTTCTGCGATCATCGACCATATCAACTTTGTTAAGGAATACAACCAATGCAGGAACGTTAACGTTTTTCGCCAAAACGATATGTTCACGAGTTTGAGGCATCGCACCATCTGCAGCGGAAACAACAAGAATTGCACCATCCATCTGTGCAGCACCGGTGATCATGTTTTTTACATAGTCAGCGTGACCAGGACAGTCAACGTGCGCATAGTGACGTTTTGCTGTTTCATATTCAACGTGAGAAGTATGAAATAGTAATACCGCGCTCTTTTTCTTCTGGCGCATTATCAATTTGATCAAACGCCCTAGCTTCAGCCATACCCTTTGATGGCAAGATAGCTTGTAATTGCAGCAGTTAAAGTTGTTTTACCATGGTCAACGTGACCAATTGTACCAATATTTAACGTGAGGCTTTTTACGCTCAAATACATTTCGTGCCATTGATCAATCTTCTCACTGACACATAATATAATTAAAATACTATTTCTTTTCTATAATGCTATCTTGCACATGCTTTGGAACTTCGCGATAACATTCAAATTCCATCGAATATCCCGCACGGCCTTTAGTCATCGAGCGAAGATC
Source organism: uncultured bacterium (assembly GCA_963707655.1). Lineage (GTDB taxonomy): Bacteria > Babelota > Babeliae > Babelales > Vermiphilaceae > JAKAUA01. The sequence goes on along the minus strand of OY970172.1, from coordinate 158,291 downwards.
AGTTGCATAACCAAACATCTCTCCCAATGGCACTTCTGCGCTAATAATCTTGCTTATCACCCTTGCGCTTCCATCCCGAGAATTCGTCCACGACGCGAATTCAAATCACCCATCACATCACCCATATATTCTTCTGGGGTATCAACTTCCACTTTCATAATAGGCTCAAGCAACACAGGCGACGCTTTTGCAACAACCCTTCTTTGAATGCCATTGAAGCAGCAATTTTGAATGCCAACTTCAGAAGAATCAACATCATGGTAGGAACCATCATATAAAGATGCCTTGAAATCAACCACCGGATATCCGCCAAGAACACCAGTAGACTTTGCTTCCTCAAGACCTTTTTGTACCGCAGGAATAAATTCTCTTGGAATAGAACCACCTACAATCTTGTTCACAAACTCAAAGCCCTTACCTCGCTCTAAAGGCTCAAACTTGATCCAAACATGGCCATACTGACCCTTACCACCAGATTGCTTAATATATTTACCTTCTGCATTCAACTGCTTTTGGATAGTTTCTTTATAAGCAACTTGCAGCTTACCTTGAACAACTTCAACTTTATGTTCACGCTTTAAACGATCAACAACAATTTCAAGATGCAACTCACCCATACCAGAATAACCGTTTGTCCCGTTTCTTCGTCGTAAGTAAATTGGAATGAAGGATCTTCTTGCATCATCTTTCGTAAGCGACAACACCATTTTTTCATAATCAGCCTTGTTTTTTGGCTCAACAGAAGTTGAAATAACAGGAGCCGGGACATTAATAGACTCAAGCAAAACAAGATTTTTTTCATCACACAACGTATCACCAGTAATAGTATCTTTTACCCCAATAACTGCCGCAATATCGCCTGCACGAACTACATCAATTTCTTCACGCTTATTAGCAGTGCATTTTCACGAAACGACTTACACGCTCTTTAGAACGTGTGCGCGCATTTACCACATATGAACCAGCACGCAATTCACCTGAATACACACGAATAAAGTTCAAAACACCGACAAAAGGATCGGTCATAATTTTGAATGCTAAAGCGCAAAATGGACCATTTGGATCTGAAGGAATAGCAATTTTTTTATCAGTTCCCGGTATAGTTCCTTCAATAGGCGGAACATCAAGCGGGGACGGAAGATAATCAACCACACCATCAAGCATGAGCTGAACACCCTTATTCTTAAAGGCTGTTCCGCAAAATGCCGGAACCAATTTAATGATCTATGATTCCTTTACGAATAGCTGTTTTAATTTCTTCTACCGTGATAGGCTCTTCATTTAAAAATTTATCGGCAAGACGATCATCAACATCGCATGCTGCTTCTACAATTCTGTTGTATGCATTGCTCTACGCGCTCAGTGTATTCATCAGGAACCTCAGACCAAATTACTTCTGTACCAAGATCACCACCAAAAGTTGCCATTTTACGGGTCAACACATCGATAATACCGGTAAAATTCTCAGACAATCCCACTTGGACTTGCATCGGAACAGCATTAGCCCTCAATTTATCGTTAACATCATCAATAACGCGAGAAAATCTGCACCGACGCGATCAAGCTTGTTAACAAAAATAATACGAGGAACCTTATAACGATTAGCTTGACGCCATACCGTTTCTGACTGAGGCTGAACCCCTTCAACGCCACAAAAACCGCAACTACACCATCAAGAACGCGCAATGAACGCTCAACTTCGATGGTAAAATCAACGTGTCCTGGAGTATCGATAATATTAATATGATAATCTTTCCAGAAACAAGTAATTGCCGCTGATTGAATGGTAATACCACGCTCGCGCTCTTGCTCCATCCAGTCCATGGTAGCTTCACCCTCGTGAACCTCACCAATCTTGTGAGAAACACCGGTATAAAAAAAAATACGTTCAGTAACCGTTGTCTTTCCCGCGTCAATGTGAGCGGCGATACCAATATTTCTATATTTTCTTAATGGAATACTCATTATTACAAACCCTTATTACCAAGCAAAATGAGAGAAAGCTCTATTTGATTCTGCCATTTTGTGAACGTCAGATCGTTTTTTTACCGCACCACCGCGCCCGTCATAGGCATCTAAAATTTCATAAGCAAGACGAGATCCCATAGTTTTATCTGATCGAGACGCCGCCGCTTGAATCAACCAACGAAGTGCCAAGGCACGACCACGGTCAAAACTTACTTCCACCGGGATTTGGTAAACACTACCGCCAACACGGCGCGGTTTAACCTCAATCAAAGGAACTAGTTTTTCAAAAGACTTGTTAAAAAACTGGATAGCTTTTTCTTGATCGCCCTGATTCTTCTTAATTAAAACATTTAAGGCATCGTAAACTATGGTGCGCGCAACGTTCTTTTTGCCGCCCTTCATAATTACGTTAATTAATTTTTGAACTAAATCGGAGCCATAAATAGGGTCAACGCCGATTGCTCTTTTTTGATTTTGTGTTTTACGTCTAGGCATATTCTAACCTTTTATTTGGGACGTTTAGCGCCATACAACGAACGGCCTTGTCTTCTCTTTTCAACACCACCAGCATCAAGTGCTCCACGCACGATGTGATACTTAACACCTGGTAAATCTGGAACGCTTACCACCACGTACAAGCACCACAGAGTGTTCTTGAAGATTGTGTCCTTCACCGGGTATGTATGCAGTTACTTCAATTCCTGTTGAAAGCTTAACACGGGCTACTTTACGCAACGCGGAGTTTGGCTTTTTAGGGGTTTGGGTAAACACGCGAGTACAAACACCACGAGCCTGAGGAGATCCTTTAAGCGCTGGGCTTTTCGACTTTTCCTTTTCTTGCTGTCTGCCAAATCGAGAAAGCTGATTTATCGTAGGCATATTAAAACATTCCTAAAATTAAAAGGGTGATAATTTTTTTGCAAAACTTAAAAACTTGCTTTACAACCACCAAAAACTATATGACAAGGGTTAGTAAGTATTTTACCCTTTTTGATAATTTTTTCAAGAACAATCAGATAAAAAACGCATTTTCAGCTTTATTGTTGCAAGCAAGCTTGGCCAACATTCTGCCTAACCACGCCGCAATGCCGACAGTATCGTACGATTCCTATATTTTATCTTCATTCGTGGACGGGGCAAAAGAACTATGATACCTTATCTTGCGTCAAACAAATAGTATTTTTCTTATCCAGGAGTTCGTCGTTATGATATTTTCCAAGCTATTAGCCTTTTTGCCCAACATTGGCGCACATGTAACAGGAACATTTGGGATGCTTGCCGGCATACTCGGCATAGGATTTTTAATCGGATTCCATGAATTGGGTCATTTTCTCTTTGCCAAACTTTTTAGAGTCGACACACCAGCCTTTTCTATAGGATTCGGACCGCGCCTTTTAGCGAAAAAAATAGGCGGAACCGAATTTTCATTGTCCGCTATCCCCTTGGGTGGTTACGTACAGATGACCGGTATGGGGGACACGCAGGAAGGCCACAAAAACAGCCGCTCGCGCTTTTCATTTACCGCCAAGCCCTTTTATCAAAAATTTCTTATTATGAGTGGCGGCATTCTTTTTAATCTCTTTTTTGCCTATGTAGCCTTTATTATCATTTTTATGACAGGAATGCCACAATCCCGCTTTACCTACCCCTTATATGCAACTCCAGTGGTTGAAATGGTGGAAAAAGAAAGCCCTGCCCAGCAAGCCGGATTGCTTGAAGGGGATAAAATCATATCGTATAACGGTAAAATTTTTGAAACCGCCCCCCTTCTTTATAGTGAGATCGCCAATTCGGCTGGCAAACCCCTTGTTTTAACAATAGAAAGAAATGGCGAAGAGAAAAATGTAGCATTTATGCCGGCCGCCAAAAATGTAATGGGTAAAGAAACGGGCTATGCGGGTATTGTATTACAAGCTGCTCCACTTGCCCCCATGCCGCTCATGAGCGCAATCCGCAATGGCATAGAGTTAGCCAATAAATATATTTATGGCACCTTTGCTTCATTCAAGCATATCTTTACTCAATTCGATGTCAGCTCAATGGCCGGCCCATTAATGATCATGTCAGTCTCGGGCAAAGAAAGCCGCTCAGGATTTGCTAATTTTATCATATTCTTGGCCATTATCAGCATTAATCTGGCTATTTTAAACCTCATTCCACTCCCCATCCTTGATGGCGGTCAAATTCTTTTCTATGCCATTGAAGCCCTGATCGGTCGCTCAATACCAAATCGCGTTCGAGAAGGTATCTTTATTGGAACATGGATAATCTTTGGGTTTTTGTTCATCTATCTCTGCTATAAAGACATTATTCGCATTCTTGAATCGTGCGGAATAAGCTTTAATGGAATCGCTTCATGCATGAAATCATTCTTTTCAAAATACTCGAAATAATTACGGGATTCTTTTTCAGCAAAAAAATAGGGTGATCAATTGATCACCCTATTTAATTTTAAAATCTATAAAAGCAGCGCTTATTTTGCTATTTGCGCTTTATGCGGATGCTCTGCACCGGCATAGACTTTTAATTTTTTGCTCAATTCACGATTAAGCTTGTTCTTAGGTAGCATCCCGGTGATAGCTTTTTCTACGATGCGAGTCGGGTGTTTTGCCATCAAATCACGAGCTGTGGTAACTTTATAGCCACCCATCCAACCAGTGTAACGGTCATAAATCTTGCCTTCCCACTTATTACCGGTCAATACAATCTTATCTGCATTGATGATAACCACGTAATCGCCAGCGTCAGCATGGGGGGTATATTGTGGTTTATCTTTACCACGCAATATATTAGCCACTTTGGTTGCTAAGCGTCCAAGCACTTCACCTTCAGCATCGATCAAATGCCATTTTGGTGCTTTATCTTCTTTACGCAAGAAAAATATTCTATTCATGTCCATGGGGAAACAACCCTTTAATCTGAATTTATTTGTAATTATCAAAAAATAACGAACGGAACATTGTTTAATTTAAAGCAAAAACAGGCTTTGGTCAAACAGACAAAAAAGAAATTTTTGAAAATATTCCCCTTTTATTGAGTTTATTTTGCCCAAACTATATATTTGTAATCTCTAATGAATGAATATGTCATACAAATAAAGGCTTTAAGGATTTTATGCAGAGTTGGCTTGTCTTAGTTCCTCCATTCTTCGTTCTCGGCACCGTACTTATCACTCAAAGCCTTAATAGAGCGCTTATGATAGGAGTATTGAGCGCCGCATGCGTTAGCACCGACTGTTCACTTTCCAAAACAGTAAGCTTGATAGCACAACGCTGCATCGATCAGATTTGCACTATAGACTACCTCTATATGTATTCTTTTTTGATAATTATAGGCACTCTTATCATACTGCTGGGTTATACCGGCGGAGCCAGGGCATTTGCCAATGAAATAACGAAACGATTACGCAGCGCCCGATCGGTAGAAACCGCATCGCTCGGCATATCCGCTCTTTTATTTATAGATGACTATCTGAGTAATCTAACCGTGGGTTACGTCATACGCCCCCTCACCGATCGTTTTCACATACCCCGCGCCAAACTCGCTTTTTTGATACACTCATTCAGTAGCCCCCTGGTCATTCTGGTCCCTGTCTCAAGCTGGGTCGCCATGATCACAGGCCAGCTCGACCTAGCCGGTGTCAGCATAGACAACCCATCGGCTCGCGTCATTGCTGACCCTTTCTTTATCTACCTGGCTACTATACCTTTTATTTTTTACTCGATTTTTATGATTATTTCAGTCTATTGTATTGTACGGATGAAAATTTCTTATGGTCCCATGCATACGCAAGAAAAAATAGCCGCACAAACAGACAATCTTTTTGGCGGGAAAAATCCTATAGCTCAACACCTCGCTATGCATGAAGGCTCTCGCGGCACCGTAATTGATCTTCTTTTGCCTTTAGCACTGCTTATTTTCTCTGTCTTTTTTGGACTCCTCTTCATGGGAGGGTATACATTATTTGGCGGAACCAATGGCTTCTTAAATGCGTTGAGAAACAACACAAGCACATTCTTTGTCTTCTTTGTTGCCTCTAGCTTTACTCTTCTTTTTTCTATTGTTTTCTTTTATTTCAGAAAAACGTTGCACATATCTCACCTGAAAACTATTTTTGCACAAGGCTTTGAGCTCATGCGCGGTGCAATCATAACGCTCTTTCTCGCTTCTCTTCTGGGGACACTATTTAAGCAAGATCTTCAGGTCGGGGTTTATCTGGCTGATATTATCCATGGGACAACTGCTCTTCACTTTTTGCCTTGCATGATTTTTATCATCTCGGCAATTGTCGCAATAATTACCGGCACTTCCTGGGGTACCATCGCACTCATGCTCCCTATAACAATTCAATTGATAACCACGCTGCTTCAAACGACATCTGCGTATCCAGAGCAAATCCCACTGCTATTTCCTCTTCTTGGTGCAGTGTTTTCGGGAGCGGTCTGCGGTGACCATATTTCACCAATTTCAGAAACGACCATAATGGCGTCTACCAGCGCCGGCTGTTATCCCTTGGACCATGTATACACACAATTTTTCTATGCCCTACCGGCAATCATTGCCTCGTTAATCGCTTTTTTAGTGGCAGGATTCGTCGCCCCCTACGGTGTGCTAGCAACGGCATGCGCTGCGTTGGCAAGCGGCATCACATCATGCATTATATTACTTTTTATAGGTAATCGTATTGGCAAATAAAGATCTCGCTCATTTGCTTTTTAAACAATAAAGTATTACTTTACAGAAAAACCAACGCTGTTTTTATTCAAGGAATATTCATGAATACATATCAGATACTGACTTTCACGCTCCTTTTAACAGCCACTCCTCTTTCACCTGCACAGACCGAGGAAAAAAAAGGAAAATTCGGTTGGCTCGAATATTCGCAACCAGAAACTCTTCACAAGGTAGAAATAATTTCTAAACACAGCGCACTCAATGCCGTATCCGCCGGCGCGGGGTTTTGTGGCATAGCGTTGATATGCAAAGGGATAGACGCTGCGATAACTAAAGACAAAGATCAACAGCCAACCGGAGTCCAGCTTAATGCAGCATCGATCCTATACATAACAACGGGAGCACTCATCACACTCACCGGGTACCTCGGCATAAGACACAGCGACACAATGCTCGATCTCGTCAGCAAATAAGCCCTTTTCCCCACTTTCCCTATCTCCATAAAATTTTCAGATTGGCAATTTTTAATGAATTGTTTATACTTAATGATAACAATAAAAAATCAATGGAGGTATTTTCATGAAGAAAAATTCAATAAAATATATAATGGGATTAATGGTTTTAGTATCAAGCTTCACCCTAGCTATGGATCATGATGATTTCCCGCAGACGGTAATTCCCACAATTAAGCTTCCCGGAAAATTCGGGATCGGATTAGATAAAAATACATTACAAGCAATCTCAGGCGTGGAAAGCACCTTACAACAGGCGGGTAATTCCCTTGCCAACGCAGGAAATTCCATTGCAGAAGCAACAGGAAGTCTGCAAAACACTGCCGCTCAAACAGTATCGGCCGCTAATCAGGCACTCACCAGACAGGTAGCATCTGTAGGCACTATAGCAAATCAATTTTCATCCAACATAGACGGCTCGTTAAATAGATTTTCAACAACCATTACTCACTCATTACCACATCTCATAAAAACAGCTGCTTTAAACTGTGCGGGCCTTATGTGCTGTGGCGGGGGCGCATGGATGTTTGTTAAAGGAATTCAGCAAGCGTGTACCGCTCAAGCCGTGCAAGACCAAGGTCAAGAAAATAAAACATTTTTTGGCCGTTGCGCAAAAATTCTTTCTCACCCGATAACCAAAGGCATAATCCAAAGCGGCGCAGGCCTTGCTACTTTCGCAGCCGGAATAATGACCATCGTTAAAAGTGAAAAAATTGTTACCTACTTCAATCGGTAATTGACCGTATTCAACAATAAAAAAGGGTCGGCACAAAAATGCCGACCCTTTTTTATTGTTGAATACTATAATGCTGATACCAATGAGATATTAGGCTAAAGGCCTATCATTTTGGTTTTGGTCCACCATAATATGGGCGCGCAAAAGACTGACTTTTTAAATATTTTTTTCTAAAAGAGTCGATTTCTACCTTATGCCAAGTACATAATGCATCATGCTCATGTAACTCTTGCGCTATGGCGCGCAATTCACTCGCTTGCAAGTAGCCCATCCCATTCGACCCATCATCATCATTAAACTCTTTATCTATGCATCCCTCTACGCATTTTGAACATTGAGATGAATAAAACGCTTCTATATCTGCGCGGCGCTCACAAAAATTTATTAGAAACCTCTTTATTTTTGGGGCTGCGATTGATGTTATAACGGCCGATAAAGCTCCTGCACCCATACCCAATGCTAAGGATCGAAAAGTTCTGCACGATCTTATATAATGTGCTGCCTTGCATACACTCAATGATCCCGCCAAATAACAAGCGCACACGGCGAGATCTGTAACGGCATCATCGTGATATTTACGGTGAACAGCTTCATGAAATACTGTGCACCGTTGTGCGCCAATGGACATAGACTTTAATGTTGATTCATTAAGATACATATCCCTTGAAGAACAACATCCAATAACACTATGATCATTGTCTTCGGGTACGTCATTATCACAGAGTATTTTTACCGGTTTTTGCTCTATGAGGGGAATTGCCATTGTAACATGTGCCTCTTTGAGCCATTCTTGATACTGGTTACTCGCCAACTCATCAGTAAGTTTGCAGCGAAACGTATAGAAGTATTTTTTTACAGAGCTAACGTTAGCATGAATATAGATACTAAATAATCTAATGGGTAGTGATGTGCCAATGGAGCCCAAGACATTGCCTAATACTGTTGGCTCATTAAGAGATTCATTGCCATATGAAGCGCACGTGATTAATCCGCATAATGCTACACTGCGGGCTACTGATGTAAAGCTCATAATAAGTCCTTTTGGTAATCAACAACAGATAATTGAAAAGGGTCGGCATTTTCTACCAACCCTCTTTAAATTGTATACAATACCGGTCTTAATTCTCTTAATAAGTAAACCGATGCTTTAAGTTTTAAAGTACCACATGGCAAGCAAAAAGACTATGATCAAATACTGTTAACATCACCCTTGCGCAAAATCATCTTCCAGGTGGTCGTCCTCTACACCACCTTCATCCGCACCGACTTGCATCATTGTCTCAATCTCTGCAATCGTTTTTGGTAAATGTTCGCTCAAGCAAATCAGCGTATCTTTTGCGAGCCAATAGTTGTCTTCAATGCGAATACCAATTTTTTCTTCAGGAATGTAAATACCGGGCTCTATGGTGAAGGCATCACCCTCTTGCAACGGCTCTTCATAATTTCCCACGTCGTGAACATCGAGTCCTAAGAAATGCCCTATGCCGTGAACAAAGTAGCGTCCATAGCCATGTTCATCAAGAAATTTTTTGGCTAAGTGGTGCAATGATTTGTCTGGATGTTCTTTATTGGAAAGCCAATAACCTGGCTTGGCAAGGCCAGCTATGTATTCTTGCGTATTTAAGACGAGATTGTATAATTCGCGCTGACGCGCAGAAAACTTGCCCGATACTGGGTACGTGCGCGTAATATCAGCACAGTAGTAGTTATGCTCGGCTCCAATATCAACAACAACCAAATCACCCTTTTGTAAGGAGGCAGAATTGCTCATGTAATGCAAAACAGTGCCATTTTTACCTCCCGCCACAATGGAAGGAAATGCTATACGAGCCTTTGATCCGGTCATCATATATTCCAAACTTGCCTGCACTTCAGCTTCATTCACGCCGGGAGCTATCGCCCTAGCTGCAGCCTCTTGCGCTAAACTAGTAATATCGATTGCCTGATACATCAATTCAATTTCATGCATATCTTTGCGTCGTCTAGCCGCATGTATGAGAGGAGATATATCGTGCAGGGAGAAATGCTGCGAAACGAATTTATGCAGACGCTGTAGTATCAAACGTTGCTCGGCATAGGAAGATGCGTCATCGGGATTAAGGGTAAACATAGCGATATCATCTGCTACGCACTGGTGAATAAATGCAATGAAATTCTCATATTCTTCTTGATAAAAGAAATGGTGGAATTGATATCCCAAACTCTTGCTTCCCAAAAACTTTATTTCATTAATACCAAATTTTTGTGCATTTTCCTGTGTCAACGGTATATCGGCTTCAACCCATTGCGCACGCTTGGTGGTAGTATGAGGCACCCATAGAGTTGCTTTACCGCCTAAATCAACAGCCAGTACACAACCAGGCTCAGTAATGCCGGTATAATAATAAAATGAACTCTCTTGCCGAAAACGCATGCGCTCGTTTTCAAAACCGGCAAAGAGAAAAACTACTCCGTTTTCTTTTTTGTGGGAATTTTTCACCGATGCAGCCAGATCTTTTCTGCGCGCAGCATAGATTGAGAAATTGTTTGTCATTGTCATTTTCTCCTAAAAAGGTCGCCGTTCAGAAAGAGCTTTATACACTGTCAAGCGATCAATAGACTCCAAATGAGAGCCAACGGGAATTCCCCGCGCAAGACAGGATACAAGCACCTGCCTATCTTTCAATTTGCGCCCAATATACGCTATGGTGGCTTCACCTTCCGGCGTTTGGTTCATGGCCAAAATAATTTCTTTGATGCCCTCTTTATCAACCCGCTCTATCAAGGCCTGAATAGTTAAGTCATCGGGACCAATACCGTCCAAAGGGCAAATAACCCCACCGAGCACGTGGTACACTCCTTGATAACCGCCAGTTTTTTCAATCGCAATAAGTTCTTGCCAACTCTCGATAACACATACGGTTTTCTGATCGCGTTTTATTGACGAACAAAAAGCGCAATCGCGATCCGTTTCTCGCCATGTATAACAACGAATGCAGGGGACTACTTTTTTCTTGGCTTCCAATAAAATATCACAAAATTGCTCTAGCTTATTCTGTTCAAGCTGCAAAAAATAAGAACCTACGCGATAAATGTTTTTCGATGCCAAATAAGGCACTTGCTGCAAGACTTTAATCAACTGCTCAAGGCTGGGCAAATCTTTTAACATTTACGCCACCTTACCCTGCACCAGTGTTTGTAGCACCGTCATTGCAGTATTGACTAAAACAAACAACGCTAAACCGGCAGAAAAGTTTGCTGCGAAGGCACCAATTACTAACCCCACAGCCAACATAGAGAGTCGCTGCTTTGAATCAACAAACAATGCATTAACAAGCATACTTACCGTTATCAATATCGCTAAAATATAATAAGGATCATATCCTGAAAGATCGGGGATCCATAAAAATGGCGCTTTATACATTTCGATAGAACTTGAAAGCACTCTATTTAAGGCAATAAAAAGAGGAAATTGCAATAACATAGGCACCGCTGCGCCTAGTCCCGGCATACCATGCTTACGAATTAAATCGGCGCGCTCACGTGCGAGTAATTCCGGTTCATTTTTATATTTTTGCTGTATGTAGGCAAGCTTTCTTTGATATTCTTCTTGTTTTTTCCGTGCATGTTTTCCCTTAAATGAGAAGGGCATTAATATCAATTTAATGGCTATAGTAAGCAGGACAATCGCAAGACCGTAATTGTGCACATAACGATGCAAGAACTTAAGAAGGTATAATAGCAATCGCGATAATGGTGCCAACCATCCTGAATATTCGATGGCCCCTTCTAAGCGTTGGTCAACTTGTGCGATAGCATGCTCTGTTTTTGGCCCCATATAAAAGCTTAGGTTCCAACTGCTCTTTTCTTCTATCGATGGGCCTTCAATGATGGAAATCATGGAGCTGCAGGCCATTTTATAATACGCGCGCTCTGCAAAATGCTGCGGATCTTCTACCATCGCATGAATAAAATACTTGTTTTCTCCGCCAAATATCGCTGGCCCAAACCAACCACGATGCGTATCCATTTTTTTGCGCGCAATTTTTTCTAACGCATTCTGATCATTAATAACCAACGCGGAGTATGTGTCATCTTTGGCTATTTCTTGCATAAATGGCGAGGGATACATAACACGCAATCCAATAGCATCTTTACTCTTTGGATCAACGGTAATCGTAAGATCAACTTGATGCTTGTTGTTATGGATTAGAAATTTTTTCCCTATAACACCTTGCTGAGTCTGTACCTCATATACAAGTTCAGTTCCCATTTCTGTCGCGCTTACGCTCTTTAAATAGTAATAATAGGGAGTAACGGTATTAAATGCCACCAAAAAGCAACGTTCTTCTCTCTGGGTCTGTTCAGTTGCATTGATAGTAGACATTAATGTTGGTGATTCGTGAACATGCTCTTTGAAAGTCAAACGCTCAAGCGATGCGCCTTCTTCAGAAAAAGTAAAAGTCGCATACGGAGTTTCAACAACCGTTTTTTTCGGTTCATGGGTATAATGATCCCCCAAAAAATTAACTTCCAAATTAAGCGGCTTTGCCTCACTCATAGTGCGCGGTGCAATGAATGATTGCCCCGATTTTACTCCGCCAACAACTTCTGTTTTCTTGTTTAAAAAGAAATATTGGAAACCAATGGTCAACACAAGGGCGATTATCGCCGGCATAACGAATTCTTTGATATTCATAGCAGTAAGATAAACCTTCGATTAATGATAGTATATTTTCGGCAAACAGAGAGCTACGCCTCTCTAAAAGAACCGTTTAATAATATCATATAAATGAAGTGCTTGCCAATCACCTTTTTCACCAACTTCTCATGCTCATCATTTACATCTTCTGTCAGTTACGCTATAGAATATCAGAGATCTTCTTGATCATAGTTAAGAGAAAAAATTTAAGGAGCTGAAAGTGAAAATGCAAAAACGTCTTTTCCGTATTGGTGATTTAGCCGAGAAATTATCCGTTGAAAAATTTGTGATTCGTTTTTGGGAAAAAGAATTTAACTTTAAAACATACCGCTCCGAAGGTGGGCAGCGCTTTTATAATGATGATGATCTTGAAAGATTTCAGCACATTAAAGAATTACTCTATGAACGAGGATTTACCATAGCAGGCGCAAAAAAAGAGATTTATAGAAAAAGCCCGGGCATCAAAGGGGCTCAAGTCACGACATTCGACATAGCAGAAGAGCAGCCACAAAACATCCTCCTGGAGCAGTTACTCGATCTCAAGCAGCAGCTCATCGCGTTGCGAAAACTCCTATAACATTAATCATATCATCTTAAGAAAACAGATGAGACTTGGTTCATAGTCGTTATTTTGTTATGATTGAGGGCAATTGCATCTTTGAGAAAGGACTAATTGTTTATGTATAACAAAAGAACACATATACATTTTATGGGCATTGGCGGCATTGGCATGAGCGGCATTGCATTAATACTGCGCGAAAAGGGCTATACTGTTTCTGGATGCGACCTCGATGTGCAACAGAAAAGCATAAAACAGCTCATCGCCAAAGGATGCTCAATCCATCAGGGAAACAACACCCCAGGGTGTCTTGATTCTTCGATTGATGTTCTTGTTTATTCAACCGACATTCTGACTTATTCAGCAACTCTTTCTCGAGAGAACAGCGAGATAGTTGCTGCGCGCAGTAGAAAAATTCCGGTAATACACCGCTCATTGATGCTCGCCGAACTTATGCGAACCTCATATAGCATTGCGGTTACCGGCTCTCACGGAAAAACTACCACAACATCTCTTATTGCACATATTCTTCTTGAAGCAAAACTTGATCCCACTATTATTATTGGTGGTTACTTAAAAAACATTCAGAATAATGCGCATGCAGGCAACGGTTCGTTGTTAGTCGCCGAAGCGGATGAGAGCGACCGCTCATTTCTTAATTTAAGGCCAACATTCGGCATAGTAACCAATATTGATTTGGAGCATTTAGAAACATATCATGATCTTGCCGACATCACAGAATCTTTTAAAAAATTTCTGGATACAATACCTTTTTATGGCCAAGCTATTGTATGCACCGATAATGAAAATATACGCTCACTATTGCCCACGATAAAAACTCCCTACATCAGCTATGGCCTTGACCATCCTGCTGATTTTTATGCGTACAATATTCAATTGGAGGGGGACCGCTCCCACTTTACCATAAAGCACCAGAATATGGTGCTTGGCACAGCATCTTTAGCGATACCGGGAAGCCACAATGTGCTCAATAGCTTAGCAGCTATAGCGATAGCTCATACGCTAGATATCCCTTTTGATACTATTGCCCATGCGTTGACCACTTTTGCCGGCGTTGAACGTCGCTTTTCTTTTAGAGGAGTATTTCAAGAGGCCGAGTTTTTTGATGATTATGGCCATCACCCAGAAGAAATTTATCAAACGGTGCATATGGCACGCAAACGAGCAAAAAACAAATTAACGGTCGTATTTCAACCCCACCGCTATTCGCGCACCCATAAATTATGGGATCTTTTTCTTGAAACATTACTATCTTGCCCCTTGGACAATCTTATTATCACCGACATTTATGCAGCGAGCGAATCCCCAATAGCCGGCATAACGGCACAAAAATTAGTTGACGCTTTAGCAGCAAAACAGCCACCTTTCACCGTATCTTACGTTCCATGCGAATCAAATTTTGCGTCACTAAAAACATTTCTTGAACCGATAATACACGCCGAAGATCTCGTACTGCTTTTGGGTGCGGGAAGCATCACAAAATTGCCAGAAATGTGGTAGTTTTAAGATTTTTACCGTATCAAATGCTTTTTGTTTATTTTCAATTAGAAAAATTGTTACAATTTTTCTGTATAGAATAAAAAAATTCATAGCATTGATATACGGATAGAACAATGATTCAAAATATTAAAATCGCGCTTATTGTAGGCATAACACTTTTTTCGTCTTCATTAATGGCAGATGATCGCAATCGTGCTGCTGAGGGATTAGTGGGAGGAGCTTTAGGAGGCGCACTTCTGGGTGGATTAGCCGGCGGCGGTAGAGGTGCCGGCATTGGTGCAGCCGTTGGAGCCGGTGTCGGTGTAATGGCCGGTTCATCTGCGGACAGAAGAGCTCGAGATCGCTCTTATTATGATCAAGACGACGACTATGTTGACTACTACCAACCATCCGCCTATCAGCGTCCAGCAAGGCCCGTAGCCACATACCATTTTTATGATAATAGATTGGGTCGTATCATATATTATTATTATAATCAAGATGGAAACGCAGAGTACTATTATCTAAAACACAATCGTCGTGTAAGACTGCCTAATTATCAGCAATAAAATGTTCGCCACCCAATGACGTTACTTTATTGAATCTCGATATTCAGTTTTCCGGCTATTAAAAACAATCAATTCTTGAGTTTCGCAACCATCGACAGCTCTTTTTGTCTTTATCTGGAAAGCAATCAAACGCCCTGGCTTTTCAAACACGAGCAAAGAAATTATGCCCTGCATAAAAGCCACCTGGCGCCAACCAAGAATCTCCATCTCTTTATCATAAAAAGAGGTTAAATCTGAACAAGAGGTAGCAAGATTATATTTTAAAATAACTGAATCATTTGCTTTGCTATACTCAGAAAGCAAAATGCCGCACTGCGGGTGAAAGGGAATAGGAATATCATGTAATTTAGCCTCAAGCTCATAAACAAGATCTTCTTGGATCTGTAGCTGGGTTGCCACATGCTTTTCTTGGGATTTCTTACGCGCTCTCGCTGACCGACCACAACCAGAGAAAAACACCGCTCCTATAGTACATAAGAAGACAATGCGCATTAAGGCTAAAGACATGAAAATAACGATTTATTTAGCAGACTGGGCAGCTTGCTCTTTTTGTTCACGAGTGATAACTTTTTCGCGAACGCGAGCAGCTTTACCAACGCGATCTCTCATGTAATAGAGTTTTGCTCTACGCACTTGACCTCTGCGAATAAACTTTACTGATTCAATAAGGGGAGAATAGTAAGGGAAGATACGTTCAACCGGCACTGAATTAGCACCAATCTTACGAACAATGAAAGTTGATGAAGCACCATTATTACTGATCGCAATAACGTCACCTTCAAATATTTGAATACGCTCTTTATCACCTTCTTTAATTTTTTGGTGAACTGCAATTGCATCACCAATTTTAAAGTCAGGGAATTCACGTTTATACATACCGAGTTCACGAATTGTTTCGCGGGTAAATTTGTTAGCCTTCATTAAAGGAGCCTTTCAGTCAGGTTCAGTTATGCGTAATAAATAATCTTTACTATACCGTAAAATATACTTTATGCCAATCAGTTTTTATGCTTTTTTGCTTATAATACCCATCCATCGATCAAGAATAATTGCCACGGCCGACCTCACCGACAGGTGATTAAAATCTGAAAACCCACCCACAGGAAGCAACAGGTAGTCGCAGCGCTGCAAAAATTCTTCAGAAAATCCTTTGCCTGTGCCAAAAACAAAGAGGATTGGCCGCTCTTGTTCCCACAAAACCCCTTGATCATGAAAAGAAATTTGCCTCACGTGGCCCACCGCACGAGCAGAAGTAGCAACAACCAAAGGCTTTTTCCCTTCTTGCCGCTCAATAGTGGCGACAACTTGATCAATGTCATCTTTCATTTCAACTGGCCTGAGCGCTTCATGTCTGCTTTTGTTATAAGAAATACCACTATCGGTATGCCAAAAATCAAGCAATGTTTGCACGATCCTTTGCTGGTCAAGCAGCGGCGTTACTATAAAAAAGTTTTTAACTCCATAGGTACGCGAAGATCTGGCAATATCATGAATATCTATAGAGGTAACCGAGGTAGTGCCCACCTGTTTGTCTTGGCCAATAAGTACTTGAGAATGACACAAAGCAACATAATGTGACGGCAAAACCTGCCGTACCAATTTTTTCTGTTCGGCGCCAAGGGAAGAACTACGCAACCAATCAAAATGATTAATTACTGTTCTTTTAGCCGCCTCTTCCATTCGCCACTCATTCATTGCTGCATGATTTCCTGAACGGATAACCGCCGGCACTTCTTTGCCATGCCACATAACCGGTTCCGTATATTCAGGGTGATCAACGAATGGTCCTGAAAATGATTCTTTTTCTATAGATTCTTGCTTGCCAACAACACCGGGAATCAGTCGCAGTAACCCCTCGAGCAGGATCATAGCCGGCACGTCTCCTCCCATCAGCACAAAATCGCCAACCGAGACAATAGCATCAGCATATTCAGCCTCAACACGCACATCCATGCCCTCATAGCGAGCTGGAATAAGCATCATGTGTCCAGCATCTTGAGCGCTTCGCGCCAAAGAGGTCAAATAGTCCTGATCCAGCTTTTTGCCATGCGGAGAAAAGAAAACCTTAAAGGCTTTACCGCGCCTGTGTTCAATGTCATTAATGCCATGCTCAACCACTTCAGGCTTAATGAGCATTCCTGCGCCATGGCCAAAAGTAGGAGCATCTATGCGCTCTTTTGGTTCAACATACGAAAAGAAACTATTCGTTTCTATCGAAATTAAACCAGCATCCTGAGCGCGCTTTAATAGACTCGTTTTTAAGAATGAATCGTAAAGATCGGGAAAAACCGAAAGAATAGATATTTTCATCTATTTGATGATATCGATAGAAATCATACGGTCCTTATTGCCAACAGCAGCGGCCAAAGCACGTAATGCCTTGATGGTCCGCCCCTCTTTGCCAATAATCTTACCAATATCTTGTTCGTCAACCTTGATGGTGATTTTAACCTTTGAATCTTCGTTGAATTCTTCTATAACGACCGATTCTGGCTTATCAACCACCGTTTTGACGATGTGTTCAAATGCTCGTTTAATCATTGCAAAATCCTCAGAGCAAAAGTAGTTCAAAAATCAATTCGATCTTTTGCTCTAATACCTTCAGCTCTTATTGCTGAGCGCTGTGTAATTTTTGTAATTTTTTTACGGCATCACTGACAACGGCACCTTTTGATACCCAATCGTTGATTCTTTCAACATGGAATTGTACCAAAGAGCCTTTAAGTGGGTCGTATGTGCCCAGATTTTCCAAGAAAGCTCCGTCTCTTTTCTTTCTACCGTCAATAGCTACTATGCGATAAAAAGGAGTATTTTTTGTGCCAATACGAGCCAAGCGAATTCTAACCGCCATGCATCACCCTTAAAATAATTAGATAAAAAATATTAAAGAATTTATTTAAACCGTCCAAACTTATTAAATAGTTTAACATATTGTTGGCTTTGTTCAAAGCGCTGCAATAAAGTATTTATATCGCCTGGTTGAACTCCGGCTCCCGAGGCTATACGTTTTTTTCGTGATTCATCAAGGATATTAGGACTGAATCGCTCTTTTGGCGTCATTGAACCGATAATAGCCTTAAACTTTTTAAGTTCTCGCTCACCTTTTTCAAGCATGTCTGAAGACAAAGCCTGTCCACCCATTGCGGGTAAATATTTGGCTATTTGAGAAAAAGAACCCAATTTATCCATCATGGAAAGTTGACCCGCAAAATCCTGCAGGGTAAAACGGCCCTTAGAAAAAGCCTTATATGCCGCCTCTTGCTCAGACTTTTTGATCTTTTCATCCGCTTGTTCAGCCAAACTAACCATATCGCCCATGCCAAGAATGCGCCCCGCCATACGATCAGGATGAAAACGCTGAAGATCCTCCATCTTTTCTCCCACACCAATAAAAAGTATGGGCTTTTTCAAGGCATAACGAAATGAAAAAGCAGCTCCCCCACGCGTATCACTATCCATTTTACTCATGAGAGCAAAATCAAAACCGACCGCCTGCTCAAAAGCCCGGGCCACTGTTAATGATTCCTGGCCGGTCATGGCATCAAGCACCAATAATTTATATTTGGGATGCAAACGCGCATCGATATCGCGCAGTTCTTGGAGCAACGTATTATCTACATGAAGGCGCCCTGCGGTATCTAAAAGCAAGACTTCATAAAGCCCTTGCTTAAAGTGAGCATAAATATCTTGTGAGGCCTCTACCGGATTGGTCTTGGTAGATCGATAAAATGAGACGCCCGCTTGTTTGGCCACTATTTCAAGTTGGTCAACAGCCGCCGGCCTATAAAAATCAACCGATGCCAATAAAATGCGGCGCTCTTTCTTTTTGGCTTCCGCCTCTTTGCGAATCCAGGTAGCTATTTTTCCCAAGGAGGTAGTTTTTCCCGACCCTTGCAAACCCATCACCATGACCACACACGGGATTTGAAAGGCAAAGGGAACTTCCTGCTGCGCTCCCCCCAAAAAAGCTTTAAGGCGATCGTGCACCACTTTAACCAATTGTTCAGCCGGCTTTAAAGCGGCGAGTACTTTTTGACCCACTAACTCTTTTTTAAGGTCCTGTACAAAAGCCTCTACCAACTCATAAGAAACATCGGCCTCCAACAAAGCTTCTTTGACCTCATGCAATGTCTTATCAACATCTTTTTCAGTCAATTTTCCTGAATTCGTCAGTGAAGAGAAAAGAGAAGAAAATTTATTAGTTAGAAAATCAAACATCAGATTAGTTCCATTAAAAATAGTTTTAATTAAATTAGATAGACTCAAGTGCCCTGGCAAGTGCAGTAAAGGCAATCTTTACCATCTCCGCCTCTTGCCCCTTAAATGCCGCGTAGCCCTCATCATTCATATCGTCAGACCACTCTTGATAGGCGGTCATAACATGGGACATATAGCAATCATAGAGTTCTTGTATTTTATTTAACGCCATAAAATAGTCACTAAATTGCGGATCACGCGCAAGCATTGCATCCACCTCTTGCTCGAGGCGGGCATAATCAGCTCTTGTTAGAGAAGGAGCTGATAGTGATTGACTGACATTGAGCCTCTCTACGAAAAGCATCTTTCTTGCTTCTTGAATCGCCGCATTTTGCGTATGGTATACAAATACCATAGCAATCAGTTCTTGATAACGATCAAGAATCATGTGTGCATTATAGCGCTCATCCTCAGACAAATTGATGTTCTGCATTAAGTCAGACAGAGCACGCTGCACAGCATTTTCATTGTTCTCTATGTATTTTCTAAAATGCTCTAGAAAAACCCCCTGCTCATACTTGGTCATAACTTTATCAACCAAGACCTTTGCCTGGACGGCATTAAAAGTACACTCAGCAGAATCTGCCATACCCAAGAAAGGCACAATAAGAGAACAAAATATAACAACAATTCTTTTCATGAAAAACTTTCAAAAAGTGGGATTTATTTATTCATTGCTATTCTAGCATTACCCTACTAAAAAACAAAGCATGGCGCTCATAAACAATCTGGCAATTATCTAACCGACGAACCAAAAAAGAACCTCTTTTTTAATTTGACTTGGCATTTTTTTCAATTAGGGTATTATTTTGATATCTATCAAACATCTAAAAAAGCGGTATTATGGCACGCGAACAAAAATTCTACGATGTTAATGAACATCCAAAAACACTCATTATCGGTGTACAGGCTCCTTATAACAAAACTCCCGACATTCAATCTTACTTTGAAGAGTTTGAAAATCTGGTGAAATCCAATGGGGTTGTCTACGACCACGAGATTTTTATCAAATTACGAGAAGTTGATAACACCTATTTCTTTACCCTGGGCAAGCTCAAAGAGATCCGCGAGCTGTGTGATCAGGAAAAATTTGAAGAAATTATTATTTCAGAACCATTGACCGCTCAACAAGAGCGTAATTTAAACGAGTTTTTACACTGTCAGATTTTTGACCGTACCCGACTTATTTTAGAAATTTTTGAAAAAGGCTCTCATTCGGCTGAAGGTAAGCTTCAAGTTCAAATCGCCATGTTTCAGCATAAAAAGGGTCGCCTTGCTGGCCGCGGTGTCTATATGTCCCAACAAGGGGCAAGAATTGGTACCACCGGACCTGGGGAAACACAAAAAGAAATTGATGCCCGCCACATTGAAACCAGTATTTTAAAACTTAAGCGCCAATTAGTGCGCTTAAAACAAGCGCGCGAAACACAGCGCAAACAACGTCTGGCAAGCAATATTCCTCTCTTTTGCTTAATTGGTTACACCAATGCGGGAAAATCAAGCATCTTAAATGCGCTCACCAAAAGCAACGTGCTCGCTGAAAATAAGTTGTTTGCAACGCTCGACACTACCACGCGCGAGCTTTATCTTGATGGCAAGAAAAAAGGTCTCATCTCCGACACCGTTGGTTTTATTCAAAAATTACCTCACCATTTGATTGAGGCGTTTAAATCTACTCTTTCTGAATTGCACTATGCTGACTTGCTCATTCAGGTTATTGATATCTCAGATCCAAACTGGGAAGCCCACATTGCGGTGGTGCACCAGATATTGGAAGATTTGGGCGTACACAAAGAGATGCTCTATGTTTTTAACAAAGCGGATAAAGTTGATATGATTCACTTTCTCAAGCCTGCCATGGAAAAATATGAGCCCTTTGTTATCACTTCAACATTAAGCAAAGAGGGAATACAACCTCTGCTGGACTTCTTGCTCGACTGGCAGAAAGTTTCTACCACCAAATCTTAATTTATTTTTTGATTGCTTTTTCTATTTTTTTGTGTGTATGATTATGGGGATTTTTTAGCAGCTAGACAGACAGCATCGACAGTCTCGATTTAGTCAGGAAAAATAATAAACCTCTTTTTTTTATCTAAAGGAGCCTCAATGAATCTACGCAAACTTTCTCTTGTTTTACTTCTTTCACTTGGCGCACATGTGTATGCTATGGATCTTACGGTAAGCACCATAGATCGCACGCTCACTGCATTGCAAGCCGAACAGGCGGCCTTGAATGAAGCCTTGGCGAAAAAAATTGAAGAAAGAGATGCTGCCCGAGAAAAACAGGCAACTAAAACAACTATTAGCGATTTTTTGAGAACAATTAAAAAAGTAAAACAATCAAATAAACTATACAAAAAAAGTTTAGCTCAAAAAAAAGTAGCCAAGAATGCTTTATCAGCCACTCTTTCAATTCTCCTCACACAATCATTAGATGCTGAGCTGCAGAGAACAGCTTTTTACGACCAAGATGGCAAAGAATTAGAACAATATCATCCCATTAAAAATGCATACGCTATGTATTGTGAAAGCGTAGAAAAAGCTGCCAAAACGCAAGAATTTGCTGCTCTACAAGAACAATTACAGGCCCTCAAAATGCTTGCTCCAGAAATACAAAAGATACAAAAAGAAGAAAAGGCTCATCTTAAGCAAGTTGTCAAAAAATCTTCCTGGTTTAGCTGGGTAAAATAATTTTTTATTAAAAGAGGCGCTCATTCATGGGCGCTTCTTTGTCCTTGTTTTTTAATCTCTTCAAAAATAATCTTTCGCTTAGAAAATGTGTCTGTCACAAAATTATCATTTTTTATTAAAGGAATTTCTATGAAGTCTTCAAACATACTTATGCTTTCTTTAATTGTTTCTGTTGGTGCGATACAAGCAATGGATGAGGCAGAACAAATTAATACCGGCAAGCTGCTTGCTGATGATCTTTCAGTAAGCCAATTAATAACAACACACAGAGTGATGGATCAAAAGATAAAGGATGCCCTCAAAGCAAAAAACCGACAAGTTAAGATTGATCTGGCGAACGCGGAAGCCAAACGTCAGCAATTAGAAAAGGAAGAAGCTGCCTTAAACCATCAAAAAGAACAATTGGATCAACTCGGCTTATCACAGATCGCAGAAGAAAACACCGAAACCCCAAGCACAGCGACTCGTGGGTTAGGCTATTATTTAACTTTTGGCATGTGGAAATAAACTATTATTCAGACACTAAAAAACGCTTGAGTCTTTTGAGCGCTTTTTCTTCGAAAGAACCCCTCAATGAATTTCAATAAACTGTCTCTTATTTTGCTTCTCTCATCAATGCCATTCTTGAAAGCAATGGACCCGGCAATCATACAAGATCTACCTAGAAGCACTGTAGAAGGTATTCTTGTACCAGAGCAACATCAACAGCTGACTAATGAAAAAGATAGAGCTAAAACTGAGCTTACAGCGCTGCTGGCTCAAAGAAGTACCGCTGCTTTAGATATGCACTACAAGAGTTACACCGAGTACTTAGAGAACAAAACAGAAGCAATAGGTGATCGTCGTGCAATGCAAGAAAGAATCATAGCCTTAGAAGACCTTGCTCGCGCTCGAAAGTCTTCAGCACGACGCACGAAAGAAGCTGATAGATTAAGCAAGAAGTCAAAGCAAGTTGAAGCAGAACGCGTACAAGTTGAATCAAAACGCGTAGTAGCGCAGATTGAACAAGATGTTAATGAAGCGATTAGAAAAGCAAAGGCAACCGCCGCATCATCTTGGTGGCCATGGAACACGCAACAATAAAATACTATTTAAATATAAGCGCTCGAGTATTTCTGGCGCTTACATTTTATGAAAAATTTTTCACCTCCCCAGGACATTTTTTAAAAAAGGTTTTTTAATGAATTTTAATAAAACATTGCTCCTTATCCGGCACAATGACCATCGGCGCAATGGAGGATGATAACAATGACCGAGCCATTGTCAATAGCCTCGCCTCGGTCGCTCTAAACAATACCTATGTTGGTCAACTAGAACAACAACTTGCCTCTTCCCAAAAAACCGTTACTGCGACACTACAAAGCTTAGAGAAAGATAGAAAAGAATCAGAAGAAGCAAACCAAATCTTGCAACAAGAGTTTGAAGTACAAGGTATGAAGCTTGCAACGCAAGTAGGGGACGGCTTAAATTTGAACAGCTCGCAAATGACACAACTCGTTGCAAATCTTAAACCCGTTATTTTGAAACACGAAGAGTTAAAAAAGACACATTTCGCAATGATTCATGCAGAAGCAAACCGAATAAGAAATGAACAATATGCCAAGGACAAAAAAGGACACAGGTATTAGTAATCCCGAATAACAGCTGCTTTTTTTGTGCATAAAAATTCTTCAAGACCTCTGTCTATTTTTCCGTTACACTATAAACAATCAAAATATCTTTTTGAAACGGAATTATTATGCATACCACCATTGAAAATTTTAATCAGTTTGTTGCACAAAATCTTAATCAAGAACAGCGCGAAGCAGTTGTTAAACACAATGGTGTTTTGCTGGTAATCGCCGGCGCCGGATCAGGCAAAACACGGGTAATTACTGCGCGCATCGCGCATCTCATTCTCAATCAGCAGGTCGCAGCATCAGCAATCATTGCACTCACCTTTACTAACAAAGCGGCCAAAGAGATGAGAGAACGCATAGAGCTGTTTTTGGGAAACAGCAGGGAGCTGCCTTTTATTGGCACGTTTCATTCATATTGTTTGCGCATATTGAAAAAAAATAATGCGTTGCTTGAAACACCGTTTCTTTCAATACTTGATGAAGATGATCAACAAAAAATTTTGCAAGGCATTATCACGCGCAATAACCTGAATAAAAAGGTTACGGCTAAACAGTTGTCATATCAAATATCGAGCATAAAAAATCAGACTTTATCACCAAATCAAGACGATTCATTCGATAATCAGTTATTTACGTCGGTCTATCAGGCTTATGAACACGAAAAACGGATAAGCAAAGCGCTTGATTTTGATGATTTATTGCTAGAAACAGTTAAATTATTTAAAAAAAATCCTCTCTTTAAAAAAGAATTTCAACAAACAGTTCGCCATCTGTTAGTCGATGAGTATCAAGATACCAACGTTGTGCAGCACGAATTGCTCAAACAAATGAGCATTGATGAAGGCAATGAAACAACACCTGATTCAATTTGTGTGGTGGGGGATGAGGACCAGTCAATTTATTCATGGCGCGGCGCTACGGTGGCCAACATTATTAACTTTAAGCAAGATTTTCCTGAAGCAGAGCTGATAAAAATCGAACAAAATTACCGTTCAGCGCAGCCAATTCTGGAAGTAGCAAATAAAGTAATTATTAATAATAAAAATCGCAATCCAAAAAAATTATGGTCAGAAAAAACCGGGACCAACCGTATTCGAACAACCACGTGTCTTTCTGATTACCATGAGGCAGAAGTTATTGCGCACCTGGTGAAAGCGCAAAGAAGAAAAAGCAAAGAACAGAGCATTGCTCTATTGTATCGCACACACTTTCAATCGCGCACATTAGAAGAAGGGCTCATTAAAAATTCAATACCGTATAAAATCATCGGCGGTGTACAATTTTATGAACGCAAAGAGATTAAAGATCTTTTGGCATACCTACGTTTGATAATTAATCCCTTTGACCGCGCATCATTTTTCCGCATTATCAATGTTCCCCTACGCGGATTGGGAGCAAAATTTGAAGAACAATTTCACGAGCTGTGGAATAATGAACCATTCCTCACCTTTACTGATGTAGCGCATAAACTAATTGATAATGGCCTTCTTCCCAATGCAAAGAAGGATACGGTAACCGCTTTTTTAAAAATATTTGAAGAACTTGTACAAAATACACTGCCCTCAAAAGCGATATCTCATATCATAAGTGCCAGCGGCTATCGCGCCCATCTTAAGGAAGCGTATGATTCAGAAGAATCACTGGCGCGGCTCGATAACATTAAAGAATTGCTCAATGCGGTTGTCCATTTTGAAGAAAAGGGAATCAATACTATCGCACAACTTCTTGATGAAATTGCTCTTATGCAGGAGCATTACAAATCAAATGAAACACAGCAAACAAATCCGGTCTTGCTCATGACATTGCATGCGGCCAAAGGACTCGAATTTGATCTAGTAGTAATTGCCGGTTTTGAAGAGGGCTTATTGCCCAGCAACCGCTCTCTCGCCGACGAAGATGCGATCGAAGAAGAGCGCCGCTTGCTCTATGTTGGCATTACGCGTGCACGCGAATATCTGTTGCTCACCCATAGTCGCTATCGCTATTCTTTTGGCAGCATGAGCGATCAACGCCCCTCACGTTTCTTAAGAGAAATCCCCCCTCATCTTCTCTGCCTGAATGATGTTTCTCATTGGCACAGCAGTCAGCTCAGCACTTTTTTTAATGAATGGCTTGGCAATACACGCGCTCAAGAAGCAACCGCTGCACCGGTGTATACCTTTTCACCCAAACAGGCGACTGAGAAAGCAACGGCAACAGAAAAAACTATTACGCCTGCCACCGTCTGGAAAAAAAACCAACCGGTAAAACATCAAACTTTTGGTATTGGTATTGTAAAAGAGATAGAAGCAAAAGGGCCAGACACCGTGTATCTGACCATTTCATTCAAAACAGGAACAAAGAAAATAGCTGCCTCATTTGTATCGGCCGTATAAAAAACTAAGAGCACTTGAGCATTGTTTCATAATCCAAACGCATTGCTGTGCGCACTTCACGCATTGTTTGTGCAGCGACAGCTTGGGTATCTTGGCTCCCTTTGAATAAAGTAGCCATAACATATGCAGGATCTTTTTCCAACTCGGCACGACGTGTTCTGATGGGATTCAAGAAGCCGTTCAATACTTCAATCAGCCTTTTTTTAATGACCACGTCCCCCAATCCACCGCGGCGGTAATGGGCTTTTAGTTCTTTAATTTCATTTTTATCGGTATCAAAAATATCAAGATAGGTAAAGACTACATTACCCTCTACCTGGCCCGGATCTGAAACCCGGATGTGTTCAGGATCGGTGTACATACTCATTACTTTTTTGGCCACTACGTCAGCTGAATCAGAAAGAAAAATAGCATTGCCCAAAGATTTGCTCATCTTGCCCTTGCCATCAAGCCCGGGCAACCGCGGAACATGAGAAATCAGCGGTTTTGCTTCAACCAATACTTCTGCTTGATAGGTGCGATTAAAGGCTCGAACGATCTCATTGGTCTGCTCAATCATAGGAAGCTGATCTTCACCGATAGGCACCAATGCCCCTTTCACCACCGTAATGTCTGCCGCTTGGTGCACGGGGTAAGTAAGAAAACCGGCCGTTACATTTTCACCATACCCTTTTTGTGCAATTTCAGCTTTAACGGTAGGATTACGCTTCAAGCGGTTAATGGTAACAAAATTTAGATAAAAGATAGCGAGTTCGGCAATTTGAGGAATAAGTGACTGAATAAAAATTGTTGATTTATGAGGATCAATACCAACGGCCAGGTAATCGAGCCCAACCTGCAGCACATTGTCACGCACTTTTTGAGGATTATCAAAATTATCAGTCAATGCCTGCACGTCAGCGATCATTACAAACTGCTTATAGGTATTTTGCAGCTCAACGCGATTTGCCAATGAACCAACATAATGGCCCAAATGAAGCGGCCCGGTAGGGCGGTCTCCTGTTAATACAATAGTATCATGTGCCATGGATAATTAATTCCCTCTCAATCAAATCTACATATTTTACAATGGTCTTTAGATCACCATTATCACCTTGAAGTAGTATAAAGCATTGCTCATGAAAAACAAATTGCCATGCATTATATAGCCATAATATTGACTTTCAATTATTCACGTATGTTAGGATAAACCGGAAATAGAAAATACCTAGATCAAGGAGCATGCATGGCATTCATTATCACCATTATCAATTGGCATGATGCAATTGAAATCATCTTTTTTTCATCCGTGATTTACTATTTTTCTCGCTGGCTCGTAGGGGATAAACAAAAAAATCTCCTTTTTGCTTTTTATGGCTATTGCATCGCACTCATTGCTGCTTTTCACTTTAATCTTTCTTCAATAGCTACCCTTTTGTTTATCGGATCACCGATCATCGCCGTAATTTTCATCTTGCTACACAAAGAAACATTGCAACGCAACTTTATCACTTTAAAGAACGTTATTCCTGCACAAGCGCCTGTGCAAGAGCATTGGCTGGAATCGCTCATGCGTAGCTGTCTTATCGCAATGAATAATAACAAAGAGTTATTATGCGTTATAGAACAAAAGGATTCACTGGTTGAATTGTTAGATACGCGATTTTTTATAGATGCCCCCTTGCACAAAGGGCTGCTTGACCTTCTTCTTGAAAACAGCAGTTTTGAATCAAAAAAAATAGTCTGGATCACACAAAATGGCTTGTTACGGGCTATCAACGCCGAGTGGAAATTAACGGAGCAAGAATCCCATTTTCCAGCGCAGAACAATATGCCCGCATGGAAACAAGAGGCCAGCTTTATCTCGAGCAAGACTGATGCAATTATTTTTAAAGCATCCGCAGAGCAGCGCCTATTTGACGTCATTGTAGAGGAAAAACACTTTGAGCAACTCAACACGAGCACCATGATTAAATTAATTAAAAAATATCAGGGAATTTTAGAGCAAAGCAAAGCAGGAGGATCATATGTACCTCATAATCAAAAAGGCATTGGCCAACAACATCGCGCTTAAAGTAGCATCGGCCATTCTTGGTTATGCGCTGTGGAGCATAATGAGCCAGCAACAAACAGTCACCATCACCCACGAAGCTCACCTGTGTTTTTATAATCTCCCCCCAACATATCACATCAATGCGCCGGAAACAGTTGCCATATCATTACAAGGGAAAAGAAAACATCTTGATCAACTTGACTCCAGCCGCCTGGCCATTCACATTAATGGTCAAGAATTGCATGTTGGTGAGCAGCCACTGATCATGAATGAAAAAAAATTGTTTTTACCGGAGATAATTAAGCTGGTACACTATTGTCCGACAGTAATTACCATTGATACCGCTGAATTAACCAGCTAATCACTGTTTTGAAAAAAGATACTATCAGCGCTTTAAGGGAAAAACATCAATGAATACCTCATATCAAGCTATTTTTGGCACTGACGGCATTCGCAAAACAGTGGGGACAGCTCCTATTTGTCACCAAGATTTACCCAAGCTTGGCAGAGCTATTGCACAATGGGCAGAAAAAAAATATGGGTCGTCGCCGATTATTCTTATAGCGCATGACACTCGCAATTCATGTGATTATATCAAAGCATCACTTGAAACCGGCCTTTTACTTTCACCAATCACTGTTTACGATGCACAAGTTTTGCCAACACCCGGGGCGCATCTCTTGGCAAAAAAAAATCCTTTCATCAACTGCAGTATTATTATTTCTGCATCGCATAACCCCTATCAGGACAATGGCATTAAAATTATCGATGCAGACAACAGCAAAATTAGCCCTGATGATGAAACGTGCATCAGCATGCTTTTTAATAAAAGTGATGATGCGCAATTAGATTATGGCAGATGCGGAACACTGCAATGGCTCCCCGATGCTGCTCAGACCTATAGCGATATAATGGTCAATTTATTTACCCCCTCTTTATTGCAGGGAAAAAAAATTATTATTGATTGCGCCCATGGTGCAACCTATCAAGTCGCCCCGACTATATTTGAAAAGCTCGGCGCAGAGCTCATTGTTATCAACAATCAACCCAATGGAAAAAATATTAATGATCACAATGGGGCTGTCTATCCGCAACAATTGCAACAAGCAGTGCTCGAAAACAATGCTGATGCCGGCTTCGCTTTTGACGGTGACGGCGATCGGATTACCGTTGTATCAAGATACGGAGAAATAAAAGATGGTGATGACATTATGGCTATGCTTCTGGCAAGCACTATCTATTCATCATGCCAGAGTGTGGTAGGCACCATAATGAGCAACAAAGGATTTGAAGATTTTTTAAGGCAACACAACAAGACCCTAACACGCACTGCCGTTGGGGATAAATATGTATTGGCAGAAATGGCGCAACATAATCTTTTATTGGGTGGTGAACCGGCGGGTCACATTATTCTCAGGGATTATTTAGAGGTCAGTGACGGAATTTTTACTGCCCTGCGTCTTGCTCAAATTCTTAATGAAACTGATAATTGGGATATGCACTCTTTCACTAAATATCCACAGATTTTACTCAATGTGCCCATTGCCATAAAAAAAGATTTAACTAATCCAATCATACAAAATATTATTACGCTCCATGAAAAGCTTTTAAAAGCTGGCCGCATTGTGGTGCGTTATTCAGGAACTGAGAATCTTCTACGTATTATGGTCGAAGATGAAACAAAAGAACATGCATTACGTGTGGCACATGGACTTGCTGATTTATTACAACAACAACTTTCATAGAATCAAAAAGGAACAGGTATTATGACCAAAAAGATCAATAGTCTGTTGCAGACAATAAGCAGCTTTATTTGGCACATTTTTTTAGCCGGTCTCATCACCCTCTTGCCTTTAGCACTCACCGTTGCTCTCTTTAATCTAGTATTTAAAGGGCTGGTGCGCTGGCTACAACCCCTCAAATACTTTGAGCCCGCTTTTCTTAAGGCAATTCCTTATGCCGAGCTTATCATCGCCTTCTCGATTATTATTGCGTTTGGCATGCTGATCAAGATATTTTTACTCGATCGTATTATACATTTTGTTGAATCGTTCATTTTTAGAATACCCCTTGTACGGCCCGTATATTCAGGCATTAAACAGCTGGTGAGCGCCTTCAATCCGCAAGACACTGTCTCTTTTAAAGAAGTGGTATTGGTAGAATTTCCTCGTACCGGTATTTATAGCTTAGGTTTTGTAACCAGTGAATTATCTCCTGAATTTTCTCCCGACACTGATAAAGAATTTTTAAACATTTTTATTCCTACCACTCCCAATCCAACAACCGGATTTTTTATTATGGCACAAAAAAAAGATGTGCATGTAATTCACATTAGTCGTCAAGAAGCAATGGCCATGATTATTTCAGGCGGCATTATTCAACCTGACCGTCTCATAAACAAAACTGTTAAAAAAAATCTTACCTAAACTGTCCAGAAAAAAATTTGGAATAGAAAAGATCAAAGCAGAAAGCATCGCCACCGTTTTTTAATTGATGGTCCATGCCATAAACAAAATCATGTGCGGCTCGTAATTCTGCGGGAGCATATTTTTTCCAATCAGTTTGGATAAAAGAAAAAGGAAGTCTAAAAGCCATTGTTTTGGCCTGAGCAAATTCTTTGTTCTCGTATAATTCAATTACCGCGCACGCGCGCCATAATTGCTCTGACCAAAAACTGATCCAGAAAGCTTCTGCATATAAAGATTCTTGATTTTGCCACTGAGTGTAAAAAGAAGAGACATTTTTTGAAAAAAAAGTTTGGCTCAAGGTAAACAATGCTTTATCAGGAAAAAGTATGGTATCGAGCCACGCCAAAAAATCATCGCCAATAGTCGTACATACCAAAAGATACTGTGAAATTAAACAGGCATCATCCAACGCGATAGATAACCGGCGAGAAGAGATATATTTGATAATAGGATTAAGCTTTTTAAGATCCAAAGATGGCTGCGTTAAGCGCATAATAAGGGTAAGCATATCTTTATCAACTTTTACTTCATCCATATCGATAACAAGCCCATGGGCAACAGCGATCTGCTTATTTTTAATAGGCAAAAAACAGATAACGATATGCGGCCCCTGATATTCTTGCAGATAGGTAAGCAACTTATTCGCTTTTTTTTCATCAAGCTCGGCACTATTTTTTAGCCAATATACCACCGATTGGCCCAAAAAACTTGTTTCCAGGCGAGACATGCTTGATGCAAAATCCTGCTCGATAACATCTATGGTTTCAAAATAATGCTGTTTTTTTATCTGCTCAATAAGCTTTGCAAAGAATAGAATTTGATAATCGCCCCCTTTAAATATAAAAAGAGGCTTAGTAGGTAAAGCTCTGCTCGTAATAAACGTTTCGAGAAACGTTGTAAAATTCATGGTTAATCCGATGAAAGGCTATACTTTTTTAATGCGTTGGTCAGTCCTTGTGATACTGATGAAACAGGGATATTTTCTAGTATAACATGTCCCTTTTTTTCATAGACATCTATCTGCTCAAACAATTGTTGTACCCCTTGCGATGCAAGACTACACATTTCATTAAATAAGGGCCATGCAATCGCTTTTGATTCCGTTGTTCCCTGAATTTCAATAATAGCACCTGAGCGAGTTAATACAAAATTATAATCCGCATCAATTGTGCTATCTTCTGCATAATCTATATCTAACAGTGCGCTCCCATTTTTTATTCCTGCAGAAATAGCGGCAAGTTCATCAGTAATAATAGATTCGCTGATAATGCCATCACCGATCCACTTTGCAACGGCGCGCCGTAATGCGATAAAAGCTCCGGTAATGCACGCTGTCCTTGTACCTCCATCCGCCTGCAACACATCACAATCAATAGTAATGGTGCGCTCGCCGATCTTGCTCAGATCGACTACCGTACGCAACGACCGGCCAATGAGCCGTGCAATTTCTATTGATCTGCCATTATACTTTTGTGCTGATTCACGCTGCGAGCGCATGTGAGTAGATGTCGGCATCATGGCATATTCTGCCGTAAGCCAACCAGTCCTTTTACCTTTAAGAAAAGCCGGAACGCCAGCTTGTAAGGTGACGGCACAAAGCACCTTGGTATTGCCAAGAGACAGTATTACTGCCCCATCGGCATAGCCAAAACACTCATAACCGATAGAAAAAGATCTGAGCTGATGGGCAAATCGCCCATCAGCTCGTTTCATAGTTTTATTCATATAAAAAGAAGTTACTCAATCAAGCGTAGACGTACGCGGCCAGTGCTTTCATCATATTCCAACACTTCAACCTTAACGACATCCCCAACTTTATATTCTTGGGCAAAGCTACGTTGTTTATGTTTTGGAATATTTGATACGTGCACCAAGCCATCAACACCGGGAACCAATTCAACAAAGAGGCCAAATTCCGCCACTTTTCTGATAGGCCCTTCATATTGTGCGCCCGCCTCAATTTGACCGCCCAATGTTTTCACCCAATTAATTGCTGTTGGAAGATCTGCATCGGGGCCACCAAAAATCTTAACCAAACCATCTGGTTCAATATCGATGCTTGTTTTGGTTTTTTCAGTAATTTCACGGATAACCTTACCACCTGTACCGATAATAGCGCCGATTTTATCGGTATGCACTTTCACGGTGACAAGTTTAGGCACCAAGTCTGACAGCTCTTTATTAGGCTCGGTCATTACTTTACGCATTTCGCCTAAAATATGGATACGACCTTTTTTAGCTTGTGCAAGAGCAGCTTCAAAGACTTCGCGAGAGAATCCGCCTTTGTATTTAATATCCATCTGAATTGCGGTAATACCATCTTCAGTTCCGGTAACCTTGAAATCCATTAAACCAAATGCATCTTCAAAGCCGGAAATGTCGGATAGCACCATAAATTTGCCGTTAGCGCTTTTGAGCAAGCCCATAGCAACACCGCTGACCATTTTTTTGATAGGAACGCCGGCCTGCATTAATGCCATCGTCGCACCGCATGTAGTTGCCATAGAAGTTGAACCATCTGATTCTAACATGTCAGCAACAACACGAATGGTATAAGGAAATTGTTCTTTGCTTGGCAACATTGAGCGAAGCGCAGAAGCAGCTAAATACCCATGACCAATTTCTCGTCTTCCCGGGCCACGCATAGGACGCGCTTCACCAACAGAGAAGGGCGGGAAATTGTAATGCAACATAAAGTTACCATCAGTAGCATCATCTGACATGATGCCTTCAATCTTCTGCTCATCCTGGCCACCGCCAAGAGTAACGCTCACCAATGCTTGGGTGCGACCTCTATTGAAGAGCGCAGAACCATGAGTGCATGGCAAAAGCCCTACTTCGGTACTGATAGCGCGAATTTGGTCAGATGCACGACCATCAACACGCTTATTCAATTCAAAGATAAGTTCGGTAATTTTTTTCTGTAGTTTTTGATCAAAAATATAATCAACTACTTTCGTTGGCAGTTCATCTGCGGCAACAGCTTCTTCATTTTCTTTGACAAATTCTTCTTGCAAAGCAGAAAGTGCTTCATTGCGCTCTATTTTATCAGCAAGATATATTGATTTAACGCGATCATGAGTAAGAAAAGCTTCAATCTTTTCATTCCATGCCGACCAGTCAAAGCTAAATTCTGCTTGTTTCTTAGCAACGCCAACTTCTTTTTGAATTTGATTTTGCCATGCTATTTGCGCTTTAATTTTTTCATGCGCTTTAAACATAACATCAATAAATTCTTCTTCGGACATTTCATTGGCTGATCCTTCAACCATACAAATGCCTTCTTGTGTACCCGCAATAGTCAAACGAATGTCTGATGCCATGCTTTGTGGATATGTTGGGCACAAAATCCATTGCCCATCCAAACGAGCTACTTCTACTAAACCAAGTGGCCCCATGAACGGGATTTTTGATATAGACAAAGCAAGAGATGAAGCAATGAAACCAAGTGTTGCCGGTGCATTTTCTTTGTCAACAGAATAGACACTGGTCACTACTTGTACTTGATTAAAATAATCAGCAGGGAACAAGGGACGCATGGCGCGGTCTATTAAACGGCCGGTTAGCACTTCCTTGTCTGTTGGTTTACCTTCTCGTTTGTAATAACCACCGGGAATTTTACCTGCTGCAGAAAACCACTCACGATATTCTACGGTCAATGGTAAAAACCCAGGAAAATCTTTTGACTCGGCAGAGACTACCGTTGCAAGAACAACAGTTCCCCCTTGCTGAATCCAAACTGCACCATCAGCTTGGTGCGCAAACTTACCAAGTTCTACTTTATAGCCGAATTCCGGCAAATGAAATGTTTTTACCATAACCTATATAACTCTCGAAGTAATATTCTTTAATTTATTTTTTTAAGTTCAAGACGCTTAATAATTGTATTATAAAGTGCTTGATCGGTTGATTCTAAATATTGCAAAAGTTTACGTCTTCTCGCAACCATTTTAAGCAAACCGCGTTTTGAAGAGAAATCATGAATATTTTTCTTCAAATGTCCCGTAAGATCGCTGATACGCTCAGTCAATAAAGCAACTTGCACTTGTGCTGAGCCGGTATCTTCAGCATTGATACCGAAATTTTTCATAATATTCTGTTTTTTTTCTTTTGTTATTGCCATTTTTATAACCTAACTTTTTATTTAATAACTACAACTACACCATATCTTGGTAGGCGCGAGCGGACTTGAACCGCTGACCCCTGCTACGTCAAAGCAGTGCTCTACCAGCTGAGCTACGCGCCTGCTATCCAATGTTGTTTAGCTTTTTATGCGGCAACTCGTCGCTCTTTCATTTCTTCTTCTTGCGCTTGTCTTTCAAGATCGGAAAGACCATCTCCCAAGTATTTTTGTTTGAAAGAAGCTATACCGGTACCTGCCGGGATCAATTTACCGACAATTACATTTTCTTTCAACCCATAGAGATAATCTACCCCACCTGAAATTGCAGCTTCCGCTAAAATACGGGTGGTTTCCTGGAAAGACGCTGCCGAGATAAAGCTTTCGGTTCCCAACGATGCTTGTGTAATACCCATAAGAATAGGTTTTGCCACCGCAACTTTTTTACCTTCTGCTCTCAACAACGAATTCACCGTCTGGAAGTGAATACGATCAACACGATCTCCAATCAAGAAATCAGTATCGCCTTGTTCAACAATACGCACCTTGCGCATCATTTGACGAACAATTACTTCGATATGTCGATCGTTAATGTCAATGCCCTGCAAGCGATAAATTTCTTGAATTTGATCAACAAGATATTTTTGTACGGTATCTGCACCAAGGATGCGTAGCATATCATGCAATACAGGAACCCCTGATGTCAAACGATCTCCCGCATTTACACGGTCACCGTTAGCGACGTTCAACTGCTTACCACGTGGAATAAAGTAATCAAATGTTTCCGTTCCCGCAACAACACTCACTTTTCTCAAGCCACGGTGTAAACCGCCGAAGACAATCTCACCATCGATATCTACAATAATTGCCGGATCTTTTGGCGCACGCGCTTCAAAGAGTTCTGCAATACGTGGTAAACCACCGGTAATATCTTTGGTTTTCGATACTTCACGTGGTGTCTTAACAAGAATATCTCCCACATGAACTTTTTGCTTTTCATTCACGGTCAAATAAGAGCCCGCTGGTAGGTAGTAAATAGCTTCCTCACCATCATCACCAACAATAGCAATAGCCGGCTGGTGTTGCTCGTTACGATTTTCAAGAATGATATAGTTCGATTTATTGGTTGCTTCATCAAAACGTTCACGAACCGTGACATTTTCGATCAAATCAACAAATTTAACAGAACCGCTCTTTTCAGTTACCAATATCTTACTGTTTGGATCCCACTCTGCAAGACGGGTACCCATTTTAATTTCTTGTTTATCTTCAACATGAATCAATGAACCATACTCAAGATCATGACGCTGTAATTCGCGACCATCTTTTGAAACAATAAGCAGCTTTGCCTTACGACTCACCACTAACATTTGTCCCTGAGCATTTTTTACGACACGAATACCACGCCACTCAACAATACCATCTTGTTTAGCCACAAAGAATGGCTGTTCAGCCAAACCACTTGCGGTACCCCCGATGTGGAAAGTTCTCATAGTAAGCTGTGTTCCCGGTTCACCGATCGATTGCGCAGCAATAATACCAACGGTAGTTCCAACATCAACAACGGCACCTTTAGACAAATCATAACCATAACACTGAGCACAAACTCCGTGTTTAGCTTGACATGTTAATACAGAGCGCAAGCCTATTTTAGTAACTGCAGAATCAGCAATTTTAATAATATCTTCGCGACTTATAATATGTCCTTGTCTAAAGAGCAGCTCGCCTGACACCGGATCTTTAACATCTGATGCAAGTACGCGTCCGAATGTTCTTCCTGCCAATGGATAGATAACATCGCCCGACTCTTTTAACGATTCAATTTCAACGTAACCAAGAGCTTTGCAATCATCAATAGTAATGACGACATCTTGAGCAACATCAACTAAACGACGGGTTAAATAACCGGAGTTTGCTGTTTTCAACGCGGTATCCGCTTGACCTTTACGAGCACCGTGGGTAGAAATAAAGTATTCAAACACGCTCAAACCAGACTTGAAGTTCGATTTAACCGGTGTTTCCATAACTTCACCACTTGGCTTTGCCATCATACCACGCATACCAACCAACTGCTTAATCTGATCCTTAGAACCACGAGCACCAGAATCCAACATCATAAAGATTGGATTAAATGGATTAAATGCATGATCTTCATTCATAAATGAAGCTCTGTCCTGGCTTTCGAGTTCTTTGGCCATATCGCTTGCTACGTCGGCAGTAGCTTGATACCAAATGCTCACTACTTTATTGTGGCGCTCACCGTTAGTGATCACACCGTCCATATAAAGTTGTTCAACTTTTTCAACTTCTTTTTCAGCGCGATGTACAATATCATCCTTATGTTTTGGTATTACCAAATCATTAATAGAGATAGAAATACCGCCGATTGTAGAGTGATAGAAACCAAGTTTTTTCACTTTATCTAAACACGCAACCGTTGAAGCGCTTCCAAAGCGGTAGTAAATTTTCTCAATCAATTTGACTACGTCACTGCGCTTCATAATTTTATTGATCCAATGGAACTCAGATCCCTCTGGCAATGCTTCAAAGAGCAATACGCGTCCCACTGTGGTCTCAATAATTTCATTATAGAGACGAAGATTGATTTTCGTGTGCAAGGAAGCCTGTTCGCACTGATATGCAGTAATGACTTCTTTCACGTTAGAAAAAGTAATACCTTCTCCCAAACCACCAAGACGAACTTTGGTCATATAGTGCAATCCAAGAACCATGTCCTGAGAAGGAACGGTAACCGGGCGCCCGTTAGACGGTGCTAAAATATTTTGGGTTGAAAGTATTAACTCGTGACTTTCTTCTTGCGCTTTCTTACTAAGTGGTAAGTGAACAGCCATCTGGTCACCATCAAAGTCAGCGTTAAAAGCGGAACAAACCAATGGATGGATTTTAATAGCTTTACCATCCACTAAAATTGGATAAAACGCTTGAATACCAAGACGATGCAATGTTGGTGCGCGATTAAGAAGAACCGGTCTATTTTTAACCACTTCTTCAAGCACATCCCACACTTCTGGTGACAACTCTTCTACCATGCGTTTGGCAACACGCAAATTAGGCGCCAATTCACGCTCTAACAAACCGGCCAAGACATATGATTTGAAAAGTTCAAGTGCCATCGCTTTTGGTAATCCGCACTGATTCATACGCAATTCTGGATCAACCACAATAACGGAACGACCTGAGTAATCAACACGTCGACCGAGCAAGTTCTGACGGAAACGACCTTGTTTACCACGAAGCATTTCGCTCAATGATTTCAGGGTACGACGATTTGAACCACGAACCGGCTGACCGCGTCTACCATTATCAATAAGAGCATCAACTGCTTCTTGCAACATGCGCTTTTCATTTTTTATAATCACCGAAGGAGCTTCGATTTCGATCAAGCGCTGCAGACGAATATTGCGATTTAACACGCGACGATACAACTCATTAAGGTCGGAGCTCGCAAAGCGTCCACCTTCAAGAGGTACCAACGGGCGCAAATCTGGCGGTAAAACCGGCAATATTGTCATAATCATCCAGCTTGGACTTAGCTTAGCTTCATCCAAACTTGTCATCATTTTTATGCGACGCATAATCTTATGGCGAATAGCGACTGATGATGTTTTTGCGTATTCATCATTCAAAATACTGATTTCAAGCTTAAGATCAATCATCTTCAACATTTGATTGATTGCTTCAGCCCCTATTTCAACCGTAAAATCAAAATCTTCAGGATGAGCATCTTTATAATTTTCATACTCAAGATTATTCAATAATGTTTTTCTTGGATAAGGAGATTTACCTTGATTGATTACAATATAAGCATCAAAATAGATAACTCGTTCAAGATCTTTAACCGGCATATCAAGAATAAGCCCTAAGTAACTTGGGATTCCCTTAAGATACCAAATGTGGCACACAGGAGAGACCAGTTCTATATGACCCATGCGTTCTCTGCGAACACGGGATTGAATCACTTCAACACCACATTTTTCACAGGTAACACCGCGATGCTTCATGCGCTTGTATTTACCACAGTTACATTCCCAATCCTTAACGGGACCAAAAATGCGAGCACAGAAAAGACCATCACGCTCAGGTTTAAGCGTACGATAGTTAATTGTTTCTATCTTCTTCACTTCCCCGTAGGAGAGAGATCTAATCTTTTCCGGAGAAGCAAGCCCAATTTTTACCGCATTAAATTGAGTAACGCTTACATATTCTCTAAAGCGATCTAATATGCGACTATTCATTGACTTTCTCCTTGCCACTCTTGAATAAATCCACCTGTAACCCCAAACTTTGTAATTCCTTAATCAAGACGTTGAAAGACTCTGGAACACCAGGCTCAGGAACATCTTCGCCTCGGACAATTGCTTCATACACCTTATGACGACCGCTAACATCATCGGATTTATAGGTCAACATTTCTTGCAATGTATATGCAGCTCCATATGCCTCAAGAGCCCAGACTTCCATTTCACCAAGTCGCTGACCACCCAATTGAGCTTTACCACCCAATGGCTGCTGCGTAACAAGAGAGTATGGCCCAACGGAACGAGCATGCAATTTATCATCAACCATGTGGTACAGTTTCATCATGTAGATAGAACCAACGCCAACAGGTTGCTCCATAAATTCTCCTGTTCTTCCGTCGCGCAATTTAAACGCTCCTGACTCAGGAAGATCAAGCTTTTTAAGCAATGGCTTAATATCCGCATTCAAGCTAGCACCATCGAAGACCGGTGTTTTAAATTTCACCCCTTCGCGTGCTGTTGCCTGAGCGAGTTCCATGAGGCTATCTTTGCCGTATTCTTTTTCATAGGAACTAATAATATCTTTACCGTAACAATCAATTAAATGATCTTTAATCTGTTCATAACCTTGTGTTGCCATGATTTCTTGTAATTGGTCACCCAATTTTTTACCGGCAAGACCCAAGGTTGTTTCTAAAATTTGACCAACGTTCATACGAGAAGGAACACCCAACGGATTGAGCACGATATCAACAGGAGTCCCGTCAGCCATACACGGCATATCTTCACGAGGAACGATAGTTGATACAACACCCTTATTACCGTGGCGACCAGCAAGTTTATCACCGATAGAAATAGGGCGCTTCATGGCGACATAGACCTTCACCATCTTAATAACACCAGAAGAAAGAACATCCCCCTTCTTGAGATTATTAATACGCTCTACCAACAAGCCACCTAAAACACGCAGCTGTGTCTCATGTAACTCTTGGAACTGCTTCAG
Source organism: uncultured bacterium (assembly GCA_963707655.1). Classification (GTDB taxonomy): domain Bacteria; phylum Babelota; class Babeliae; order Babelales; family Vermiphilaceae; genus JAKAUA01. Next base: position 118,268 of record OY970172.1, on the reverse strand, counting down.
CTCGTCATTGACGCTCTTGTTCGCACTCTTGAGTCCAAACACTTCTGCCAATGGCAATGCCTGCACTGTCTCTTTGTCAAACACACCGTTAACGATAAGTTTTTTTGATACTCCCGCAGCAGGCTTATTATCATGAAGCAAAGTACCAATTTTAGTAGCAATCATTTTTTCGAGGAAGAATACATGATCATTATGATCTTTTTCTGCCTTGGCAACCTGCTTTGCTACTTCTTCTTTATAGCGCTTATCTTTTCTGATACCACTACGAGAGAAGATTTTAACATCAACAATAGTACCTTCAACACCTGGCTGCACGCGCAAAGAGGTATCGCGAACTTCTCGTGATTTTTCTCCAAAAATAGCACGTAATAATTTTTCTTCTGGAGAATATTGAATATCACCCTTCAGCGTCACTTTACCAACTAAAATATCACCAGGCTTGACTCGCGTTCCGATACGAACGATACCGTCTTCATCAAGACCCTCTAAAGCAGTTTCACTGACATTTGGAATATCACGGGTAATTTCTTCGGGCCCAAGTTTGGTATCACGGGCATCAACAATGTATTCTTCAATATGTACTGAAGTAAGTACATCGCCAGAAACCAATCGTTTATTTAAAACAATCGCATCCTCAAAGTTGTAACCGTGCCATGGCATGAAGGCAACTAAAAGATTTGCTCCCAATGCTAATTCACCAGAATCAATTGCTTGACCGTTGGTTATAACATCGCCAGCATTCACTTTATCACCACAACGCACAATAGGTGTGTGATGAATCCATGTTCTATAGCTTGAGCGTTCAAATTTTCTCAGATAATACGTATCAATAGCACGCGAAATCCAATCCTCTGTATTTACAAATTCTTCTTCATTCGCTTGAATGATAATTTTTTCAGAGGAAACATAGGTAACTATACCGGTACGTTTAGCTAAAATAACAGCGCCTGACGCTTTCACAATTTCTTTTTCCATACCCGTGCCCACAAGAGGAGCATTGCTTTGGATCAAAGGAACTGCTTGGCGTTGCATGTTGGCGCCCATTAATGCACGACTCGCGTCGTCATGCTCTAAGAAAGGAATCAGAGCAGAAGAAACGGAAACAAGTTGCTTTGGAGATAAGTCAATATAACTAATCTTATCCTCGTCAACGTACATAAAGTTGCCTTGATGGCGGGCAAAAACTTTATTTTGATTTAATTTGTTTGCGTCACCCTTCATCACATTGTCGGCTTGCGCAATGAATTGATCTGACTCTTCAAACGCGTCTAAGAAAACAACCTCATCTTTGATGGTTCCGTTTTTAACAGGACGGTAGCCGGTTTCAATAAAACCAAGATCGTTTACCATTGCGTAGGTAGCAAGTGAAGAAATCAAACCAATAGTTTGACCTTCAGGGGTTTCAATAGGACAAATTCGACCATAGTGAGAAGTGTGGACGTCACGAATTTCATAGGTAGCTCTATCTTTAAGAACACCGCCGGGCCCGAGGGCTGAGAGACGACGTTTATGAGCAATTTCTGAAAGTGGATTTGTTTGGTCCATAAACTGAGAAAGCTGTCCCATGCCGAAGAATTCACGCATGACCGCGCTCAATGGCTTAACGTTTAAGAAATCTTGTGGCATTAAGGCGCCATGCGGTTCTTGCATTCTGAAACGCTCACGAATAATACGCTCGATACGCAAAAATCCAAGATAAACTTGATTGGTAAGCAATTCTCCAACGAGACGCACTCGTCTATTACCCAAATGATCGATATCATCGAGCTCACCTTCACCACGTTCACGTAAATTAACTAAATAACGAATAGTGGCAATAATATCTTCTTTGGTAAGCACGGTAAGATTTTCTTGTACAGAAAGACCGAGTTTGCGATTCATGCGAATACGACCAACTCTCGTCAAATCATACAATTTATTGTTGAAAAAGAGAGCTTCTAAGCGCTCTTTAATTTCTTGCAGCGATGCGCTATCACCAGGCCAAATTTTTGCATGTACATCTTTAAGCGCTTCGTCTTGTGTAAGTGAACGATCTTGCGTCAAAGTCATAGCTATGGTTGGCTGGAATACATAACCAGATGATTGAATAAGTTCAAAATTAATTTTTTTGAAAGTACTGAAGAATTGCTGCAGCTCTTCAGTAAAGACACGACCCTGCTCAACTAAAATTTCTCCGGTCTTTTCATCAATCACGTCTTTTGCAAAAACTCGATTAACTAAACTAGCTGAACGGAGAGGAAGATACTCAATATCGTCTTTCAATAAACGAGCAATAGTGTCTTTGGTAATACGCTTGCCCAAGAGCATTTTTTCTTCTTTCTCAGGAAGCATACCCTTTTCAACACGTCGCCCAATAAGGCTCGCATCAACTTTTCTAGAAAATGAACCATTTTCCCAATGAATAGTTTCAAAATCATAAAATAGTGACATAATTTGATCGCGCGCAAAGCCAAGTGCTTGTAACAATGTAGTAACAAGAAGCTTTTTCTTCTTATCAACTCGCACATACAAGTAATCGTTGCTATCAAATTCAAAATCAAGCCAAGAGCCACGCATTGGAATAATACGAGCTATGTAATAAGGCCGATCGCGAAAATCTTTGACTTTTTTGCTTTGAGAAAACACAACACCCGGAGAACGGTGCAGCTGACTCACAATTACACGGTCAACACCATTAATGAGGAATGTGCCAAGATTACCCACTTTAAAACGATCTGCTTCTTCATACAAATCGGCCATTACGGGAACATCTGCAAAAAAGATATCTTGCTCTTTGATATCGTGAATAATTTTTTTACCCGCAGAATCAAGAGACCAGCTCATCAACTGAATCTTTACCTTTAACGGCATAGAAAATGTCTGTCCGTTAGAACGACATTCATCAAGATTCATAGCTAGCTTAATGGCAACGCGCGACAAACAATTGGAACATGTTTTATAACGGGCTGTTTTTTTACTGCATGAAGGACATGCTAAATCACTGCTTAGGCGAGAACACCCTGATTTTTTGCAGGAAGAACAACTCCACTGGTATCGATTTTCTATACCAGTCAACTTGCCGCAGGTACACGCCCAGCTACCCAACTCATAGCTGACATACTCTAAAGACATTTTATCGTTGTATTCTATAGGGAATACGTCACGCAATACCTTTTCAAGCCCTATAAGCTGACGCTCTTCCGGCAAGTAATCCAATTGCACAAAATCATTAAAAGATGAAGATTGTATTTCGATTAAATTAGGAACTGGCGCAATATCTTTAATACTGCCAAACAATTTACGAATATTGCTTTTGCCCATGTGCAATTGAGACATTAAGTCGCTCCTCCGATAACTGCAAAAAGGTTCTAAAAAATGATCTGCCACCCCTCAAAAAAGGGTAATGATTTTAACAAAACATAACGCTAATAAATGTCGCGAAAAATCACACGACACAAACAACTAAAAAAAACTTACTTACGCAAGTTTTACTTTAGCTCCAGCGGCTTCTATTGTTTCTTTTATTTTTTGAGCGTCAGCTTTAGATGCTGATTCTACAATAACAAAAGGAGTTTCATTTGATGAATCCTCAACCGCTTTTTTAGCTTCAGCTAAACCAAGAGTGGTAACCACTTGACGAAGTGCTTTGATAGTCTTAAGTTTTTCAGCACCGCCTTCAACTAAAAGAACTTTAAATTCATTTTTTTCTTCTGCTGGCGCTGCTTCAGATGCTGCTGGAGCTCCGGCTGCTGCTGTTGGCATAACGGCAGAAACACCAAACTTTTCTTCCATTGCCTTTACTAACCCAGCAAGATCCATTACTGATAAGCTGCCAATTTCTTCAATTAATTTATCAAATGACTTTGATACCATGAGAATTCTCCATAGAGACCAAAAAACTATACCAACTATTAACTATAATCTATCTAGCTATCGCTTTTATTGCTGCTCTTTTTTTTGATTTTCAATTGCTTTCAAAGTGAGCATCATTTTCACGATAACCATATTCAAGACACCACACACTTGCCCAAACAATACTTCACGAGAAGGCAATTGTGCAATTTTCCCAATCGCGCTAGCATCAAGAAATTGTGCGTCTACTGTTCCCGCGACCAAACGCAAAACTTCATTCTTTTTTGCAAAATTAAATAACACTTTTGCAACCGCAGAAGACTCATTCTTAGCGAATACAACGCCTACTTGCTCTTTGAAGAAAGGTTGTAATTCTTCAACGGCTTTATTGTCATCAGTTGCAATTCTCATAAGACGAGCTTTGGTAATTTTGAGTTTACCACCCTGAGAACGCAAATCTTTTCTAAGATTTTGAAGCTGCGCAACGGTCATGCCCTTAACGCCTACAACAAAAGTCCCTTGACTCTGAGAAAAGTCGCTTTGTAATTCGCGGACAACTGATTCTTTCTGTTCACGATTCATTGTTTATCCTTTACAAATCAAGAATGCAAAGCTTCTTCAGGGTTAATTTGAAGGCCGACACCCATTGTTGACGCAACGGTCATCTTTTTTAAATATTTTCCTTTGGACGCAGCCGGTTTTGCAGCCACAAGCGCTTTAACAAAAGCTGCCAAGTTTTCTTGCAACTTTTTAGCGTCAAATGAGACTTTCCCAAATGAAAAATGAACTATGCCATTTTTATCATTTTTGAAAAACACGCGGCCTTTTTTAAGATCAGTAACAATTGAAGCAACGTCAAAAGTAACAGTTCCCAATTTTTTATTTGGCAATAACCCACGTGGCCCAAGCTGCTTAGCCAATTTACCGACCAAACCCATTACATCGGGAGTTGCAACCGCGTAGTCAAAGTCCATCCAACCAGCGCTAATTTTTTCAATTAGATCATCGGCACCTACAAAATCTGCTCCTGCTTTTTCAGCAGCCATACCGTAATCGCCTTTAGCGAAAACAATAACGCGTGGCGCTGCAGCACGGGCATGTGGCAACACAAGTGAGCCGCGCACATTTTGATCGCCTTTACCAGCGTCGATGCTCAAATTAACATGAACATCCACTGACTCATCAAATTTAGCATATGCCAATTCTTTGACTTTTTGCAAAGCAGAATTAACAGGAATAACCTGACCTTTTACAAGGCCTTCTGCTGCTTTTTGATATTTTTTTCCATGCTTTGACATAGTATGAACCTATCCTATCAATCAATGACCTCAACGCCCATACTTCTTGCACTGCCGGCAACTATTTTTTTTGCCTGTTCAAGATCAACTGCATTTAAATCAGGGAGTTTAACACGAGCAATATCTTCGACATCTTTCCATTTAATTTTGCCAACCTTATCTGTATTTGGACGAGACGATCCTTTGGCAAGATTAATTTTCTTTCTAATCAATTCACTTGTTGGAGGCGTTTTAAGCACAAAAGTGAATGTTTTATCTGTGTAAACGGTAATAACAACAGGAACCGTTTCACCTCTTCTGCTCGCAGTTGCCGCATTGAATTGCTTACAAAATTCCATAATGTTTACTTGCTGCTGACCCAATGCTGAACCGACCGGAGGGGCTGGCGTAGCAGCTGCACCAGAGAGCTGGAGCTTAATTTGTGCTTTTACTGTTTTTGACATAAATAAAACCTACCTCAAACCTATCGCTTGACTTGATTAAAACCTAATTCTACCGGAGTCATTCTACCAAAGATACTCACCATAACGGTTAGCTTTTCACTTTCTTTCTCCACCTTATCGACAATGCCGATGAATCCTGCAAATGGCCCATCTTGAATTTCCACTTCGGAACCAACGACAAAATCAACTTTCTCAGTGACCGCGACCTGAACCTCACCCTTAATTTGAGAGATAATGCGGTCAATTTCTTTTTTGCTCAAAGGAGCCGGCTGCGTACCCCCCAAGAACCTAATAACGCGGGGGTTTGACAACGCCAAACGCATAGTTTCGTTTGAAACGGCCATCTCTACAAGAATATAACCAGGAAAAAGTTGCTCGTCTTGAGAACCTTCCAGGCTAAACATCTGACGCAATTTTGCCGAGGGAATTAAAATCTCACCAAAATTGTCTTCAAGACCCTCTTCATGTATGCGGCGCTGTAAATCTTTTTTAATCGCCTCTTCATATCCAGCATACACCTGGAGAACATACCAACGTTTCATCTGATTATACCCTAACTAACCCGACCCTATAAACCATAGGCTTTGAATATATATTTCATAATGATTGTGCAAGCCCAATCTACTACACCTAAGTAAATAGCAAAGACCAGCACTAAAAATAGGACCACAATAATGGATCCTATAAATTCACTGGTTTTAGGCCAAACTACCTTAGAAAATTCCAGTTTAACTTCATGTAAAAACTGTACAATTTCTTTCATTGCGCATCCACACTAATTATAAGTTTTATCATTTACTGCTCACCAAGTGGCAGGCCAGGAGGGATTCGAACCCCCAACCCGCAGATTTGGAGTCTGCCGCTCTACCAATTCGAGCTACTGGCCTCCAAGAACTTCTCGCCCCTATTTGGTCTCTTTGTGCATGGTGTGCTTATGGCAACGAGAACAAAATTTAGAGACATGTAAAGAACCTACCGTACGGCCCTTAGATACAACCTGAGTATAATTACGTTCTTTGCACTGTTCACACGCTAAATGTGTTGTTACTCTATTTTTTGCCATGATGAAAAGACCATTCCAAATTATCGACCAAATTTTTTTTCTTATTATAAAGACCTGGAGCCCGCGACCGGGTTTGAACCGGTGACCTCTCCCTTACCAAGGAAGTGCTCTACCAACTGAGCTACGTGGGCGCTACCCGCTCTTTATCTTACACAGATTAAAGCAAAAAATGAAAAAAGACAAATTAATTTTGCTTTAAAAACCTATCTTTTTTCATGGAGCTGGCGACTGGATTTGAACCAGCGACCTACTGATTACAAATCAGTTGCTCTACCAACTGAGCTACGCCAGCGCTTTGGTTACTTATGGAGCGGGAAACGGGACTCGAACCCGCAACCTACAGCTTGGAAGGCTGCCGCTCTACCAATTGAGCTATTCCCGCCTATATTTCATACGCCTTTACCCCAAAAGAGTTCTGGCGATACTGTAATTATTGAGAAAAATGGCATTGCTGTCCAGGCTGCGCTCTTACTTCAAGCTGTCGCCAAGGCTATGGCGGGCAGACAGGAAGAGTTAAGCTTCGTCGGACAGTCTCCGATTTTTCTCATCAAATATTTCATTTGCTGGCAAAGCCAGACGAAGCTTGCCTGCCTCCGCTCTTACGAGCTTCTTCAGGCTTTCGCCGAGCTCTCTTTTGCCCGGCCGCGTCCTCCACAGCCTTGGCGGCGGCGGAATAAGCAAAGACTGGTGGCGAGAATAGGATTCGAACCTATGAAGGCCATAGCCAACGGATTTACAGTCCGTCCCCTTTGACCGCTCGGGAACCTCGCCGCTATCAAAATTAATTACAGTTCAGGAAATAGGATAAAGTTTTTTCGCAAGATTTCAACTTCTTCTTACTTATTTTTTGAAATTTCTTCTTTCAGAATCAATTCCACCTCACTCACACAGCTGTTGCAGCCGGTGCCAACCCCTAATAGCATCGATAATTTATCAAAAGTGTCAAATCCATTGGCAATAGCATCACAAATCTCTGAATACATAACACCCATGCAGGTGCACACCAAATAGTCGGGACGACGCGCAAGTAGAGGACCTTTATATTCGCTCATGAAAAACCTTTCTCGGTTGAGTATTACGCGTCAAATGACGGCGCAGAAGCATTGGCATAGGGATTATTTGAATGACTGCTATGAGTATCGATTAATGAACGAAGATCAGCGATAGCACTCTTAATGTGCATTTCTTGCCTTGCTTGAGCGGCGCCTTGATTTTCAATTTTTTCTAACGTACGTGACTGAGCAGCACTTTGTTGTGCAATGCTCTCTAATCCGTTGATTACTCCACGCAATAAATCAACAGGAATGCGCAACTCACTCTCAACTCTTCTTGCAGCAGCCTCATTTCTTTCTGTGCTTGCTTCAAACCTTGCTGAACGCTGCTCTACCTGTTTTATGCTTGAATCAGCAGATTGCACCATAGCTAAAACTTCTCGATTAGTTTTGCAAAACTCCTGTTTCTGCAAAGCTATTAATGCTATCTCTTTTTCACGCACCTCAAGCTCTTTTCTGCGCATTTCTTCCGCATGAGTCGATTTTTTGTTGTTTTCCTGCTCACGTTGTATTGCTTCGTGCAACTCAGCACGCGCAAACTTTACTATAGCAGATAATTCTTGTTTTAAAGATCTGTATACTGCCGCATTATCGGCTGATAAATCTTCAATAGAGATCTTTGCCAAGGCATTATAATCTTCCGCAATTGTCTCATAATAGCTACTCACAGGAGCCAGATTTGACCCGCCATGACTTTCAAGGGCATAACGCTCCAAGAGCGTCTTTGACAATTTGCCCTTTTTATTCATCTCAAATTCATGTGCGTATCGCTCCAAGCAACTCTCAACGGCCTTATTAGCACATTCTTTGCGGTTTTCAGAACATTTTGCTTCATATTTTTGTTTCAAAGCGGAAGCCAATGTCTCTTTGGCTGTTTTTTCTTCCCCGTCAAAACAGCTGTCATCCCAACCGGCCATTATATTTAAATGGCGCTGTAATTCGGGTAATGATTCATCACTTTCGTTGCTTTCATGCTTGGCTTTAATGCTGGCAAACATTTTTTTAATTTCTTGGCATGCTTTATCATTTTCTCTGTTATTACGGCGAATTCTATCGATTGTCCAGTGACCAAGCCCACCGACAATAACACCGCCTAAGGCAGTTAAACCAATTTTTTCATTTTGACTTAATGCAACCATTGAAAAGGAATTCAATCCCAATGCAAGCGCGAATACACGCATTATCTGTTTTTTCACATTTTCTCCACGGGTTAATAAAAATTTTCTGTTATTCATTATAATATAGCGAAATGAGCAAAAAAGTCTATTTTATAGAAAACAGTTTCAAATAGAAATGTTTATATCAGAGGTGCTATATATTTTTCGCTGATCCGCTTCATAATCAAGGATGCTGTGGCAAACCTTCTCATCCAACAACGGCGCTATAGCCTGGGGCCATTCTATCAAACTCCAACTTTGGGGCTGATACAAATATTCATTGAAGCCGGCGGATATAAAATCATCCACCGTTTTTATTCTGTACAGGTCAAAGTGATAAAAAGTCTGTCCTTCTTTATTTTCATATATATTCACATACGTAAATGTGGGACTGGTGACCGGTTGTTGTATGCCACATGATCTTAAAAAAGCTTTGATCAGCGTAGTTTTGCCTGCACCCAATTCACCAGTAAAAGTAAATACGGCACATTCTTTCATCTGGTCGCGCAGATAATTAACCACCAAATCAATAGTATCCAAACTATAGACAATCTCTTTTTCTCTCATGGCATGGCCTTTTATAATTTATTCATGATCCGCAGTAATTTTTTATCTTTTTTTGAGCCTGCTGATTTTTCAAGCTCTTTTTCTCCGCCAAAATCTTCTACTTTGTGCTGAATCTGTACAGCGCTCTCTCTCATAACTTCATCAAGAAAAGCGTCCGCTGATGAAGACGTTTTTATTAATGCCCCCCGATTTTCTTTTTTTGACGGACCATTCACCTGAACGGTCTGCCTCAGCTTTGTGTAAAAAACATCAGAATCTATTGAAGGAATATCGTGTCTGTCGGCCCAAAAATTCAACTCATTGTCTGAAGAAACAAGTATAATATCTTTGTGTGCATGATGCGTCAAATATGAGCGAATATAATCATCCGCGGTTCTTTGGTTGCCGGAATAAACAACGGTAAGATGGCGCTGTTTGGTGACTGAGGGCCATGAAGATTCACCCCCATCAAACACAATAATCATCTCATGACCTTTTTGCTTGTTATAATGAGCAATCTGTGAAAGAAAAGCTATTCGCTGCTGATGTGAGATATCGGGCGTACCGGTTTCTCGCTTAAGCACATTGTAGGCATCTACTACAATGATCATTCCATTTCCCTCTTATTGATAAATTTTGGCACAATGAGATTGCAAAGAAACACAAACATTATTACCATTGTATATAAGAGCACGCGAGAATACAAAAAATACCAAAGGGAATATTTCATGGCAGAACTTATGCAAATTCGCCAAAGAATAGGCGCTATTGCAACAATCAAAAAAATAACTCATGCCATGCGCCTTGTTGCTATGTCGGGCCATACCCGCCTTAAATCAAAAGAGCAATCATTTACTACGTATATAAAAACACTCGCCGCAACTTTTCAAAAAGCAAAAGGTCAGGTCGACAATTGGCATAATCCTATTTTGCAACCCTCTCCTGCCGATCAACCAAACGCGCTCGTAATTTTGATTGGATCAGACAAAGGATTATGCGGCAATTTCAACACAACGCTCTTCTATTTTTTTGAAGAATATTTATCAACTTACAATCCCGAAAATACCACCTACATCGCTATTGGCAAAAAAGCGATTGACTACCTTGAACAGAAAAAAAAGATTATTCCCCGCTTGGTATACAAACAATTCACCATACATACATTACCCTCCATCGCTCGTGCCCTGGTGGACCACATAACGCTCAAACCAGAACCTTATCAATCAGTAACGATATTCAGCAATATTCTGAAAACATTTTTTTTACAAAAACCTGAAAAAACTATTTTAATTCCTTTTCAAGACCCATCGGCAGCTACTGAAAAAACAGACGCGCACAGCGCTGATTTTTATTGGGAGCAAAACGGACAAGAAGTGGTTGATTTTCTCGCCAAGCAAATAGTAAAAGGAACATTTGAATATCTTCTTTTTCAATCGCTTATTGCCGAGCAAGCAGCACGCTTCATATCTATGGACAATTCTACTCGCAATGCTGATAGATTGCTCGAACAAACAAAATTACAATACAACAAACTCCGACAAGCAACCATCACTAAAGAATTAGCTGAATTAACCGGCAGTTTCTAACGAATTAGCATCGAATACACATTAGTTATACACAGAAAGAAATAATGCCATGTTTTTTATTGCTCTATTTTTGATACCCTTTCTGACCACTGCTATGAGTGATCATTCTTTACTTAAACTCGTGAGATCACGAGAACTTGGCATGATTCAACCAGAGCAGTTTAAAAAAAAGGCTCTTGTTGTATTGCATCTGAATGCAGTAAAAAATAATCCGCTCAATATTCTTGCCAACATCCCCGCAGAGCTGCATCCTGTTGAAGGTGATTCTTATGAAGACAATTTTTTGACGGATACTGTTCCCGTCGCATTTAAAGATGAAGACGAAGTTTTCAAGAATGCTATCCTTGCCAACATTCTTAGAAAAGAATCTGATGCTAGCGTGCAAGAACGCTATTTAATCATAGCGCTTATTAAAGCCGGGGCTAGCCCCAACATTTGCGTGATGGACAGCCCTGATCGTTGGATCTACCCAATAAGCCAAATAGTCTATGCTCAAGACGCTGGCTATGCGCAAGCCCTCTTATCACGAGGTGCGTATCCAAATCGCTTCGGAGAAGCATCACCCATAAAGTCCGCTCACACCGTTGAATTGGCCCGAGTGCTGGTTGATTACGGGACTAAGATAAAATTGCCTATTCGTGGTAGCGAAGAACCACTTTTAAACATGATTGCAGAAAAAAGTTATTATGAACCAGAATTATTACGTTTTTATAGTCGATTGGGCTTAAGTGTAAATGCTCAATCCAAGTACCGTAAAGAGACTCCATTGCATAAGGCGGTTGATAAGGCATTATGGGGAAATGCTATAGCTCTGGAAAAAGTCAAAATATTACTTGAATTGAATTGCAATGTTCACTTGCATGATTGTTTTAATAAAACACCCATTGATTACATTGATGATGAATTAAACGATATAAGGCTTACTTATCATGGGCGAAAACACTTTAAATTTGTCAAAGACATTATTATCAAACATGAGGCATACTCGAACGCGAAGACATTCAGGAACATAGCGTTAGATTAAAGCTTTTCAGTCTTTTTTTACTGCCCCATACATCCAATGGTTAATTTTCTATTTGAAATGTTTACAGGGGGGGGAGGGGGTATTGTGCTATTCTTGTAGTAGAACAAGATAATAATTAGCTAAAAAACATAATCCTTTTACCCACTCTTACCGAGCACATTTTAAGGATTACAAATATGAATAAAAAATATCATTATCACTCTTCGCCTTATTATTGATAAGCGCGAAGAGTTTTGCGATGTTGCCGCAATGGAGCAAGAATATTCAGCAACGTGTTGCACCTCAGGCTGCCAATAAGGCACAAAATGCTTTTAATAACAGCGCAAAAGAAACTATACGACAAATGACAACGAATGCCGAACCTGCAACTGCTATTCAATCTGCCCCTGAAAACAGCGGATTTTTTATCCCTTTTTTGCAGCGATTCGCCGCTACTGGACCGGCAATAACCAACAAACTCTTACTGATGAAACGAAACAACAACTCGCCAAATTGGATCAACACATAACCAATCCATTAGCCAATCGGTTAGCCCACCCGTACAAAACTCTGCCAGAAAGCCAGAGAAACGACTACGCTAAAGCAGTTATCAAAGCCGCTACCGCAGCAAAAAAATCTTTATTATCTTCTGCTGCAAATCAGCCCCCAGCCGTGCAGCATCAGTTGGCTTTTCTCGTCAGAGCGCAAGAAAATAGTGAAATAAGCGCAGCTGATCACCTCTTGATGTGGCGCGATTCCAAGGAGAATGATAACGGTGCTATCCTCTTTAAGCGGCATGCTGCGCTGGACCAAGCTGCAGCTCAGTATCTTCGCGAAGCGCAAACACAGCTCCTCAAAGATGCCGCCACTCCCGATGCGATAGCTAAGCTTGAGTCGTTAATTGATCGGTGGGTAAACACCAAAATAGAACATCAAAAGGCTATGTGGAGCAAGGATTTCAATCTGAGACAAGTTGATGAAACCGAGCGAATTCTCGATGAAATCGATGCAGAACGTGAAGCCTTGCTCAGGAACTATAAGAAATAACTTACCAACGATTAAAAAGGACGGTCTTCAAAAACCGTCCTTTTTTTATTCTTCCACAAAATTAATACGCGCACCCAATGCGTTCAATTTCTTTTCAAGAGCTTCATAGCCCCGCTTGAAATGGTGCGTATTACTCATCACCGTTGTGCCATGGGCCACCATGCCGGCCAGTACCAACGCACAAGAAGCACGAATATCTGTTGCCTCAACAGAAACCCCTTTGAGTGAATCAACGCCGGTAACTATCGCTTTATTATCTTTTACGGTAATGTTCGCGCCCATTTTTTGCAATTGCGCCACATGCAATAATCTATTTTCAAACACCGTCTCTTCAATAATGCTTGTTCCCTGCGCAAGGCATTGTGCTGCCATCATGGGTGCTTGCAAATCGGTGGGGAATCCTGGATAGGGAGTTGTTTTAAATGAAACAGCACGGGGGCTTTTGGTTGCTTTAAACCACACACCGCTGCCATGCTCACCAACAGTTATGCTGTGCCCCATTTCATCTAATTTGTATAAAACCAAATCAAGATGGTCCGCACGTGCCTGTGGCAATGCAATGCTCCCGCCGGTAATTGCCGTGGCTATAAGCAGTGTGCCCGCTTCAAGCCGATCAGGTATGATTGCATGATTGATTGGATTAAGAGCACTTACCCCTTCAATCACAATAGTTGCGGAGGATACAACGTTAATTTTTGCGCCCATTTTTTGTAACACTTCAATAAGATCATATACTTCAGGCTCAAGAGCGGCGTTAATAATAGAAGTAGTGCCCGGCGTTAATGTGGCAGCCATCATTAAATTTTCTGTGGCGCCAACGCTTGGGTACTCAAGAACAAGTCGCCGAGCTTGCAAACGATTGCATGAAGCATGCAGCTCATCACCAATCATATTAATCGCCACGCCCATCATCTGGAAATTTTTGAGGTGATAATCAATCGGCCGTGCGCCAAGTAAACAGCCACCCGGCATAGCCAATGAAGCGCGCCCAAAGCGAGCGAGCAATGGACCCATAACCAAAACTGATGCACGCATTTTTTTCATAACTTCCGGGTTGACCTGCCACCGGTTCACGTTACTCGTGTCAACGTGCAATGTATGCGTATCTTTATCAAAAACTATCTGGGCACCCAAAGATTCAAGCAATGAGATCATTTGAAAAACATCATTTGAAGCAGGAACATTCGTTAACACTGATTTGCCAGCAGTTAACACCAAAGATGCCATAATCACCAGCACCGCATTTTTTGCCCCAACCAGCTCTTGTTCTCCGTGCAACTCCAATGACTGTTCAACAACGATATATTCTTGCATGATAAATTAAAATCCCACTATTGTTATCTGAATAATTAACCTTGCATAAATGTACTGCAGCTTCATTTTTTTTGTAAGTAAAAAGTGCTTTTCAAGGCAAAACGCACACTGGATTCTTCAAGCCAGTGTGCGCTAAATCTACCTTGTTCTAACTATCTATTTCACACAAGGCTCAGAGAATAAAATTCCGGCCTTGTTTTGATCGGGAAGAACAGCCGCCCATTTCTCTATACGCGAATCAATGCTCTCCGCAGTCACATCAAACAAAGAAGTGATATCAGCTTTTCTATACAAAGTCATTGCCGGTGCATGTTGCTTAATTACTTTGTGCGTGTCGCATGCAAACTTCCATACGTGCCAATCATCCATAACTTCTTGGCAAGGCACTTCCGACACAGTGCCACTGGCACTGCAAACGCAGCCATGTGCTGCACCCAAATGGTAAAAGAATGCATAAGCTCCCGTCTCTTGTAACGCGAGAATGCCGCTATTTACATTAATTGGCTTTACTATTGAAACAGCGTCACGCGTGACTACGCAATGCTGCGCAGGACTTTGCGCCAGCATAGTGCGCAACGATTCAACAGAATCGGTAATCTTATGCCACTGTATAGCAGCGTGCTGTTGTGCAAGCTGTTGGTATGCATTTTCTATCTCTTGGCTATCCGCTTGGTATACCACTATTATTTTTTCGATGGCACTGACCCGTTGCTTGGCTGATTGTATGAACAGATCTAATGCTGCTGGAGTAGAATCAGAGAAAATAACAAGATCGGCCGTTGCATCTTTAAAAGGATCAAGGCGATATGGCATTGGTTTGATCAATGGTTCATATGGGGCTTTTTTGCGCGTCTCCATGGCAGACAAAGCTTGCAACTGACGATCAACTTTGAAGCTGTTTATCGGGTTTGCCGCATTCCAGTAATAGACAAATTCATCATTGTATCGCATGTGGCGCTGCGCCATTTCAAGCATTGGATAGACAAAGATGTAATCTATACAAGCAGGATAAAATTTACCCTGATAACCGGGAACGTTTACTGACACCATTTCATCAATAGTTGCCAGTTTAAAGAGCCATGCGCGGAAGGTGCGAATATGCATATACACCCAGTTGAATTGACGAAAACTATTGGCGCGAATAACCGCATCTGGTGTAGGAGCTGATAAGTTTGCCTTGGTAATTCCCCAACGCGCTGCTTCCACTTTTGGATACGGTTCGTCACCGCCGTACATAAACCATACGTCAGGATCACTATAAAATTCATTAATTAATTTAAATACACCAGGATGTGCAAGAAAATCATCGCAATCAAGCGTTACTACCACTTCTTCATCGGCACAATAACGATGAATAGCTAAATAAAGATTTCTTAATTTGCGCCACCGGCGATCATTTTTAACAAGAATAATTTTACCTTCAAGATGGTTATCACGAATGTAACGCTCAATAATCTCAACACTTTCATCGGTAGAACAATCGTCAAGATACACTACTCGATAGTTACTATATTCTTGCGAAAAAACTGAATTCAACGTTCTTTCAATCCACGCTGCATTATTGTATGACGGGATCACAATAACCAAAGGCTGCTCTGCGCCACTCGTGTCAACTCTTTGCTGCCAAATGGGCTGCTGATCGCCACAGGCCAGGAGCACGATTGACGCGCAATGCATCAATACTATACGTTTGATATAAGAAGACATGTACATACTATTTCTCCGAATTAATTAAAATGGGCTCACTTTATATAACAACGCTACGGAATTTGGGGCAGCATGAATTGTTGCAAACAGCTGATCACAGCCTGCTATCGACTGAACATTTTTATTGTGCAATGCGCCCGCTACATCATTTTTACGGTAAAGAGTTGCTACACGATTACACGGACTACAAGAGGCATTATGTTCTTGCAATACGGAACAATGGCACGCTATTACCTCCTGTGTAATTGACGCAACAGGAAAACGATTTATTTTTTTCTCGCCAAAAAAACTTTTTTCATCATAAGAAAGATAAAAACAGAGTGCTTGCGCTTGTTTAAGCAGCTTAATGCATGAGGTCATATCAAGCTGTTGCTTAGAGTTGGCGGTTGAAGTTAAAACAACGTATTCGCACAATAGTGATTGTATGATTGCAGGCAATGGCTCGCGACTTAAATTATGCATTATGATCACCGGATACCGCATCTGTATTTTTTTTAGAGCAGCTTCGTCTTCAGCGTTATAGCAGACATGAATATCCCCCACACCCGTCGCCTTGCCCCACGAATCAAGGGCACGCGGCAACAACTCAACAGAATCAGCAAACAATACTATATCGGCCCATGAGTAATTAAGAGCGCGTTTATCAGTCAAAACAGGTTGCGTAATGGTGGGATAAGGATGTTTGGCTCTAATATCTCTTTGTATTTCTGCCCGATCAGCGGCTCTGGATTTCACTTTAAAATCATTGAGCGGCGTATCAACATTGCGATATAACAGCGGATCGGTAATAAAGACCATTTTTTCACCGGCCATTTCAAGCATGGGGAAAAAACAGGCATTATCATAACAGACAGAAAAGAATTCCCCTTCGTGTCCTGGGCGACGATCAAGCAAATCTTCTAAGCGAATCTGCTTAAACAACCATGCATCAAAACTGCGTAACCCGGACCATGACCAGGGATGCTGGCGATAACTTTTGTTCTTAATAACCTCGATAGGAGTTGGCGCTGCATAGCCCATTACACTCAAACCCGCTTCAACTGCTTTATTTTCAGGAAGGTTGAGAAATTGGGCGTAAGAAACCCAACAGTTATGCTCACGATGAATACGCTCAATAGATGCCAATACATTTTCATGTAAAAAGGCGTCATCCCCATCAAGAATCACCACAAGATCAGTATCATGGCACATATGAATTGCTCGATAAAGATTTGCCATTGCTCCTCGATTGCATTTATTATGCATAAGATGAACCCGGTGGCGCACATTGTTTTCATCAAGGTAGCGCTCGACTAACTCTCCGGTGCCATCAGTAGAACAATCGTTGATATAAATGACGTGAAAATTATCATACGTTTGACTAAAAACTGAATCTAAATTGTGTTGATAATAATCTTTGTTGTTGAACGAAGGAACAATAACCGTAACGTGTCTTTGCGCAACAGAAGCCAACAAAGACATATTCAACAAGAGAAAGATTAAAGAGAAAAATTTTACAAACAAAGTGCTTTTCATTACATACTTCCTTATGATTTACTCATCACCAATTTCTCATTAATGAGCTGATCATTTATCAAAATAAACATTCTGTCAAGCCATTAAGCAGGCACATGTTTTTTTGAATGATTCATTACAAATCAATACAGACTCTGCTTTCAGCGCAGAACAGGCTAAAACTCTAGATTTAACAAATCAGCTTTGTTACTGTCATTAAAAATTAGCCTTAAAGGAAGTACTGTGAATGAATATATAACCGCACTTATTGAACAGCAACGAACTTTTTTTTCTCATGGCGCCACGAGAACAGCAGAATTTCGCATTTTGCAGCTGCTCAGACTTAAAGAAGCCATTCTTGAT
The DNA here is from genome assembly GCA_963707655.1 of uncultured bacterium. Taxonomy (GTDB): domain Bacteria; phylum Babelota; class Babeliae; order Babelales; family Vermiphilaceae; genus JAKAUA01. Next base: position 100,364 of record OY970172.1, on the reverse strand, counting down.
CATCAAAGTGATATTATTAATGCATTAGCGATCGATCTCAAAAAGCCAGAATTTGAAGCCTACATGACTGAAATTCATCCGATACTCTGCAGTATTAATCATGTGCTTGATTGCCTTAAGAGCTGGTGCAAGCCAACCAAAGTTGAAATGCCACTTATTTTTTGGCCCGCAAAGAGCTCTATAAGCTACGAGCCTTATGGCCTCGCCCTCATAATTTCACCATGGAATTATCCCTTTTATTTATCATTAGAGCCGCTCGTTGGTGCACTGGCGGCCGGTAACTGCGCGGTGATTAAACCATCTGAATTCGCTCCGGCAACCGCTGCTATTCTTGGCACCATCATCAAAGCATCTTTTCCCTCTGCCTATGTTACCGTACTCTGCGGCGATGCGCATACGGCAGAAGATCTCTTGGCGCATCATTTTGATTATATTTTTTTCACCGGAAGCACCGCCGTTGGAAAAAAAGTAATGCAAGCAGCAACGCACTCTATCACGCCACTAACGCTTGAATTGGGTGGCAAAAGCCCCTGCATTATCGCGCAGGATGCGTGTCTTGAAAGTAGCGCAAAAAAAGTTGTCTGGGCAAAATTTTTAAATGCGGGGCAAAGCTGCGTTGCACCCGATTATCTTCTTGTTGATGCAACTATTAAAGAACAATTTATTGTTTTACTTAAAGAATATATCATTAAGTTCTTTGGCGATGATCCACAGCAAAGTGCCGATTATGGCAGAATTATTAATCAAAAACATATCGAACGGCTTAATACTCTTATGCTCAAAGGCACTATCAGGCACGGCGGAATAGTTGACGCACGGGAGCGATTTATAGCTCCCACGATTATTGATCAAATAAATCTGCAAGATCCGATAATGCAAGAGGAGATATTTGGACCCCTGTTGCCGATTATTAGCTACGCGAATTTTAATAATGCTCTTGATATTATCAGGCAACATCCAAAGCCGTTGGCGGTCTACCTCTTTACCAAAAATAAAGAATGGCAAAAAAATGCACAACAGCAAACCTCTTCCGGCGCTTTATGCATTAATGAACTTATGATTCAAGCGGGATCCCCCTATCTGCCTTTTGGTGGTGTCGGCGCTAGCGGTTTTGGCCGCTATCACGGGAAAAAAAGCTTTGAGACGTTTTCCAACATGAAAACTATGGTTAAAGGCTCTTCTCTTTTTACTCTTCCGCTGCGCTATCCGCCCTATGGCCGTTTGCAACGATGGCTCCAGAAATGGCTCGAGTATTGGGTGGGCAGATGAACATGCTCAACCTATTTTTTAATAACTGAAGGCATTGGATAATTGATCCTCGGGATTAAAAAAGAAACTGCTTCATGATAAAAATTTTTATCGAAATCATTGTTTTTAAATTCTACATAGCCATTAGCTTCGGCTTGCAGGCAAAATGAATCAGCAACTAGATTCGCTGTGCATGAAGAAGATGAGGCAGAATCCATACCATTAATAATGTTTATGCATATAACGGTGAGTAAAAGTATTTGCTTCATATCAACTGTTTTCTTTTTTAAAAATACTTATATTTTGGCGCTTTAGTATAACAGCCGGTAGGAACTGCTGCAATTTTTAACAACAGTAGCTATTTTTTTGGAATTAGAAAAAATAAGTATTTAAAAGCAAAATTCTTTCAATAATCTAATGAAAGCGCCCCACTATAATTTCTATCAAAGGAAACATTAAACAAAACAGTGCGCCTAAAACTATGCCCATATGCACGGCCCTATTTTTAATATGAGAACCGATAATAATTAACAGAACACCACAAAAGACCATTAACAAATTAAAGGTCTCACGATAGTAATAGTACAATAGTCGCTTTAATGGTTTAGCGATCGGCGGCAGCGCCAGAAAAACGGTAATTGCTGCATACAGAGCAAAAGGTAATAATACCATAATGCCCAAGCGCACCGCCCATATTTTAAGCGTTTCGCGTTGAGCATAATAAGCGGCAAAAATCAATGCCGCAAGGCCGGCGCCAAAAAAAATCATGCGCGGCAGAGCCGGTACTAAAAGAGTTACTTCCGAATAATCATGTATAAACAGAAAAAAATCAAAAGAACTTAACAGCGCTGCAACAGCCCCGCCGAGAATCATGCCCGCACCAATGCCCTGAAAATGAAGCAATGCGCCGATGATAATAAACAGCACACCGCTCACTGCATGAATCAATGGATAACTTAAATTTTGTCCATATGCATACAAAGAAAACGGTAAAGTTGCAGAAAAGACCGCTATATAATGACACAGAGCAGGAACAGCAACCGCCACGACCGGTGCTAAAATCTGATCAATTATTTTTTTAAATTCCATAACACTCCTTTTTTTATGACTGTTCTTTGCCTAACCCCATGGTAATCCCAACAAGCGCAATCAATGCCCCAAATAATAAAATGTCTTGTTGTAATGCATCCCCAGAGCCGGCATAGCAGAACCAGCAAACAGATAATGCTGACCCTAAAATAAAGCCCGCACCCAACTCATCATCATACGCTTTTGAACCAAAAATCATGGCCGAATAGAGCACCGTTGCAATAACACCAAACTTTACAATGGCCAAATTGTTAAATAAAAAGCTGCTTTTCAGGTAAGCAAGAACTCTATTTTGCCCATGAAACAAATCAAGAATATTCCACAAACGCACCAATGCAAAAGGCATCAAAACGGCTATGCCACTCGCCGCACTTATTTTTTTCCAATATATTCTCTGCTTCATATCTGTTCCTCATTTTTTCTCTACTATGCTTGCTACATTACATCAATAGTAAAAAGCTGCTCAAACGAATCAAAACGATTGCGCTCTTTTGCCAGCCATTCAGGCACTATGCGCTGGGCATATTCCATAAAGCTATTCAACCCAACACGATGCTCAACATTCCCCAAAGGGTCAGTATATTTTTCAGGAAAAGCTATACCGATACCAAAAAGGCGCGGCGCTATTGTTCCTGAGCAGTCATCATAAGAAACTTCACTCGCGTCGCCGTTAATAATCGGCAGATCGTTGCGCTCAAAGCCAACGGCATAAATTATTTTATTGCATACGCCCAACCATGCATCGCGCGCTTCTTTACTGTTGTATACGCGCATAAGGTTTGCCGGAGGATTTTTTTCAAGCACCTCTTTGGCCCATTGCGCAGCAATTCCTTTGAGTCCGCTTGCATTGTGCAGCGTCCACGCACCCATATCAACCGAATATTGCAGAGGAGATTTATAAAAATTAACTATTCTTTTTACCTGAAGCTCAGATAAAAATTTGAGCACGAGCACCGCAGAATGAGAGCTCCCAACAACAGCCAATGAATCTTCCCGGTTCACTGATTGTGCCAAACATTCTTTACTCAGCGCAGTATCGAGGCCAATTTCATTGGTGCACTGATAATCAAGGCTGCGCGGGCGCGATCCGGTAGCAAGAACCACATTGTCTGCGGTAAAACGTTGGTTTGATTGGGTTGCAATGTGCCACTGCCCATTTTCAAAATAGAGCGACTGGATGGAACCTTCTATTGAAACAACCTTTGTTCGCAAATAATCGCTAATGTCTTTGAGTGGATCAATAATAATACGCAACGGATACTCAAAATCCTGATCATAGGTATACAGCATATCTATGGCTGCCGATTTACATTCCTGAAATGTTTTGCACGCTTTAATGAAATTTACGAATAACTTTGTTTTGGTATTGCTCGGTACATTGCTGTAATATTGACCCAATCTGCCAACATTAAATTCAGGATCGACACAAATAATATTTTTTGCCGGAACACCCAGATCAAGTAGCAACCCAGCCGTCACTATACCGGCGGGACCAAAGCCAATGATGGCCCACGTATGCGCATCTTCGGCATGATCTGCTGAGAGAATCATTGTTCCCATGAAAAGTAAAATAATGACTATGCTTCTCAACGATGACAATATTTTCATTCCGTTTCCCCTTTTGAATTATCCTATTCTACGAGTATAATCTTCTGCATTATAATAATAAAAGAGATAAAAAAGGAATAAAATGAAAGCAAAATTCTTATGCGCTGAATAGAGTGAGCAGTTCGTAGACATTGGTGAAGCTGCGTATCTTGCACGTTGTCTTCTCTAGTTTCTGATTTCGCGCAACAAGCAATTGTTTTATGCCAAATTTTTCAGCTTCTCGAATAAAACTGTTAATTTGATTAATCGGTTTAATTTGCCCCGTCAAACTAATTTCTCCCAATACAATTGTTTTCTCGGGCAACGCTTGTTGAAAGTAGCTTGAAAGCAATGCGAGTGCTATGCCTAAATCTGCCGCACTTTCTTTAACTTTAAAGCCACCGCTTATCTTAAAAAAAATATCATGCGCACTGAGCCGCACTTGTAAATATTTTTCCAAAATAGCGGCAATTAAAACAACCTGCTTGTGATCAACACCGGAAACGACCCGCTGAGGAATACCAATTTTTGATTCTATCGTCAGCGCTTGCAATTCAAGCAACAGTGGACGCGATCCTTCTAAAACGCTGGTAAGCGCTGATCCGGGAGCATAAGAAAGTTCACTAATCAAATGCTCATTTATATTAGGTACCTGCTCAAGTCCCTGTTCACCCATCTGAAAAAAGCCCAGCTCATTAATAGTACCAAAGCGATTTTTGACCGAACGCAATACGCGCGTTTGCCAGCGTTCTTCACCCTGCAAATAAAAAACCGCGTCAACCATGTGCTCTAACGTTTTTGGTCCCGCAATGTTGCCTTCTTTGGTAATATGGCCGCTGACGATAACCGTGATTCCTGCATCTTTTGCCAAACGCATAAGATGAAATGCCGATTCACGCAATTGCCCCACACTACCGGGAAAAGATTGGGCATTATTGGTATAGCAATTTTGAATCGAATCAATAATAACCACATCAGGTTTTTCTGCCTGTGCCGTTGCAACAATCGTCTGCAAATCTGCCTGATCTGAAAAGAGTAATTTGCCATGTATGGTGCCAAGGCGCTGGGCGCGCTGATGCACTTGCTGCAATGATTCTTCAGTAGAAAAATAAAATACCGTGTATTTTTCGGCTAAGCGATTTGAAATCTGAAGCAATAACGTTGATTTACCAATACCCGGGTCGCCCGTCAGAATAATGAGGGAGTGAGGCATAATGCCACCGCCCAAGACACGATCCCATTCTTCAATCCCGGAAAACATGCGCTCTTTTGGTTTACCTGGCGTTTCGCGCAGGGGAGTCATAAGCGCGACCTGGCCAGATGAAGAAGCTGCTTTGCTCAAAGGCGCGGAAGTAATGGTTGTCTCAACAAAGGTATTCCATTCGTTGCATTCAGGACAACACCCCATCCATTTTACCGCTTTATAGGTGCAACTCGTGCATGAATAACTTGTTTTTGTTTTAACCATTGTCTCTTTATAGTATGTATTTGTTTTTAATATTTAATCAGAACTGCTACTTGATGCATCCCCAATATCATCGTGTCGTGGTGACCTTTCTATGGGGTCTTCACTGCTGCTACTGGGCATACGACTGTGGCTATGCTGTATTCTCAACAAATCAAGCGGCTTAACGAGAGGCGGGGCACTTGGCCGTTTCACTCCGCGTGAAACAAGGGGTATTCTACTATAACCTGAAGAGGTAACAACGGGTTGATCGCTTGATGAAATCTCCTGTAGATCAAGGCTCTCTTGATTGGATTCCAGCCCCCTCAATAAGCGATCACATAGTTCAACAGCAGGATGCTCTTCCTCAAGACACGATGCATTGGTAATATGTGCATTCAAACCTTCAATTGTCTTGTTGCCGCTTGTGTAACGCTTTCCATCAATAATGAGAGTGCTTATATACAGCCCTTGCAAATCCTTCTTCAATGTTGTCATAACCTGCGATGAAGATGCATTGCTTAATGCTCTTTTTCTCATTGTAGCAAGGCGGGGACTTCCCTGTTGTGCTTCTGAATCCGGCCGCTGGTCAGCGGGCAATGTCTTTGGCGCTAGAGCACATGCTGGCAAATCGTTGATTATGAGCACTAATGACCTATCGGTACAATTTAAAAAATTCACTCTTGTTTCCTGCACGAGCTCTTTTAAAAATTCATCGGTAATAAAATCAATATCACAACAATGCCCTGGAAATATTTTTTCTATAATAGCATTGAGCCGAACTGTGATGAGGTCATATTCATCAAAAAAATGGCCATTGATACCTAATTTTTTAATCTTAAAATCGCTTTTTATCTCTAGCGGGTAATGGTCAGTCTCACTACTTACTGCTATTGTCGTCTTAGATTTCTTATTAATTTTTATAGTGAGTTCATCACTTGATCTGTTAAAAAAACGAATAATTTTTTTGTCGGTTGGCCTATAAATTTTGAATTTTCCTGCATACCCCCTCTGGGTGGTAAAGCGAACTTCATCGTTAACGCTTATTTGAACCGTTCCGTCTTCCTGAGCCGCTTCAATTCCTTTTGCTTCTATGCCATTCGCAAAATCAAGAATATCCAACATAATATCGTCTATGGTAAATGTCGGATTTTGAGAATAACGATATCCGCTCTCGGGCCCGCAGCCTGCCGCTTGGGCTATTTTCCAATTCCAGTCGGCAATGACTCCGTTATTTTTACCATATCGTTTGTCATTAAAAACAATGGTATGTATGAAATCAGGAACATCACTGCTCAAAAGCACACGTTCCTTTGCCCCGAATGATATCAAAGTTTCTGCTTGATCATTATTGATAGTAATACGCAATTGGTCAGTCAGCTTGTTGAGAAACGAGGCGGTCGTTGTGACTATGGCATGCTGCTGCCCTCTTGGTGATGACGACATCCCCACAAGAAAGAAAGAATGTAGAACGCACAGTATAATTAATATTGTTTTATGCATTGTTACCTTAAAAAGAATATTGAAGTGCAAAATTCTTCAGAATAAGAATCAATATTATACAAAAAAGTGCTTTAAAATAACACTTTATTCTAGGTCAACCTCATTCTTCATCCGTTTCTTCATTGGGGTAATTCCCTCATAACTTTTTTAATTAAAAATATCATTAATTTCAAACAGCATTCAATAGGAGTAGTGGAATATTGTACTTAATACTATGTTTTCAGTAATTTTTACAATAAACTAATATATTATAGTTAAATACACCATATACTGGATTTTTATGACTGATAAATCTCAAAAAAATGACAATTCTCCTTCTCTGAGCAAATTTATTGCCCAAGCAGGATTGTGTTCCCGTCGTAATGCCGTAGAGCTGATTGAGGGTGGAAAAGTAACGGTCAATGGCAAAAAAATTACCAATCCGGCGCATCGTGTAGCAAATACCGATATAATAAAAGTGCAAAATAAAACGGTAAAGACAGAACACAAAGTATATATTTTACTCAACAAGCCCAAAGGCTATATTACCACTGTTTCTGATGAGCATGGCAGAAACACCGTAATGGAACTGCTTACCGATGCTCCAAAGGTACGTTTATACCCCGTTGGGCGCCTTGATAGGGATACCAGTGGCTTGTTGGTCTTAACCAATGACGGTGATTTGGCCCAAAACCTTGCTCACCCTTCCAAAGAAATAAAAAAAATTTACGTGGTTACCCTAGATAAGCCATTACAATATGAACATAAGGCAATGATTCAGGAAGGCATTAAACTTAAGGATGGGCTCGTTCCCGTTGATGCTCTTGAATATATTCATCCTCGCAACCATGAAAAAGTAAAAATTGCTATTCACAGCGGCAAATATCGGGTTATCCGCCGGCTTATTTGGCCATCTCGATTATCATGTGCGCGGCTTGGACCGGGTGTTTTATGACTCGTTAAGTAAAAGAGGTCTGCCACTGGGCCGCTGGCGCTTTTTAACCACACGTGAAATTCTTCTATTGAAAAAATAAAACAGCACGCGATAGACTTTTTCCTGATAATAGCTTTATATAAAAATTATTTGGAAAAACTTCATGAAGCGTATTCACGGTGTATATATAAGTTTTTTATTATTTTGTTATGAAAGTCATCTCATGGCATACCAACCACTCAAGACCGCCCCGACCACCATAGAAAAATTTCATGAAATTGCCACTCAGTATAATAGCGCCATCGCACCTTTGTATAATGAATTAACGGCACAAGAGCGTGTTTTTGCCTACTACATTTTTCGTGCGTCGCTTCCGGGTAACCGCATCGCAGCCGACCAATACCATCGTCATTCACTTGCCATTATTCAATTATGCGAGACACTCTTTCTTAATGAAACTCAATTGCGGGAACTAAACTGGGTACCGCTTGACGTGCATACCCGCTTCATGCAAGAACTCAAAACATATCTTGTTTATTTCTGGGCGAATCATAGCCAATATTTTGCCAAAGAGCATGTTGATGAAAAAAGAACACCATCACGCATGAATCTTACCTTATTGACCGAAGAAAAATTTAATCATGCGCTGAATGTACTCGGCAGAGATGATTTGGTGGCACTTCTTGCAGAAGTGGCACCCTCTCTTTTTGATTGCACACATGAAAAAAGTTGTTGTGTTGCTGACAACATCAAAGAAAGTGCCGGCAATTTTTATGCACCCGATTTTACCGAAGAAGATTACCAAGCACTCCCCGCGCACGAGCGCACTCATCTGAACGCTTATTATTATATAAAAGATGAAAATGGGGAACGCACTCCGACGGTTGAGCGTTATCGCATTGGCGGCAAATATTCTCCCGAGCTTGCCGTTTCTGCCCATTGGCTTGAAAAAGCTTTGCACCATGCACAAGCGCATCAAAAGAGCTTTGATAAACCCTTGGTCAACAGTCTTGCCCATCTGATAGCCTTTTTGCGAAGCGGTGATGAGCAGGATTTTAGAAAACATTCCATTGAATGGCTCAAAAGTAATAATCGCCTTGATTATCTCTTTGGTTTTATCGAAAACTATCAAGATCCCAAAGAATATCGCGGCTCATTTGAAGCAGAAATAACGGTTAAAGCAATTGATATGCAAACCTTGAATGAACTATTGCCACAGCTGGAGCGCCAACTTCCTTTTCCTGAAAAATTCAAACGCGAAGGTCTTGATACCGGTGCCGGCATGCCAAATGCTTCTATCAATTCAATAATCTTTGGCGCTGGTCAAGCAGGACCATTGCAAGTTACTGCCGCCTATTGCTTGCCTAATTATGAAGATATTCGCTCAACGTACGGCTCAAAGCAAATAATTTATCAAGCTGAAAAAGGTTTGGGGGCTTTGCTCAATCCCGCTCTCTACAAACAACTTTTCTATCTCAAAGAACATGCCTCATTTTTGGCACAGCATGATGCAGAGGGGAAACTTGGAAGCGACATTTGGAATATCCATTGTATCTTGCATGAAACGCTCGGTCACGGCAGCGGACGCCTGGACGTGCATACCTTTGCAGAAGGTGACCCACTGGCTATTGATGGCACGAGCTATACAGTGAATGACACTCTTGCGCTCACCCCTGCCAATAGCAACCCATTTTTTGCCGGTGTTGGTCAATCACTGGAAGAATTGCGCGCTGAAATTATTGCTTTATATACCAGTATTTTTATGTTTGATGAATTGGCACAAGCCGGTTTATATAAAGATTGGCCGGAAAAAATAGGCAAAGAAAAATTTATTGAGTGGCTCATTTACGATATGGCCGGCACTGGATTGCGTCGTTTGCAATCTCAACCCATCGGCAACCCTGAAATTTCAGGATCACATGCACAGGCCAACACTATTATTATGAATTATTTGCTCGATTCAGGATCACTTGCATTAATTGAAGAAAAACAATTAATTGGTGGCACTGAGCATACCGTGCTTGGTTTCAAGATTACAGATTTAGAAAAAGCGTGTGATACCATCAAAGAGTTGGCAATTATTGTGCAGACAATAAAATCAACTGCTGATGGTATTCAGTTCAAAAAACTTCTTGATACCTATGGGCGATTCGTGCGTAATCTTGCTTACCCTGCAATCCTGCAAAATAATATGAAAGCGGTAGTGGGAGATTTAAAAGCAGCAGCCTATATTTATCCACGCCTTACACCAATGCGCGATGAACAGGGGAAGATACTAGATATACAGGCAGATTGGCCAGCATCATTCATTGAACAAGCGCTGGAACACCGTGAGCTTGCATTGTCGTACGAATAAGAATAATGTCACCAGAATAATCCTGTTCCTTTTCTTTAAAATTTATTACGTTTATTGTATCCACGTGAGAAATCAATAAAAAACATAGGGAGCTTTACATGAAATCTGTTTTTAAAAATCGTTATTTTTGGATTTTATTTCTTGCCGCGAGCATAATAAGTGCCGTGGCAGTTAAAAAATTCTTTCCTCTTGCATTTCCCCTAGTAAATATTGATTTAAAAATGAACCGTAGCCAGGCACTTGCACAAGCGGATGAACTGGCGCAAAAATATGGTTGGCTTCCCGCAACTCATCATCAAGTAGCAACCTTTCAAACAGACTGCACCGCACAGACATTTGTTGAGCTTGCCGCCGGTGGTGTTCAGGCATTCACCGCTATGATGAATAATAATTTATATATGCCTTACTATTGGGAAGTGCGTCACTACTATGAACATGACAAGCATGAAACAATAGTACGTTTTACCCCCTCCGGTACGCCATACGGCTTTCAACAAATAATGGCTGAGAATGATCCTGGCGCCGATCTTTCCCAAGAGCAGGCACTTGCCATTGCGCAGGATGGATGCAAAGAGTGGAATATTGACCTTTCTCCATATACCCTCATTGAACAATCTAAAGAAGTTTCACCGAGCAAGCGATCCGATCACACCTTTGTATATCAACGCACCAATGAGAAAATTGGTGACGGGTTTTATCGCCTGAGGCTTGAAGTTAGTGGCGATAAACTGACTGAAATTATGCATTTTATAAAAATTCCCGAATCATTTCTTTTACATTACAAAGAACTCCGCTCTTCCAACAATAGCATTGCAACCGCTGCCACAATGGCTATGATATTGCTCTACATTTTAGGCGGCCTCATAACATTTTTGCTTTTCGTAAAAATAAATAATGTATTGTCATACGGATTCATTGCTGCCTTTATTATTGCTTTTCTGGAACTATTGAGCCAACTCAGTAAATTGCCGGTCATATGGAATTATTATAATACCGCTGTTGCTCCAACCAGTTTTTTAATTAGCTCGCTTATTTCTATTCTTTTCTCTTTCGTGATACGTATTGGCATGTATGCTTTTGTATTTTCTGTCGCAGAAGCATTAACCCGTAAGGCATTTGGTTCTCAGATTCAATTATGGAAACTGTGGGACCGCTCTGCCGCTTCATCATGGCAGGTATGGGGACGTACTATTGGTGGCTATCTGATTGTGCCCCTTGATCTTATTTTTGCAATGAGCGTCTATATTATTGCTCAAAAATATTTTGGCTGGTGGATACCGGCCGGCACATTGACCGATCCTAACATATTAGCTGAATACGCTCCCTGGCTTTCAGCGTTTTCTAGCTCCTTGACCGCCGGATTTTTGGAAGAATGTCTCTTCCGCGCCATTCCTTTAGCAAGCGCTGCTTTATGGGGAGAGCGCTTTGGTAAAAAGAAATTATTCATCGTAGCCGCCTTTGTGATTCAAATTATTATTTTTGGCGCTGCGCATGCCAACTACCCAACACTACCCGCCTATGCGCGTCTGATAGAACTTATTGTTCCTTCCACGGTTTTCGGCGGTCTTTACCTAGCCTTTGGTTTATTGCCGGCAATTATTTCTCACGTTATTTTTGACGTGTTTTGGTTTGCTCTGCCTCTGTTTATTTCACATGCATCAGGAGCGTGGGTCAACCAACTGCTCGTCATTATGCTCAGCATCATTCCGCTTTTGGTAATAATCTATGCTCGTCTGCGCACCGGTTCATGGCATGCATTAGCGGAAAGTTTCTACAACAAAGCGCATAAGCCGGTGGCAAAAAAAGCGCATACCATTGCCGAAGAAATACAAACGATCATACATAAAAAAATATCTCTTCCGCTGATTGCTCTCTCATGCATTGGCGCATTTGCCATTGGCGCAACTTTTTTTATTGAAAAAAACCAAGCGCCATCACTCATGATTTCACGCACAGGAGCAATAGCCAAAGCGCGCGAAATTCTTGAACAGCAAAACATACATCTTGAGTCTCCTTGGCAAGCGCTGACCACCATGCATATCCCCCTTAACACGTCCCCGGCCGAGCAAAATTATATATGGCAAAAAGCGCGCGATCTATATACCCCATTCTTGAACTCTTATTTGCGCCCACCCCTTTGGGTCGTACGCTTTGTTCGCTTTGCCGGCACGCCATCGGAACGTGCTGAAGAATATTGGGTGGTCCTGGCCGATGCAGGAACGCTCATTCGCACGATGCATATTTTGCCTGAAGATGCACCCGGAAAAACAATTTCTAAAGAAGAAGCAAGAGCCCTTGCTACGCAGGCACTTAAAACGAGTTACAATCTTTACGGCACGGCGATAAAAGAGATCTCTGCACAAGAAACGGTGCACCCTGCACGCAAAGATTGGCTCTTCACTTTTGCTGACATTTCATATCCGGCATTGACTCAAGACGAAGCGCGCATTTCTGTGAATGTCGCCGGTGACCAGATAACTGATCAAAAAAGATTTATTAATGTGCCAGAGGAATGGGAACGTGAACAACAGAACAAAGAAACGTTTGTCTCTATTATAAAGCAAGTTTCCTTTTTATTATGCGCACTTATTTTCCTCTGCTGCTTCTTGCTTCTGCTCGGTCTATATACGCATCGTCTTTCATTTTCAGGGATGCTTAGTTTTGCAGCACTTGTCTTTGCTTTCTATCTCTTCTCCATGGTTAATAATTGGCCGACTACGCAAGGTAACTTCAATACTGCTGCACCCTTCAGCCATCAGCTTTTTAAATCTATAGGCATGTCAATCGTATATTATATTTTCTTAACAGGTGTTATCACGTTGATAGCCACCCTGGTATTAAAATCATCCAGACCACATACCAGTGGAAAAACCGTTGCAGCATGGCTCGTTGGCATGTGTAGCGGCGTAGTAATTGCTGGTGTTGATTTCGGCGCTTCTCTGCTGACCTATCACTCAAAACCGCTCTGGGCAGACTACAGCGCATTGGGAGCACATATACCTCTTGGTCTTCCGCTGCAAACATTATTTAGTTGGCTCATTATGAGCTGTGCTGTCACCATGCTTATTCTTGCTCTTGAATATCTTTTCAAACATTTTAATTATTCTCGCCTGATCCTGGGCGCTGCTTTTATTGGGAGCATGATACTCTTCAGCGCCACACGCTCTCTTGATGCTACTACAAATATTTTGTGGTTCTTGCTTCAAAATGGTTGCGTAGCCATAGTGTTTTGGATCATCTATGAATGGTTTTTACACTTTGATTATGCATTATTGGGTGTGGCACTTGCAGCGTGCTCATGCGCAGCATTATTCCAACAGGCACTCTTTAATGCTTATCCTCTTGCGCCGATCAGTGCTCTGGCAGGCATTGTCTTGGTTTTGATTGCAAGCTGGTATTGGTTTAAAGCAGTGAACAATCGGAGATAATGCTCATCGCTGCTTTATTCTTTGTGCGAATATTTACATAGACTTTCAAGAGTAACCGGACTATGATTTTTTCGATAATTAATTTTCGTCTGCCTAAAAAGGAGTCTTTCGTGAATATGAAGATGAGCATATTGCCTCTATGTCTATTTTCAGTTCTGTATGCGAGCGAGTCGACTAGTCTGCTTGCGCTTACCAAAACAATCGCTACCAAACTGCCCATTATTTCCACGGCAAAAAGCACCTTCTATTACAATGGCACGTTTAGTAATAATAACCAATTATATGCGGCTTGTGGCAATAGCATGACAGGCGTCTGGGATACGTCCAGTGGAGCGCAGACACAACTGTGGGATGCTGGCCACATTCCCGCATCATTAGTTTTTGATAAAGACATAACGCGCCCAAGCCTCGCATCCGTTAGCGGCGAGGATGGCGTTATAAAAATTTGGAATCCAACCGAGGGAGAAGTTATTCAAACAATTGAACTTCCTCACACTGTTATTCGGGATCTTGCTTATGATCCTAACAATAGATTGTTAGCATGCTGTGTTTCCGAATCAGAGCTTTCTTTGATCGATACTCAGAATTGCACAACACTTCGTAGATTCCCGTATAACAAAGCACAAGAGTCACGTATTAAAATAAATCCTGCGTGCACACTCATTGCTGCTTGGAATCAAATTTCTAGCCCTGAAAAGGACCCGATGAATATTTCCCTTTTCAATATCTGCGATGGCACATCCGTTACTATTCAAAATCCTTATCCACAAGCAGGATTGCTCCGTTCATTAACATTCACGCCTGATAGCCGCATGCTTATGTCTGGCTTTAATAATCTAATCAAACTGCATGATACGAAAACTGGGGAATGGCTGCAGACGTTCGCTATAGTTGAAGATGGATCAGTGGTGACGGAGCGAGATAACCAACCGCCACATACTATTAACAAATGCATTGCGCAATTTACTGGAAAAGAAAAAACATTTTTGCTCCATATAACCGACTCCAATACACTAGATATCACTGAGCTCGATATTCAGGGGAGCATTGGCATTAGAAGAGTTATGCCATTTGATTTCAGCAATGATGGGACGATGTTGGCATTAGCAACACTCAGACCCGAAGAAGAAAACCATATTGAAATGTGGAAGATATCACATGCTGACCAAGAATAGTGAAAAAATAAAAGGACAATAATGAAATGCGCTATTCTCATTTTTTTATTATCAACTATGCCATTATGCGCTATGGAAGAAGGGGAATATGCCTTATCCGCTGCAATTCGTCTGCAAAATATTAATGACGTGAAAGAACTCTTGCCTAGACAGCGTACTTTAAACGAGATGAATTTCAACATCCGTGCAGCCAAAGAAGCATACGATCAAACAACCTTATTGAACGATTTTAAAACGCCAGTGATTCAAATTGGGTTAGGATTAAGCGGACTTGGAGCAGCGGCCCTATGTTATAATGGTGAAGAATCGAGAGAATTTAATCCTTTAATACTCGCAGGCGGCTTAGCTGCCAGTATTACCGCACTGTTCGGGACTTTCACCTCTTTACCGCTCGCAGTCATTGACTCGTGGTCTTTATACCACAACACCACGGCTGAAGAGAGAGCTGAGAAACAAAAAACAGCGCAAACAATTTTGGATATGGTAACTAAAAAAAGAGATGCTTATCTATTTGGCCAAGACCAACGTATTGATTTGTGCGAAGCGACAAATAAAAATCAATGACACGTCATTTCACGTAAAATAGAAAACGGGTGAGTACGAATTAATGTTCCGTACTCACCCGTCATGTGCCTTTTAAATTATTCTTTTTTTGCCGATGCAACGACTCTTTAGGCCCTTTATGCTTAAAAAATTGCCTTTACTGTGCGGACGTAATAAAATACCTGCGTTACATTGCATCCGGTCTTTTAAGGAAAAATTTTATGAAATATCTGATTTTTTTTACTGTATTAATAACAGCTCTTCAAACAATAGCCATGCACGATTCCCCACACGAAAATTATTTCATGCTCAATGCGGGCAATTCTGATCAATTTAAGAATGCACAAGCAGCGATACATAGGGGAGATGTACAAACTTTCACCGAACTGGCACCACATTTGAGCGATCAACAACGGCATGCTTTGCACCCATACGCCCAAAGTGCAATAGACTCGGCTCCCAGTAATAGTGCATGCATTTTACGATCTGTCACATTATTCACCACCGGCTCGCTTATTACTGCATCGGGTGCGCTCAACATACTTGATGATTATATAGCGGAAAAAATTTATAAAACATGCAAAGAAAAATGTACACACATCGGGTTTTCTAAAAATTTTTGCGGCCGTTGCGAAATAGTTTCACAACCGGTTTTAAATAGGTCCGCTGCCTCTATAGGATTGGGGAATATCGGCGCCGGCGCAGTATTGATGGCCTATTCATTAAAATACGCAAAAAATAATTGGAACAGCTTGCACAATGCTCAACAAATTTTAGCTATTATTGAAGAGGAGCAACCCAGCGATAATGCCGATAATGATGAACTCGTATAAATTTTGGACAAGGAAAAATAATGAAATACATATACCTTACTCTCGTACTATCCATTTCCTCATTGTCTGCTATGAACAATGAGACAAATACCATAAGAAAATGCTATCCGTTGCTATTAAAAATCATTCTTTGAATCACTTTAATCAATGCATGGAAGAATCACAAGGAGTATACATAGGCAATGCAAAACTTATCGAAGAAGCACGAAAAAGCTATGCTGATGCAGCGAATTTAATACGTCTTGGAGCAAGAGATATAGTTCGCACCGGATTAGCATGCACCACATTAATCGGCTGTGTCGCTTTAGAAAAATGGCTCAGCGCAGAAACAACAACTACCGTTTGTGAAACCACTCCCACTGGGACCACCTGCTATCCTGTATCTTTGCAAAATAATGTTCATCTTCATCCTCTGTTCTATGCTGGTTCTATCCGTATAATAGCAGACACTAGCCTTGAATTGGTCAAATCAATGTATAAAATCTGCACCATACCGTATGAAACAAGAAAAAAAATAAAGAAAACGCTCTAGAAATTTTAAACGCCACCTAACAAAGTGAGAAATGAACAAAGAGCTATTGCCGAGAATCATTATCCTGCGCATATTTCTGATAGATGCTCTTTTGTGATAGCTTTTGAATAGCGTACTATTTTGATTGATTAGATGCGAGATTCTCTCCCCTCTCTTTTTCAATTTCCTTTTTTTTGCTTCATATCGCGCACAAAAATATCAACATCAGCTTTGAGAGTCCCCAATGATTCGTCCACATGGGCCAACATATTTTCAATTCTTGAAATGCGCGCTTCATGATCAAGCTGTAACGCGTGATTTCGGTAATACGAACAGAAAGCGGCACTTGATCTTTCAACAGGCAATGGCAGCGGGTGGGCAGTGATGAAAAGTAGAATTACAAACAATATTGTTTTGCTGATGTCATGTTCCCTCCAAAAAACATCAAGCAAAAATCATTACGCAACAATTGTTTATGAAGAATAGAGAGGATCAGAATACCTTGCTCGCTCTCCAATATCCGAGGGAGGAGTAGTCTGCTGAATTCTTAAAAAGAAGAATTGGGGGAATACGAAGGAAAAATTTAGTGATTTTTGATAAAAAAACTCTTATAAAAAAGAAATAGCCTCGATTTCTCGAGGCTATTTTAAACTGGCAGTACCTACTTTTCCAGCCCGTTACCAGGCAAGTATCATCGGCGCTGTAGACTTAACTTCCGTATTCGGAATGGGAACGGGTGTTTCCCTACAGCTATATCCACCAGAAATCTTTTGATTCAAATTAAGCTAACATTTTTATTGTCAGTATTAAAGTATACATAAAGCATATCAAATATTACCAAAAATGCTAGCTTAAAGCATAATTTTATCTTGTGTAATTGATAATCGTAGATTAAGTATCGCAATCAGCGAACGCCTGAAAATTGTTTAGTGTGATTAAAACATTCGATCTATTAGTACTGGTTAGCTGAACACATTACTGTGCTTACACACCCAGCCTATCAACCTTGTAGTCTTCAAGGGACCTTAATGTATCAACCGAAGTTGATACGGGGTATCTAATCTTGAGCGAGTTTCCCACTTAGATGCTTTCAGCGGTTATCTCTTACAAACTTAGCTACCCAGCGCTGCTCTTGGAGAACAACTGGAACACCAGAGGTTTGCCCATCCCGGTCCTCTCGTACTAGGGACAGCCCTCTTCAAATACCCTACGCCCACGACGGATAAGGACCGAACTGTCTTACGACGTTCTGAACCCAGATCACGTACCGCTTTAATTGGCGAACAGCCAAACCCTTGGGACCTTCTTCAGCCCCAGGATGTGATGATCCGACATCGAGGTGCCAAACCTCCTCGTCGATATGGACTCTTAGAGGAGATCAGCCTGTTATCCCCGGCGTACCTTTTATCCGTTTAGCAATGGCCCTTCCATTCAGAACCACTGGATCACTAAGTCCTGCTTTCGCACCTGCTCGACCTGTATGTCTCGCAGTCAAGCTCCCTTATGCCTTTACGCTCTACAGACGATTTCTATTCGTCATGAGGGAACCTTTGAACGCCTCCGTTACATTTTAGGAGGCGACCACCCCAGTCAAACTACCCACCAGACACTGTCTCCCGCCCGGATTACGGATCGAAGTTAGATTTTCAAATCAATAAGGGCGGTATTTCAAGGATGACTCCACCACAGCTAGCGCCTTGACTTCAAAGTCTCCCGCCTATCCTACACAAATTAATCCAAAAATCAATGCCAAGTTATAGTAAAGGTGCACGGGGTCTTTCCGTCCATTCGCGGGTAGCCGGCATTTTCACCGGCACTACAAATTCACTGAGTGTATCATTAAGACAGCGCCCAACTCGTTACGCCATTCATGCGCGTCGGAATTTACCCGACAAGGTACTTCGCTACCTTAGGACCGTTATAGTTACGGCCGCCGTTTACTGGGGCTTCAATTCAAAGCTTCGCTCTTACGAGCTAACCTCTCCTATTAACCTTCCAGCACTGGGCAGGCGTCAGACTATATACTTCCTCTTACGAGTTTGCATTGCCCTGTGTTTTTGTTAAACAGTCGGTTGGGCCTCTTTGTTGAAACCTGCCTTTGCTTCTTAAAGTAAACTTTAATAACAATGCAGGCACCCCTTCTCCCGAAGTTACGGGGCAATTTTGCCGAGTTCCTTAATGATAATTATCTCAACGCCTGAGCATTCTCAGCCCGTCTACCTGTGTCGGTTTGCGGTACGATCACTTATAAAGCTCGCTAGAAGTTTTTCTAGTCAGTGTGGGATCAGTCGAATATACCTCTTCCTAAGAATTGATATACCCATCACGCTTCAATGATAACAGTCTTACGGATTTACCTATAAGACTCCTCTTTGCGCTTAGCTTGGCATCCAAACGCCAAATCAACCTACCCTACTGCGTCACTCCTTCACTCAAACGCTAATAAGTGGTGCAGGAATATTTAGCCTGCTTTCCATCGCCTACTCCAATTGGCCTCGGCTTAGGTATCGACTAACCCTGAGTGGATGAACCGTTCTCACGGAAACCTTAGACTTACGGCGAACAGGAATTTCACCTATTTTTTCGTTACTTATACCAACATTCTCACTTCTCTGATCAACGACACCTGTCCTTACGGTCAAGCTTGTATCTATCAGAGAACGCTCCCCTACCCCTGCATCAAAACGAATCTTGACACAAGCCATAGCTTCGGTAATTCGTTTAAGCCCCGTTCGTTCTTCAGCGCAAAAACACTTGACCAGTGAGCTATTACGCTTTCTTTAAATGATGGCTGCTTCTAAGCCAACATCCTGGCTGTCTGTGTATTTTCACTTCTTTTACCACTTAACGAATATTTAGGGACCTTAGCTGATGGTCTGGGCTGTTTCCCTCTCGACTACGAAGCTTATCCCCCACAGTCTGTCTCCTGTCTTCTAACAATATGGCATTCAGAGTTAGTAAAAATCCGGTAAGCTTGCGCCCCCAAATACTTCAACTGTGCTTTACCACCATACTGAATCCAACAAGGCTATACCTAAATATATTTCGGGGAGAACCAGCTATTTCCCAGTTTGATTAGCCTTTCACTCCTATCCACACCTCATCCGAGCAGTTTTCAACCCACACCGGTTCGGACCTCCATCTCATGTAACCGAGACTTCATCCTGGACATGGATAGCTCACTAGGTTTCGGGTCTATCCCATATTACTAATCGCCCTATTCAGACTCGCTTTCGCTACGGCTCCGCTCTTTCAAAGCTTAACCTTGCAATATAAGATAACTCGTTGGCTCATTATGCAAAAGGTACGTGGTTGCGCATACGTATACATCGCTTCCACCGATTGTAGACATTTGGTTTCAGTTTCTATTTCACTCCCCTCCCGGGGTTCTTTTCACCTTTCCCTCACGGTACTCGTTCACTATCGGTCATCAAGTAGTATTTAGCCTTACCCGATGGTCCGGGCAGATTCCCACGGAATTTCACGTGCTCCATGGTACTTGGGTGTACATATTATTGCATTCTCTAATTTTTCGTTTACAAGACTGTCACTTTCTTTGGTTGTCCTTTCCAGAACTATTCAACTAAAGTAAGACAACTCACAACTCAAGAACTGTGATTCTTGAACATTTATATCCCGCTACCCTCCATATCACAACACACACAGGCTATCACATGATACAGGTTTAGGCTCCTCCCCTTTCGCTCACCACTACTTAGGGAATCACTTTGTTTTCTTTTCCTAGCGCTACTTAGATGTTTCAGTTCACGCCGTTCGCCTTCTTACCCTATGTATTCAGATAAGAATATCTTGGGTTTACCAAGTCGGGTTTCCCCATTCGGACATCTTCGGATCAAAGCTTGATTGACAGCTCCCCGAAGCTTATGGCAGCCTTCCGCCTCCTTCATCGCCTCTTGATACCAAGGCATCCACCAAATGCCCTTTTCAATTAATCACAAATTTATAGTGCTATACCTGATTGGATACTTAATCTACAAATATTTCAAAGAACACAAGAATTTTTTATTACTACTACTCATACTTTTTTCAATAACTTCTTTCAACGAGAAAACGAATTGTACATATTTTTTAATAATCCAGGCCAATTGCCACTATTTCGCAACCTTACGCAAGGCTAATAATAAATTGGTGGAGATGAGCGGATTCGAACCGCTGACCTTCCGCGTGCAAAACGGACGCTCTACCAACTGAGCTACATCCCCTTTCGCTATTTGGAGCAATAGCTAAGGATTCAGAACGCTCCTGCGAACTAGCAACTATATTTAGTGGTGGGCCTAAGTCGACTTGAACGACTGACCTCCCCGTTATCAGCGGGGTGCTCTAACCACCTGAGCTATAGGCCCAGAAATCTTAGAAAAATAATTTAGCGCCTACCGATAAAAATAACCTAATATTTCACACCTATAAGATAATATAGACATGCAATAGCTGAAAGCATACTGAGTCTTACTAAATCTCCCTCGAAAGGAGGTGATCCAGCCGCAGGTTCTCCTACAGCTACCTTGTTACGACTTCACCCCAATCACTCCCCATACCTTAGGCACCCGCCTCCTTTACAGGTTAGCTAAAATGACTTTGGGTACAAACAGCTCTCATGGTGTGACGGGCGGTGTGTACAAGGCCCGAGAACGTATTCACCGCGCCGTTCTGATGCGCGATTACTAGCGATTTCAACTTCATGAGGTCGAGTTGCAGACCTCAATCCGAACTTAGACCGGCTTTATGGGATTAGCTCACTCTTACGAGTTTGCAGCCCTTTGTACCGACCATTGTAACACGTGTGTAGCCCTAGGCATAAGGACCATGATGACTTGACGTCATCCCCACCTTCCTCCTGGTTTCCCAGGCAGTCCCATCAGAGTGCTCTACCGAAGTAGTAGCAACTGACAGCAAGGGTTGCGCTCGTTAGAGGACTTAACCAAACATCTCACGACACGAGCTGACGACAGCCATGCAGCACCTGTGTATTTGTCTAGACCGAAGCCTAGAAGATCGTATTTCTACGACTGTCAAAAACATGTCAAGCCCAGGTAAGGTTCCTCGCGTAGTGTCGAATTAAACCACATGTTCCACCGCTTGTGCGGACCCCCGTCAATTCCTTTGAGTTTTAGTCTTGCGACCGTACTCCCCAGGCGGATCACTTAACGCGTTAGCTACGACACTAATCCTGTAAACAGAACTAACGTCTAGTGATCATCGTTTACGGCGTGGACTACCAGGGTATCTAATCCTGTTTGCTCCCCACGCTTTCGTGCCTCAACGTCAGGTATGGACCAAGAAGCTGCCTTCGCCATTGGTGTTCCTCTCGAGATCTACGCATTTTACCGCTACTCCGAGAATTCCACTTCTCTCTTCCACCCTCTAGCCTACCAGTTTCGACCGCTGGCCTCCGGTTAGGCCGGAGAATTTAACAGCTGACTTAATAAGCCGTCTACGCACCCTTTACGCCCAATAATTCCGAATAACGCTTGCACCCCTCGTATTACCGCGGCTGCTGGCACGAGTTTAGCCGGTGCTTTCTCTAGTGGTACCGTCATCACTATCTGTATTAGAACTAGTTATTTCTTCCCACTTAACAGAAGTTTACAATCCGAAGACCTTCATCCTCCACGCGGCGTCGCTGCGTCAGGCTTTCGCCCATTGCGCAATATTCCTCACTGCTGCCTCCCGTAGGAGTCTGGACCGTGTCTCAGTTCCAGTGTGGCCGTACACCCTCTCAGGCCGGCTAACCATCATCGCCTTGGTAAGCCTTTACCTCACCAACTAGCTAATAGTACGCAAGCTCATCCTTTAGCGACAGCAAAGAGGCCATCTTTCTCCCCGAAGGGACTTATGCAGTATTAACCTCGATTTCTCGAGGGTATTCTTCACTAAAGGGTAGATTCTCACGCGTTACTCACCCGTCCGCCGCTGTACTCATCCCGAAGGACTTTCTCGCTCGACTTGCATGTGTTAGGCACGCCGCCAGCGTTCATTCTGAGCCAGGATCAAACTCTCCATCACAAAAATTGTTGATGTAGAAAAATCAAAGGTTCTAAATTATCGGTAGGCAAATTTTTAATGTTTTCCCGTGAATTTCAAAGAAGATGTTTTAATTGTAGCGCATTTTTTTAAAATTGCTACTAAAACTTTAACATTTTTTTAGCTGATTAATTTAGCTACCAATTTGCAATAAATCTTGCTAGCGACAGACCCCTTGCCGAGTTGGCTTTGGGAGCTGCCACAGCTACTTTTCGTTGCTGCTTTGGCGGCTGTTTTTTGTTATTTCAATCAACAAGACTCTAGAATTATACATGCACCATCATACAAGTCAACACTTTTTAAAAACTTTTTTAAAAAAATAATATGCGGAAACAAAAAGGCTCTTTGCCCTTTATGAACAATGAGGATATAAATATATTTCAAAATGTCGACTCAATCGATATTCCGATAAAAAAACAGACTCCAGTTATTATAGTGATACACAGGGCGCATAGCAAGTAATATCCTTATAAATAATCAAAAAATAAGTTAAGAAATGATATACTGACTATATAAAATGATCTCTTTAAAGGAACCCTATATATGTTATTTGATGATATTTCCGAACAACTTAAGGCCATAGAGCCAGACATTGCCACCATAAAAAGCTATTGGCAAAATGCCAAGCTGGAGGAACAATACCAAAAACTCCATGCCACTAGCGAGCGGGAGGATTTCTGGCAAAGCCCCGACCAGACCACTATCCTTAAAGAATTACAGCGCGTGCGTACGCAACGCGAGCACTATATATATGTTACCCAAACATACCAAGACACCCTTGACCTACTCTCTCTTTTTAAGGACGACGAGCAGGAGCTGCAAAAACTGGCCGCCGAGACCCATCTTTTGCGCAAGGCGATCACGGCCTTTAAGATAGCTCTTCTTATGAATGACCCACAAGATACGGCCAACTGCTTCTTAAGCATCAATTCCGGAGCGGGCGGAACCGAGTCCCAAGATTGGGCCGAAGGGCTCCTGCGCATGTATGTCCGCTTTTGCGAGCGTGAAAAACTCTCTGTTGAGGTGGTTGATTATCAAGGGGGCGAAGAAGCGGGCATAAAATCAGCCGCCCTATTTATTAAAGGGAAAAACCCATACGGTCTTCTCAAAGGCGAACAAGGGGTCCATCGCTTGGTGCGCATATCACCGTATGATGCTAACAAAAGGCGCCATACCTCATTTGCCGGGGTAACCATTGCCCCTGAAGTGGCCGAAGTTGAAATTGTGATAGATCCAAATGATTTACGCATAGACACCTATCGCGCAGGCGGAGCGGGAGGGCAACATGTTAACAAAACAGATTCAGCCGTGCGCATTACCCATTTACCAACAAATATTGTAGTGCAGTGTCAAAATGAGCGTTCTCAAGGGCAGAACAAAGAAATCGCCATGAAAATGCTCAAAGCGAAATTGTACCAAAAACAAAAAGACGAGCAGGATGCCAAAAACGCTGCCATTGAAAGAAAGAAAATTGAATGGGGATCACAAATCCGCTCATATGTATTGCATCCGTATAAAATGGTAAAAGATCACCGCACCGATATGGAATCTCCGCAACCCGAATTGGTGCTCGATGGGGATTTAATGGAATTCATAGAAGCGTATCTTATCGATTTACATGAAAAAGAGTAATTCATTATTCAATAAGTAAAACAATACACACACAAAAGCCCAGACCCGTTCTGGGCTTTTTGATTTTAAATCAAAGCGAGGGGGAATCAGGATAAAAATTAGTTCCCTTTTTCCTGATATCCAAAAAAATAAAATTCGCCTTTTCTCCCCATTAAAAAGTTGAAAAAACATTGAATTTATAAGGCTTTTTTTGATATTCTTAATATATCAAGAAGGGGAAAACTTGATCCCCGAAATTAATACAAATCTTAAAAGGAGGTTTTATGTGTAAAGAAAAACGATTAGAGTTCGAACTGTTATGTCTGCATAAACATCTTGATAAACTTAAAACAAAGTTCATGCTTTGCAACCTTGAAAAACAAATCGAAGAAAAGCTTTGTTTCAAATTCGGCTTACACGAGCTTGAAAAGAAAATACATTGCTTAGAGCGAAAAGCTGCCATGGCTCACGAAGAAGCAGAATGGCATCATGAAGAGGACTATTCAGATTTGAATAAATCAGGCTGCAACAAAAACAGTTGCGAAACAAAAAATGAGAATAAAAGCTTCTTAGAGTAATTGCTTCATAGTTTATCATTTTCGTTTGATGAGTAATAGATGGCTTATTCAGCCATCTATTATATCTTCCATCACTTTTGATCAACGGGGCAATAGATTGCAGAGCGACCACCAATCGTCTTGCGTATGAGTTTGTGCGCGCTATTTTTGGGACATCGCATATCTCGCACTATCTTTAAATGATACAGCAACCATGACTTGGGGAGCTTTTTGACACCACCGAGCGTAATTGCTTTTTTCAAGACGGTCCGCATTTTTGTATATATTGTTTTCTTTTCCGCTGCGCTCAGCGAACCAATTTTTCTATTCGGATCAATTTTTGCTTGAAAGAGTATTTCATTGGAATATTCATTGCCAATGCCGGCAATACTGCTTTGATCAAGCAATACTGCTTTTATATTACTTTTCCGTTTTGCGTCTAATAATGATAAAAAGTCTTTTTCAGAGATGCTTAATGCATCGGGTCCCATATCTTTCAATGTTTTTATCTCATCTATAGTATGCACCACATACACTTTTGCGAATTTTCTCTTATCAAGGAACAGAAGCGCGTAACCAGATGGCAAAAAGAAAATAATCTGACCATATTTTTTATCTTCATCTGAAAAGTCAGCATTCTTTTTATACTCGAGCCAGCCAGTCATACCAAAATGAAATATTACCATATACTCTGTGCCGGTGAGCTTTGTGATAAGAAATTTTCCTTTTCTTGTCACTGATGAAAATGATTTGCCTATCAATAAGGTAGAAAACTTTTTTGCTGTTATTTTTTTTAATAATGAAGGAGTTTTGCACGTAACATCACTTATTTTTTTATTAAGCGCGCGCTCAAAAATCTTCTTAAAACTCTCTACCTCAGGCAATTCTGGCATAACAGACCTCTTTTTTTAAAAAATTGTATAGTATGCTCAAGATAATTGCCCTATCAAAACAGATGCAAGATTTTTTTTATTTATAACGCAGGATCATTGAAAATGAATATATCAACCGCTATCCCCCGCATCGGCGTTGGAGTGTGCATAACAAGAGATAATCGTGTCTTATTGGGCAAACGGCGCAATAGCCTTGGCGATGGACACTGGGCTTTTCCCGGTGGGCATCTAGAATTTGGCGAATCATTACAAGAATGCGCCGAACGAGAAGTAAAAGAAGAGACGGGATTAGTTATTGGCAACATACGCCAGGGCCCGATTAGTGAGGATCTATTTCCAAACGAGAACAAACATTATATCACTATTATTATGATGGCTGATTATATTGATGGAGAGCCGCAACTTCTTGAGCCTGATAAATGTACGCAATGGCAATGGTTTGCATGGGATGCACTGCCTTCACCTCTTTTTTTAACTTTGATTAATTTGGCTAAAAATAATATTGATTTGTTAAAAACTTGAGCAATTTAATTAAGCCCTAATAAAAAAGCCCACGGTCATTAAGATCATGGGCTTTTTATTTTTAATTTTCAGCAAAGAGCTTTATTTTAGCGCGAGTACATTGCTCTATATGCTATACGCTGCTTATTCACTTCTTCAAATCCTGCTGTTTGTTCATATTCATTAACTTCCTTTGCGCAGGTAATGGGAAAGCCTAACGAGTCTTTGTTTGCACTCTTATTGAGCGAGAGGCAGGCAAAAAACATTTTTCGCGCCTCCAACAAAGCAAGTTCGTGCTTTGAATTTTCTGCTGAAGCTTTTCTTTTCAGCTCAGCATCCTCACCCGTTGCTTGATACAATTCATAGCCGGCTTTTGTGGCGGCAACAGTACCGGTTACTATTGAAATAGGCTCGAAGCAAAATGTTAAACACGGCATGCTGGCAATGGTTAAAGCTATAACTTTAATATTCATAAAATACCTCAATTTAAAAAAATAATTACAATTAGTCGGTAAATATAATAAAAAAGTAACAAATGGCCATAAAAAAGTCAAAAATCTGACTAATAGTGGGTAAACCCATTCGTCGACAGCAAAAGATCTAGATAAGTGAAGACATGGCCCGCCACACATTTCCTTCAATGTTATTCCCACGTAGGGGGAAGAAACTTATTCTGTTGGCGCCCAGTCCAGGCTATGCTCTTACTTCCAGCCGTAGCTCCCTTGGAGCATAGGCTGGTGCCGGGAGTCGGACTCGAACCGACATGGTGTTGCCACCGCAGACACCTGAAGCCTGTGCGTCTGCCAATTTCGCCATCCCGGCATATAGATACTTAAAAATCAGTTAATTGTTTACCCGCAAGAAAATGTAAATGAAGGTGGAATACTTTTTGCCCTACATCTGCTCCTGAATTTACCAGTAAGCGAAACGCCTTGGAACCATTAAGCTGCGTTGATAATTGCTTTGCCATCAAAATCAGCTCGCCCGCCAATGCAGTATCATTTTCATGTAATGATTGAATATCCTGCACGTGCTTTTTGGGAATAATCAAATAATGAATGGGGGCTTTGGGAAAAAGATCTTT
This sequence comes from uncultured bacterium, assembly GCA_963707655.1. Classification (GTDB taxonomy): domain Bacteria; phylum Babelota; class Babeliae; order Babelales; family Vermiphilaceae; genus JAKAUA01. The sequence goes on along the minus strand of OY970172.1, from coordinate 73,046 downwards.
GATTACTATAATGTTATTAGTTTCAGCAATAATAGCGGAGGGCACTTCGCGCGCAATAATTTTGCAGAAGATACAGTTTTTATCAAAATTAAGATCTGCCATTTACTCTCTGATTTTTTCTGGTCTAACGCTGATGAGAACCAAGCTTTTTTATATCTAATGTACTTCATTTACTGGCTTGTCCCGCTTCGCTTTATGGCAATACTTTGGAGTGTTATTAAGCTACGCAGGATGCAAACCCAGTCTTCTGTCAATCCTTTAAATAGGCTGGCAGCGCCAGACGAATCCTAGCTTACATTTCAAAGCCATTCCCACGTAGGCGAAGACTGGTGCCGGGAGTCGGACTCGAACCGACATGGTGTTGCCACCGCGGGATTTTGAGTCCCGTGCGTCTACCAGTTTCGCCATCCCGGCATATTTCAACTCTAACTGCGATTAATTGTATAAGAAACAGCTGATTCCGTCAAATGTTTGAAAAATAAAAAGCCACAGAACTTAAGCTGCCAGGCTCGTATAATCCAAAGAATCAATATACAAGCTACGCATAGCATCGTCATGAAACCACCACAAAGCAGCTCCGGGAAGCAATTTATAGGTTCTTTGTAGGCGCCCATCATCAGTTTTTGTAAATTCACATTGATAATTTGCATAATATGCGGGCAAAGAAAGAGCAAGCTGCGTTGGCTTTTCAAAATGTGTAGCCATCATCAACAGAGTTTGGTCATACAATGCCACTTCATGAGAAAAGCTGCACACTCTTTTTTGTGATTCTGCTTCAACCGTACCGCGAAACGGCTCATCAACCAGTACAAACAAAACATCGTCCGCTTTCGATGACCTAATAAAATCTGTTATTTCTTGCATGCGCAATTTTTGCGCCATGAAGGTAGAAAGACCACGCTTAATATCTTCCTGTGGATTCAATGCCGTGCGTAACCCGGTAAACAAAGACATCTGCGAACCGCGTGCAGGAGCTATACCCCATGACTGTGCAAAAATAATTTGATGAGCAATAGCCTTCATAATTGTTGATTTGCCCCCGCCATTTGGCCCCGTCAATACCACTTTTCCGGGAACGTTATCTCCCAAAGAAATTGAATTTAACACCACACTGTCAGTGTGTATGAGTGGCAACCAAAAATCTTCTGCTCTAATCATTGGCCTCTTATGATCAACAAAATCAACAAAGCACCATGGCTGCTCAGCTGAAGCTTCTTTGTAGAGGGTAGCCATTGAAACGAGCGCATCAATCTGCGCAATATCATTCATGAAAGGAATCAAATCATCTTTTGTATCTTGCAACAACTTGTGCAGCAGCAAAATGCGACCGCGTGAATAAAATATCGATTGAGAGCCATCGACTATCTCACGCATGTGAGTCATTAATGGATGCAATGATTCATTATTTGCATCAAATAGCTGCTTTAAATGCTCAATTGCAGCAGACTCTTCAAGATTCTCACATAGCTCTGCCGCTGAACATATTGCTTCCAAAGCATTAAATAACTGCGCAACTTTTACCAATTCAATTTTTAATTTATCAGAAATTTCCCAAGCAGATTTCAATTGATCAAAACTCATTTTCAGCATCAATGCCACATGCGCATCACTAGCCACGAGACCACCAAACGCAACAATACTCACCAACCCCTTCATCACCGTTGCCGCATGCGCATCACTTATCGCTAGACCAGTCAAAGCAACAATCTTCACCAATGACTTATGATACTGAAAACCTTCAGTATATAGCGCAACAGTATCACCCAATGAATTTTCTATAGCATTCGCGTAATGAGCCGGATGCTGAAGCATCAGATCGCGCTCATTGGCATCTGCAAAACGAACTGGCCAAGGAACATGAGCTACGAACGGCGCCATTAACCCTTTTTTAAAAGAGCCCCACAAAGATTCACCCTGCGCCGGCTGCTTAAATAATTGTTCCCATATGTACTTACAGCCCATGACGTCTTCACCATTGGCCAAAGGAGCAACTTCATTTTTAAAGTTCTGTATTTTTCTCATGGCAGCAGGATCAGGTGCGTGGAGCTTGCTGAGTATACCGGAGACTCCCAAAAAAGCAGCTGCCATAGAGCCATACTTGGCTAAATCGACAGCAAAAGATACATCGAGGGCAAGCTTGTTCTTATTTAAATATGAGGGGAATAAAATCGAGTAATAACTTTTGTTTGCTTCATTATGAAGCACATTCGTATCGTTATAATATGATAACAGCGCATCTTCATTGTCTTTGATAGTGATTAACGCATCCCGTAATTTTGTGTACAGTTCTTCATGCTCAACAAGATCACGCACTCTTTGCCTTCTGGCTCGTAGCTCAACAGCATCTGAAACCGGGTGAAAGCTTCGCTTTAATCCCCACGCACCAAAGCTGGTATTCGTGCGATTAATTTTTGCTATCATCGCATTGCACAAAAGCTCTTTCCATTCATTTTCTTGTATAATGGTAGCTCCTGATACTGGTGCCACAAGCGCTAAAAGCTTTTCTATCTCTGCTTCTTTGTGCCAAATCTGAGTAGCATTATTTGCACTGCTTTTCGCAAAATTAGGAACAAACATACTTGCTTGTGTAGAGTGACCAAAGATAAAGAAACCGAAAAAGAAGATGCTTTTTTTGAAATGCGATGCAGTAACCATCTGATAAGCTCCAGATAAAAATAAAAATTTATTATACAAACAGTATAAAACAACCTACATAAATGTATAGCTATCCGGCATCTGGAAAAGAGGAATATAAATAGCAAAAATAAGCGCCGCAACCAATAATCCCAACGCAAGCAAGAGCAGTGGCTGAAAGAGCGTTGTCATGGTTGCCAGCTGCTTGTCTACCCGCTCCTGATAAGCGCGAGAAACCTGCTCAAGCATAATGCTTAACGATCCGGTTTCTTCTCCTATGCCCACCAAGGCGCAACTTTCAGGAGAGAAAAAGTTATGCGTTCTCATTGCCTTGTGCAGCGAAGTTCCACTCATTACATCCTGCTCAAGAAGATAGAGCTCCTGTCTCACGTACCAATTGCGCACCGTACCTCTTGCCAGGGGAAAGGCTATGGCAATATGCCCGCCCTGTTGCATAACAAGCGAAAGCGCCTGGAAGAAAAGTGCATACTCTTTCATCCTGATAAGCAATGAAACAAAAGGAATGTGTAGCAATAAAAAATCTAAAGCCTTTCTCCCTCTACTCGTCTTTATTGCGCAACGGGCCGCAACGGCAAGCAGCGCCGCCGCGCTTATTGACCAGAACATGAAGCGACCATTGGTCATCGCCTTGCTCATTCGCAATAAAATATGGGTGAAGAGCGGCAATGCTTCTTTCCGAGATGCAAGCAATGATGAGAATGAGGGAATAATGATCACAAAGACAAGTGCTACAACCGCACAGAAAAACGCCAAAGTAATAATCGGCATCAGCGCTGCCGCTTTTATTTTTTTACGCCATTGGATAGAACAGTGCAGGCGATGGGTAATCAATTCAAGCGCGCGTGGCAAAGAGCCCGATTCTTGACCAATCTGTAACATCGCCACCGTAATTTCATCGATCCATGCCGGATATGCCTGAAATGCAACTCTGAGACTTTTTCCATGATCAATGTCATGGGCAATAGCATAAATTGCCGCTTGAAATTGCACCGATGAACTCTGCTGCTCACTCAATACGCGCAAAGAATCGGGCAAGCGCAGGCCGGCCTTCAACAAGTGTTTTAACGAATCAAAAAAGAGTAATCGCGTGGCAATAGGCACGCCAGAAATGGACCAGACAGAAACATGCTTTGCTTTAAGAAGCGCGATTTCCTGCTCAAACAAAAGTTTATCCAAATGTTCGCGTGATTGCGCAAACATCTTCCCCCTACGCACGGTACCCGCAAGCGTAACTCCTTGCCATGCATAATAAGGCATTGTTGTTTTCCTTCTTTCTTATGTCTTGAAAAGTGACAACTGCGGCTCGATTCCCAAGGATCGCAATACATCAGCATAGGTTATAGAAGCATCTTTAATTTCAATTCTTTTCAGCCGTGATGTTTGGCCGGTAGCGATGCTAATATTTACCCTGGCTATCTTTAATGCCTTTGAAAGCTCTTTAATGAGCTCATGATTTGCCAAGCCCCGCTCTGGCGGGCTCTTTAAATAACAAACCAATTGCTCCGCCTTATTCAGCTTCCATTGCATTTTTCCCGAGCTCGGCACCACTTTAATTTCGATAATCAAATGCATCCTTGAATGTTTCATGGCTCTGACCCTACTACGCCAAGGCTTCTAAGAGTTCTACTCGCATTTTTATCTCCAGCCTAAAGCCCTAGAATTTTATGGCGAAGTAGAATAAAGCAGCAAAAATCATTGTATCCAGTATACAAACACTAAAAAATCAGCTACAATATCTTAAGTTTTTAAAATATTATTGCATTAAATATGGTATACTTTATCCTTTTATGAGTTGCAATAAAATTTATTTGAAATGCCAGAGGAGAGATGGCTGAGTGGCTTAAAGCGCTTGCCTGCTAAGCAAGAGTCTGGGTAATTCCGGGCGCGAGGGTTCGAATCCCTCTCTCTCCACCAGCCTACGCCAAGGCTCCGGCTGGCAGCGCCATTTCTTCTGAGGAAGACAATTGACATTAATAGCAAGATCGTAGGCTGTCCGTCATAGCTTGCCGAGCCTGAAGGCCCGGATAAGCGAAGACTGGACTGTATCGCTAAAGCTTCGTATGGCAGGCCAATCCCTTTAAGGGAAGCTCTTAGCAATAAATTGAAATTGAATATTGAAATATGCGCCTATAGCTCAATTGGATAGAGCGTCAGACTACGGATCTGAAGGTTTTAGGTTCGACTCCTAATAGGCGCACCACTCTTCGTTTATCCATGCGGCGCTTCGCCCTGCTTGGCAAACTACGAGTGGCTGACGCCAGTAAATGAAATACATAAATTACTGGCCCTTCACTGCGCATACATTGAAATTATAATCTTGAAAAACGGAGAGATGGCAGAGTGGTCGATTGCGGCGGTCTTGAAAACCGTTATGCCGTGAGAACGGCATCGAGGGTTCGAATCCCTCTCTCTCCTCCATACTTCGCTAAAAGCTTCGTATGGCAGGCCAGCGTCTTTCAAGGAAACACTTCGCAATAAATTGAAATTGATAGCACTAAGCGAAGTATGCCCTTCCAAGCCTCGTGCGTAGTAGGGCGATAAATACTTCCCAGCAACTCTACTCTTACCATTTCCCCAAGAATCTATCTGCGGGCCATTTCTTCTCATAAAATCTGTCCAGATATATCCACTGCCCTGACCTTTCTGCCAAGTTTCGACGAATCCAATGGCAAAACCATTTCTTCTGAGGAAGAGAATTGACATTAGCGGCAAGAGTCGTAGGCTGTTGTTGTTCATAAAAAAACTATGATGGAAATGAAGACAGGTTCCCCTGAAGAAGGAATTTTTGGATGAAGCACTTCACTCTCCTTACTCTGATAATTGTCGCTCGCTCGTACTCCGCTGAAGATACGCCTGCGCCATTTGTATCATGTAACACAATGTCTTGCCAAGAAGCACTCAAGTTCGCAAAGCTATTGCCGACTGCAACGCAGGCAAAAATAGTTTCTTATCTCGTTGGAAATCCCGTTGGAAAAAATAGCCTGCGTCCTGAGCAAATATTTCAATATACGTTTGATACGGAAACACCTGTTTTTTCGCGCATCCCGCGCGTAGCCTTTAATCCCAATGGTAACGAGATAGCCTTTTATGATGGCCATGAAACAATGTCCGTTCTTGATCTCGAACACTATACACGAGTTCGCACATACTCCCGTGCCCGCAAGACCTCATGTCTGACATACAGCCGCAGCGAAAAAGATGCTCGATTAATGGCAGTTATTGATAGGTCATTGTGCTTCGATGCACCTCCGAACACTGCGCTACAGCAATCAGGACTTCATTTTATTAAGCACGTAGCCATAAATCCAATCAACACAACATTGGCTTATGCTTCGCCTTATGGAGACAAAATAAAAATATGTAATTATTTGAATATGCAGGAATTATTCACCCTCAATCATGATGGAAATATCGGTGACCCGACTCTTGATAGACTTGTCTTTAGCAATGATGGCAATACACTCGCTTGCGCGGGAGCATTTCTCAAACTTTGGTCGCTTCTGGCAGGGAAAGAGAGCTGTCAATTAAGTCATCCGTCCCTCTTTTCTTTTCAGTGCGTAACCTCATTGGCATTTAGCCCCGACGACACCTTGCTTGCATCCGGCTCAACAAACAAAACTGTTAAAATATGGGAAATAGACAATAACAATATAAGCGCAAGCAAAGCATTTCGACGGCTTATATGTCCTGCTGCCGTAACATCGATACAGTTCAATGCTACCGGCACGGTACTTACGGCTGCTTGCGATGACGGCACAATAAACCTTTTTGATCCTCACACCGGAAATCTATTGCATACTATACAAGGCGATGGTAAAACCACTACCTCTCTTGCATTTCACCCTACTCAACAAATACTCGCGGCAGCTTCATTTTCTCATCCATTAAGGCTTTGGGCACTTGTTAACGCAATACCAGAAAGATCTTTTCATTATTTTGCTGAATGCGCAACACTTGATCAGGCAAATTTGTTTTATTCCTTAAAAAAATGTATGCATAAACGGTATCAACTCAGCAAAAACAGAAATCCAATAAAAATTCTACGCGCTTCTGATCAAGCCATAATGGAAGAGATTTCCATCGTACATCCCAGCGTGCATCAAGCGTTTGAGCATCTCTTTTATAAATCATGAAAAAATAATACTTATATATGCAACAACCCAAACATATTGCGATTGAAAATCAATTGTTGTTAGAATTGGTAACAATGCAACATAATTAAAAGGAGTTTATATTCATGAAAATTTGTTCTTTATTATTTTTGAGTATCGCAGGGTTAACAATTAATAGTGCATTGTATTGTCAAGAAAAAATAGTTGATCAAGACAATAATAATGCGGTACAATTGGGGCAAAATATAAGTAATATCCCCGAAACAAATGAGGAAATGAACATGCATGCAAATCAACCGGCCATACAGCCAAATATCGGCATCTCGCAGCAAAACCGTGAAGGTGTAGGCGCTTTGCTTAACCAACTACTCGCCGATGAATTTGTGTTATACATCAAAACGTTAAATTATCATTGGAATGTCCGCGACTTATACTTTGATGCCATGCACAAGTTCTTCAAAGAATTGTATGAAAAACAACTTGATTTCTCTGATGATGTAGCTGAGCGTGCACGAACTCTTGGCGCCATTGCCTTGGGCACCGCGCACGAATTTATTAAACACAGCCAGCTCAAAGAAGAGCCGGGCATAGTCCCCACCACCAAAGAGATGCTCAAAAATCTCCTTTTGGATCATGAAGCGATTATAAGATCAATGCGCATTGATGCTGAAAAATGTCTTGAGTTCGAAGATATCGGCACCAATAATTTCTTAACAGAAATGATCAACAAACATGAAAAAATCGCCTGGATGCTCCGCGCAAGTTTTGAGCAACAATCATAAATAAATGCTCATTCATAGTATTCAAAGGCAGGAAAAAAGATACGGGATGATCTTTTTCCTGCCTCTTTTTTTTTGTTCATTTTGATGCATCATTGCTTTTGCCAATTTGCACATGGTATAAAGAAAATAACATGTTTTAATACAGGAGAAAAAATGAATCAATTGATAATGGGAATAAGAACATTTATACAAAGTATTGTATTTAGTTTCAGGCACGCACAATTATTTTTGTATATCGCGCTTTACAGCATTGCACATTCTCTTATGAACCGATTTTTGTTTCCTTCACTCAACATAAACGCACAAACAATAAATGAGCAAATTACTATAGAGGGCAATTACAGCGCGGGCATAACTCATTCTTTTTCATCTTTTGTTTTACTGCAGCTTATTGTTAACGTCATCTCATTTTTTATTTTTTATATGCTTATCATAGCAATTACTGATTACAGCTCTCACCTCATTCATAAGCGCCGCACATCGATGTTGAGCAGCTTGGGTAAAGGATTTTCAAAAATAGGCAATTTGATTTGTTATTCACTCTTGAAAATAATATTTTTTGCCCTGATCGGAGTTATAGGTTTTACTCTAGTGCCCTCTCTTATCCCTCTTACCCGCAATCCAGCAGCGTATCCCACTATAAGATTAGTCGTGTCTGTAATAGTCCCTGCACTGGGTTATCTAGTATATGAAGCCATAACATTTTATTTTTTCCCTGCCATCACTATTGACAATATGCACTTCGTGCCAGCATTGAAACAAAGCTGGAAAACAGTTAAAAAAACAATTTTTGCGCTCATAGGCCTTCTGTTGCTCGGTGCACTAACAAGCGCCGCTCTCGCTCTGACATATGTTCTGACAATACATTACCCCCTGAATTTCCCGCCCGCATTAAAAGCGGCCGCAACACCATTGGTCGCGATAGGGTCAACCTTTCCATGGACCATGATCGCTGTATTCAAGACCATATTGTATGAAAAAGCAAACGGCACATTGCCAAAAGCATACGATCACAAAGCATAAAAAAATGCGGAGAAGGGCATGATAGCTATGAGTAAAAAATGTATACTCGGTGCACTCACGCTGCTCAGCATCACCGGCAATACGTGTGCTCTTTATAATCAAACATGCACTACCGATGCTGCTTATAAATGTGCCATACGCGCGCCTGAAAATCTTGACGTTGCCAAAGCACAGATAAAAGATTATTACCAATCAGGCAAATATGCGCAAGATGTCGCCTGTGTGGCCGATAGCATAAGACGCTACCTGAATAGCATTCAATTGCCCTGTAATGCTGCGGTGGTATTTGATGTTGATGATACGGTCATCTGTTCATTTGATTACAGCCAGGACAATAATTTTGGCTATAACCCAAAAACCTTTCATAAATGGGAAAAAACACCCAAAAAAGCAATTCCCGCTATGCTTGAGCTGTATCACTTCATACAAAGCAAGGGGATAACAATTTTTTTTGTAACGGGAAGACGAGAGAATCGACGCAAAGCAACCGAGCAAAACCTGAAGAGTGCCGGGTTCACCTCATGGCAAGGGATATACTTACAACCCGAAGATGACAATGCAAATTCAATTATGCCTTTTAAAAGTGCCGCTCGACGCCAGATTGAAGAACAGGGATACAGCATTGTAGCCAATATTGGTGATCAAGAAAGCGACCTGCTGGGTGGTTATGCACTCAAAGCATTTAAAGTGCCCAATCCAATCTATACTCTTGATTAAATCTGAAGCCGACCCTACCGCGCCAAGACTGCGAAGGGTTCTACTCTCCATTTTATGGCAAAGTAGAAAAAAACCCTGATTTTTAAGGTTTTTTATTTGCTCTTTCAGCAATTTCTTGCTACCCTACAAACATAAAGTTTTATATGTTTAACCTTAAACCCTCATACTTGATTACCATTTTCTTGGATAATCAACCGGAGCACACTATTTATGTCAAAAGAACTCATTCGTTCTAGCCAATTTGCCCATGCGGATATGGCATCTCTCATTCAAAATGAAGAAACTTCTTTAAATAAAGAACAATTAGAAGAATTAAGCAATTTATATGAAGGTATTTTTGATACCCTCAATCCAGGAAAATTGGTCCATGGTAAAGTTGTTCGCGTAGATTCCGATGGAGTCTTGGTCGATATCAACTACAAATCAGACGGCCTTATCCCGCGCTATGAATTCAGCGAAGCTGATCTGAAAAAAATTCAGCCAGGCGATGTCATTGAAGTAATCCTTGACGAGTTGGAAAGCATTGAAGGCAATGTGGTCCTTTCTTATGAAAAAGCAAAAGCACTCAAAGCCTGGGAACATGTTACCAAGCTCTTTGAAGAGAACAAACCAGTTGAAGGTATTGTCACTCACAAAGTTAAGGGTGGTCTTAACGTTGACATGGGCATTCCTGCATTCTTGCCCGGTTCACAAATCGATTTACAACGCGTTCTTGATTTTGACCAATATGTTGGCCAAACAGTTGTTGCCAATATTCTCAAACTCAACAAAAAACGTGGCAACATTATTATTTCCCGCAGAAAATATCTTTCTGAACAACGCAGTGAAACAAGAAAACAAGTTCTTGATACCCTCAAAGAAGGGCAAGTCATTCAAGGACAAGTTAAAAACATTACCAACTATGGCGCATTTATTGATATCGGCGGCGTAGATGGCTTGCTTCATATTACTGATATGACCTGGGGACGCATTGCTCATCCAAGCGAAATGTTGAAGATTGGCCAAAACATTACCGTTAAAGTGCTTTCTTTTGACAAGAGCAATGAAAAGATCTCCTTGGGCCTTAAACAATTGTCTGACAACCCATGGCAAAAAGTTGCCGAAACTATTAAAGTGGGCGACAAGATTAAAGGCAAAATTTCAAGCATTACCGATTACGGCCTCTTTGTTGAAATACAACGTGGCGTTGAAGGATTGGTGCATATCTCTGAAGTTTCATGGACAGATCGTATCAATGACTTGAACAGCAAGTTTAGAGTTGGTCAGGAAATTGAAATCGTTGTTGTTTCTCTTGATGTAGCAAATCGCCGCATGTCTTTGAGCATCAAACAACTCGATAAAAATCCGTGGGAATCAGTTAATGAACAATTCAAAATTGGCCAAAAGATTAAAGGCACTATAAGCAACATTACCGATTTCGGTATTTTTGTTCAGTTGTTGCCGGGCATTGATGGTCTTGTTCATATTTCAGATCTTTCCTGGACCGAGCATATCAATCACCCAACAGATATCTACAAAAAGGGTGATGAAGTAGAAGCGGTTGTTCTTGGTATCGATAAAGATAACAAGAAAATTTCCCTCGGCATCAAGCAACTCAGCCAAGATCCATGGGAAAAAATTGAGCAAGAATACAAAGTTGGCTCACTGGTTGAAGGTGAAGTTTCAAAGATCACCAATTTTGGTGCCTTTGTAAAATTGCCAATCGGCATTGAAGGCCTTGTACACATCTCTGAACTAGCCGACCACAATGTTGAAAAAGTGGAAAACGTGCTCAAAGTTGGTCAAGTTGCTCAATTCCGCGTGCTCAATGTAAACAAGACAGATCGCAAACTTGGTCTCAGTCTCAAATTACAACCATCTGCAAAAGATGAAAAACGCGAAACCAAAATGGCCGCTCCTAAAAAAGAGGCTTCTCATGCCGCACCTGCTGCAACAAGCAGAAAAGAAAAGGCTCCTAAAGAAGTAATTTCAGAAGGAAGAGGCAAGAGCCTGTTGCAATTAGAACTTGAAAAACATGCTGCTCGTCAAAAAGGCGGCAATGACGAATCAGGAGAATAAGATGGCTCAGGAAACCACTTTTGCAATGATCAAGCCCGATGCTGTTGCCGCAAAAAACAGCGGCAAAATCATTGATATGATTGAACATAATGGCTTTACCATTACCGGCATGCAAAAAATCAACATGAGCAAAGAACAGGCGCATCAATTGTATGCAATACATAAAGATAAGCCGTTCTTTGGTGAAATGGTTGAATTTATCACGTCGGGCCCGCTGATTATAATGGCTCTTAAAAAAGAGAATGCCATTAAAGCATGGCGCGATCTAATGGGTGCAACCAATCCGGCACAAGCCGAAGAGGGAACCGTTAGAAAGAAGTTTGGTAAAAGCATCGGAGAAAATGCAACCCATGGTTCTGATGCTGCCCAGACAGCTCAAGAAGAGTTGGGAATTTTCTTCGCTAACAATACGAATCGATGAACTAACCTCTCATCTGATTTCAAAAGAGGCAGACCTAAAAAGTCTGCCTCTTTTTTTTGCTTATATTCCTGCTTTGCACCGCTCCCCACGCGGTATAGCAGCTGTCCCACTTACCCGCAACCCTCTTATTTTCATGTCAAATAAGAATAAAACAAACATCCAACCATAGATAAATTGACAAATTGAGCACTATTGGTAGGGTTGATTATATATAGCAATGCGAAAAACTGGTTATCTATTTTTATAATTTTGAATTGTCGGGGGGATTTTGATAATGACAAAGCTCATCTCATTAATTACCGCTATACTGTGCCTCTACCAAACGCAAGCGTGCGCAATGGCTGCACCGCAGCACACTATTGAAACAGAATTTGCTTTCATAAAAACAATACAATCTAAAAACCTCGCGAGTATCGACATACGATTAAAGAACGATACATCAAAATATATTGGCGGCGTAACATATGACATTGCATATGATGAAGGAACTGATTGTGCGATGGTGTACGAACTCGATATAGACGAAGAATACCAAAGAAGAGGTCTGGGCACCCAGTTGCTCTCCATGGCCTTCGCACACATGAAAGAACACAACATCAAGCACGCGTCGTGGGTTGCTGCCCCAGAGACGATACCTTTTTACAAACGATTTGGTGCATCATCTCATGGTCACTGGATGTTTATTTCTTTTGATGACAACAACGATCAGAGCATTAAAAAAGAATAGTATGTAGGAAAAATATTTATCCCAAGTGGAAATCTGGAAGGTTAACCATGAAAATGAAATCTATCATAACGCAAATCCCCATTACCGTACTTGTTTTTTGCATCCAATCAGCCGGAGCAACGTATACATTCACCACAGAAAATAACTTTGGCTCAATGGCTATCAGAGCACATCATAACGGGCGCGAGGCTGCTCACATTCTATATGACATACATGAGCAAGGATCAGCGCTTGTTGTTTCATTAGACGTAGAAAAGAAGCATCAAAAAAATGGGATCGGCAGCCAATTGCTGCTTAGAGCCTTTGACGACATGAAACATGAGGGGGTAAAAACAGTATTCTGGGTCCCCACAAACAGCTCAATTCCTTTTTATAGCCGCTTCGGCGCACACATGATGCCCTATTTTGCCAATATGAAGATTGATTTTGAGCGCGACGGTGATCCTCATACCGCTCTTGCCGAATATCATGCAGGAAAAATGTTTACACAAGCGGAAAACGAAGCAAAACTACAAAACCTATAAAAACTAGCGTATCCGCTCTTGTAATTCTTTCAGTGCTTCAACTGCATCATTGGTAGCAAAAATTGCCGAGGCAACCGCAAAGTCATTAACCCCTTTTTGGGCAAGCATCCCTATATTTTTCGCGTTGATCCCACCATCAACAGCAATTCTAAAATTAAGTTTGCCCGTTGCGCGGTAACTGGCCAATAGCTCAACTTTATTTATAGCTTCTGGTAAAAAATCCTGCCCAGAATAACCGGGCTCAACAGACATAATGAGAATTTGATCCACAAGGTGGACAAGGGGAAGAATGCTTTCTACGGCAGTTTTTGGATTTATTGCTATCGAAGGCTTCCATTTTTTTTCTCTTATTGATTTAATAGTGTCTCCAGCATCACAATTACTTTCAAAGTGAAATGTTACGGTCCCGCCCGGGGCAAGCAGCAATGATTGTATATAATGGTATGGATCATCGACCATCAGATGGACCCAATGTTCAGTACGCATACTCATACTGGCTATAGTATTTACCTCTGCCACACCGGGGGTAACGTTGGGTACAAAGCGGCCATCCATAACATCTATGTGATAACCTTTAACGTATTCATCAAGCCGCTGCAATTCAGCTTTAAGCTGGACCAGATTGCGGTTGAGTAATGAGGGATAAATATCGGCCACGGTACATCTCCTTTATCAGTAATTATTTATTGACCTTGAGCTTATCATAGCTTACCCATTTTTTGCCAGACTTGTTGAATATCATAGAATTGGTAAAATAAGTATATGTTTAATTAATTATTTGGGGGTATATTATGACACTATTATCTATAAATAAGATCGCCATGATCATCTTAATGCAGCGGGACCTTGATGCCGCCATTGCCTTTTATCATGATCTGGGCTTCTCACTTAAATTCCGCATGAAAGATCGCTGGGCCGAGTTTGAGCTCAATGGCATTAAAATAGGCCTTTGCCCTGCACAGGACTTACCTGAACAAAATCGCACGGGCATAGTTCTTCAGATAGAAAATCTGGAAAAAGCATACGAACAGACAAAAGATCGTATTAATTTTCTCAGCGCCCCTATCACCGCTTCCCATGGTATTATGACCAGCATTCAAGATCCCAGCGGTAACATAATTGACCTCTATCAACCAACTCCTGAAAAATTACACGATATCATGAGTAAAGTTGATCAATCTGATGGCTGCTGCAAACAAGAAGTTACAGCAGAAAGTTGCTGTAAACAGGTAAATCCTAATTCTTGCTGTTAATAGACGGCTCAAAAAAAATTGTTAAAAACACCAACACCGCTCCTGTAATGAGAAATCATCAACTGACGCGCAGCACATAGGCATGGTATAAAATAGAGGTAATTTTATATGAAAACCACTATGCGCTTAGCGCTCGTAGCATTCAGTACATTTTTTCACATCAATGCAATGGATGTACCCGCAGAAGCCGAAGCACATGAACTTTGTCCTTCACGAATAGTGCCCAAACCATCTGCAGTTGTAACATGTATGAAATCGCGCGGAAAAATAGAACTGCGCCGCTCTGAAGAATACGTGAGCTCCCCCCACAAAGAAGCTGAAGTGCGCTACGATTATGAGTTCTTCAAGAGAAAAGGTCTTCTCACGGAAGAACTAGAGGCTACGCTCAATACACGCCTTGACGCATGCTACACTACAGAGCACACACCACTAGGAGAGCTCAATTATCAGTATGTCACCACGCAAGACAAAACATTGCCATGCATTAGCTCGATCACTCGACCGCCTCTTACAGGAGATGGCCATCTAGACCCTTGGGTCGCTTCTACTCTATGTCTGCATGCCATGCAAAAATTCCAAAAAAAAGGGTATCCTCGGGTTATTTTTAAACCCACGCAGGGATGCGAAGCCACACGAGATTTTTGGAATGTTCTTGGTGCAACCGATTTCAAAGATGAAACAATAGAGAAACGGTTATCACCAGAATATGAACCGCGACGAGTCGATGGTGATGAGGCAACAAAAGAATCTGTTGTCTTTCGAGTCTTTGATTTTGAAAACAATGAAGATCCTATAACACTCGCCAATAACAATGAGCACTTTATACACTATCTGGACAGAAATTCTCCATTTTTAGCGGAGTATGATGTTAAAAATTCATTGCTAAAAACTCTGCCTAATAATGTAATCAAATATAAAAAAGATCCTCACTATTGTGAATTTGGCGCATTTTATCGCGGAGAAAAAATAGGATTCATACGATGGCGCGAGTGTGGATGGAACCGTGAATCAGTATTCATAGACGACTATGCTCAACAGCCCATTCATTTTCCCACAAAGACGATTGATGATGACACATTAATGGCCGCAGCCTTAGCCGAATTCGAAAAAAATGGCTATGATAGCGTAACGGTTGACCCTGCAAAGAAAGGCGATTTGTCCACACTAGATAAGGACAATACTCAATTCTTTAAAAAATTTGGTTTTGTTGCTAATCCTCCTTCTCTGACGGGCATCCAAACAATGACGCTCCGCTGGAAACAAACGGATCCGGAAATGAGAACCAATGTAATTCAAGGCTGGATTTCCGAAGGCTTGCTTTATTGAGGGGGCACTTGTTGAATATGCCAAAATTGGTAAACTTGAAAGAATGAATCAGCATTGAAAAAATATTGATTGAAAAAACCTTAATACAAGCAAAAATATGGTAAAAACCATACAATAACACTGTAAAATATCTGAGTCACTTACTATCAAGAAAGATGGTTTGAAATTGTTAGATATTTTTTATGCTACTCTTATATTGCTCAATGTAAAGTAGATAAAAACAGATTGAAATAGCGCTATAAAAACTAACAAGAACAGTACACTTTAATGTTTTAAGGAGACATTTATATGTTTGAAAAATTACGTCCACTTGGCGACCGTATTTTAATAAAGCGCATAGAGGAACAAGAAAAAACCCCGGCGGGTCTTTTTATTCCCGATGCCGCGAAAGAAAAAGCGCAATTGGGGGCCGTTTTGGCTACCGGCAATGGTCGCATCGATGCCAATGGCAAAATAACCCCGCTCACCGTTAAAATTGGCGATACCGTTTATTTTGGCAAGTATTCCGGCACCGAAGCAGGCAAAGATCATTTAATTATTCGTGAAGATGAAATTTTAGGCATTTTGGATAAGTAATCTGCATACTAGTAAGGACGGGGCTCCGGCATGAATAGAATAACCATGGCACTTTGTATAGCAACGATCACTGTAGGCGGGTTGAGCGCTTCTGAAACAGCTTTGCCACTCAGATCAATTCCTACATCTCAGGTGAATACGCCACATCATCATCAAATGAGATTGGTTTCTTTGGCAGTAAAATTGCAAGAATGCCAATCACTCAATGGCAACAGCAATGAGTGCACACAATTGCTCGATATGTATACAAAAGAACACACACAACTTCTGTACACCATGCGCAACATATCTGACACCAAGGAAAATAATCAGTGAAGAAAATAATACTTGTGCTCTGTTTAGCGGTTAGTGGCATGCGCGCGACTCAACCTCAAGAATCGAAACCGACAACACAACTCTGTCAGAATTTCAGCAACATGCAGATCGTTGCCCATCTGTCCCTATTGATCGCCATCCATGCAAAGTGCCATCAAAACAATAATGATCTTGGCCCTGATGAGTGCCTGTGCATTGGCCACCGCATTGATGATATAAGAACAAACTATACACCCCAAATTCATGATGGAATCGCAGAATTCGCATCAATTGGCATTACCGCACGTCCAACGCTGCAGTCTATTACAGAGATGTTCGCCGCAATAAATAACAATAATAAAAATAAAGAGGAATAAAACATGGCATCTAAAAGAATAGTATTTGGTGCACCGGCACGCGAAAAAGTGCGCAAAGGGGTTGATACCCTTGCTGACGCAGTTAAAATTACTCTCGGGCCCCGTGGGCGCAATGTAATATTTGAACGCTCCTATGGCGCTCCTGCAATTACCAAAGACGGCGTAACCGTTGCAAAAGAAATTGAATTGGAAGACAAGTTAGAAAACATGGGCGCACAAATGGTGCGTGAAGTGGCAAGCAAAACTGCTGATGTAGCCGGTGATGGCACAACAACTGCAACAGTGCTTGCACAGGCGATTTTCCGCGAAGGCAACAAATATGTTACCGCCGGCGCCAACCCCATGGCATTAAAGCGTGGCATTGAAAAAGCAGTAGAAGCGGTTGTTGATCATGTTAAAGCAATGTCAAAAAAAGTTGACAGTAAAAAAGAGATCGAACAAGTTGCAACCATTTCTGCAAACTCAGATCTTCAAATAGGCCAATTGATTGCGCAAGCGATGGAAAAAGTTGGTCGTGATGGCGTGATCACCGTTGAAGAAGCAAAAGGAATGCACGACGAGCTGGATGTTGTGGAAGGTATGCAATTTGACCGCGGCTATCTCTCCCCTTATTTTGTAACCAATACAGAAAAAATGGAAACACAGCTTGAGAACCCATTGATACTTGATTTATGAAAAAAAGATCAGCAGTATGAAAAGCTTGTTGCCTATCTTGGAACAAGTTGCAAAAACCGGTCGCTCATTACTCATCATTGCTGAAGATGTTGAAGGCGAAGCATTGGCAACTCTCGTGGTTAACCGTCTACGCGGCACACTTAATATTGCTGCGGTAAAAGCTCCTGGCTTTGGCGATCGTCGCAAAGCAATGTTAGAAGATATTGCAATTTTGACTGGCGGAAAATTAATTGCTGAAGAAGTTGGTCTCAAACTTGAAACACTGACCTTGCATGACCTTGGTATTGCAAAACGCGTGGTGCTCACCAAAGACAATTGCACCATTATTGAAGGCCAAGGAAACGAGCTTGAAATCAAAGGCCGCGTTGCACAAATCAGAATGCAAATTGAAAACACCAGCTCAGATTACGACCACGAAAAAATGCAAGAACGCCTTGCCAAACTGGCCGGCGGTGTTGCAGTAATTAAAGTGGGTGCCGCAACTGAAGTTGAAATGAAAGAGAAAAAAGATCGCATCGATGATGCACTTTCAGCTACCAGAGCGGCAGTTGAAGAAGGCATAGTTGCCGGTGGCGGTGTTGCATTACTCCGTGCACAAAAAGCAGTTGATGCTTTAACACTCGTTGGCGATGAAAAATTGGGCGCACAAATTGTGTGGCGCGCACTTGAAGAACCAATGCGTATCATAGTTGACAATGCCGGTTTTGAAGCATCGGTCATCGTAAATCAAGTAAAAGCAGATGTTAATGTTAACATGGGCTTTGATGCGAAGAACGGTACATTCGTAAACATGATCGAAGAAGGGATTATCGATCCTGCCAAAGTAACTCGCTCTGCAATTCAAAATGCTGCGTCTATCGCCGGCTTGCTTTTGACAACAGAAGTAACCATCAGCGAACTTCCGCAAGAGAAAAAAGATGCTCCTGCGGCACATCCAGGAATGGGTGGCGGTATGCCGGGCGGCATGGGCGGCATGTTTTGATAGCCCATTAGTTCAATAAAATTAAAAAGAGCGCTGTTGCATATAACAGCGCTCTTTTTTTTATATACAACGACACACGCAGCCTTTCACACGCAGCCTTTCACACGCAGCCTTTCACATAAGGCACGTCACTACCTATTCTGATGCGCGATCTGGCCTATCCAATGAATGATCTAGAAATATTTATTCAAATTCGTTACTCTGAAGAATGCTTATAGACATATCATAGCAAATACAAAATAGGGTAAGAATCAGATGAAATACATATACATATTACTCATAGCACTCATGGCGCCCGTAGCACACATACAAAGCATGGACCTGAAATCTACCGGCTCGTCACGTTCGGAGTCTCCTGAAGAATTACATTATGGATACACGCTCAGCAACTTTGAATCTTCAACACAAAGGCCGGCGCTCGGAGTATCGGCATCTATTGCAATTATTAAACCCCGCGACAAATGGCGCCCCGATTTAGAAGGGCAAGAATCAAGCGATACAGAATCACACGCTCGATCAGAGCCGGAAGGCAACTATTTGTCTGGCAGCAGCGAGCTCCTGAACCTTGCCTATCCCACATTTTATACACCAGACGAGATCCCACAGCCGAACCAGCCGCAAATGCTGGGTCAACTTAATACGAGCCTTGGGATTTCCTGGCAATCATAGCCATCTGAATAATCCAAGAACGCACCCCCCCGCCAGGTAATTTTGACAAAAAACCTCAATTAGAATATACTCTACAGTAAATATTTTAACCGCTTAACTGCGGGAATTTTCAGAAATCTTGGGGGGATTTTATGAATAAAACGATGCTCTTCTTGTGCTTTATTATATCTATGCCGGCGCATGCCGATTTGTGCATCAACAAATGGTCCAATAAGTGGCAACATGGTGATGATTACAAATTTCTTAACAAGACTAAGCAGCCCTTGATTTTTGGCCTTGCATGGGAAAAAGCGATTTTTAATCCCACACGCAATAGATCAAAAGACCGCTCATCTGACAATATTCTTGTCTATTACGCAGCGAACCAAAATGCCTTGAGGGAACTATCTGATGCTCTTCCCAACTATGAAACATATCTACAAGAGGGCTATCTTCCCGAGCACAATGAGCCAAGACCGGCGAGCTCAACGCACTATGCCTCTGCTTTGGCGAATACAAATACCATATACAAGCCCTTTCCCTTGTACCAAAAATTTTTCGCAGAACAAGAACAAAAAGCACTGGACGAATTACTGGCTGCTCCTAACAATCGCTTTAATCATCTCCCGCCCGTGTTGGTGCAAAAAAGCGGAGAATCTGATGATGATTTTGCGCAACGCAAACAAAACGATCTGAGAAATTACCTATCACACTTGTTTAATGACATACGGTGTCACAGAAAAGCTCGCCACATTTTAAATAAGCCAACAATCAACAGAGACGAAGCAGAGCAGCTGGCCACTCTTTTAAATCATGGTTTTATTAATACCTTAATGCAAAATGATGCAGTCAAACAATCGATTCATCGCGGTGACAATGCTGCACTACAGCATGTACGAGGCACGATTAAAGAAGCTCTTACTGCTCACACATCTGGACAAGCTCAAGCTATTAGTCAGCATCAATCATCAACAACTCAACCGATTATACCTGAAATAAATCATGTTAGGGTGAGTAGACAAACGGATAACACCTGCGGTTTTCATGCTCTTAAAAATGCTTTTTACTTACTCAACGCAGAGGAAGACGGCCCCACGGCAGAAGAAAACAGTAATCAATTCCCACTTTCAGCATGGCAAAAGCTGGCCGGAAGAAACATCGATCTGGATCGCGCCGATATTCAAAAGGTTGCAGAAGAACACTTACGCATGAATCAGGCAACGTATGCAGTGATTCCCAGCCTGAAGGAATTTAAGCGCATGTTTGCCGGTAGCGATGAAGAATTTGACGCCGTGTGCGAAACTATACAAGCGCTCAGAGAAAAACGCGCTACAAAATTTGCTTTTATTATCGGCAACATGGAACATGCCGGGAGCGCTGATACAGCAATGAGAGGCACGTATGGCCACTGGGTCACCATACTGGTAGACGCTGATGCACAGGGAAAGATAACGTTAAAATGTGCAGATTCAAAGTATAGGCACGTTGATTCTGGCCTTATAAACACATTTAAAGATTTTTTGAATCAAGACCCTTATGAATTAAAAATTCTCAGAAAATTCTCAAATAAACTTCCTGATGGTTATACCAATCCACAAATACCGCTTGAACGTAGGCTCGGGCTTTTAAAAGAACTCATGGAAGAAGCCGCGCAAGAAAAACTTAATACTGCCGATTATTTTATGATCTACATTAAACAGATTATGACCAACATGGAGCAAATATTAAAACATGATGCGGACTTCACTCCCATGCTCGATGAGGATCGGCACACTATCAAAGAAATAAGCAGCATGATTGCCCAGATACAGCGCCCGGACAATGAAATGCATTGTTTGGCAAACTATCCGCATTTAAATCAGTTGCTTTCGCAGTATGTAGATGCTAATGATAAAGAAAACGAACTTAATCAGTTTATTACTCGCACGCAAACATAGGAATCAGAAAAAATGAACAATACTTTTTTTTCATTTCGCTCCTTCTGCATCATTGCACTGAGTTCAGCAGCTCTTGCTACTTTTTTTGTCTATCCGCCAACAAAGCAGAAAGTCGAGCCGGCTCCCATTGCTCTTATCAGCGCTGAAGAAACAATCACCGGTGAAAAAAAAGAACCGGCACCAGCTCTTGCTCCTGCGCCGCAACAGAATGAAGAAAATAGGCAATCTGCACAACTCCCGGAGACAGCTGCCCCTCTACTTCCTGCTACTGCGTCATCAGATTTTCCTGCGCATCTTCATCAGAAAGACTATTGCAAAGGCTTTAGCTCACTCAACGCAGAATTTAAATTAAAAAACCCCGACGTTGAAGGAATCATACCTATTTGGCTTTATGGCTCATTTGTATCAATTGGCCCTGCTAAATTTGAAATCGGCACCCATTGCGCAAAGCATTGGCTAGAAGGCTTTTCCATGGTCCATCGCTTCTCATTTAAAAACGGCTATGTTTCTTATGTAAATCGCTTTTTGGAAACAAATTATTCATGCGAATCAATGCAAAAAGGAAAATTTAGCGATGCCGCCTGCGCCGGTGACCCCAACGCATCATATTTTTCACGTCTTGCTGCGGCAATGTCTCCATCAAAAGATAGACCGCATTATGACAATACCAATGTAAACATTGTGCATCATGGCAATTGCTGCATGGCACTTACTGAAACTCCTCATATGATTGCCTATGATCAGCGCACATTAAAAACAAAAGGCATGTATACCTATAATGATGATTTGGAACCTCATGTAAGCTCGGCACATCCTCTACTGGATGCTGAAACCGGACAGCTGTATAATATCGCAACAACATTTGCTAAAAAAAGCAGCTACACCATTTACAAAATGAATCCCAACAGCATGAATCGTGTTCCCATTGCGACTATTGCCACTTCTTATCCTTCTTATATACATAGTTTTGCCATGAGCAAACGGTATCTTATCATCACCGAAGTTCCTTTTGTGGTGAGCCCTTATGATCTGGTTATGAGTGGAAAACCATATATTGAAAATTTTCAGTGGAAACCAAAACAGAAAACAAAAATTACGGTAATAAGCAAAGCAACCGGCGATGTTTTGCGCTCTTACGAGCTTGCTCCCTTCTTTGCTTTTCACCACATCAATGCCTATGATACCGGCGAACAGCTTTTTGTTGATTTAATAGCGCTGCCTGACAGTTCATCTATGAGATCATTTTATTTGCACAATATCAAAGAGCACCCTACCTGCTTTGCGCAAGGCACCGTTACTCGCATTGCGTTGGACCTTAACTCTTCAAAGGCGGTGAGCAGTCCGTTAAGCGCCATAAAAATAGAAATGCCCCGCATTAATCCTGACTACGCTGCAAGACCGTACCGCTATATATATGGACTGAACAGTAGCCATGAAGAATGTTATTACGATCGCATTATAAAAATTGATACCACGACGGGCAACAGCATCAGCTGGCACCAAGACTATTGCTATATGAGCGAAGCGGTATTTGTTCCCAAACCACAAGGACAATCAGAAGATGACGGTGTACTGCTCGCTACGATATTAAATACAAAAACAGGTTTCTCATCTTTAATTATTCTTGATGGATCAACTCTGCAGTTAACGGCACGTGTTACTCTTCCTCATCACATTCCCTTTACTGCCCACAGCAACTATTTTGCCAAAGAGAAAACTGAGTAATCTTTCTCACGCTATTCTGATCAGATAAAAGGGGCCGCGATTATCGCGGCCCCTTTCTTGCTTTACTCGCTGAAATATAATCAGTTATCTGCTTATTATAAATAGTAGCCACAGACTACAGTGTATGTCTTGTCCTCTTTCACCACTTGCTCAGCAAAAACTGTTTTTTGTGCTCCACGCAATGTATAGGTTAATTGCACCGGGCCACGCTTTACTTCATTGATCAAGAGGCGCACATAGGGCTTGCCGTTCTCGTCTTTAACATCAAGCATATTCTTCCAAATATCATCATAATTTTCCCCATGCACAAGACATATTCCCTCTGAATCATACACGGTAATAAATAAATCACCCCGCAGAAATGAACCGGGTTGCGTAAAGGCACGCATAGCTTCCATTTCTGTATTCGATTTGAGAATACTTACGGCGCTCTTGACCAAGAGCAGTGCTGTTTCTTTCTTTGATATAGGGAAAAATGAAGTTAATATAACATATTTCTCTAATCCTAATTCTATGGGCTCAATGTACAATGATTCAAATGAATTTCTTATTCTCACATTCACCCAACCACCGCCCTCTTGTGCCTTTTTAATAATTTCTTGGATATACAAAACTCCATCTTCATCTTTCCAATCCCATTGATTGGTACCGATAATCTCGGCATTTGTCCCATCGGCAATGCTCACTCCTTTGGTAGTGTACGCATATAAAGCAAGGTCACCAAAGCGAAATGAATCATCTCGCTTGGAGCTAAAGGCTTCTACTGCACGGGTTTTGCCTTGGCGTTTCATATATTCATAACCGCGCTTAACCAAATCTATCGCTTGCGCACGCGTTGCTGTTGGGTAATAACCGCAGGCAATGAAATATTCAATTTTCTTCTTTTCATCAACCACTTTTTCAGCATATGCCAGTTTGGGCGCTCCCTTGGAAACATACTCTACCCATACACCGCCGTAACTTGATTCTTTAAGCTTTTTAACAATCTCCCGATTCACGTATGTGCCTTTTGCATCTTGGTATTGCCACGCATTGGTACCAATTAATCCGGGACGATCCCCATGGGCAACCTGCATTCCCTGAAAATCAAGCGCATAGATATACAAATCACCAAACACGAAACGACCCAAAGGATAACTAAATGAGCTAAAAGCCTCTTCCGCCGGATACCCCTGCTTGTTAACCAGCAGATTAAAGAGCGCTACCGCTCCCTTTACTAAAGCAACTACCTGATCATCTTTTGAATGAGAATAATAGCCGGAGCCGATTACGTATGATTTACCATTTTTTACTACTTCTTTTACATATGAAACTTTGGTCGCGCCATACCAATAATAGGTCACCCAATCTCTTTTTTCTTTGGCTGTCTTAATTAATTCCTGGATTATGTAGGTATTAAACTGGTCCTTGAGGTCCCACAAATTTCTCCAGACATACTCATAATGATACCCATTGGCAAAAGTATTGCCCTGCAAATCATGAAGAAAAATATACAATTCTCCTTCAAGAAATGCTTTTCCCTGAACAAATTCATGACAACATTCATCCAATGTGTGGTCATTAAAAAACGTTATTGCTTTATCAACCAATGCTTGTACTTGCTTTTGTTTTTTTGCTACGTCAAATCCCACATTGCTCTTGGCAAGAAGCTCCAAGATTTCAGGATTATTATCAAGATTCATTTTTGATTCATTAATAAAGCCGCCCGATTCTGCCAAGGCTACCTGAACGGGAGATGTTTTTTCTAAATTCTCGTTTTTTTCAACAGCTGCAACAGGCGCCGCTGAAATGGGCATCGCTGAAGCTGCCTGGCTATCATGCTCTACATACACAGGCGGTATGATTCGCGTATGAGACGGTGTTTCCATCGGCGGCTGATTGGCTACGCCTGCTTCTACCGGTGGCTCGTTTATTGCTAACTGTTCAGGAGCCACTGCTGCTTCTCCTGCTTGTGGCGCTTCTGCCGATTGCTCCGGTGACGCATCGGCCCCATTTTCATCAGAACTTTCTTGTGGTACGTCCATATGTGTTGCCAAAAAAAACTTACTTTTTGAAGCGGCACCGGCTGATTTGCCCCGTTCGCGAAAGCGCGCATCCACGCTACCAAACCCGGTGGCAAACAAGAGCAATACAAGAATATTAATTTTCATGCTATTTTACCTTCTTTTTTTAAGTATATTTTTATTCCGATCTACGCGTGCCTGAAAACCGAAGGAGAAAAAGAAACAGATTAATAAAATCGAGGTACAAAGCGAGGGCACCGAATAAAGAAATTTTGCCCATCATCTCATGATCGGCACTTAATTGTTGTGCAATTTGCTTTATTCTTTGTGTATCATATGCGGTCAAGAGTGTAAAAATAATTACCCCAACAAAAGAGATGATCATATCAACGCGAGAGCTCTTCACAAATAGATTTATCAAAGATGCTATAATGATACCAACCAACCCCATAAGTAGGATGCTGCCCATTTTTGAAAGATCGGCAGATGTTAGGTAACCGTATAATGACATGGCCCCAAACATGGATGCCGCCACCAAAAAGCTCACAAAAATTGATGATGCCGTAAACACAAGAAAAATAGAAGCCATCGTGGCTCCCACACTCACAGAAAAGAGCAGAAACAATGCCGCCGCAACAGGAAAACTCAGACGCGATAAAAAAGCACTCAGCGCAAATACCAAAGCAAACTGCACTATCATTATGAGCAGCAGGGGCAACCAACCGGCATACAAAGCGGCAATCAATTTTGGCGATGTTGCCACAAAATAGGCGGTTGCTGCCGTTACGCTAAGGCCCGTAAACATCCATCCATACACGCGATACATCAGATCTTGTATACGAACCAAGTATCCTTTATCATCTGTTCCACTGCGCATCATATTCTCTTCTCCTTCTTTGTTAAGCTATCATCTTGATGTTTAACATAGATAAAGCGCGTATCTATTGTCCAGATTTTTATCAATCACTTTACAATGCCTTCTTTTTATTATTACTATTTTTTCATAGTGCAATAATAACCATTCTCATTCTCTAAAAAAGGAGCCGAATGAAGCAATTTCTTATTGCTACGCTCATGAGCGTAGCGCTCTGTACAACCCTTGCCCACGATGCGCAGGAGCCAACCCAAGAATGCCTACAAAAAGAAAAAATGTGCGCCGATATCCGCCACGCGGCAATGCAATTGCACGCTCTAGTCAGAGAATTACATGGTGATTGCACCGCACCCGCGGCATTTGCCGCGATCTGCCAAGATAACACATTGGAAAAAGAAGCCATGGAACAGGCACTGCAAGAAGCAATGGCCATGGTTGATGAAATCAATACTCACTACACGATGGATGATACACAGAACAAAACGCTGTGCCATATTCAAGAAGCCATACGGGCTTATTATCAATCATTAATGGGTGATGAAAGCGAATTCATAGATGAAACAGCAACGCGTGTGCGCCCTTACAGCACACCGGCAGTTTTTTACGGCCCGGTAGTGATTGATGATCCGCAGGGCAACCCTGCATTTTTAGTTGATGGCAGTGCAGTATTTACGAATCTGACCGTCGGCACTATTGTTGTTGAAAATGAGACTATAGAAAATTTGACGGTAGATAACTTAACCGTAGTCGATAGCCTTACCCTCTCTTATCTGTCTCCATTTGTGGGCAGTCCTTTAATTGTTGGCCCAGGTGGATTGGTGACGGTGGGCGGCAGCGCTTCTATTGACGGCGATGAAGGTAGCGTAACCGGTGCAACGGTAAAATTCCAAGCATCCCCACAAGCCGGCGGAACAGTATTATTTTCAGGCAGTGGCACTACCATGCTGCTGATCGTGACCGATGCCAATGGCAACACTGCCGTTGGTTCCGGCACAACCGCATCAGGAGGCACTGACAGCGCTTTTGGCTTAGGATCGAGTGCATCGGGAGGCAACTCTATTGCCATGGGCAATCGCGCAACCTCATCAGGAGAAAACTCTGTTGCCATAGGCGCGGGATCAGTTGCATTCGGATTCAATTCCATTGCTCTTGGCTTTTTGCCAGCAGCAACAGGAAGCAATTCCATTGCTCTTGGGACCGCAGCAACAGCAGGAGGAAGCAATTCAACCGTTCTTGGTTTTGATGTCAGCAGAAGCAATGGAGCAGGATCAAATAATACTAGCTTGGCGAACGGCAACAACATATACATTAACAATGCAGGACAACCTACCGATAATAACACCATTTACATAGGCAACAGTGATAATACTGCCTGCTATATTTTTGGTATTAGCGGCGTTGTTGGGGCAGGAACAACCGTAGAGATTACTACGAGCGGACAACTC
Organism: uncultured bacterium; assembly: GCA_963707655.1. Lineage (GTDB taxonomy): Bacteria > Babelota > Babeliae > Babelales > Vermiphilaceae > JAKAUA01. Next base: position 45,912 of record OY970172.1, on the reverse strand, counting down.
ATTAACCCCTCATCTTCACGGCGCTATAAAGATAATATTGAATCATTGCCTGAAATAAGCGATCAACTGATGCAATTGGAGCCGGTGCAGTTTACCTATAAAACCGATGCGGACAACAGAAAACAATATGGCTTAATTGCAGAAGATGTGCTGAGCGTGTACCCCGAATTGGTGGTACATAATCAAGACGGCGCGGTTGAAACGGTGCGCTATAGCCAACTGCATGCATTGCTCCTTAAAGGCTGGCAAGAGCAGCAAGAAGAGATTCAGATTTTGAAGCAACAACATAGCGAGCAATACGCGCTGCTTAATGCAAAAATAGAAGCGCTTGAGCAAAAAATAGGCAACGGTTCTCTTTGAGCAGCTAAAGAGGCTATACATTATTAGAGGCAGAGGCGGGGCAACGCATCAAGTGCCGCACTCTGCCTCTTCACAGAAAAATAAATCAGCATACCGCTCTTTTTTTGTTATTCTAGAACGCAATAGATCTTTTTAAATAACTATCATTAAGGATACCTATGGCAACCCACATTACCAAGGCAAATTTTGCCCAGGAAGTTGAACAGGAAACAAAACCAATCGTACTCGATGTCTATGCAAGCTGGTGCGGTCCATGCAAAATGATGGAGCCAATTTTTGCAGCACTGGAAGAAGAAATGGGCACCGAATATAAATTCTTAAAACTCAATGTTGATGAAGCGCGTGATCTTTCTATTCAATATGGTATTACCTCTGCGCCAACATTTCTGTTTATCAAAAACAATCAGATAAAAGGCCGCGAGATAGGGTATATTGATAAAGAAGAACTTCGCAAAAAAATTATTAGCTATCTTGGATAATAAAAGCTTTTATTGCCCTTACGCAGGGCACAGCGCCAGAAGGGGTTTCGTGACCCCTTCTGAACTTCGCACGCTTAAGATTAACATCTTAAGAATCTTCTTCCCCCCGTTTCAATGTCGGCCACACACAATTTCCAGAAGAAATCGTTACGGGCCTCGGTGAAACTACCGGATTTCTTCAAAAATTTTGTGAACAACAGAAAAAATAAAATCAAAATCCCTGAAGCGTCACTGGCCATTAAAAAATTTTTTTAAAATTTTGTGTGGACTATTTGACGCGTTTTAAGGGAATATTTAAAACCACGGTTTTAAATGTCTGGGTTGCAAGGGTGGTGACAAGACCACAACTTGCCGCATCTGCCCTGCGTAAGGGCTAAAATTGCTATATTTTTTTGTCTTTTGGGGCATACCCCAGCGCAGCCAGCTGATCGCGCAGTGCATCGGCACGGGCCCAATCTTTTGCCACACGCGCTTGCTCTCGCTCGGCAAGCAGTTTTTCTATTTCAGGGGTGATTGCCACTTCTTTTTCAGGCAACGGCAGCAGCGCCAGGCCAAGGGTATTATGCAAAAATTCTTTCACGGCAGCTGCTTCATGCGCATCTTTTTGCAGCAGGGGCAATGAATCGAACAACACTCCCCACATGCCTGATGTATTCAGATCATCACGCAAAAAGTCTAACATCTGCGCTACCACGGCCGAACCATGCTTCAATTGCTCAGGCGCGGAACCAACAGAGACAAAAAATTTGCACAAACGTTGATAGCTTTTTTGAAGCGCTGCTAAATCATCAAACGAAAAATCAAGCGGTGAACGATAATGATGATTTAAAATATAAAAGCGGACCACCATGGGGTCAAATTGGGCAAAAACATCACGCAAGGTAAAAAAATTGTTGAGCGATTTTGACATCTTTTCTTTGTTGATCATTACAAAGCCATTATGCACCCAATACTTTGCAAATTGCTTTTCAAAGAGCCCTTCAGATTGGGCAATTTCATTTTCATGATGCGGAAAAATAAGATCTGCACCGCCGGCATGAATGTCTATTTGTTCCCCCAGGTAATGTGCCGCCATGGCAGAACATTCAATGTGCCAACCGGGACGGCCGTAGCCCCATGGGCTTTTCCAAAACTCACCGTCTGTTTCTTTTTTCCACAGCGCAAAATCGAGCGGGCTTTTTTTATCTTCACGCACGTCAACACGCGCGCCAACGCGCAGCTCGTTTAATTTTTGTTTTGAAAGCTTGCCGTAAGACGGGAAAGTGGAAACATCATAATAAACATCGCCATTAACCACATATGCCTTGCCCGCATCAACCAACTTTGAAATAAAGGTAAGAATAATATCAATATTATCGGTAACGCGTGGCTCGATGTGAGGAGCGATGCAGTTGAGTTTTTGCATATCTTCTTGAAATGCAGCAATAAAAGTTTTGGTGATTTCATGATACTGCGCCGCTGAACCCAGTTGCGCCGCTGCACGGGATAAAATTTTATCATCAATATCGGTGTAATTGCGGCAATAGGTGACCGAATAACCAATACTCTTCAACACGCGACCAAGCAGATCAAAAGTAACATAACAGCGCCCATGGCCAACATGCGCATAATCATAGGGAGTAATACCGCAAACATACATCTTCACTTGTTTATCAGTATATGTTTGTAAAATCTCTTTTTGACCCGACAAGGTATTAGTAATTTTCATACGTGATCTCTTCATAGATAATAAATTTGAGCTACTGAACAAGCATACCGCATTTTTTATAAGTTTACAGGTGCTGGCCAATTTCAAAAAAAAGAGTATCCTAATCTTACTTTAAGAGAGAATACTCTCGCCAAAAAATGATAAACAAAAACGAGATAGAAACAAGCCCGGGAGCTTATAGCAATGAAATCGAAACAAAACAACACACAGACAGCCCGCTTGGGGATTATCTTCTTGCTCTGCTGCACTTTTATTTATGCAGATGAAGATGCTCTGCAAGCAGCCACCAGCGCAATGGTAGCGGAAGAATTAATTTACGACGATGAAAAGAATGCATCTATCAATGAACCTTTGCCAGCTGACAATGCAGTGAATGAGACGGAAAGCGATAACACAACCGACGCAACAGAAACTCACAGCGCACCCGATGCTCCAGAAGATGAAGAAGATTTACGATTGCTCAGCGAAGATGAATACGATCAAGAAGAAGAACAGGCAAACACACCGCAATCAGCAACCATGAGCAATCCCGCTCTTGCGCAACTGAAAAACAGACGCATTAAAGATATTATTGTGCAGGGCAACAAACAAGTGCCCACTGCTGCCATCTTAACGCGTGTCTCTTTCCAGAAAGGGGCCCTCTTTGATCCGTCAAAAACCGGCGAACTGATCAAACGACTCTATCATGATTTAAAACGCTTCAGATTTATTGAAATCGACGTGGAACCAATTGGTGAGGATGAATTAAATCTTTATATTATTGTAGAAGAAAAAAAAATTCTCAAAGATTATCAGTTAGTGGGCAACTCGCAAATAGCTACCAAAGACATTTTAGCAAAAATTCCTTTCTCACAAATGCCGGCGATTGATCCGGAAGAGCTCAAGGTAATAAGCAAAAAAATTAAAAAATTATATGCAGATAAAGGATACACGGTTGTTGATATCGATTCACAACTCACCCTTGATGAAGAAGATAAAGCAACGGCAACCTTTACTTTTCGTGAATATCCCAAATCATTGGTAAAGCGCATTCAGTTTACCGGCAACAACAATATGAGCGGCAAAAAATTGCGCTCAGTTATATTCTCACGTGAAGACTGGCTCCTTGGCTTTCTTGATCAATCCGGCATTTATCAGCCTGAACGTATTGCTGCCGATCGCCACATGATTGAACAAATGTATCAAAACGAAGGCTACATCAGCGCCAAAGTAATCGATGTTCGGGTTGATTTTGATGAATGCAAAAATATCACGCTTGTTTTTGAGATTGATGAAGGGGAGCGTTATACCGTTGGTGAAGTAAGTGTAGAAAGTGCCGGCGATGTCAGCGCGCAAACCTTGCTTAACTGGATACCGCTCAAGCCGGGCTGCATCTATTCACGCGACCAGGTGGTAGATTCCATTAAAATGCTTGAATATTTTTGGGGAAACCGCGGCTATATTTTTGCCTCTATTGAGCCGTCGATACTACCTGACCCAAGCACAAAAACGGTGAATATTAGCTTTGTGCAAGACCTTGGCGAGCAAGTGTATCTCAACCGTATCAACATTATCGGCAACAAAAAAACGCGCGATAAAATTATTCGCCGCTCAATACTACTCACTGAAGGTGAGCTGATTACCAATAATTTTATGGAAGAATCAAAAAGCCGCATTGAGAGCCTGGGATACTTTGAAGTGCGAGATGGAGTTAACTGGAAAATTAACCGCATTGATGAAAATCTGGCAGATCTGGACATGATCGTTAAAGAGGCAAAAACAGGACATGCTTCTATGCAGCTGGGCTATGGCGGTACCGCAAATATTACTTCGCCGGCCGATGCGATGTCTGCAGAACTGAACGTGAATGACACCAATTTTATGGGCTATGGGGTGAGCGTGAACCTTGCCGGCCGCTTTGCAAAATCAGAAAAAACGTTTGGCCTCAACATTACACAGCCATGGCTCTTTGATAAACCAATCATGGCCGCTTTTGATGCGTACCACAAACGCACCGGATATGAAGAGTTTCAACTCACCAATGCCATTAATGAAATACGCACCGGCGGATCACTCACCACCGGCTTTGTAAAAGTGTTTAAACAATTATATTTTACTGATATCTTTATGCGTTTTAACCTGGGACTTGACGGCATATCATACGTCAACGTGCCCCAACCGGTGATAAATGAAGATCCTGCACTACTAACAAATCTTGCTCTGGGTGCGTTGCAATATAATGCAATGCTGCAAAAACTCTTCGCCCCCGGCTCTCTGGGTTGGATCGGGGTTGTCTTGGGCCAGGAAAAGAAAAATCACCCTATGCACCCAAGTCGTGGTTACGCATGGGTAGTCCGCACCAATGTTGGCTTTCCGGTCAGCGGTGCTTTGAGCTACGGCAAATTTGATTGGGATTTCCACTGGTACACTCCGCTGATTGGGGAATATGATCTGATCTTCCACTGGCACAATTATCTTGGCTTTGCCTATCCACTCAAAAACAAACTAATTCCTTACGGTGAATTGTTTCACGTGGGTGGTCCTTCAAGCGTACGCGGTTATCTCTTTGGCCAAATAAGCCCGCGCTTTAGAATTGGTCCACAAGGGGACTCAGTCGGGGCAAGCAACACCTTATGGGTAAATGCCGAGCTCCTGTTCCCTATCCAACCAGACATGAGCATTAAGGGTGTATTTTTCTACGATGGCGGCGCCGGTTGGCATAACCCGTATCTAAATGCACAAAATGCGCAATTCTTTGTCAATAATAATTTTGATTATCGCCATGCTGTTGGCGCCGGCATACGCCTGACGCAGCCAATGCCGATTAAAATTGATGTCGGCTTTAAGCTTGATCCGCGCCCAAATGAAAGTCCGTATGAAGTGCATTTCGGCATGAGCTATGGCTGGTAAAAATTATTAAGATCCCTAATGCAGAACAGCAGGGATCTTAATACCGCGCACTGTCTTTCACATATGATTTGATACTATGTACACAAAAGATATCTCGGCATTCTTATTTTTGCCCCCCACTCTGTCGACCCAATGATTACACAGACTGAAACAATTTATTAAAAAATGCGACGCATGATTTGCATTTATTTAAATTATGTTTATGCTTATATTTTAAAAATAAACTTCAAACAAAATGGACGGTTACCTATGAACTATAAAGCTCTTTTACCCATATTATTTTTATTCAATACTGCCGTATCAATGGATTCAGACGGAGCAATTACCAGACTTGCCGGCATATGCAAACCAGGCACGCCAAGTTCTTTGCCGGAAGATGAAGATACCGATATAGTGGTACCCTTAAGGCCGGCCACGCCAAGCCCATTGGCTTCGTCGTCAAATGCTACTCCTTCAATGATAAAAGAAAATGGTCCTGATGTTGAAACCGGTATCCCATTAGTACATATTGTACGGTCGGATATAGGGCATTCTGCTGACCTATACGAGATCTCTGTTAATCAAGAGAAATACGCTCTATTGCATCGCGCGAATAAAAACGTCCTTTTATTCAAAACTTTAAAGAATGACCCTAACATGGTAACTACGCAAGAGCCATTATCAACCATAAAATTTGATGGACAACATTGGCGATGCATGCTTACAGAGGATGTAGATGATCAACCGCTCCTTATTGACCAGTTCATTCTGGCATCTCTCTACCTTATCAAAGGTGAAGAAAACCAACCAATCTCATGGCTCTGCACCATTCCCGGCATTGCTGATATGACTGATAAATTTGGCTTCAAAGTTGCTAAATATTCCCCGCAAACAAACAGGGCAGTTCTGAAGCTCGACTTTGCGCATGCAGAAGATCCTGTAGACCACCTGTCTGGTTATCATCGGGATACGAGCCGCATTATACGCAAGAAAAATCGCTTGTGGCACGTGGTCAACACCAAAACCGAAACTACCGAAACGGAAACTCGGATTTATCCGGCATATGAAGACGCGAAAAAAAATGTGGCGCCTGATCACACGAAACTCGTCGCGCGTATAGCGCATGTCGGCCCGGATGTTATACGGATACCACAGGTCAATCCATTGTACCGTGACTATAATTGGGATGAATATCTCATGGTTAAAGCTCTGAACACCATACGCAAACGAGGTTTTAAGCGCGGATTCATTATGGAGAGCACAACACCCAAAAAAACAAACATCCTTACTAAACTCGGCATTACCGAAAAAAGCAACGGCATGCTTTTTTATCGATTCCAAGATACAGACGGCACAATGCACACAACACCGCTTGAGCGCCTTGTAAATCGCCAAACCGCTGATCGCAAGTAAACGCGAGAGCGCGATTGAGCCCATAGGCGAACACGGAACAATTAAAGAGCCCATAATTATTGGGACCGGTTAAATGCGGCAACGCCATAATTTTTTGATCACCAATGCTCTTGCCGCATTTAAAATAGTATCAAATGCATCGGTTTTAAAATTATTATTTTCTGCTATACTTTAAAGCAATAAAAGCAGCTTTTTCTCTGGCAAAAACCAAACCTATACATTAATAGTAGAATTGATTTTATGAGCACAAAACGAGATTTTTACGAAATACTTGGCGTTGCGCGCACCGCCTCTCCCGACGAAATAAAAAAAGCATATCGCACACTGGCGATGAAATATCACCCCGACCGCAATCCAAACAACAAAGAAGCGGAAGAAAAATTTAAAGAAGCGGCCGAGGCGTATGAAACCCTTTCCGACGCGCAAAAACGGCAAACGTATGATCAATTTGGCCATGCCGGCGCCAATATGGGCGGTATGGGCGGCCAGGGTGGCGTAAATATGGATGACATATTTGATCAATTCGGCGATATTTTTGGCGATATTTTTAGTGGTGGCCAGGGGAGCAGACGCGCTCGTAAAAAATCAGGTCCTGAACCAAAACGTGGTCACGATCTTTATAAAGAAATAGATATCACTCTCAAAGATGCTTATCTGGGCACACAAACAGAAATTGCCTATAGCCACTTTATAACGTGCGAGACATGCGCCGGAAAAGGCACGAAAAAAGGCACTTCTCCTGCTGTTTGTACCCAATGTGGCGGCAGCGGACAAATGAACTTTCGCCAAGGTTTCCTCATGTATACCCAGCCTTGCACCGCCTGCGGCGGAGAAGGCTTTACCATTCCATCCCCATGCCCCGATTGCAAGGGCCAATGTCGCAAACAGGTGTATGAAAAATTCACCCTCAATATTCCAAAGGGAGTATATGACGAGCTTGAATTAAAAGCTGCCGGGCGCGGTGATGCGGGAATATTTGGCGGCTCAACAGGGGACATGATCATCAAAATTAACGTCATGCCCGATAAACATTTTAAACGCGTGGGTGATGATTTAACCTGCTCAATTATGCTCACCTATCCGCAACTGGTGCTTGGTTCCCAGATAGAGATAGAAAATATCGATGGCACCAAAGAAACACTCAAAGTACCCAAGGGCTGCCCCGTTGGCGAAACAATTACCATCACCGGCAAAGGCTTTTTTAAAGTGCGCGGTAACACTCGCGGCAACCTGGTAATAACCACAAAGTGTGATGTTCCGACCAAACTTTCAGCCGATGCCAAGAAATTGCTCAATGAATATTCAGAAGCAATCGGCACAAAAACCGGAAGCAATGGCGCAATTAGCGGGTTTTTTAAGAAATTTTTAGGATAAACAGATAAGGCTCCCTTTTTATGGGGAGCCTCTTTTTTTACAGCGTATGTTAATTGCATGTATAATTACAGTGATGATGGGCGATTCTTGATCAGCTCGGCAAATTTTTCAGATGCTGATTTATATTTATCTTCCTCGTCTGCTCTCCACATATTGATACCAGTCTCGCCTTTCTTTGTCGCTTTTTTATAGTAAACGCGATCATGGCTTGCTGTAACCATAGCAGCTAAACCATCGTGCTCTTCAAACAGCTGCTTGATGCGACTTGCATGATTGGTTTGTGTTGCTGTTATTTTGGCAAGTTGTTCTTTTTGATCATTCAATGCTTGGCCATAGTCGCGAATGACCGCTTGAAGTGAACTATCATTATGGGATATGCTATTGTTTGCACATGCAGCTTCAAGCGCATCCAGACGCTCTTCATGATCATTCAGTAACTCTTGATGCGCTGCTTTAGCATTAACTCCCAGCTGGTGAGATCCCACCACCTGACTAACCTGAGTGAGCTTGTTTACTTTGTTCCACAGATAGAAGGTGACGCCGCCCAAAAAGAGAGTTGCTCCTGACAATACTCCCAAAGCAGCTCTTTCCTTGTTTTTCATCCATTCTTGCATTGCATAAGAGCTTGATGATGCACACAATACGAGCGCCAGCGCCAAGCGTGTATACTTGATATTCATATGAAGAGTTCCCTTCAATTAATAGTGTTGTTATTATTGTTCCCCTTCACTCCTACCCGCCCTTTCATGCGCCCTTAAGTATACACCGATACGCTGGTTTTAAAATAATTTTATCATGATGAGTGCGATTCTTCTGACGATGGCTCTGATGATTCTGATGACCGCGATGAACTTGATGGTGACAACTCTGCCGGCCGTGATGAGTCTGGTGGTGACGGCTCTTCAAGAAGCGGTGTGTATTGTCGACCGCCGCCATGAGTCACACGATGCTGAGATTGACTCCGCGGAGCAGCAAAGTGCACTGAAATCTCGTCCTGCTCGGCGTTACGAGCTCTGTTGGGCAGACCCAAAGATCTTCGTTTTGCTTTTTTATCTGAAGCGGTAACAGTAGCCGGACGCACATGTTGAGTAGAATTACTGCGCGCAAGAGAACTACTCGCGGCCAATCTCCCAGAATACTGATCTGACTGCTGTGATTCAATTTCTCCATCCAGATTCTTAATTTTCTTCTTGAGTGCGGCATAGGTGGCCAAGAGCTCTTTATGGTCTTCTTTATCATGCCTAAGCTGTTCTGCGGATTGTTTTTTGTGTGCTTCAAAGGCTTCTTGCGTAACATATTTTGTTAAGTCAGGCTTATCGGCTTTCAATTTTTTATATTTTTTCTGTAAGTCTGTCAGTTTTTTTTCAACAACAGATTGTTTGAGTGCGGTAAAAATCCAGCCTCCCACGACACCCCCTGCCATCGCTACAATCAACCAAACCTGGTTTGCCCGCTTCTCTTCCATTGCATGCATAGACAATGATGATGAAAACATTATGAGAGCAAAGAATAGCCCTGTTACCGTACGCTTCATACTCAATCCCCCTTGTGTAATTGCTCTACTCTAAATACCAATACCACGTTTTTTGATAATTTTTTGTGAAACATTAAAGCGCTTTTTATGCTCAATGCCCAATTTGTAAATCAGATGATAAAAAAAATCTCTATCGGGGCCTTTAATTACTGCTTGCTCATGCGCTTCAGCCAAAGCAACTGGGTAGCCGCGCCCTTTGATAGATTGATCCAAAATGATTTGTGCAATTGCGTCTATCTTCTTCTCATCCTCTGCTATCCACGCAGGAACTTCTACTCTGCCAATCTCATTGCCCACATGCAGATAAAAAAAATGAGGAGACAAGAATGCGGGATAGTGCTTACTAATCGCTGCATTATTTTTGAAGACGATTGACCGGGTATGCGGCGATAAAAAATCGGCAACAATAGAGCTATCCACCACATGATCGAGACTGACTGTTTCATCATAACCGGGAATAATTTTTTCACTCACCGCAAAGCGTGCGAGATTCACCAGCTCTTTGCTTTTGGGCAAGCTCACATAACTGGCCATTAAAACCTGCTGCTCGTATAACTGTTGCAAAAGCATAAGATAGCAAGATAAAAAAGCCTGCTTTAAAGAAACTTCATAAGAATCAAGGTGCCAAAAAATTAATGAGCCATCAAAGAGTAACAATGAAGGAATGCCAAGCGGTGCCAAGGCAATTGCTTTTGCTGCATCAAGGGCCCCACGCAGTTCATATTCCTGCCGGCGACAATTAACTAAATCAACCGTTAAAGGAAACGTCTGCGCATTATCGTCATCTTCTAGAAAAAGATACGGGTGACTGGCATACGTGAATGGTTTGTGATCCTGAGCGCCCCCGTATAGCAATTCAACAACACCAACATTAATCAAAAAACAGCTGGTGCCCTGATGCTTGTCAGGATAAATTTGTGAGCCGTCAACAGAAAAAACATGATACGGCGCTTGATTGGTTGCCACGGGAATTGCTTCATCAAGCGTTCCCTGCCATGCGGGCAATGCAGAGCTTGCACGTGCTTTGTAGGTAAATAAAGGATCGGCTGCAATAATGCGCCAGATATGTTGCGCATGATTGTATTCAGAGGAATAATCAACAAAGAGTGCTGATGAACGCTGTTCCAATTGATGTAACAATGCAGAACGATTTAACATCATTTATTCCTGTTTTGTTGCACTATATGTATGCACTCCCTGCTGCAATGCCTGCAGGGGTAATAAAGCACATTTTAATCTGGTCGGCCCCAGCGTAATGCCTATTAAATTAATCATATAATCGGTGTTAAGAGCAAGAATATTATCAAGAGTTGCCCCCATTGCCTTGTGTGCAAGCAATGAGGCGGCTGCTTGGCTAATCACACAGCCACTACCTTCAAATCCCACCTCTATCAACAGATTACTCTCAATGCGCCCAGCAAAAGAGACCTTGTCCCCGCATGAAGGATTATATTCCTGCGAAGCAAAATCAGGATTAACCAGCGCACCCCTATGAGGCGAATGGTGGTAATGATCAAGAAGCTCTTGTTGATAGATGTTCATAATTAAAAAAACCCTTTAGAAACCGACTTTGTATCAGTATAAAACAACTTTGGTAACGGCGCAAAAAAAAGCATAAATGCCGCTCCCGATTTCCCATTTACCCTCAAGCCCCAGAGGGGCTTTTGACATTTTTTTTATTTCAATCAGACTAAATAATAGATGAGAACTTCATGATTTTTTTGCACCAAAAAATAACAACTTCCCATCGGAAAAAAAAAGGAATAAAAATGAACGCATTCTTTAAAAAATCTCTTCTTTTTATAATTCTCTTTACTGCGCCCCTTGCCCAGGCCTTAAACGTGGTCTTTGATTTGGGCGGCGTATTAATTGATTCCAGAAAATTTCATAGCGCGAGAGAGATCGGCTTATTAAATCTCTTATTTTTGGGACAAAACCCAGTTCCCCTTTTCTTTAATTTTCTTGATAGCATCAAGCAACGCAACCCCGCAGAAGCACTATCTTGTGATGACCAGGGTAATCTTATACCACAACTTATGTGTGATTGGATGACCGGCGCACAGACTCCGGCACAAATCATAAATGAAATAAATACCGGTCTTGTCAATAATACCGTACTTAATAACCGTGAAAGAAAGGTGATTAAGGGCATGGCTGAATTTATGTTTGGTGACCAAGAAACCTATATAAAAACAAAAAAAATAATCCGTGATGGCAGAAAATTTGTTAAAAAATGTAAGAAAAAAGGTCACAAAGTCTATATTCTCTCAAACTGGGATGCCCCTTCTTTTAAAGAGCTTGAAGCGCAATTCCCCAAATTTTTCTCTCTTTTTGATGGCATTCTTATATCGGGTGATGCCGGCGTGATGAAACCTGATCCTGAAATATATCAAATATTGCTCGAAAAATTTGATCTTGATGTGGCACAAACGGCATTTCTAGACGATCGCCCTGAAAATATAGCTGCCGCGCAAGAACAAGGAATTCACGGTATTCTCTGCGAAAACGCTGATTTTAAAACAGTGCGCAAGCAATTTTCTGGCTGGGAAAAACAGTTCGTTGCGTAGATAATTGCTTTCTCTACTGCGTATAATTTTGCAAACGAAGACGATCAGTACCGTTATACTGGCATATCTTTTGAAAGATAAAGCAATCCTGACCATGCCTTGAATCATAAATCAATTTTTATTGTTTTTTAATTGCGATTTATTGCATACTGAATAAAAAAATGAAAGTTTTATTGAGGCAAGAGCATGAAAAACAAAATTATCGCATTCACTCTAATGGCAGGATACTTGGCCCATGGGGGCAGAGACACAAAATCCCTCAACCCCCCTATCCGAGCTTAAAAACAACGAATGAACGAGATCTTTGGAATAATGTTAAAATACTAGCATTAAACGACTCTGATCCAGAAATAGTCAATGCATGCAAAGAATACGAATCAGCACGAAGGTCACTATCCAACGCAGCACTCAGCATGCCCCGATCCCCCTGTCTCCGCTGGTGGTAATGTCGACCAAGATAAGCTACGCAGAGCTGAAGAACAACTTAATCAGGCATCCGATGCAATGCATAAAGCCCAAAATAAATTTATGCAACTATTGGAACAACGTAGTTCTGGCAACCTGCGTAACGCTTATGGTTTATGGCGCGCATCCTTATGATACATGCAAGAGCCTAATGCTCGAAATGAAACGTTTGCGATCATTGAACCTATTTTTTATGGTATAAATCCAAAATGCGCTTTTTAAGCTCTTCTTTATCATGAATGTCTTCATCAATCTGCAATTCATATGCTTTCTTGAGCACTGTGCCCAGCTCCGGCCCTTTTTCCACCACATCCAAAAGATCGCGCCCCTGTAGCAGCGGTGCTTCTGCCTGAAAAGCAATATGCGCCTGTTCTGCTTTTTGCATGAAAGTATCAACAGCAGGAATATCTATAGATAATGGTCGATGTGAATCGGGAGAACGCCCGCGTTTGTCTGCTACTGATAATTGCGCAAGCATGTGCATGCTAAGATCGGGAGCCAATTTTTTTGCCAATCGCTTGTATGCGGCAATGCCGGCCCCATTGGTAACGAACAATACCGGCTCCATGTGCCACCGTACCAATACGGCCACCTGATCAATCAGTGATTTTTTTGTAGTAATACGTTTGAGCAAGCGCTTTGTTGGCGCAACTCCCTCTTGCGCATGTTCCGGGGAGCGAATTCTCCCATCAATTACTCTGCTTGTCGTCACTTTTCCCAAATCATGGCACAGCGCCGCAAACAGTATAATGAGCTTGTGCTCATTGTCGCCATAGGCCAACTGGGCTGCTGCATCAAGCGCCTGCATGCTGTGCTCAAAGACATCACCTTCGGGGTGCCAATCTTTTTCTTGTGCTACGCCAACAGTTGCACCCAATTCCGGCAACAACTCAGAAAGTCTTCCTATCCGTTGCATCCAGCGAATGCCGCGCGATGGTTCTTTGGAGCGAAGCAACATTTTTTCAAATTCAGCTTCAATCCGCTCAATTGATATGGCGCGCAGATCCATAGTTGCACACAATGCAGAAAGCTGCTCATCGGGTTCCGCATCAAAACGGCTGATAAATTGCATCACTCGATAAAAACGCAAAGGGTCTTCTACAAACAATTGTGGATCCGGTGCGCGCAATATTTTGTTTTTTAAATCTTCCATCCCATTAAAAGGATCAATCAACTCGTGAGTTATTAAATCAATCCCCATCGCATTAATAGTAAGATCGCGCCGTGCGAATGCATCTTTTATGCTCAGCTGTTCATCAATAACCACGCGCGGTTTTCTTCCTGCACTGTCGCGTCGCGGCACCGACCAATCAACGTCCAAGCCGTGCAAACGCAGCACGCCAAATGATTTTCCCACCATATTCACCGGGCCATACTGTTGTAAAAGCTCTTCAAGCTGCTCCAAAGAAATATCATGCACTTCGCAATCAAAATCTTTAATAGCAAGGCCGAGCAATAAATCTCGCACTGCGCCACCAACTAACAGAACTCGTCCGCCCCGGCGGGCAATTTCATGAGTGATAGTCATGATCAATGGGGAATTGCGCACTGCATCTGATAAAATTCTTTGAATAGAGTCAGATATTTTTGTAAGCTTCTTGGTAGTAGTCATGAAATAATCCTATTCTCAAGTGAGGTATGTACTATGAAACAATCATATCCTATCTATATTTTTAGCATGATTTTCTTGTTCAATTCAATCTCATTGCACGCAACATGGCGCGATTATATTCCTTTCACGGCAAAAAAAGGTGAAACGGAAATCATACAACAAGAATTCATGGTCAAAGCAAATCCAATCATCACGGTAAAAGATACCGTTGGCTGTATTGAGGTGAAAACATGGAAACAAAATAAAATTTCTTTAACCGCCACAAAAATGGCACCAAAAGCTGAAATGCTCTCTGCCATTGAAATGAAAGTTGATACAACCGCTGATGGCATTACCATTACCACGAATAGCCAAAAAGATTCCGCCGTATCAATGAATTATATGCTCCTGATACCTGCGCAAAGCCATGTAAACTTGGTAACACAGACAGGAGACATAAAAGTTGCCGGCGTTACCGGACGCATCTGCACCACAACAGACAAAGGCAATATAGAAATAGGACAGGCCCATAATACCATAATTGCCAATGCCAATTCTTTTGGCTCTATCACTATTGATCAGGCAAAAGGCAACACCAAAGCAACCTGTGGCAGAGGCAATATTACTATTAACGATGCACAAAGCAGCGTGATCGCATTTACGCAAAGCGGCAATATTGATGTCAAAAACAGCTGCGTTCCTGCAACCAGTAAAATAAATTTGGAAACAAAATCAGGATTAATTGCGGTAAAATTGCCTTCACAAGTTAACGCAAACTTAAAGGCGAGTGCACACAAAGGAGTGGTAACTTCTCAACATTTAATCACTCTCAAGCAACGCACCACTAAATTGGATAATGCTTCATGGAAACAATTAAAAGCCCAAGTAGACGGCATATTGGGTACCGGCGAGGCAAACATTGTACTCACTACGAATAAAGGGAACATTAAGATTTTGGAATCAAGAACCAAAACAGCGTAGAAAAAACGAGCAAACAGAGTTCTTTAAAAATATTGAAATAACCCTCTGAATGCATAGTTTGCTTGAAAGAGTCATATTGTTTTTATGAGTTATGTTCGTTACCGTGTAGCGTACTATTTCAAAAAAAATCCTATTATGAACGGAGCCTTAATTATGAAATACTTTTTTTTCAGTGTATGTATGGTTTCTTTTTTTTACTCATCAGCAATCAGCGGGTCTGAAGAAAAACCGCTCATACGCATAAATCGCAACGGTATAATTCGCCTAACTCCCCTCCGCCGTACTACTAGATTACACAATGATCCATCTTATTTCAGTGATGACAATGCATTGGAAAAAAATGCTCTCAAATCTACTAAACCGCTGGAAGAAACCCAATCAGATGGAGATACCCCCAATGATGACCGCGCATCAAGCACTAAGTAATAGTGCGCTTCACGTGCGCAATGTACATGAAAAATTGTCGTAGGTTGTTTTAGAAATTGATGGAGTGAGTACCAAGACAACCCATCTTGCTATGCATAAAGGTTCTGCGCTCAAAAAAGTTACGCAATAGCAAGGAAGCTACTGCCCAGTATCTGTTTTCATTTCTAAGGAATGTTAACCTTAATGGCATTGCACAGCGCAAAAGTGAGCATGTTGCCCATTATTGACTGCAACATGCCGCCAACAGGAAATGATCGATATGGAGAAAAATAAGAATCCAATGCATTGTTTCCATCAAGAAGATGTTCGGCACTATACCGACCAAGTGCCGCTGCTATGGGCAATCCGGCAGACGCGCAAACATAATATATAAAAGGCTTATCTCTATCACGGCCACTTATCGGCGCAATATCTTTAGAAATACCAATTAAACCGGGCCACATCTGTTTGAACTGAATAGATAGATGGGGATGCTTGGCATTAAAATAACGTATCAATTTATTAAACATGTAGCCAGAATCATGAGTTGGGTAAGATGAATACGTCGTTAAAATACTCCCGCCCCCCAAAAGAAGGCGTCTGTCTGCGGCGAGTCTAAAATAGTTATAAATTAAAGCGGTGTCCCACACTAAAAAACTTTTTTCCGGGAAAATTGCCCGTATTTGTTCATCGTTTAATGGCTCAGAAACCATCAAAAAAGTTTGTGCGTGGTACACGTCTTGCTTCAATACGCCGAGCTCAGGCATAAAGCGATCAGTGCAGACCACAATATGCTCAGCGGTTATCTGCGCATGCGGTGTAATCACCGTATGATCATTAATAGCAGTGACCGTGGTATTCTCAAAAATTTTAACTCCCCGCTCATGCAACATTTTTTTCATCTCTTGGCAATATAAATAGCCGTTCATACCAAACGTCTCTTCATAACCAACCGCACCGCAATAGCCTTTTGCACCAAGATAGGTACGCAGATCATCTGCGGAGTAAAATGCAGTTTTATAGCCAAGCTTGGACAAGTTATTATATTCGATTTCAAGCGTTTTAAGCGAACGCATGCTGTTAGCAGCTATGAGAGTGTCTTGCGGTATATAGTCACAAACAAAATGATTATCTTGAATATTATTTCTTATATCATTCACGCCGCTGGTAATAAAATCCCAAATAGTGTGAGCAATTTCCATATTATAACGTTTTGAAAAATCGGTCACAGATAATTCTGCATTGGGAGTTACAAAGCCTGAACTTTTTCCTGTTGCTCCCGAACCGCAATAATATTGCTCAAGCAAAACAACTTTTTTTCCTCTTTTGCTAAATGCCTGCGCAGCAGAAAGTCCCGCCATGCCGCCACCAATGATGACAACATCGGCAACAAGGTTTTCATGGCATGCCGGCAGAAATTCTTGATTAAGATACCAAAGAACCTGATCTTGTGGCGCCCATTGATTCTGCGTAGACATCATTCCCCTTTTTTCAACAACTTTTTTAAGATGATGGCAAACAATACATGATGTAGTAAACAATATTGAGAAAAATTAGTCATCACATCAAAAAGCTTGATCTTAATTAACATTGTTGAATAGTGTAGTTAAAGATGATTAATCGCTCACTTAAGAGGAAACAGTAATGATGCAAAAAATTCAGAGAAATTATTTTTTCAGTATTTTATTTTTATGCATGCCAGTTTATATAGCCGCGTTCGACAGAATTGTTGCCACGATAGGGGTGGGATATAATCCGGCAGGTATTGCGGTTACTCCCGACAATCTCTTTGCGTATGTTGCGAATAATAATGACAATACTATCCCTGGTGGCGATACTGTCAGTGTATTAAACTTAACTACTAACAGCGTAGTAACAACCATTAGCGATGCCAGTTTTAATCAGCCCTACACTATTACTATCAATTCGACAGGCACAAAAGCCTATGTTACCAACAGCAACAGCACAACAATCTCTATCATAAATATAGCTACCAATACGGTCATTGGTACCATTGGTGGATTTGATGGCCCATCGGGCATGGCTATAACCCCTGATGGCAACACGGCGTATGTCAATAACTATGGTGGTCCTGGCGGTGTTGGCAGTGGCAATGGAACGACAGTCAGCGTGGTGAATTTAAATAGTAATACTATTGTAGATACAATCACGGTAGGACTCGCCCCCGCATCGCTTGCCATAACACCCGACGGAGCATTCGTTTACGTGATCAACTATGTTGATGGCAATCCCGGCACCGGCACAACGAGTGTCATACGAACGAGTGATAATACGGTAACCGGTACAATACCCGGTTTTTCAGGACCGTTCGGGATTGCAATCACACCCAATGGCTCTTATGCCTATGTAACTAATTTTGGCAGCAATAACTTTGCGCCGGTAGGAACAACCGTGAGCGTTATTGACTTGCAGAGCAACAGCCTGGTCGCCACTATTCAACTGGGCACGCAACCGTCTGGAATCGCTATCACGCCAGATGGCCGTTTTGCTTACGCTAGCAACTATAATACGCTGTATCTTGGCGCTGGATTTACCGATTTAACTGCCGGCCAAGGAACGGTCAATATTATTGATACTGCAACCAATAAAGTGCTTGGCCTTGTTATAATTGTCGGCGCATCCCCTGATGCCATAGCAATATCTCCTGATGGAAAATACGCTTACGTCACCAACTACACCTCTGATAACGTGTATGCAATTAATATTGTTGATAGAATGTGGCTCAGTATTGGAAACTGAAAAGTAGTGGCCCGCATAAGCAATAGATTATAAAATTATTACCTATGCTATCGGAGAGTCCGTCTTCGCCTAAGCGGCTACTTCGGACAACCTTCGCTATTTTCTACCAATATTTTTGTATTTTTAGACGTTTCCTTTGCTGGCGTCAGCTAACCGTAGCTCTGCCAGAGCGAAGGTTGGTGGAGCTGACCGGAATCGAACCGGTGACCTCATGAATGCCATCCATGCGCTCTACCAATTGAGCTACAGCCCCGCACTATAATTTCTTGCTATTTCAATCTGAGGATTTTGCAGACCTTTTTAACTTGTTATGCCATAGCAGCTTTAGCAGCGATGGCAAAGGCTCGGCCCCGCAAATTAAGATAAGTCTACTCAAAGATTTGATTTTGTATTACTATAATCAATATTCTTTAAAAAAACAATTTTTATGCTTTATATATCGAGTTATATCATGAAAAAATTTCTCTGCTCATTGTTTGTTGTCACTGTTTTTTTTAGTTCCGGTTCATTATATGGCGTTAGTGCCAAAACCGAATATGTTGATGACAAAACCATGAATATTACGTTGACGATTCCTCTGGCTCATGGCGATGCATTGTATAGCGATTATCTTGCCTGTTCGATAGATTCTCCCAACATTCAATTGTCCCCCTGGCAGGCAACAACAAACGCAGCAGAATATTTTGACCCTCTTTTTAAAGAAACAAAAAAAGTTTTTAATGACTCGGAAGTAATCATTACCTTGCAAGCCCAAGCGATCAGCAAAGAAGACTTTGATGAAAGTGCCCTTTTAATTTCTTATTACCTCAAATCAAAACGGGGTCATGTTGAAGAAGTCATTGCACTCAACAACTATGAAGAAATTAATTTAGCATCGGCGATTGCAGCAACGACCGAACCGTCTGAAGTGGTGCACAATCCAGAATCACCAAAAAAAGAATTTGAACAGTCGAACACGGTAACAAAACGCTCTTTTTCGCAATGGATTTCAGATGTAGTAGAACATACTGATTCATGGTGGTTGCGCATCTTAATGGTATTTGTGCTCGGCATTTTAATGAGTCTCACTCCCTGCATTTATCCCATGATTCCTATCACGGCGGGGATTATTCAATCACAGGCAAGCAAATCATTCTGGTATAATGTGCTTATTTCATTTTCATACACAACAGGTATAGCCACAACCTTTGCCGTCTTGGGATTATTGGCTGCGTATACCGGACACCTGTTTGGTAGCATGCTCACCCATCCCGCGGTGGTGCTTCCCATAATCGCCCTTCTGGTCTATTTGGCGCTGTCAATGATTGGCCTGTATGAAATGCATATTCCCCGCTTTATGCAACCAAAGCAGCAAAAAGTAAAAGGTGGTTCATTACTATCTTCATTTTTATTTGGTGTTGCCAGCGGCACATTTGCATCGCCGTGCCTATCACCCGGCTTGGCTTTCTTGTTGACCTTGGTCGCCGGCTTAAAGAATGTAATGCTCGGCTTCGTGCTACTTTTTGTTTTTGGTGTTGGTTTAAGCGTTCCGCTGCTTATAGTTGGCTCATTTTCAAGCTCATTGGCAATTTTGCCCCGAGCCGGCATGTGGATGGTAGAAATCAAAAAAATCTTTGGCTTTATAATGTTGGGCATGTGCTTCTATTTTCTGGGTTATATCGCGCCTCTTGGTGCCGTATGGTGTATGGGAGCGCTCTTTTTATTTCTCACCGGAACTTTCTACTTACGCAGCATCCAGCCGCACGATACAAAATTCTGGCGCACTTTTAAAAATATCATCGGCATCGCGTGCATAGCACTGGCCGTGGTTGTTGCCTACAAAACATACATCATGAGTATAAACCAAGACTGTGCACGTAATGAGCACAGTTTCTGGAAACACAATTACCCAGAAGCTCTTGAAAAAGCGAAGCAAGAAAACAAATTATTGTTCGTTGATATCGGCGCTCCATTTTGTTCTATATGCACTGCAATTGATAATACTTTGTTTGTAGATCCTCAGGTTATTGCCACATTAGAGAAAAACTATATCGCGGTCAAAATAGACGGCTCCGATACTTCATCTGTTTGCAACGGCAACGTGGCACAAAAATTTGGTGCGCGCGGATTTCCCACTATTTTAATAGTAAATCCTGAAAACGAACAAGAGCTCAAGCGTTGGGGCGGCGAGCTGTATGGAAAAAAAATTGCTGAATTCATAACCGAATTAGAAAATGAAGCAAGCTGTATATCCCATTAAAAAGTAGTACTTCTTTTCCCCCTTTTAAAAAAATAAATAGGTCAATTTGATAACAAGTAATTGTATAATTAATAAAGTAGTCATCAATTATTTTTATTTGGGGATGCATTATGAATCTTAGCAAGCATATATTGTTAATAACTGCTCTATTAATACAATGCATGGCTGCTGGTACGGTTACTATAGCTAATCTTGTATCAGCCGACTATCAAGAATATAAAGAGCTTAATAAAAAAACAATCGAACAAAGCGAACCATACATCTTTGCCATGACTACGGAAGATTTACCAGAATGTGCCCTGTATTGGAAAAAAATAGTAAAAAAAGCAACGCCAAAACAAGGGCAACAACAAAATTTATGGATTCTTGTCGCTAAAGCTGGCAATAAATTTGTTGGTTTTATAGAGGCGCAAAGAAAATGGACCAACGAATCATATTTAAAACATGTGGCAACTATTACTAAAATATTTGTTGATAAAGAGCATCAAAAACAGGGGATAGGTACACAGCTTATGAATGAGATGATCAGTCTATTGGCCCAAGATCCAACCATAACCGCGCTCGATTTACGCGTATCCTCTAACCAACCTGCGGCCATACAATTTTATAAAAAATTTGGCTTTGAGGTAGTAAATCCTCATAAACATGCGTCGCAAGTAGATCACGTATTCCACCCCCACTATTGCATGAAAACGTGCATACAAAAAGCCGTGCAAGCAAGCAAGAAGATCAAGCGAAACGATGCTGCAAAAATTGTTATGCCCGCAGCACAACAATTGCACATTAATATAATCACGCTTGACCTCGACAACATGTATCCTTACAGAGAAATTAATATAAGATCGCTTGAGCAAAATGAGCCACATATTTTTGCAATCGCTCCAGAAGATGAGGAAGGACTACTCATTGATCACTGGAAAGAGCGATTAGAATTGGCGCAGAAAAAGCAGGGTCAGCAGCAAAATCTTTGGATTCTGGCAGCAGAAAGCGAAGGTACATTGATTGGACTTATAGAAGCAGAAAGAGAAGCGCCAAAGCACAGCTATAAAAAACATTTAGTCTGTATAACTAAAGTATTTGTTGACAATAACTACCACGGCAAGGGCGTAGGCAAGCAACTTATGCATGCCATGATTGACCTATTGCATCAAGATACTACGGTAACCGCTGTTGAGTTGTGGGTAGCTGCTTATGGCGCAAACTATCAAACAAACCCTGTTATTAATTTCTATAAATCCTTTGGCTTTCAAGAAGCGAATCCCCATGACTATGCCGTATCTATCGATCAAAAATTTTACTCGCAACATATAATGAGTACGACCATAGAAACAGCTAAAGAAAATGTTAAGAAAATAATGGCAAATTAACCGGAGTAATAGACTAAAAGCCTTTGTCCATACGCTTTTTTTCTTTATGCCCATCAACAACTTTGCGCTTTGCCTGCTCAAGTCGTTTGTACATAGTGTCAATCACACCGTCAAGAACAACAAAAAAAACCGCTCCTTCATCTTTGCCTACCAAATCATAATGAGGAGTTTTGATCACCAGCTCAACTTCATGATGAGCATGATCTTTAGAAGGGCTGAGAACTAAATGGATATAAACCGGCGTGGGTTCATCGCGCAGGAAATGTAAAATGCGTTCCATTTGTTTGCGCACATGAAATTCAATCTCCGGGGAGTTTTCCATATGGCGATACGTTATTTGAAAGTCCATGCTTTTTTCTCCTTATTATGATGTATGTTTTCAGTATAAGCATGAAGAAGAAGAGAAATAAATAGATGATAGTAAAAAAGACAATTTTATTGCCTTTTTTACTACAGTAACTCTCGTGTACATTTTTAAATCTACCATGAATAATACGCCCATACCACTGGTGCTAAACTTCACCATTCACTCACTCTGTTTTCATTAATTATTTGTACAAGTATTATTATCCTCAATACCGTTTATATACATAAGGTTAAAGCTTTAATTCTTGAAAAGGCCAATTTCATGAAAAAATTATTTTTGTTATCTATATTCATATGTCATTGTAACCATAGCATGGATAATATGACACGCGATATTAATAATAAAGCGAGCAACGGGTTAACTGTCTTGCACACAGCCTGCATAGCTCAGGACGTCGAACTCGTTGAAAGATTGTTACAAATGGGGGCAGATCCTAATATTCCCATGCCGACCGGCAGTCAGTATAGAGGGGGATATCCGCTTCATGCTGCGGCTACCAATAAAGGAATGCAAGCACTGTTAATTCAACATGGTGCAAATACAGCATTAAGAAATGAAGCTGGTGTAACGGCTGATGAACTTGAACAAGAGATACTTAACTTTAAAATCAAAGCTAATGCTCTCACGGCTCGCTTGGCTTTTCTCAGCAAACCCTAATTGCGCTTACGCAAAACAAACTTAACAGGGACGCCCTGTAAATCGTATGCAGCACGCATGAGATTTTCAAAGAAAGTAAGTTGGCTCGGTCCAAACCAATCCGGTGTATTCACCGTAAGAGCGATAGTAATTGGTGCCGTGCTGATTTGTTGCACGCGATACACCAGCAACGGCATCGTTTTATGATACAGAGGCTTTTTATCTAATTCATTTTTAAAAAGAATCGTAAGTTCTTCAGGAGAAAACTGCTGCGAATAGCGTTCCCATACTTTTTTTACTAAAGGAAAAACTTTACCGATATTCTTTTCTGTTTTGCATGAAATAGATAGTTGCTCAATTTTGCGCAACAAGAATTGGTATTGGTCAGTATCCATAGTCAAACGCTCGTGTATCTCATGCTCCATAAGATCTTGCTTATTAAAAATAATAATCAATGCCTTATACTGCTCTTGAAAAGCGTAAAATGCTAATTTTAATTCCTGATCAGCCAGCTCTCCCTGACTCGCATCAACCAGAAGAAGCACAATATCAGCTTTGTCTAAGGCACGCAAAGAGCTCTTTACCATCAATGTTTCAATCTGCTCTTTCACCGAGCGTTGACGACGCACTCCCGGCGTATCGGTAATTTGTAGATCTTCCTGATAAAAAGTAACTTTTTCAGAAATAGCTTCGCGTGTGGTTCCTGCGACGTCAGAAACGATCGAGCGCTCCTGCTTGAGTAAAAGATTCATTAATGATGATTTACCCACATTCGGTTTGCCCAACAATACAACGCGGTACAGTGGTTTTTCTTCTTCTATCCCTGTTGATTTGCCAATTAAGCCGATAATGGTGGTAAACAATTCAGAAATGCCGGTTCCATGTTGAGCAGAAATTGCTACCAACGTTTTATGACCGAGCCGCTCAAATTCGTAGCGATGCTCTTGAGCAACGGCAACATCAGCCTTGTTAACAACCAAGATTACGGTTTTGTTAAGCTTGTGCAGCAATTTTGAAATCTCACGATCTTCTGGCACTAAACCACTTTTGCCATCGCAGACAAAAAGGGCAACATCAGCTTTTTCTAATTGATCAAGTGCACGGTCACGCACTTCTTGCATGATAGGATCAGTAGTTTTACGCAGACTCACACCACCGGTATCAATCAATTCGAACGAACGATCATTCCAAAAAATAGTGTCTTTTATAAAATCGCGGGTAACTCCCTCATAATCAAGAGTTATGCTTTTGACTGAGTCAGAAAGACGATTGAAGAGTGTTGATTTACCAACATTAGTTCTCCCAACAAGTACCACGCGTGGCAATTTATTCATGTGTTCTCCTTAATTTCTGTTACGGTACCGGGGAAATAACGCAAAATAAGATTAGTTTTTTTCCATTCTTCACTGTTTGAAACGTCCATGGCAATGCCATATTTCGCTGTTTTTTTTATCCCAAAAGAAAAATTTTGTTTTCTGGCGGGAAACGGTGCATGCTTTTCTGGCATTATCTTTTCTTCTTCAACACGCACTACATCTTTTTGCTGCACGGTCTTAATCGGCAAGTCAGTGGCACCTTGATCCTGCACAAATACCGGTTTGATATCAACCACATCGGGAAACAGAGAGCGCAATACGGGGAGCCAAATATTTTTGGTATCGCTCAACCAATCTTTAAAGAACAAAAGCTTTTCAGCAAAGCTCACGACTAACTGCTGCTGATCAAGTTTAAGTGGAGCACCCTGGGTAAAAATAGATACAAGCAATGGGTCATTAAGCTCGGTAATTCGTTGAATAAAAGTGGGCCATCCCTTTTCGTATCCATGCGCATCTTCATCAGTATTCTCGTTTTGTTCTTCATTGTCTTCATTCTCATCATCGCCAAGCGCATGCTCGGAGTTTGAATAAGATTGCTCATTAGAACCCGCAGCGCTTTGCGCCAGAGGAGATGATTCCGAGTTATTACGAGAACGATTTTTGTAACAGATCTGCAGCAAAAGCATCTCAAGCAATGAATGCTGTGTGGTAGTTTTTGAGAACATGAGCTCATGATGGTAGAGATGTTCCAAAAATTGCTGCAACTGCATGAGAGAACACTCTTGCGCGAGCAGCATAAAAGTCTCTCCAAACAATGCCCCCTGCTCTCTATTGATCCCATGCTTGTACCAAAGCACAGCACGAACCAAATGAATAATTGAGCGCCAAATGTAAGAAGCGTCAAATGAAGCAAGCGCTATTTTGTTGCAAAAAACAAGCAGCGCATTTTGTTCGCCTTTGAGTGTTATGCGCACTAATTGGAGCAAACGCTCATCATCGACGTGTCCCAATACCTGGCGTACTGCCACGGATGAAACCATGCTGCTGGAAAAACGTACTTGCTCAAGTATATTGATCGCATCACGCGCTGATCCCGCAGCCTCATGTATAATCAAAGGCAATGCATCATCTTCATATTTAATATTTTCTTGCGCACAAATAAAACGCAAATGCTCAACCAAGCGTTCTTGATTAATTGGTTTGAAGAAGAGCTGAAAACAGCGAGAACGCACCGTTTCAATAATTTTTTGGGAATCTGTTGTTGCCAGAATAAAAATAACCCTCGCTGGCGGTTCTTCCAAAATCTTTAAAAATGCATTAAATGCTGCTTTGCTCAGCATATGCGCTTCATCAATAAGATATATTTTTTTATGCCCCATAAGCGGAATAAGGCTCGACGCTTCGATGATCTGGCGCACGTTGTCAACGCCGGTGTGAGATGCCGCATCTATTTCAATAAAATCAGGATGTTTATGCTGACTCATTGCCATACACGAGCACAGAGTGAACAGGGCAAAACAGACTGCTTTGGATTTTTTTGAAATAACGATAATTGCTCACAATTTACGGCTGCAGCAAAAATACGGGCCGTTGATTGTTTTTCCACAACCACGTTGCCCTGAAAAAAGATAGACAGGAAAAAATTGATTCAGATAAAGAGTGTTTTTAAGATTCTTATACGACAAATCTTGACCAACAATTTGATCAAAATTTTTTGACCGCCATTTACGCGCAAGATTCAATTGTGTGGTGTTCATGGGAGTAAAAATCAATTTCTTGTTTACTTGTTAAAAATCATTATAAAAAGAGGAAGCAAATACAAAAATAAATTACTTTTGCTGCTTCCTTTCGGACCTGACAAGATGAGTAACCGCTCCTTATTTGCTTCCCCAATTTTTTAACATCACAAAGTTATGAATCTCACGATTTGCGAATCTTTGCTCTTAATGTCAAAGCTCTTCCGCAGAAGAAATGGTCATGCGCCGTCGCTTTTATATCAAATATTTAACTACTGGCGCTAGCCAGACGTAGCCTTGACGGTGACATTTAATTGCCCACCCGTCCAGCCTTCGCTTATCCGTGCCTTCAGGCTCGGCAAGCTTCGACGTACAGCCTACGAACTTGCTATTAATATCAATTCTCTTCCTCAGAAGACATGGCACTGCCAGCCGGAGCCTTGGCGCAGGCTGGTGGAGAGAGAGGGATTCGAACCCTCGATGCCCTTTTCAGAACATACACGATTTCCAATCGTGCTCTTTCGACCACTCAGACATCTCTCCTCACCATCAAAATCAATCAACCGGCGAGTTTTTATTTCTCTTCAGGAGTTGCTACGCCAGCTCTTTTCGCTCTTTTTGCGCGAGAAGCTCTGCGGCGTGCTTCTTCTTCATCTTCTTCTAAAGTGAGACGAATTTCCGGTGTTGTTTCGTGAGCATTGGTGTCAACTGCAGCATGAGCAACGTGAACTTTAGCTTCTTTAGCTTCTTCAGCGCCCTTGGCAACGGCATCAGCCAAATAATCAACAATAACTCTAATAGCACGCGGAGCATCATCATTGCCCGGAATCACAAAATCAACCATTGAAGGATCGTTGTTGGTATCAACTAACGCCACAACAGGAACATTCATACGCGCTGCTTCACGCAATGCCGATGCTTCTTTACGAACATCGATCAGTACCAATGCGCCTACCGGCCAGTTTAGATTAACGATACCGCCCACGTTCTTTTCAAGACGTTCAGCATCCTTTTGCAACACATTAAGTTCTTTTTTAGTGTAGTGAGGAAATTTCTCAGAGCGATCCAAAACATCTTTATAGTGCAATAATTTTGTTACCGCTTTTTTAATCTGAGAGTTATTGGTAAGAGTTCCCCCGATAAAACGATGGGTAACGTATGGCATTTCAAGACGAGCAGACGCTTCTAGAATAGATGATTGCGCCGCTTTTTTTGTGCCTACCCACAAGATAGTTTTACCTTGAGCCGCAACACCTTTTAAGAATTGTGCTGCTTTTTCCAATTGAGTTGCCGTTTTTGAAACGTCAACCAAATGAACTCCATTTTTGAAGCCCCAAATATAGGGAGCCATTTTTGGCGACCAGCGTGATTTTTGATGGCCAAAGTGAACACCGGCTTTTACCAGTTCTCTATAATCTACCATTGTTATCCTTGTATGGGTTATGATCTATTGCCTTCTGGGTTTGGTGCAAATCACCAATTACCACCCGAATTATGAGAAGACAAGCATTATTTCAATAAAAAATTGTAACAAAATAGGCTTAAATTGCAATCAATTTAGCTTAATATCTTATCTTTTTCCAAACCGATCACCTCATTATTGGCAACCGCTTTTTCAAATCGCTTGCCCAATAAAAAGGCAACACCAACCCACAACCCTATCAAAACAGCAAACAATGCTGATTGTGCTATGGAAAATGCCGCAACACTCAAGCTGCTTGTTATGCCATTAAACGTAGATCCCCCTGTTTTGGCAATTTTGCTGCCAAAAGAGTCGATCCAGGATTTTGATTTAAACTGCACCTCTTTAACGGTTAAAATATAGAGGCTCTCGCGTACCGGGTAGCTAAATGCATAATGAATGCTGCGGAAAATGAGGAAAAAGATGAAAAAGGCAAATTGTGTGCCGGTTATTTTAAAATAGACAAAGAGAATCGCGGTAGAAAGCGGCACCAAAAGCAAGCAGACCTTTTCTCCAAACTTCTCAAGCAACCTACGGGTGCCAAACAGGGAGATAAATAACCCAACAAGGTGGGTAATAAAGATAATTTTAAACAAGAATCCACTTAATTCAGAAAGGTTTTTGGCACTCTCTTTGGCTATGCAGATTTTTTGGTAATTCAATACGGTATATATTGTTTCATAAAACAGTACCAGACAGAAAATACCGAAAACATACGGATAGCGCAAAATCATGGCCAAGCCAGAAATAATGCCGGTGCTGCTTTGCCCTTTTTTTTCTCGCTGCTCTTCCACGCGATATGTGGCCTCATATCCATGCAAATGTTGGGCAGACACAGATTTTATCAATAAATAAATAGCAACCGGAACCAAAATCAACATACATGACGCCAGCGCAAGGAGCAGCTGCAAACGGCCAATATGCGAGATCATCCAAAACGAGTTAACGTCGGTTACGCTGAGCAATGCCCACGCAAAACCGGCGGTTGCCATCCCTCCAATCTTTGATCCCGAGACCATCGTTGCATAATTTTGCTTGGCACTGTCAGGACTATTGATTGAGTTTACAAACGCCCAAAAAACACTTACGACAAAAGGAGAGTAGCCCTCAACAAAAAAATAGAAAAACCACCCAAATAAACGATACGGACTCGCCACGGTATTTGGTAGCCCGATAGACTTATTGCCAAGCAGAAAGGCAAAGACAAGGCCAACTACTCCATACAAAAGACTATAGAGCACGAGGAGCTGGTAACGGCGCAATGCATCAACAAACTTTGCATACAGCATTATTGAAGGAATCAATATCAAAATAGTAATCAATTTTACTAATCCGATATATTCTTTACCGACAATTTCAGTGAATATTATATCTTTAAGCTCTTTCGACAGCGTATAGGCGCCAATAATAAGAAAGAAGCTGAGAGTGGTATAAATTAATTTAAAATACTCATCTCTTTGGGAAGGAAAAAAGGAGGCTATATACGCTCTTATCCGGTACAAATATCCTGTCTGATTGCTCGACACATTTCCCCTGGTATCCACTGTTGTTATCCTCTTTGCTATAAAACAGAACTATGTTAATTACCAATTTAGCTATTCAAACAATCGTTTTTTATGCGATCTTTTTAAAAATCAGGTCAACAAACAACCTCTTTTTTATCAATTGCCTTGTTATAGCGCCTGCCCAAATAGGCCGCAACGAAAAACCAGACAACCAACAATATTCCTGAAAACCCTGCGCTTAAACCCAAGTACAGATTCAATGCCATTTGCGCGCCAAACACGCTGCTTAACGGCCCTTTTAACGTATTAAACAATGAACCAAAGGCCTTGGCGCCGCGTGAACCAAACGTATCTATCCACGTTTGCGATTGATATTTTACCGCAACGCTGGTCGGCACATACAATTGTTTCACTGAAGGAGAGTTGATTGCATAATTAAGCCCCTTTGCACCCACCATGATCCAGAAAAAAACATGCTCAACCGGATGTACATAAAAGGCAAAAATGGCCAACCCTATAATCACCGGCATCACCAATAAAGAAACGCGCAGCCCTAGGCGACGCTGAATATTGCTTGCACCAAACAGCAAGCACAGTGATGAAACTAAATTGACCCACAGCGCATAGCTGCCCAGATAAAGAGTACACTCTGATTCTCCGGAGGTGACTTCTTCAGCTTTATTCTTAAAATTAAAATCTATTAAGGTAATAATAGCTTCATATATGCCCACTACCAAGAATATCCCCAATAGGTACGGCTGAGAAAGCAGCAGCTTGAGCCCTGCCCAAAAACCTATTTTTTTATGATGACGCTTATCATCCAATGCTTTTTCCTGCGCCGGACGATACCCAATCAGCTGCTCTCGGGGAACAACTGCAGTAAAAATCCTTACCAACCCCAATAAAGAGGCCAGCACTGCTCCCGCAGCCAACACAACATACGCACTTGAACCGAACCAGCGCGGACTTGCCAGCGGGGTGAGAAACAAGGGCCCCAGGCAACTTAATGACTGAGCAATCATTACGACAAGAGGAAACCCTCGACGGGCGGCACCTGAATCAGTAGTATCGGTAGCAAATGCCCAGAAAAGAGCCGGAACCAATGATCCATAACTTTCAACAAACACATACCAACCCCAGGCAACCATGCGGGTCACGTCTGTAGTGGTATTGGCAAGGCCCAAAGTCGGATGCAAAAACAAAAAACCAAAAATAATGGTAATAACGCTATAAATCGCCGTGAGCGCATAGAGCATGCGGTGGCGAGGCAGTAACTCGATCATTTTACTGTACATTAAAACAATGGGAAGCAGGATAAATAAAGATGCCAATTTGGCATACGGGATATATGACTTACCCACCATACACATAAAGGCAGAGTCTTTTACCACGCGCAAAGTCCAGTACACCCCTATAATAATGCCATAGGTGAGTCCCAGCAAAACAAACTTTTTTAATTCGGCCTTGCTAAAATCTCCAAACCAGACCTTTGCAAACCGTTTAATTCCCAAAAAAGGACTCATCTGTGCCACCTTGCTCTCTGGATGTGAAGAAAAATAGTAATGAAAATCGTATTGTTATAGTGGATTTTAACAAAAGATTACTCATTTGTAAAAACAAAAAAGGTATAATATTCGCTGAATTTGGCAAAATACGATTTATGTCATAAACTTATAATACAATAAAAAAAGCCCTTTATAAGGGGAACTTTAAAACATTGGCCATAATGCAGTTGTTATCATCAAGTGGCTTTCGCTTTAATAAAAGGTGGTTATCATGATTGAAAATCAAAACGATACAATATCTAACGGCAAAATAGCTGAAGAAGCTGCTCCCAGCATACGCGAGCATGGCAATATTTTACCCTTGTTACCGCTCAAAAATGTAGTCATTTTGCCTAAAAGCATTATTCCTATTATTGTAGGCAGAGCTTCATCTATACAAGCGGTTGAAAGTGCTCTGAAAAAAGACAAAATGCTCTTTATAACCACGCAAAAAGATATCGCTGTTGAAGCACCCACGGCATCCGATCTCTTTTCATATGGCACTCGATCAACCATATTGCAAGTAATGCGCATGCCCAATGGCGCGATAAAAATACTGGCCGAAGGACTCTGCCGCGCACGCATGATACATGCAACCGAGCAAAGCGAAGGATTTTTGGCTGCTGAATATGAAGATTTACCCACCACGGGCATGGAGCAAACCGTTGAGCTGGAAGCGGTGTGGCGCCAACTTAAAGATCTGTACACAAGTTATTCAGAACTGAATGAAAAAGCACCTGCCGATTTGGCCATTACCGCACGTAATGCCGATGATATGGATTATATTGCAGATACCATTGCGGTTCACATCAATTTATCTTTTGACGAGCGTCAAATAATTTTGGAAATAGCCAATCTTAAAGAACGCATGCTCAAATTATGTTATTTTCTCAAAAAAGAGATTGATATTCTGCAAACAGAACAACGTATTAAAGGGCGCATTCAAACTCAAGTTGAAAAAACTCAACGCGAATACTACTTGACCGAACAAATGAAAGCGATTCAAAAAGAATTGGGTCGCGAAGATCAGGCTGCTGAAATTACACAAATTCGTGCAAAAATAAAAACATTGTCTTTGCCTGCCGAAGCACAAGAAAAAGTAGAAAAAGAGCTGCGCAAGCTTGAACAAATGCCACCTCTTTCTCTGAAGCAGTGGTGAGTAGAAACTATATCGATTGGATAATTTCTTTACCATGGAACAAAATGAGTAAAGATACCATTAGCTTTGACTCAAGCTGAAAAAATTCTTAATCAACATCATGCTGGATTAAGCAAAGCAAAAGAACGCATTATTGAATTTTTTGCGGCAAAAAAATTCTCAAAATCTATCGAGCGCTCACCTATTATTTGCCTTGTTGGGCCTCCTGGCGTTGGTAAAACTTCTCTCGGCACATTCAATTGCTCAGACAGTTTGGGCAGTGAATTTGTTCGTATTTCTCTGGGCGGCGTCAAAGATGAAGCAGAAATTCGTGGCCATCGCCGTACCTATATTGGTGCATTGCCGGGTAAAATCATTCAAGCAATGAAAAAAGCAAAATATACCAATCCGGTTATTTTGCTTGATGAAATTGATAAAATGTGTCGCGATGTGCATGGAGATCCGGCAGCTGCGCTGCTTGAGGTCCTTGATCCAGAACAAAACAAAACATTTGTTGATCATTTTCTTGATATCGAATATGATCTTTCAAAAGTAATGTTTATTGCAACTGCCAATATGCTTGAAGGCATTCCTTATCCTCTTTTTGATCGTATGGAAATTATCTCTTTGTCAGGGTATACAGAAGATGAAAAACTTGCGATTGCCAAGAACTTTCTTATTCCAAAAAATCTTAAAGAATATAATTTAACCGCAAATCATTTAAAATTAGTGATGCGCTTCTTCGTGTGGTGATATCACAATACACTAAAGAAGCTGGCGTGCGCCAACTTGAACGAATTATTGCAAAATTAATGCGCAAAGTTATTCAAATATTTCTTAAAGATAAAAACAAAGCATCAATAACTATCACCGCTGAACTGATCACTGAATGGCTCGGTTATCCTAAATTCAAAAAAACCATCTTTGAATGAGAGCAACACAAGAATTGGTCTTGCAACCGGGCTTGCCTGGACAGAAGTTGGTGGCGATGTTCTTGAAATTGAAACCACCGTTATCCCAGGTAAAGGTGGCCTAACGCTTACCGGACAATTGGGCGAAGTGATGCAAGAATCTGCACAAGCCGCTTTAAGTTATATTCGTTCGCGCGCAGCAGATCTTGGGCTTAAAATCGTCTTTTATACAGCAAAAGATATTCATATCCATATTCCTGAAGGCGCAACACCAAAAGATGGTCCTTCTGCCGGTATTACCATGTGTGCGGCGCTTATTTCTGCATTAACCAATAAACCATTGCGTGCTCATTTGGCAATGACTGGTGAAATCACCCTACAAGGACGCGTGCTTGCCATTGGTGGACTAAAAGAAAAACTTCTTGCGGCAAAGCAACATGATATAACCACCGTTATTATTCCTAAAGAAAACAACGATGATTTGCGCGACATAGCCAAAGAAATAGATCTTAAAGGATTGAATATTATCATGGTAAGTACTATGGATGAAGTTTTACCGGCAGCTTTTGAAGATGCTTCATTTAAAAAAATAGCGCAAAAAGTTCAGTCAAAATCAAAAAAGAAAAAGCAAAGTAGTAAGATTAAATAAGCTTAACGTACATTCTTAAACAACCTCTATCGGGAGATCTTATGAATACAAAACAACTTTTTATCACTCTCTTATGTGTTGCAAGCCTGCTTTCTTTGCCGGCATGCTGGTGCAAAAAAAATAAATGTTGCACCAAAAATGAATCTGTTGAAGTGGTAGAAAACCGTTCAACAAACACCGAAAATGATATGATGGTGGCACATGAAGATTTTGATATAAATGACCAGGAAGAGATCACTATTGCTTTAGAAGAAGAAAAGCAAACCTCTTCAACACTGAAATTCTAAAAAAACCTAGGGGTGTATTTATTCAAATATACCCCTGTTTCCCTTTTGCCCATCCTGCCCAATAATCCCTTATTTATCGCCGCTTTCTCCTGAAGCAAAATTCTTAATTGTAATTATATTTCAAAATCATTGAATTTGATCAAGGTAATATATTACCATGGTATTAGAAGTTGAAATGTAATGTATCATACTAACATTCTAAAAGGAGAAGCTATGAATAAGCTTTATCTAGCATTAGTCTGCTTAACAGTAACAGCATTTGCTGTTTCTACTTCAGTAGACGCAAATTACCGTCGTGGTCGTCGTTGTGAAAACGGTAGCTGCGCGCGTAAAGAAAAAAACTGTAAATCTGGTCGTTGCGAACGCAAAACCAAGAGCTGTGATGTATGTCCAGCTTGTCCAGTTAAAACTTACAGAGAGCCAAAAGAAACCTATTGTGTAGTTGAAAAATACTGCAAAGAGGTTCCTGACGTTAAGATCGTTCCTACTACAAAATTCGTTGAAGTAGAATGCGTTAGTAACGTAGTTAAAGAATGCTGTGTTACAACAGGTAAGCCATGTACTCCAGAAACAGCTGCCGGCATGACACGTATTGAAAATGCTCCTGAGCATATTCAACGTGCTATGGAAAAAACACCAGCTGCTAAGTAAGCATTCGCCTTACTTACACAAGTAAAGTAATTAGGGAGCGATGAAAATCTGCTCCCTAATTCTTTTGTATGATTTTTAAAAATGCTTCTATAGTCTGCTCTTGCGTAAACGTAGAGCTATCAATGACATGTGCCCCTTTGGGAATACAAAGCGGCGCTACCGGACGCGACGTATCTCGTTCGTCACGCGCGCTTACTGACTCTTCAGCCTGAAGGAGCGTAACCACAATTCCTTTTTTCCCTTGATCAACTAGCCAACGGGCTGCGCGCACTGCCAACGATGCGGTAAGAAAAAATTTATAATCTGCCTGAGGAAAAATAATTGAACCGGTATCCCTGCCATCGATAACCAAATTCTGGTCACGTGCCAATACCCGCATATGTTCTTCCAGGCCAATGCGCACCTGTGGCGTTCCCCCAATCAATGAAGCGTACACATCAACATCTTTTGTTTTTAAAAAAGGAGTAATATCAGCATCTTCATACAAGATATGCGCTCCGGTTTGATCGTATATATAGCGGCAGCGGCTCATGTATAATTGAATATCACTCTCTTTAATAGAATTTAAATCAGCAACGGTATATGCGGCCCTAGTAACCAATAAGTAACCCAGCGCGCGATAAAAAAGACCTGAATCTATGTAATAAAAACCAAGTTTTTTTGCCAAAGCATGTGCCGCCGTTGATTTACCACTCGCCGTGGGCCCGTCAATGGTAATGATCATTTTTGCCCCTCTTTTTGTGCTATATCAAGACCAATCAATTCAATATTTACTTTTCCGTTCCAATGATTTTCAGAAATTTGTGCCGCAACATGAAATTGTTCTTGCTCAAAACTTATCAGTTTTTCAAAAAGAGCCGGCCTATTAAAAAATATTACTTGTTTAATTATGCCATCGGCAAAAATAGAACATTTAACATGCAGATCTTTTAATAAAGTTGGCTTTTGCACCTGCACGTACATCTTTGACTAAAAAGGTTGGCTGTTGATTTTCATTACCAAATGGTTCAAGCAAGCCCATATCGCTTATTATTTTTTTATTTAAATCCTCTAGTTTGATTTCTGCATCCAACCTCAATTTTTGTTGCAAATCAAAAGGAGTCAATTGTTCAGAAACAAGTTTTTCGAGTCGTTCCTTGAGTACAGGAAGATTTTCTACTTTGAGCGAAAGACCAGCCGCTAATGAATGCCCGCCAAATGATTCTAATAAATCTTTGTTTGCTGCCAAAGCATTAAACATATTAAATTCAGGAATAGAGCGGCACGATCCTTTGGCGATTCCTTTTTTGGTGAGATGAAAAAGCAATGTTGGCTTGCCATATGCGGAAACCAAGCGCGAAGCAACCAAGCCAATTACTCCCGGTGGCCATGATTCACTCGCAACAATAATGACCTTCTCTTTTTCAAGATCAACACGCTTGCTTTCAATTTCCGCATCGATCTGACTGATAATGGAGCGCTCTATTTCCCGCCGTGTCTGGTTGAGCTCATACAATGTAGCGCCAACTTCTTTAACCTCGGCAATATCAGCACCAATTAAAAACTTAACCCCTTGACGCGGATCCTCGAGTCGTCCCAATGCATTAATTTGAGGCGTGAGACAAAAACCGATATCGGTTGCTGAAATTTTTGGCTTATCGAGCTTGCCGTTTTGCTTTAGAACTTGTAAAGAGATACTTTCATGCGAATTTACATAGGCAAGGCCATGGCGCACCCAAAATCTATTTTCTCCCAATAAGGGCACTACGTCGGCAATGGTACCAAGCAACAAAAGCTCGTATGCTTTCACCGGCATTTCTTTACCCAATTTTTCATAGAGCAAAGTTAGAATTTTAAATGAGACACCAACGCCGGCAAATACTTTAAATGGATACAAACAATCTTCTTGCTGCGGATCAACAACCGCATATGCATCAGGCACCGCTCCTTGGGGCCGATGGTGATCAGTAATAATAAGATCTATACCCAACTCTTTTGCTTTTACAGCCGGTGCAAACGCAGTAATGCCATTATCGACCGTGATAATTAAGCGATATCCATTTTGTGCTGCACGTTCCACCACGCCGGTAGAAATGCCATAACCATCACGCACGCGATGAGGCAAAAAAAAATTGACCTCTGCTTTTAAATGCAAGAGGCAAATCATCATCAGTGCTGATGAAGTGATTCCATCAACATCATAATCGCCGAATATAAGAATTTTTTCTTTATTGTTAATCGCCGTAATAATACGGTCAACTGTTTTTGAAGCATCTTTTATGAGTGAAGCATGGGCAACATCTTTTTCAAATGAGCTAAACAAATAAGAATCGATCGCTTCAGGATTCGTAAATCCACGAGCCAGAACTGTTTGCGCTATAGGAAAAGAAATATTGTAGCGTGCCGCCACGTCTAAAATAGCCGCTTGATCGCAACCCGGCAACTGCCAAAGATATTTTTCACCCTGTAGAAAATTCATCTGATGCGCCTTGCATTGAAAAATATTATTGCTGTCTCTTTTTCAATGTAGGAAACAATATGACATCTTTAATTGAAGTGGCACCGGTTAATAACATAGTTAAACGATCAATACCAATTCCCACACCAACTGTTGGGGGCAATGCATATTCAAGCGCTTCAATAAAATCAGCATCATAATAATGAGCTTCACTATCACCTGCCTGGCGAGATTGCACCTGCTCTTTAAAGCGCTCTGCCTGCTCGAAAGGATCATTCAATTCATTAAATGAATTGCTCAGCTCCATACCGGCAATGAAGAGTTCAAAACGCGCAGCCGCATGCATGTCATGATGATCACGCTTTGCAAGTGGAGAGACTTCTATAGGGAATTGGGTGACAAAAGTTGGCTGAATCAATTGATGTTCAACCAATTGTTCAAACAATGCATATATTTTTTGTCCCAATGAAGCATCTTTTTGTGCCAAAGAAACTTTCTTTGCTTGCAAGGTCGCATCAATGCTCTCTTCAAGAAGCTCATGCGGTTGAACAGCAGCAAATTCTATCACCGCTTCTTTGAGCGTAATGCGTTTGAATGGCTGTTCAAAATTCAACATATGCTCACCAAATGGCAACTGCAAACTGTTGCTTGCTTTTTGTGCCGCCATGCGCAACATTTCTTCAGTAAAATCCATGGCGAAAACATAATTTTCATGCGCGGTATAAAATTCAAGCATGGTAAATTCAGGATTGTGGCGCGTAGAAATGCCTTCATTTCTGAAATTGCGATTAATCTCATACACTCGTTCAATGCCACCGACAACAAGTCTTTTTAAATAAAGCTCAGGAGCAATGCGCAAATAAAAATCAGAATCAAGCGCATTGTGATGAGTTACAAATGGACGCGCTGCTGCGCCACCGGGAATAGGATGCAACATGGGCGTCTCCACTTCCACATAATCATGAGAATCAAGAAAGGAGCGCAGAGTGCGTATAATCATGCTGCGGCGACGGAATCGCTCGCGGCTATCGGGATTGGTAATAAGATCAAGATAACGCTGCCGATAAATAGTTTCTATGTCGCTCAACCCATGAAATTTGTCCGGCAGAGGATGCAAGCATTTACTCAACAATTCATAGTTATCAGCTTTGAGAGTAATCTCACCGGTCTTTGTTTTGAATGAATGACCAGAAATCCATACAATATCACCATTATCAATATACTGCTCAAAGCGACCAAAATTTTCAGCACCAACAACATCTTCACGCAAGTATATTTGCAAGCGCCCATGTTGATCTTGAATATGAAAAAAAGCGGTTTTTCCATGCAAGCGCATAGTCATGATGCGGCCGGCGACTTCATAGACGCGCGATTGCCCTTCATCTTTATATTCAGCTTTAACTTCAGCTGTTGTAGCATTTATTTTTTTGTACGAAGGCCATGGCTCAATACCAAGCTTGCGCATATTGACAACTTTTTCAACGCGCACTTCATATTCAGCTTCAGGAGTTTGGTCATGCGGAGCAGGAATGGATTTATTTTTCATCATAATAATTTGCGATAATAAGGGAGTTTTGAATATTCTAAAATAAAAGTATATATCTTTTGATTTAAAAAGCTAAAGCTTATTCTGTCCCTAAATAATTGCGCCGGTCATTTTGATTCATCTATACTCGAAATGGGCGCTATCTAAATTATATCTATAAAAAGGTGGGGGATTCATGAATAAAAAAAGCATACTACTCTTATTGTATCCGATCATATCACTGCATGCTGATACCGTATATCTACACAATGAATCTGACATCTCTTTGCACGCGGCCCCTTATTACACCTATACCACAATTCTTTTACAAGAAGCGCAGCGGACATCACCGGCAAAGCGGCTCCCCCCCCATAGCAAAACCGCTTTTGAACGGCCTTCGATGAAATGGGATCTGGGTAGCAGAGAGTTAGCCATCTCAATTCTTGGCGATCTTTTAAAGCCTGAAATATCTGGCGATGAATTGCATTTACTCGCGAGGCAAAACATTGCCAATCCTCTTTTTGATAATTTTTATGTTGCCTTTGTGGAAGGAAAAATAGCAGCATTTAATCACATTAATTGGAAAGTGATTCAACCAATTATCAGTAAAACAAAAAAAGCCATTAATGTATTACTGGCTGCGACTATAGGGCAATTACGCAAACTCTGGCAAGAAATCCCCTACAACAGCATGCAAGCCTCGGTACGTTTGGGTGGTGGTGGTTTATGTGACCAAGAAAAAAAATATGTGGAAACACGTCGCAAAAAAGTGAACACCGCGCTGAAAAAAATGGGTATTAAAAATATTGCTCCCGGCTCTGAACCAATTATTGCAAACTTGGGTAGTGGTGGTGGTGTTCGATCGACAGTCGCTTTCAATGGATCAAAAAATGGCCTGGACAAAATAGGACTGCTTGGGGGGATAATGTATGAATCAACGTTATCAGGGGCAACATGGGAAACAGCTCCTTCTATGCATTTTAATTTTTCTCCCGCCCAATTTAAAGATTTCTTAAAGAAGCGTCTTCCTGATGGTTTGATAAATACAAGGTTCTCAATTCCGGCTCTGGGTAGCTATATGTTTAAGAAGTTTGTCTTTGACAAACCACTTTCAATGGTTGATATCTATGGCGGCGCGCTCACTTCTTTATTTCTTGATAACGCAAAAGGGGCCTCTTCCTATGATATTTTTCTTTCCTCGCAGGCTAATGTCATTGCCGATGGCAATAGGCCATTGCCCATATACAACGCGATTACCTCATATCAACCGTATATCTGGGTATCTTTTACCCCCTATGAAGTTGGTAGTGATGCCCTGGGCGGCTTTATTCCTCCCTGGGCTCTTGGTAGACACTTTATTAATAGCGCTTCAATAAATTATGTTCCCCAAGAATCACTCGGTTACCTCATGGGCACTTTTGGCTATGCTATTGGTATCAATCTCAAAGAAGCATTAACGGTCATTGGCAAAGAGCTACGCCCTGAATTTTTACTTGATATGCTTAAAGCTGCCGGCAGCGTACAAATTGGCAAAGCGCGGTTTTTCCCTGCTGAGGTAAATAATTTTACCTTTGGTATGCTTGGTCTTCCGTACGGCAATAAAAAAACTCTTACTTTGCTTGATGCCGGTATCCACTATAACTTGCCAATGCCGCCGCTCTTGCAAAAAGAGCGCGCTGTTGATCTGATTCTTGTGTTTGATAATTCTGCCGGCACCACCGGTGACGAGTTACGCAAAACAGAAGAATATTTCAAAGAAAAAGGCATTCCGTTTCCTGCAATAGATTACGCTAAAGTGGCCAACTCTATTACGGTATTTCAGGACAAAAACAATCCCTCCAGCCCAACAATTATCTATATGCCACTGGTCAAAAATGATGCGTATTCAAAAACATTTGATCCAAAAAACTGTCCCGACGATGCATGCAGCACATTCAACTTTACCTACAAGACAGACGTTATCGATTTATTAAGCGGGCTCACCGAATTTGCTGTCGTTGAAAACAAAAAACTTATTGTCGATGTTATTCAAAGCATTGTTGATAAGAAAAACCAAGCTTTGGCAACGGCAGGATAATCATATCCATTAAAGTAAAATAGGCTCCTTGATTTTCATACCAAGGAGCCCCTACATGATCAGTTTTTATAATGCTTGCTTAAAATTTTCTTCTACTTGATCCCAATTAATTACGTGCCACCACGCAGTAATATAATCGGGTCTTCTGTTTTGATAGGAAAGATA
The DNA here is from genome assembly GCA_963707655.1 of uncultured bacterium. GTDB lineage: Bacteria > Babelota > Babeliae > Babelales > Vermiphilaceae > JAKAUA01. The sequence continues at coordinate 5,395 of OY970172.1, read as the reverse complement.
ATACGCATGCTCCCACACATCGAGCCCCAAAAGAGGTGTGAGCCCTTGCATTATCGGTGAATCCTGATTAGGGGTAGAAATAATTGAAATTTTTCTCTGGTCATTAATACACAACCATGCCCAGCCGCTACCAAAAACTTTTTTTGCCGCTGCATTAAAATCATCTTGAAACTTAGAGAATGTGCCAAAAGTATTTTTAATAGCGTCACCAATTTTGCCGCTTGGCTCCCCACCACCATTTTTTTTCATGATTTTCCAAAAAAATGAATGATTCAAGTGGCCACCACCATTGTTACGCACTGCGGTTTTGATTTCTTCCGGTAGATCATCAATACCGGCGATCAGCTCACTCAACTCAATATGCTGTAACTGCTCATAGCCCTCAAGTGCTTTGTTAAGGTTATCAACATAAGCCTGATGATGTTTGGTGTAATGAATCTCCATAGTTCTTGCGTCAATATAAGGCTCAAGAGCGCTGTAATCGTAAGGTAATGGAGGCAATGTGTATTTATATTTCATGTAATATCCCATAGATAAATGTTGTTTGCTTTATTCAATATAATAAATAATTTCATCGCATCGCGCCATTTGCAATTGTTCGCGCGCCATTTTTTCTTTATAAAAAACATCTTCATGCCACTGCGCAATATCATGCTCAAGCACAGCCACTTCGCTGCCCAGAGTATCAATTTCATTGCGCAACACTACCGTTTCTGCTTGCAATGCATAGAGCGCACGCATGCCATGTGAGTCAAAGAAAAAAGTTATAGCAAACAACAGTACTTCAGTGGCAAGAGCAATGCGCAGCAGCCACCGCTTTTTTTCATGCATACTATTCTCCCTTTTGCAGCAATTATGCTTCATTAATACCAATCTTACTGCGTATTTCTTATAAAGATTAGCTTTTGCGAAGATAAGAATGATATAGTTTTTTTAAGACAATTATTAGAGGAGTCTATGATGCGTATAAATAAATCAACGTGCTTACTCGCTATCATTTTGTTTTTTCCTATTGTTTTGTCAACAACGCAAAATGAGCCAAGCAAAACAGAAAAAATCGAGCAACCAAAAACATATGAAGAAACCATTTATAATTGGTTACGGACTTTTGCACAAGTATTACAAATTGTTGAAGAGCGTCATTATAAAATCAATGATGCAGAAGAATGCATGATAAAGGCAATCGATGGTTTTGTTAACTGCCTTGACCCCCATTCAAATTTTCTCAATCCAAAAAACTACAAGCAAATGCTCGAATCAACGAGCGGAGAATTTTTTGGTATTGGGATTATTATTGATAACACCCGTTTGCAAAAAGATAAATTTTTGATGATCATTGACACTATTCCTGATGGTCCCGCCGATAAAGCAGGTTTAAAGCCTCTTGATAAAATTATCGAGATTGGTGGCGAAGCACTCGAAAACATGAGCACGGACCAAGCCATGAGTAAGATAAAAGGTGAGCGCAATACGAAAGTTACTATAAAAATCACCCGCGAAGGGCAAATGGATCCGCTCTCTTTTGACATAACACGCGATGTGATTAAAGAGCAAAATTCACTCTGTTTCCACTTACAAGAGCATGATATTTATTATATTTCACTCACCATGTTTAGTGAAAATGCAGTAAAACAGATTGAAGAATTATTAAGAAAATCAAAAGAAAAAAAATATAAAGCACTCATTATTGATTTGCGCAATAACTCGGGAGGGCTCCTCTCATCCGTTGTTGATATTGCGGGTCTTTTCCTCGATAAAGGAAGTCTCGTGGTGACTACCAAAGATAAAGATGGCAAAGAAACGCGCCGTTACAGTACCAGCAAAGAACCTATCGCAGCCAATGTTCCCATATTCATTTTGATTAATAATTACACCGCCTCTGCCGCTGAAATTCTGGCCGGTTGCCTTAAACTCCATTCACAAAATGCAGCAGAAAAAAATGCCAAAAACAGCAAGAAAGCAATGGTATTTTTGGTTGGGACAAAAACATTTGGCAAAGGGTCAGTACAAGACGTGATTCCGGTGGGGAACGACTGTGCGGTAAAAATTACCGAATCTCTCTATTTTCTTCCCGGTGATATATCAATTCAAGCGCAAGGAATAACTCCTGATTTTGAGGTAGAAAAAAGCTTTCCCCCAACAGAGCAAATGCTCTGGATTAAAAAGTTCTATGGCAGCGAAAGCTCATTGTCGAATTATATAAAAAACGGCAATGGTAAAGATGATGAAAAAAAGAAAAATGAAGAGAAGAAAGATGACAAGCAGCTGAGCTGGCTGGAACGTGCAAAAAAAGTACTTGAAAACGACAATCAACTCAGAGAAGCAATTAACTTGATAAACATTCATAGTCTGGGCCAAAATGTCTTCCCCGAAAAAGTTGCCACCCGACAAAAAGCGGTGGATTTTATCGACTCGGTAGCAGTGACCAACAAACCGCTGGTATTGCAAGAAGTTGCTCTTGATAAGAAGTAAAAAGCCAAAAGAAAGCGTCTATTTTTCAACAGACGCTTTCTTCTTCTTTATTTAATAGAATAATCTTTTATTAGGCAGCGCGTGCACCCATCCAGGTAACTTCTCTTTCAGGAGCGACGCCATCAAAATTCACGGCGAAGCTTGTTTTATGCCCCGCAAGATTTTTCATGCTCACAGAAAAGGGTTGTAATGTTCTTGCTGAAGTAAATAAGATAATGTCTTTGGTTTCTTGAGGATAAATGGCGATCGGCTCTGTTTGATCCTGCATATTTTTTTGTGCGACCGGTGTGTTGAAAGGGCTAAACAGCCACGAGCCAACACCGGTAAACAATGCCCCAACACTAATCAAAGGCCCCGCAATGACGTAGGGTGAAGCAGCGCCAACAATGGCCGTCGAAACCAATACCCCGCCCACTAGCGCAAAGGGTAACCCAAGAGCTATAACCACGCTACCGCCCACAAGGCGAAACAAGCCAGTGCTGACTATGCTGCCTATATTCCAGGATGCTGAGGGATTGATATTGACCAACGGCAAGGTGATATCGCTTTCTTTCAAGACCATAAGCGCATCGCTATTATTGATGATCTCAATTTTCAAAGGAATAGTGCTATTTCTTCCCTGAATCAATCTCTTGCCATATCCATCAAAAAGGGCTGCCGTCTCATTTTTATCAAGAAGGCGAGCATTGATAGACACTCCATGTTTTGTTTCCTGATAAGAGCCGGTCGGCCACTGGAAAGCCATGCCGCGTTTAGCTTCTGCTAATGGGGCAGACAGTAACAATGCGCCGAGCATTAAATAAGTGAATTGCATTGATTTCATAAGATCCTCCAAAATGGTCTCGTTAAAAACACGAGGTATATATTTCAACTTTGAAACAATTTTAAATATTATAATTAATTATATAGATTAATTTAATTTAAACAAGCGTGCGGGGCGCTAAAGCATGCAAAAATTCCTGTAGAAGCGCATTATGCGACATTGTCAGCCTCTGATTATGAAATTCAAACTGAAATGTTTTGCCACAATTGTCACGTAAAGTGGGCATTACAGAAAACATGCAACCCGTTTTCTTGACCGAATACAAGAAACCGCTAGCCTTATATATAAGATCATAATATTTTTCATCTATTTAAACAGGATTTATGAAGAAAATTTATAAACATCGTCTTTCATTATTGCTTGTTTCCGGGCTCGTATTACTCTTGGTGGCCGGATTGAGCTTTACCCATTCTCCACACAAAAGAATAACTTCTTATCCGCAAGAAAAAATATAGGGAAATATGTGATGAATCACAACTCATTTTTATTTGTTTTTTGCTTATTTTCTTTTTCTCTTCTTGCAATGGATGATGATCAAACAAAACCTCCTATAAAACAAGTTCGATTTTCCGCTCAAGTCGAAATCATTCCGCAAACGGATGCTCAAGCCAATAGTGATCAGAAAAGTGTATTGCCACTCAAAGGGATTCTCACGGCATCTGCTGTCCGACCCAAGCGGCCACAGAGAAATTATTACGCAGCTCAAATACAGAGTCCCGATAAAAATAGACGATATATCCATCTTTATCAGGACTCACACGACCATCATTCAGCGAACTCTGACAACGCAGAGCCTTTTGCTTTCGCTACAGACTTTGCGAGCACAAGCATGCTGTGCTTAACATTTCTGACCGCAGCTAGCGCGATAGCCTGTGAAATGAGAGATTTTTTTGCATAAAAAGATCTTTAAATTTTCTTTTGATTATTTTAGGCTGCTGCTATAATCAGCACGCAGAAGAAAAAGTTTAAAATTTTTTAAAAAGGAGCGCTTTCTATGCAAAAATTCAAATTCATTGTACTCTCCGCCTATTCGCTATAGCCACCTCACTAACTGCGATGGATATAAAAATCACGCCCGCACAAGAGATAGAGACCAACACAGGAAGGACACCTGAACAGAATTTGTTGCTTGGAAAATGGGCGGACTTTCTAGTGGCGCGAGACGCATTTTATTACGCGCACGATTTTAAACGACTTGCCGACCTTGCACCAACGCCACAAGAATTAGTTGTTGCCATGCCGTCACTTGAAGAAGCAAAAGCTACTGCATTAACAAGAAATTTGCCCGCTTATGTGGCAGCATTATACCGCCAGCTGGCAGCCCAACCAGTCGACATCGACTACGTGTTGAAACACCAAGCACCTCTGGCAAAAAATGCTAAAGACGAACTGGATGAGGAATATGCGCGTATGCTACTCGCCCAGCCAGAACACAAAGCAGAGATACAAGCAGAGAAAGATAAGGTCAAATCAATGCTTGATGAATTCGATGCATTTGTTTCTTACCTTCTAGCCAGATCACAGACAAATCGCATGTCAATGAATGACCGATCAAATGCTTATCAGACTTCAATGGTCACTGAAATTGGGAAAACTTAAGAAGACAAACAAAGAAACGGGCTTAAGTTCTTACACACGGCAAGGAGAATTGTACGCGCAAGAAATGAATTTAAATAATAGAGCTTTCGACTATATTCCCGATGGCATATCTTATATTCCTGACTTCTTTTTTACCGCGACGCTCGAGTCAGTTGACGCAGATGAATTGGTAAATCTACGCCGAATAGATGAATACAAAGAAGATTTCGGTTACACCGAACCTACAAAATTATACAACACAATAGCGGCTCAACGCTTCGTTGACGAATTCAACCGTTTAACTGGTATTCAGATATAATACTCTCAATATCTATTCAACAGTAACTGATTTTGCCAAGTTTCTTGGTTTATCAATTGGCCGCTCTAAAACAAGGGCAATTTGGTATACAAAAAATTGCATCAAGCCTGTCACAGCCAATGGCTCAAGTAAGGGAGCAACGCGGGGAATCATAAACACGGTATCAGCCAATAATGCCAATTCTGTCTGCCCTTCAAATGCAA